>WYBU01000042.1 GCA_011525745.1 Planctomycetaceae bacterium | reverse complement strand
TCAGGGCGGCGCGAACCATTTTCTGGGGATCATATCGACGACACCCATCGACTATGTGATTTTCGACAGAATGAGCTCGATCGCATCGGTCAACGATTTTCACTTTTCGCCCATCCCCGAGCCGGCCGGTGCCACATTGCTCCTGCTCGCCATTGGTCTATTGCGGACGAGGCGTCGCCGCCGCTGAGCCATCGGGCCGGCTGGCGCTACATTAGAGGAGGATTCAGATGGCCACAACAAAGTGGGTTGCGTGCATCACAACGTGCTTGGCCCAATGCGCGTTCGCGGACGTGCAGACGTTTGTCAACGACTATCCCGCGTTCGCTGATGCGGCTGGTTCGCTAAGCGTCATCGACTTCGAGACGCAGCCCAGCGGGCAACCGAGCCAGCCGGGCGTGCAAGTCACGCCCGCCCATAATTATGATAGTTGCGGAGTTCATTTTTCGGCACCCGCCGGGCGACTCGAACTGGCCGGCAATCCGATCAGCGGCTTCCACCTCGACGCGATCATTCCGCTGCCGCTGCCGAGTTCACGCACTTGGATTGTTGCAGATCCCCTGCTTCCCGCCCTGGCTGTCGGCGCGCACTTCGCAGGCCATAGTTATCTATTCGCCTACGACGAGGCCGGCCAACTTATCGCCCAGGGCTTTGCCGGCGGCACGCCTGGCGAGCAGTTCCTCGGCATCGTGAGCGACACGCCGATTGACTACGTCATCTTCGACCGCCTGAGCTGGCTCGCCTCCATCAACGCGTTCCACTTTTCGCCCATCCCCGAACCGGCCAGCGCCGCGTTGCTGGCGGCGGGTGCGGGCTGGCTGATGCGCGTTCGGCGTCGCGCACGTCGCGTTGTCCCTGCGAGCTGACGCCGCTCCCGGAAAGCGCTCCGCTGCGCGCCGGCGCGCTATTCAGCCTCTTCCACGACCGTCGACTCGAACACCCCCCGGCCGCGGCCGTCGCAGAGGTGGCAGGTCCGCGACACAAAGAACGCCATCACCAGCGGCGACAGGCAGGCCAGCAGGCCGACGCCGCCGAGGATCAGCGCGCCCCAGTGCAGCCAGGTCCAGCGGGCGTTCATCAGCCAGCTTACGACCAGCAGCGCCGCGACCAGCAGAACCCCCAGCGCGTAGAGCAGATGAAACGGCGTGTAGTTGAGCACCGCGATCCGGCCCGCGCCGCGACACAGCGGGCACTCCTGCTCGCGCACGACCGTTTGCCGCCGCTTCGACATGGCGCGTGTTTCTCCAGGCCGCGGGCTTGGCGCGGCCGCCGCACCACGCCGAGAATATCGCTCGGCGTCGCCGGGGTCCAATCATCATGGCCGATGTGTTTCTGATTCACTGGAACAAGTCCGAAGCGAACGAGCGGGCCGCCCGCATCCGCGCGATGGGCCACACCGTGCGCGTCGAGTGCGCCGACGGCGCCCGAGCCGGCCGGGAGATTCTGGCGCGGCCGCCGCACGCGGTGGTGATCGACCTGTCGCGGCTGCCGTCGCACGGGCGGGCGACGGCCGGCGGCATTCGCGGTTACAAGGCCGGGCGCGACATTCCCCTCATCCTTTTGCCGGGCGCTCCCGAGAAGATGGAAAAGGTGCGGCGGGAGATTCCCGACGCCGTGTGGTCGACGTGGGATGGTCTGTCGCTAACGCTGGCGTCGCTGCCGGTGCGATCGCCGGCCGCGTCGGCGGCGGAAAAGCGGGCGAGCGACGGCGTCGGCCAGCGCCGCGGGGGCGTCAGGCTTGCGAAAGGCCGGCCGGTTCGAGCCGCGCCGACAACGCCTCGCGAACCGGCGGCGGAATCGCGATCGACTCGAACTCGCCCGGCGCCGACTCGACGCAACAGACGCTCGTAAGCGAACCGCGGGCCAGCCGCCGGCCGTCGCGCATGAACGTGACTTCATAAGCAATCGACTTCGTTCCCAGCCTCATGAGCCGGAATTCAAGATCGAGCACGTCGTCGAAGCGGGCCGGCTCGAAGTATTCGCAGGCGACGTTGACGCGCGGGAAGCCCAGCCGCCGGCCGCCGTTTTCCATGCAAACGCTCAGCCCCAGCGAGCGGTAGAACTCCTGCTCGACTTCCTCCATCAGTCGAAAGTAATTGGCGAAATACATGACGCCGGCCATGTCGGTTTCGTGAAACTGCACGCGGCGTCTGATGGTAAATGGTTGAGCCATAGTCCGATTCAGTTTTCCGGAATGCCCGGCATGCCCTCATCGTTGGCGCCCGTGTGGCCGCCCGGGCACACCGCCAGCCGATGGGCTTCGCCTCTTCGCGCGGCAAAGTCGGTCCCGGTCACTTCGCCGGCGCGAAGAACTTGTCCAGCGTCTCGCGCGGCGGCGGGCGCGTCAGCAGCGACACGACGATCATCGCCAGCGTCGCGGCGGCGACGTTGATCGCCACCGGCATGACGCCCCACACAAGAAACTCCTGATCGCCCTTCAACTCGGTCGTCGCGTACGCCCATATGAACAGCGCCGCGCCGACGCCCCATGCCGTCAGCACGCAGGCATAGGCGCCCGCCTTCGTCACGCGCTTCCAGTAAAGCGCCGCAAACACCAGCGGCGCCAGGCTGGCGAATCCCGTAAAACACCACACGCCCAGCCGAAAGACGCTGGCCTGCCGCGTCAACAGCGCCAGCAGGTACGTGACAACCGCCACGATCACCGTGAACATCCGGCCCAGGAGCAACACGTTCCGATCACTCAGGCGGTCCTTCTCGATGTAATGGTTGACGATGTCGTTGGTGAAGATGCTGCCCAGGCAGATGAACTGCGAGTCGAGGCTGCTCATGATGGCCGCCAGCACGCCGGCGACGAGCAGCCCGCCGATGACCGTCGGAGCGAGCTTGTTGACCATCATCGGCAACACGGCGTTGGCGTTGTCGAGCTTGGCGGGAATCACCGGACTGCCGTCGGGCATCAGCGCCGCCGTGGCCCACACGCCGATCAGCACGCAAGGCAGCCACGTCAGCATCATCAGCAGCGGATGGGCGACGACGACCAGGCCGAACGACTTGCCCGAACGGGCCGTCAGCCAGTGCTGGAACAGGTGCGGGAACATCGCCACGCTGAACGGAATGAAGATGTACGTGAAGAAGACCGCCGGCGGAATCTCGTGCGGATGGCGCGGCTTGATCTTCGACGTACCGGCCTCGAACTCGGCCATGCGTTGCCGGAACACCTGCTCGTCGGCCTCGGTCGCGCCCAGCTTGAGATGGGCCGGATTCAGTTCCGCGACCTGCCGCGTCGCCGCGACGGGGCCGCCCAGCCGGTCGGCGATGACCGCGAACGTGACGATGCCGAGCACGACGAACACAAGCGTCTGAAACGTGTTGGCCCAGGCCGCGCCGCGCACGCCGCCGAAGAACACGTAAGTCAGCGTGACCAGGCAGACGACGGCGCCGGCCAGCCAGAAGGGGATGCCCCCTTTCGTGGCCTCGAACAGCGCGGGAAACGCGCCGACCGTGATGCTCTCGATGGCCGTGGCCGCGCCGATCACGCCCATCAGCAGATAGGGCACGACCAGGCCAACCAGCGCGGGAAAGAGCAGCAGACCGAGTTTGTCGGAATCAAAGCGGTCGCGGAAGAACTGTATCTGCGTCTGGTAGCCGTAGCGCTTGCCGAAGGCCCACAGCCGCACGCCGATCAGAAAGAAACACACCGAGTGAAAGATGCCGGACCACGAGACCATCTTGCCATAGACGCCGATGCCGGCCGTGAACGCCTCGGCGCTGCTGCCGATGATCGCGAAGCTCGTCATCGTCGTGCCGAAGACCGACATCAGCAGCACGAACGGCCCGATCCCGCGCGAGGCGACGAAGTAGTCGGCGGCCGTTCCGCGAAAGAAGCGGTTGCTCAGCACGCCGATGGCCAGCAGCAGCACCAGATAGGCGGCGATAACGCCGACGGCCAGTTGTCCCGAGTTCATGCGCGGCCCTTTCGCTCGGGCGTGTTCGCGGCGCGGGCCGAATCGGCAACGTCGACGCCGGCGGGCCAGCAATACTTCACGGCCAGTCCGCCGACGACGGCGGCCGCGAGGGAGATGCCGACGTGATGGGCCAATCCGACGGGAATGAAGCCGAAGATCAGCGGTTCGTAGCGGTGCCAGTTCCAGAAGTCCTGATGCAGCACGATCAGCAGCAGCAGGAGGGCGTAAATGACGTATTTCATGGAAGGGGAAATCTCCGGACGCCGGCGCACGCCTCGATACTCAGCGGCGCGAATTGTGGCCGAGGAACAGCGTGCGTCGCAAGGGGGAAACCGAGCAGGGTCGGCTGTGCGGACCGAGCCAGTAGCGTCCGCTGTACGCACCATCGGCCATCAGCTTTCGGCCATGATGCGTCATTCCCGCGCAGGCGGGAATCCGGTCAGCCGCGTCGCCGTCGCTGGGGCGCGACAGCGGACGACCTGGACGACGCGCGGACGCACTTTGGACGCCGGGCAATACATTGTCACTCACCCTGCCGCTCATCGCACGTTCGCGCGTCAACCTGCCGTGCGGCGGACGGCGCCGGCGACTCCAGCCGAATCGACTCGGGAACCTGGAAATACCGGCCCATCGGCCCAAAAACGTCGTGCACCTCGGGGCGGAACACGTCGCCGATGAGAATCTCCGTCACCTTGTCCTTGCAGTCCGGATGGGCGCGGACGAACTTGCTGAACGAGAAACCCGGCGTGTAGAACGCATACACCATCTTGCGGATGGCCTGCACGCCGTCGTAGAACCGCTCGCCCCACGCCCCCAGCGCGGCGGCCGACGTGTCGCCGACGTGCAGCGCCGCGTGAATCGCATCGGCCGCGGCCTCGCCAGACCGCAGCGCCAGCAGCACGCCCGAGGAGTACATCGGATCGAGGAACGTGAACGCGTCGCCGATCAGCACCCAGCCGTCGCCGGCGCAGACCTTGGCGTTGTACGAAAAATCCGACAGCACGTGCACCGGCGAAACGCGCGTCGCATGCGCCAGGCGCGGCACGATGAACGGGCAGCGCACAATCTCCTCATCCAGCGTCTGCTCCGGCTCGCCGCGGCCGTCGATGAGATACTCCAGATCGCCGACCACGCCCACCGATACCACGTCGTCCGGCAGCGGGATGTACCAGAGCCAGCCGCGCTGCCCCTGCACCGACAGAATCAGCGTCGCCCCCTCGTCGCGCGGATTGGGATCGCGATAAGCGCCGCGATAGTGCGCGAACACCGCCGCCTTGCGCAGCTTGGGATCGGGCAATCGAATTCCCAGGCGCCGCGAGAGCATGGCGTTCATTCCCGTGGCGTCGACCACGACCGGGGCGCGGACCTCGACGCGCCGGCCGTCCTCCCGTTCGACTACCACGCCCGTGGCGCGCGGCAGCCCGTGGCGCGGCGACGGCTCGAGCAGGACGTCGGCGACGTTGGCCGGCTGCCATGTCACGGCGCCGTGCTCGGCGGCGTTGTCGAGCATCATGCGGTCGAATTCGCTGCGCAGCACCTGCCACGTCACCGAGCACTCATGCGGGTTGCGCTCGTCGAAATAGAACGGGGCCGACTCCTTGCCCGTCGGCGCGACGAACTGCACGCTGTACTTGCGGACGAACGGGCTGTTCTTGAGCTTGTCCAACATGCCGATGCGCCGGAATACCCAGTAGGTCTCGGGCATCAGCGACTCGCCGATGTGAAAACGCGGATACGGCGCACGCTCCACCACCAGCACGCGGCGGCCGTGATCGGCCAGCACCGTCGCACACGTCGAGCCGGCCGGCCCGCCGCCGATGATGACGCAATCGAAAGATTCGCTCATAACCCGCCCGTCATCCCAACAGCCGAGTATGGGCCGCTGTGCGGACCCTACACCGCGATGATTTCCAACAGCTCGATCGCCGGCCGACCATCGCAATCGATCGTCGCCACGCGGCCGAACCGTTCCGCGCCGCCCGCGGCGCTTAATGGCGCCAACGCCGGATCGGCGGCGTCAAATCGATAATAGGCTTGCGGCCGGACGTGCGTCATGACGCCGTGGCGCGTCAGGATGTCGCCCAGCGGGGCGGACTTCGACAGCACTTCGCCACGCACGGCGTCCGGCAGACGATCGAGCCGAATACGCACGACGCCCAATTCGACGATGCGGTCATGGCCATCGGGAGTCAGCACGATCCGCCGGCGATAGGATCGGCCTTCGAGGTGATCCGCCAGCACCCGCAGCCGCACGGCCGCTCCGAAGTGCTGCTCCAGGCGCAACGTCATGTGCTCATCATGAACCAGCAGAAAGCGAGCCGGCTCGGGCAACTGCTCGGCGGATACGGGAGCGCCGCGCGGCGCGGTCGCCGGGGCGTCGAAAAGCCCCCGGCACAGCTCCGCCAGATCCGGCGGCGATGGATGTGCGGGTTGGTTCGCCATGGCGTCGTTGTTCGTCCGGCGGAATCCGGCAATGCAGTGGATGGCGGTCAGGGCGCCAATTCGATGATCTCGGTCGAGGCCGAGACCGAAAACGGATCGATGGTCAGAATCACGGCCTGCCCACATTCGAAATCGAACGGGTTCAACAGCAGCACGCCGCTGAGGTCGAATTCCTGAATAAAGATGCCGCTGAACACGTCGAAGTCCTCTTCGCTGAGCAACTGGATGTCCGCGAGGCAGGGGTACTCCAACAGCAGCGTTTCACCGTCAAAGACGAACACCCCCTGCAACACGCCGTCAACGAGATATTGAATGTAGATGTCGAAGCCGGTGATGTTCTCGAAGCCGATGAGCGTGATGTCGGGCAGCTCCGCGACGACGAGCTGGTTGCTGACGTCGACGATAACGTTGACGTCCTGGTTGATGATGATCGTGTCGCCGCGGTCGACGACCGGTTGGGGCAGCGTGATCTGACGCGGATCGCGCGTCTGAATCGTGTTGACGGCGTTATTGATGTTGATCTCGATGTCTTCGAGCAGATCTTCCAGCTCGTCGATGTCGATGTTGCAACTCGCGCCGGGCAACGCCAGCAAGGCGCAGAACATCAGGGCGGGGCGCAGTCGGCGGGATGAATTCTTCATGGGTTACCCCCAACTTCAAGGGTTATCGCGGCGCCGGGCCATGCGCGTGCAAGGCCCCTCCACGCGCGACAATCGTGCAGTGTAACGCATCGGTCAAGAGTTCAATACCTCGAAATGCGCGTGAATTGCACGCCGGATCAGGCGGTTGCGCCGGTCAGAATCGACGCATCGTTTGAAAGTCGCGTGAAACGGGCTTGTAGCCCGTTCGCGCGGGCGGAATGCCCGCAGCGCGCGATGCATTGGATGCGAACGGCCCGAACAACCACGCCGGCCCTCGTTAACCACGCCGGCGGGCTATCGACGTGTACCACGCGGCGTAGCGCGGCAGCAACGCTTCCCACGAGAAGCGCTCGCGAACGAGAGCGCGGGCCGCTTCGCCCATCGCGGCCCGCCGCGGCTCGTCAAGCTCCAGCAGCCGGCGCAGCCCCGACGCGATGCTGCGGCGGTCCGGATCAACGATCAGCCCCGCCCCACGGGCGGCCACCTCGGGCAGGTTGCAGGCCGGCGAGATCAGCAGCGGCACGCCGGCGGCGGCGGCTTCGAGAATCGACATGCTCAGCCCCTCGCTGAAACTCGGCTGAAGGAACGCCGACGCACGCCCCAGCGCCGCCAGCACCTGGCGGCGATCGAGCATGCCGAGAAACGTCACGCGGTCGGACAATCCCTTGCGCGCCACCGCCGCTTCGAGCACGCGGCGCAGTCCGATCTCATCCGGCCCGGCGACGACAAGCTGCCACTTGGCCGCGCTGCGCGCCTCGTCGAGACACGCCTGCATCAGCGGCACGATGCCCTTCTGCGGATGAATGCGCGATAGGAAAAGCATCCAGCGTCGATCGGCGAGCCGCGGATGGGCGGCGATCAGATCGTCGGCGGGCGGCAGTGACGCGTACTGCTGGGGCCAAAGCCCGTTTGGAATTATTTCGATTCGGCTATTAAACCCCAGCCGCCGCATCTCCTCGGCCTCGCCATCGGCCAGGGCATGAAGACAGGCAGCCTGGCGCAGGTTGCGGTGCTCGAACAGCCAGCCGGCGACGCGTTTTCTCAAACGCGAGCGCTGCCACGCCCACGGCATCATCATGCTGTGCGGCGTGACGACATAGGGTTTACCCTTATGGCGCGCTGCGGCGGCGGCTTTCCAGTTTTGAAACGTCCACAAACCATGCAAGTGAACGACATCGGCTTCGCCGACCACCGATTTGATCGCCCGCGCAAAACCTGCCGAGCGTCCAAGCCTTCCATCCGAGGCTGAAAACGCCTGCACATCAACGTCCGGCACGTCGGCGGGTGTTCCGTAACGGCCCCCTGCCAAAGTTGCAACTATCGAGCGGACACCATGTTGCGTCAGACCCGCGGCCAATTCGGGCAGGACGCGCGCGATGCCGCCCCAGGCTGGATCAAGCGACTGAACCACGTGGAGGATTCGAAGCATCGCGACACAATACGCGATCGCGGCGCGGACGCAACAAAGCGCGACACACCGGCGGCGCCGGCCGCCGCGCGTTGTTGAATGTTGCTGGGATGTTCCCCCAAATAGCGGCTTGACGAATTCGGACGTTTGACATAGTATCAAGAACTCGGATTGCGCTGATTCACGGCCAGCGGCTTCGGCATCGCGCGTTTCCCCCCGACGCGCTCCGGACGCTGGCCTTTTTATCACCCCGCCGACCGCGGAATCCCGCTTCGGCCCCGTGGCCGGAGTCGGCGCCCGGTTTTCCCGATTCACCGCGCAACGCTTAGACTACCCCCGCCATGCCGATTCAAGTTCGATGTGCGTGCGGTCATACGATGGAAGCCGGCGGGATCGACGTCGTCGTCGCCCTGCGCTGTCCGGCGTGCGAGCGCGAAATGACGCTGGAGTACGCCGGTCCCCAAAAGGAGCGGCGCCGCGCCATCCTCGAAGTCGTCGAAGGCCCGCGCTTCCTGGGTGAGCAGTACGTCGTTCCCATCAACGAGGAGCTGGTGCTGGGCGCGGAGGAGGGCGGCTGGCTGCGGCTGCCCGACGGCGGACTCGACGCCGTCCACTGCTGGATCAAGGTGGATCATCACGGCGCGGTGACGATCGGCGATCTGGGCAGCAAGACCGGAACGTGGATCGATCAGCTTCGCATCGTCGAAGGAGTGCTCGACCCCGAACAGCATCTGCGGCTGGGCTACTACCGGATGCGCGTGCGTCACGCCGTCGTGGGTGAAGCGCTGCCGGAAGAGCAGAAGGCCGACGAAGGCGAAACGCCCGAGGCGGTCCCGCTCGTCACGATGAAATCGATCGAGGCCGAAGAGACGCCGGTCCATCGGCTGGTGGCGCTGCGGTTCTACCTGGCACGCAACGGCTTGATTATCCTGTCGTGGCTGGCCGGAATGCATCACTTCCTCGAAATCCGACAATGGCCGGGACAGTCCTGGATCGTCGCGGCGCTTTCGGGCATCTTCTATACGCTCATCGTGTCGCAGTTCGCCCAGCGGATCGGCCTGACGGAGCCGCGGACCAATCTCGCCACGCTGATCGTCACCGGGCTGGCCGCGGTCGTCGACGCCGGGCTGTTCCTGTGGTTCCCCGCGGTGGCGGCGGCGCTGATGGCCGGCGCATCGGCCGTGCTGATCCTCAAGGAGCCGAAGCCGGAGCACGCCATCGGCGCGACCACGCTCGGCACCGCGGGCCTGGCCGTTCTGGCGGTCGTTACGATTCAGGAGCTGATCGAATTCCTGCCGACGTTGCAGGCGTTGTGAAAAGTCGAAAAAAGGGATCAGGGAATGGCGGAAAGCGGCGCCCGCGCAGGGGCGGAGAGCGACGAAGGAATCGTGGAATTTCAGATTTAAAATCTCTGATTTCAGACTTGAGATTTGAGATACAAGACGGCGCGCTGACAACTGGCAACTGACAACTGCTTGAAGCTGATGGCTGATGGCTGATCGTCCGCACATCGGGCCTTGCGTGCCGACCGCCCCACCCTCATCCTGCATCGCCTTCTTCCCACGTCACTTCCGGTTCCGGTGCGGTCTGCTTGTACTTGGCCGGCTCGGGTTCCGGCACGGCTTCGAGCACGCGGCGCACCAGCGCAACCGAATCGACTCCCTCGGACTGAGCCAGAAAATTACAGCCGATGCGATGACGCAGCACCGGAACGGCCGCGCGGCGGATGTCGTCGGTGCTGACGTTGACCCGCCCGCTCATGGCGGCGAACGCCTTGCCGGCCAGGATGAGATACTGCCCGGCGCGCGGCCCGGCCCCCCAGTCGACCATCTTTCGCACGAAATCCGGCGCGGTCTCGTCATGCGGCCGCGTCGCCCGCACCAGCCGCGCGGCATAGGCGATGACGAACTCCGAGACCGGCACGTTGGCCACCAGCTTCTGCATGTTGAGAATCTGCCGGTCGTTGAGCACCGTCTGCAACTCCGGCGGCCGGCCGGTGGTGGTGCGCGCCAGAATGCGCTGCTCTTCGATCAGCGAGGGATAGTCGACCCACAAATTGAACATGAAGCGGTCCTGCTGCGCCTCGGGAAGCGGATACGTGCCCTCCTGTTCGATGGGATTCTGCGTGGCGATGACGAAGAAGGGATTGGGCAGCGGATAGGTATTCTGGCCGACGGTGACCTCGCGTTCCTGCATGGCCTGGAGCAGGGCGGCCTGGGTCTTGGGCGGCGTGCGGTTGATTTCGTCCGCGAGGATGATGTGGGCAAAGATCGGTCCGGGAACGAATCGGAACTCGCGCCGCGCGCCGCCGCCGGCCAGCGCGATTTCGTCGATGACGTTGGTGCCGGTGATATCGGTGGGCATCAGATCGGGCGTGAACTGAATGCGCTTGAATTGCAGCGTCATGATGCGGGCCAGCGTCTGCACCATCAGGGTCTTGGCCAGACCCGGCACGCCGACGAGCAGGCAGTGTCCGCGCGAAAAGATGGCGGCGAGCATCTGGTCGATGACGTCGCGCTGGCCGATGATCGAACGGCCGATCTCCTCGGTAATCACCGAGACGCCGCGGCGGAATTGATCGAGAAGGTTGAGCCAGGTGTCTTTGGCCATAAGGAGCCGTCAGCCCGTAGGGTCCGCTGTGCGGACCGTAAGCCATCAGCCATCAGCTTTCAGAGAAGAGCCGTCATTCCCGCGCAGGCGGGAAATCAGTTCCGCGTGGCACGGGCTTTCAGCCCATGGTTCGGTCATTCCCGCGCAGGCGGGAATCCAGTCCCGCGCACCGCAGCGTGTCCGTGGACGACATGGACGCGCCAACCTTCCCGCGCTGGCACGGACTTGCCCGTCACCGCTTCGCCCATTCCTCCTTACCCTACGTGCGAGCAGCCTTGTCGCGCTCTTCTTCCCCTTCGTGCCTACGTGCCTACGTGCCTTCGTGCCTTTCTTCTGTTCCCTGTTCCCTGTTCCCTTGTTTTGACGTTTCGACGTTTCGACTTTTCGACGCTTACGCCTTCGCCAGTTCCCCCAGCACCGCCACGATGTAATCGTACATGCGCCGCACGCTGGCGACTTCGACGCGCTCGTCGGGGCTGTGAGCGCCTTTGATGTTGGGGCCGAACGACACCATGTCCATCGCGCCTTCGCCCATGCGCTCGCCGATGATGCCGCACTCCAGCCCGGCGTGAATCGCCGTTACGCGCGGCGCCTTGCCGAAAACGCGTTCATACACGCGCCGGCACGCCGCCAGCGTCGGGCTTTTTATGTTCGGCGACCAGCCCGGATAGCCGTTGTCCGTCGTCGCTTCGGCGCCGGCCAGCGCCGCGATGGCGCGAATCTGCCGCGCCGTGGCATCGAGCTGCGGGCGCGACGAGCTGCGCGACAGACAGCCGACAATCACTCGCAACTTGCCGGCCGCCGGTTCCGACTGAACCGTCGTCGTGCCGTTGGACGTCTGAACCAGTCCGGCGATCTCGGGCACGACCGCCAGCACGCCGTGCGGCAGGCCGATGATTCCGGTGAGCACGCGGCTCGTATCGGCCGCACCGGCCACGGCGGCGACGTCCTGCGCCTTTGCGGCTTCGATGCGGATCGAGCACTTCTCCTCGCCGTCGTATCGCGCGCATTCCGCCTGCACGTCGCGGGCGGCCGCGGCGAGCTTTTCTCGCGTGCCGGCCGGCGCCGCCAGCAGCGCCGTCGCCTCGCGCGGGATGGCGTTGCGCTTGCTGCCGCCGTTTATGGCCGCCAGCCGCAGCGACAAATCACCCGCCGCCGTCAGCGTAAGGACCAGCAGCTTGATGGCGTTGGCGCGGTTGAGGTGAATCTCCGCCCCGGAGTGCCCGCCGCGCAGGCCGGAGACGGTCACGCGCAGCAGTTCGCTGCCGGCGGGCGGCGGGGCGGTCGGCAGCGTCCAGGTCAGCGTCGTGTCGCAGCCGCCGGCGCAGCCGATGTAAAGCGCGTCGTCTTCCTCGGAGTCGAGGTTGAGCAGCCGGCGGCCCTTGAAGAAATCGGGGGCGATGACCTTCGCACCGGAGAGGCCCTGTTCCTCATCGACGGTGCAGAGGATTTCGAGCGGACCGTGCACGACGTCGCGCGAGGTCGCCGCGGCGAAGGCGAGCGACACGCCGATGCCGTTGTCGGCGCCGAGCGTGGTGCCGTCGGCGCGGACGATCTGCTCGCCGTTTTCGTCGCGGTCGAGCACGAGGCGGATGGGGTCCTTGTCGAAATCGTGCGTCGTGCCGCTGTTCTTTTCGCAGACCATGTCGAGATGACCCTGAAGCACGATGATGGAGGCCTTCTCGCAGCCGGGGCTGGCGGGCACTTCGATGAGCATGTTGCCGACGGCGTCTTCCTTGACCTTGAAGCCGTGCGACTCGGCGACCTTGCGAACGTGGGCGCGGATGCGCTGCTCCTGCTTGGATGGCCGCGGCACGGCGGCCATGCCGGCGAAGAACTGCCAGACGGCTTTCGGTTCGAGTGACTCAACGGCGGCGGAAGCGTTGGTAGGCATGGTTTCCTCCGATGGACGCAACGAGCGCATTGTACGGGATGGCCGCGAAACATCGAAAGGCATGAGACGGAGGGGAGAAAATCGAAAGTGGAAAGTCGAAATGACGCGACGAAAAGTCAAAACCGGGAAGAAGGGAGCGCGCGACCGAGCGGCCCCGGTACATGCGAATGAGCGATGAGCCAAATGGTGGGCGGCCATGTCCCGCCCGGGGGGCCGAAGTTCGCACGTCCACGTCGTCCACCGCTGCGCCGCGGTGAGGGCGGCGTGGCACGCTGGATTCCCGCCTGCGCGGGAACGACGGCTGACCGCTGACGGTCCACCCGGCGAACCCCGCGGACTGACGGCCGTGCCCCGCTATTCCGCGATGGCGGTGTTGATCGCGGCCAGCCATCGGCCGACGTGCTCGTGCAGCGGACAACGCGGGTCCGAAACGACCTGGCGCAGGGTGTTGAAGCGGTCGCGCGCGGCGGTCAGACGGCCCTTGCGCTGCTCGGCCAGGGCGCGGATGTACAGATCAGCCAGCTTGTCGGCCAGATCGGCACGGGCTTTGCGGAAGTTGCGGGCGTCGTCGGCGTCGTGCAGCGTGTGCTGCGCGCTGTAGGCGATGGCGTCGCGATACGCCACGGCGGCGGCCCACAGCGAACGCGCGGAAACCGGCGCGATGGCGATCGCCTGGCGCGCACGATCCAGCGCTTCGCGTTCGCGCGCCGCATTGGGACTCCGCTCAAACGCGGGACTGTCCGCCGCGAAGTAGCGCTCCATCATCTCGGCGATTTCGCGGCGGCCCAGGCCATTGGGCCATTCCACGCGCGGCCGGCCCGTCTCCAGCATCAGGAACACAATCAGCACCGCGAGGAAATAGACCGCCAGTCCGATGATCACTTTCGGGCGGCGCAGCAACGATGGTTTGTCCACCGGCGCGGCGGGCGGGGGCGGTTCGCTGTCGTCGAACGCAGCGCCGTTCCCGCCGGCGTCGCCGGCAGCGCCGTATGCAACGACCGCGCCGCTGCGAACGAGGTACCGCACCTTGAGCCGCGTGGCGGCGCCGATCTGAATCACGTCGCCTTCGCGCAAGGGGCGCGACTCGACCGGCGCGCCGTTGACGAGCGTGCCGTTGGGGCTGAGGTTCTCGATCTCGTACGCATCGCCGGTGCGGCGCAGCCGCGCGTGCTGTCGGCTGGCGGCCGGATCGTCGAGCGGCACGTCGGCCGCCGCCGACCGCCCTATCACGGCCACGTCCGGCGCCACCTGAACGGCGTTGCCGGCCTGCGGGCCTTCAGCAAAAGTCAGCTCAAGAACGACTGCCATTGCGGTAGTGTAGCGAGAGGCGAAAGTCGAAACGTCGAAACGAGGGACAATGGAACAGGGAACACGGAACAGTAGCAAGGAACGGAGGCACAGCGCAGGCAGCGCCCGCAACCCAACCGGGGCGTCATAGAGCGCGGACCAAAGCGACGAATCGGCCGTCCGCGCAGGCGACGGAGCGACGAACGGAGCTTGGAAATTCAGATTTCAAATCTCTGATTTCATACTTGAGCTTTGAGATACAAGACGGCGCGCTGACAACTGACAACTGCTTTAGGCTGATGGCTGATCGCTGATGGCTGATGGCTGATCGTCCGCACAGCGGACCTTACTGAATGATGATGATTGCCGTTGACTCCGACCGCGCCGTCTGGCCGTCGGGAGCGGTGATGACCACCGCCGCGCGGTATCGCGCGTTGAACAGCCCGGTGGTGTCGGCATCGAACGAATCGCCGGCGTCGTCGGCGAAGGCGTCGCGGCCGGTCAGCATCGTGAACGTCGTCACGGGATTGTTGTTGGCATCAAGCTGAATGAACTCGACGCTCACGACCGTGCCGTCGACCGTCGCCACGTCCGCCCAGCGCACCGTCACCGTCGCACCCGAGGCGACCGACGTGTTGCTCGACGGCGACAAAAGCACGATGCCCGGCGCCGGCGGCCCCTCGATCTCGAACAACCGCTCGAGAAACTGACCGAATTCGGTGCAGCCGCCGATCATCAACATCAACGACAAGGCCACGGCACACCGGCCGCACATGTGCGATCGACTGGTTCGCATGGCTGGCATTCTTCGTTTTCCTGCGCGGCCGGCCGGGCGAATGGCCGATTACGGCCGCGGATAAATCCTGCGAAAGCGCGTTTCGTCCTTCAGCCGCTCGAGCTGCTCGAACACGATCGGGCACGTGCCGGTGCGTTCGAGGATCATGATCATCCGCGACCGCACGTCGCCGTCGAGGTACGGATAGTCGCGGCACGCCTGCGGACGCGATTCATACACCGAGCAGCGCCGGCCGTCCAGAAACTCGCAAGGGTGCGCATCCATCGCCTGCGGATCGGTGTCGAACGATTTCACGTGCCGACGGCGGAAGTCCAGCACGGGCAGCCTCACCCCGCCGGCCAGGCGGTCAATGTCTTCATCGGTCAGCGGTACGATGTTCTCGCGGCAGCAGGCGCCGCAGTCGGTGCAGTTGATTTGCGCCGCCGCCTCGCGTGCCAGTTGCGCCGCGACCCGGTTCAGACGCGCATCGGACCAGCCGCAGACGGCCTTGAGAAACGACCGGAAGCACCAGTTTTCTTCCTCGCGCAGTTTCGCCTGCCGCGCGACCTCGGCCGGGTCTTCGATCATTACCGCGCCCCTGTGTGACGGAGGACGGCATGGACGAAGCGGACACGCGAGCAACGGGCGGCCGGCACAAAACTGCGAGCCAGGAAGTCGTCCATCGGTCCCTTTCCTGCGCAGGGGCCGGTCCGTCGGCTTCTCCTTCGTTGCTCCCCCACCTGCGCGGGGGACGCTTCGACGCTCCGTCGCTTTCTTTATTCCCCTTCGTGCCTTCGTGCCTTTGTGCCTCACTTCCGAACGATTCGACGTTTTGACGTTTCGACGCTTCCTTACAGCGGCTTCTTAACGAATCCATGCTCGCGGCTGTGGTCCGGGTCATCGCAGATTCGTTCGCCGAAGCGCACGAAGCCGTAGGACTCGTACAACGCGTGCGCCGTCGTCAGCTTGACGTCCGACCAGGCGATCATCCGCCGGCAACCTTGCCGCCGCGCCCAACTCAGCGCCGCATCCAGCAGGCGGCGGCCCAGGCCGCGCCCACGCCAGGCCGCCAGCAGGTACATGCGATGCAGTTCGCATTCTTCGGCGTCGTGCGGCGTGACGCCGACGGTGCCGATCACGCGCCGGCCGTCGAACAACACGAAGAACGCGCCGCCGCGCGCCAGATAATGCCGCCCGATGTCGTACAGATCGGCATGATAACCGCCGGCTTCCCATGAAAAACCGTACTCGTCATGCACCGCGCGGACCACGGCCACGATGCCGTCGGCGTGGTCCGGGGCGTAGGGGACGAGGGTCACGCTTTCGGTGCAGGACTCGTTCACGATTGCTCCGTGCCGGCTCCGGTCCGAGGGCGGCGCGGAGGAATTATACCGGCGACGATGACCGGGGTTGTGCAGGGCTGAGGAGTTGCGCCGAAGGGGCGGTGTTCTACATGGGGTGCGGGCATTGCGCTGGCGGGGAAGAAGAACAAGATTAGGAGTAAGATCAAGATTAGGAATAAGAGTAAGAGCAAGAGAAAGATTAAGAGTAGGACAAGGGCTATCGTAATACAGCCTGCGATTCATCATAATCTTACTCTTGATCTTGCTCCTGCCCCTCTTCCTAATATTAATCGTACTCCTAATCATACACTTCGGTTCTCCCGAACTCACATCCCCGCGCCGCCGCTTCTCCTCGTCAGCAGCACGTAAAGGAAGAACACCCCCCCGATCAGATTCGTCAGCACGCCCACGGGTATCTGCATCGGCGAGTCGAACAGCCAGCCCATCATCCGCGACGACAGGAAATCGCACAGGATCAGAAACGTCGCGCCGCCCATCGCCGCGGCCGGCAGCAGCCGCGCGTGCGTTGCGCCGACGAAGGCCCGCGCGATGTGCGGCACGACCAGCCCCACGAACGCGATCGGCCCGCAATGGGCCACCACCGCCGCCGTCATGGCCGACGCGGCGAAGTAGGCCGCCGCCCGCGCCCGGCCCAGCGCGACGCCGCGGCCGGCGGCGACCAGGTCGCCCATCATGAACAGATCGAGTTCGCGATGAAGATAGGCGACGACGCCCAGCCCGATGATCACCAGCGGCGCCGCGCCCAGCACGCCGTCGTAGCCAACCTGCACCACCGAGCCCATCAGCCAGCGCACGGTTTCGTTCGTTACCGGAGCGATGCTGAGATATTGAATCAGCAGCACGCCCGCGGCGCAGATGAAGCCGATCGATATGCCCGCCAGCAAGAGCGTGTCGGTCCCGAACCGCCGCCACGTGCCCGCGACGGCGTACACAATGACGACCGACACCAGCGCGCCGGCGAACGCCGCCAGCGTGACCGTCGACACGCCGGCCGTCGCGCCAGTCCAGCGCAGATGCAGCGCCGCCGTCGCACCGAGCGCCGCGCCGCTGGCGACGCCGAGCGTAAACGGATCGGCCAGCGGATTGCGGAACGTCGCCTGAAAAACGGCCCCGGCCGAGGCCAGCGACAGGCCCGCCAGGGCCGCCATGAGCACGCGCGGCACGCGCAGCATCCAGAAGATGCGGCCGTGCTCGTTGGCGTCGCTTGATGCGGAGTCGAACCAGCCAACGACGTCGGTCCATGAGATCCGCGTGCCGCCGAACCACGGAGCGGCCAGGATCACGGCAAGCATGGCCGCGGCCAGCAGCAGGAGGCGCAATCGAGCGGAACGGGCGGAGATCATCGGCGGGGCGATTGTCCTTGCGTTGCCGAACGGCCGCAACCAGTGGCGAGAACGGGTGGACACGCGAGAACCGCGCGGCACGGGCTTGCAGCCCGGACGATCAACATCGATTCCGAGCCGCGCAGCGTCAGCAAGCGGGATCCGCAAGCCACGGATGTGCGAGAACCGTTCGTTCGCGCACCAGCGCCTGCGGCCTGACGGCGCGCCGGACGCGCCCCGCGCGATCGAACCATCGCGTCACAGGCCCGGCCGCGCGATCCCGCTCGCTGACGCTTCGCGGCCGGGATCATCCCGGGCTTGCACCCGGGGTTCTGATGTGAGCAGTGCCTACTCCATCGCCGCCAGTCCCACGAGCACTCGATCCGTCTCGGCGCAGCGCGTCAGGATGAAGCGCGTGTCGAAGACCGACTCCAGCCGCTCCGCCGTCAGGAACGCCGCGGTCGGACCGTCATACGCCACGCACCCGCCTCGCAGCGCGATGATGCGGCCCGACGTCGCCGCGGCGAAGTTCAAATCATGCGCGACGACCAACAGCGTGCGACCCTCGGCAGCCAGTCGCCGAATCAGGCCGATCAGCTCCGCCTGAAATCGCGGATCCAGCGCCGCGGCCGGCTCGTCCAGCAGCATCAGCGGCGCCTCCTGCGCCAGCGCCGCCGCGACCCAGGCCTTCTGACGCTCGCCGCCGGAAAGCGTGTGCAGCGTCCGGTCGGCCAGGCCGGTCAGGCCGCACTGGTCCAGCGCGGCGTTCACCGCCGCCGCGTCCGCCTTCGAGAGCGGCGCGAGCGGATGAACGTGCGGGTAGCGCGCCGCCGCGACGACGTCGCGCACCGAGAAGCCGCCGAAGCCCTCGACGTTCTGCGGCACGTAGGCCGCCAGCCGCGCCATTTCACGATGGCGAATGTCCCGAACGTCGCGCCCCCCGACGCGCACCGCCCCGGCGTCCGGCGGCAGCAGCCCCAGCAGCGTCTGAAGCAGCGTCGTCTTGCCCGCGCCGTTCGGTCCGACGATCGCCGTGCAGCCCGGTCCCTCGATGCGCAGATCGACGCCGGCCAGCACCTCGCGCCCGCCGCGCCGCACGCTCAGCGATTTGGCTTCGAGAATCATGTTCATGATCGCGGTGCGGGAACCGTCGGCGCCGCGCGCCACGGACGCGACACGGCCATCCCACCCGTCGCGCACGTCATCGGCGCAACAGCTCGACGATCGCGCGCAGCGTATCCGCCACGCGCGGGCCTGGCACCGTATGCTGCTGTCCCGCCAGCACGAACACGCGGTTGCTTCTCACGGCGTTCATCGCGCCGACTTTGGCCCATCCGTCCCGCACCGCTTGCAGATCATCGACGCGCGCGTCCGACGGAAACTCGATGATGGCGTCGGGGTCGGCCAGCAGCACTTCCTCAAGCCCCACTTCCCCCCACACCCGCCCGAGCGACGCCATCGCGTTCTCGTGGCCCGCCAGGCGCAGCAACCTGTCGAGGTATGATCCCGGGCCGGCCACGTAGACGCGCGTCGGCGGCAGTTGCAGCCGCTCGACGACCAGCAGCACGCCCAACGGCCGCGCCGGCCGCGATGAGCGCGTCAGGCCGTCCAGCTCGTGCCGAATTCTCGCGATCACCGCGGCGGCCTCGGCGTCGACGCCGGCCAGGCGGCCGAGTTGTTCCAGGGAAACGAAGACGTCCTCGAGCGCGCTGTCAGGCAGCGAGACGAATCGCAGCCCGGTGCGCGACAGTGCATCGCGCTGCGCCTGGCTGCGACCCGGCAGCAGCACCAGATCGGGCCGCGCCGCAACCAGGCGCTCGACGTCCAGATCGAGCAATCCGCCGACCGGCGGCACTTCGAGGATCGTCGGCGGCCAGTCGCAGTAACGGCTGCGGGCGACCAGCCGGTCGGTCAGCCCCAGCGCAGCGCACAGTTCGGTGGTGCTGGGCGACAGCGAGGCGATTCGCCGCGGCGGGTGTCGCAATGCGCCGTTCGCACCGTCCGCGCCATCGGCGGATTCAGCGATCGGTCGCAGCGACGCGCGCCCCACGGCCGCCGCGGCTGCGAGCGCGAGAATCGCGCCGAAATAAATGATCGTGCGGGCCATGCACGACGCATTGTTGAAGCGGCGGCAGGGCGTGTCAAAGAGCGTGGTAAGCGATGACGGAGGTTCGATGGGGTGCCGAGGAGGTGTCTACCGATGTGTGTCTCGGTGTCACTCAGACTCAAGCTGGCGGTCATCTCGCAGCTTCCTGAACTTCACCTCCGTATCAAGCTGATCGGCGAGTTGGTTCAGCTTTTCCCCCCCAATTCCAGCCTGGAACGGCGAGTGGTGTGGCTCGACGTGGAACCTTGGCCGTGCGGGACGCTCACGGCGGCACGCGGCAAGTGCATGATGAAGGTGCTTCTTGCACGATATGTACATACACCTAATTACAGGTGGTAACATGGATGCGTAATCGCTAATTACTTGTAAGCGTAGCAGAATCGTCAACTGTTACGGCAAGCGGTCGTCCGTCATCCAATGCAAAGCCGGAAAGCGTCTGATGACCCGCATAAATAAGCTGATTTGGTGCTTCAAACCGATATGTCCAGGTTCCAGACCCTTCAACTTGAAAACCGTCCGCCCGTCGCCCCGCAGTACGATAGTGTATTACAAGCTGCGTTCCGCTGGTCTGAACGCCTGTAACTTGAAGCCAGGAAGTAATGTTTGACTGCTCGTTTCGGACAACAACTCCGACTTGCGGAACGATACCGTGGGGCTGTATCAGTGGGAGGCCGTTTGAATCAACGGTCTCACTGTATGGTTGATCCGTCGTTTGGTCGGAAAGCAGGACACCGTTAAAGTACTGGACAACGCGCTGAGTTCGCGTTCCCAAATACACCCCACTTGGAATGCTGCTGTTGACGGGGGGCTGAATTTCGAGTGGTGGGGGTTCGGGTAGCGCGCTCGGGATGAATGACGGAACAGTCTGACATCCGCAACACAATGCGACCAAGAATGCAGAGTGAGCTCGCGACATGATTTGTACCTCGCTGCAGTGGATGGGCTTCCGCCCCGAAACCACGATCGGTAATTCCATTCAACTTGCTCAAGCACTCAGCGTGGCGGCGGACGCGATTTCGTCGGTCAGCGCGCGGAGTCCAATCTCAGTAAAATGTTAACAAATCGGCGGCGCTGGTCAAGTATCTGAGTGCGAAAACATCGCCAAAATCGCTGAGTGGCGAGGTGCATCAGAGTGGCGTGCAGCGTCCTTCGCGCAGATCGTCCAGAGCTTCATTTGCCAGCGCGTCCAGCCGACCCGACGCCGCGTCGCGCTCGAATTGCGCGTCCCAAACCAGCGCATCGAACTGATCGAACCATGCTCGGAATTCGCTCAGATCGCCCGGCGACAACCGGCTGACGGCATCGTTGATTTCCTTGATCGTGCACATGTTCACCACCTACCAGATATCATACGCTCTACGACCCGTCGATGATTTCATCTTCGATAGAGAAAAACTGATTTCTCCGCCCCCCGAGCTTCACAACAGCGGCGACGCCAGCCGCGCCAGCCCCACCGCCATCGACTGCCCGAACGACCAGTGCTGCGGCGCCGCCGGCTCGATCCGCCGGCTGCGTTCCTTGAGTGCCGCGAAATCCTCGGTCAGCTCGTGCGCCACGCGCTCGTCATACAGCATGGCCGTCAGCTCGAAGTTCAACCGAAACGACCGCACGTCCATGTTGGCCGACCCGACCATGGACCAGGCGTTGTCGACCACGACCACCTTCGAGTGCATCATCCCGCCCGTGTACTCGTAGATTTCCACGCCGGCGTGCAACAGCTCTTCGTAGTAGCTGCGCCCGGCCCACAGCACGAACCAGTTGTCCGACTGCCGCGGCAGCAGCAACTGCACCTGCACCCCCCGCAGCGACGCCGCCTGAAGCGCCAGCACCATCGACTCATCCGGCACGAAATAGGGCGTCATGATGTTGATCGACTTCCGCGCCGCCGCCACCGCCGCCATCAGAATCAGGTGCAGCGACGACACCGGCCGGTCCGGACCCGAGGCCACGATCTGCACCGGCGACGGGCCGGCCTCTTTGATCGGCGGAAACAATGCCTCTTCCTGCGACAAATCCTCGCCCGTGGCGAAGTGCCAGTCTTCGACGAAGACTTCCTGCAAGTGCTCGGCGATCGGCCCGGCCAGCCGCAAGTGCGTGTCGCGCCACGGACCCAGCTTGCTCTTTCGCCCCAGGTACTCGTCGCCGATATTCTGGCTGCCGGTGAAGCCGACCTTGCCGTCGATGACGACCAGCTTGCGATGATTGCGGCAGTTCAGCCGCAGCAGCCGCGCGTTCAGCCGGGGCGGCATGAAGAACTCGACTTTCACGCCGCCGTCGGTCAGCGTGCGCACGAAACCGCGCTTCAGCGACCAACTGCCGACGGCGTCGAGCAGCAGTCGGCAGCAAACCCCCTGGCGGACCTTTTCGATCAGCAAGTCCCGAATCGCCCGGCCGGTTTCGTCGGGCTGAAAGATGTAGTACTCCATGTGGACGTGATGCCGGGCGGCCTGAATCGCCAGGCTCAGCGCCAGGAAGGTGCGCTCGGCTTCGACGTAGATCGTGACTTCGTTGCCCCACAGCGGCGGATGCTGCCCCGTGGCCGTTGCGACGCGCACCAGGTCGCGCAAGCGCGGATCGAGCGTGCGCGGGCTGCGAGTCACTTGCAGCGGCGCCAGATCGTCGAGCTGGCGGGCCAGGTTGGGTTCGATCTTGCTCCGCCGCCTCCGCCGCTTCTTCACGTGACGCTGGATGCGGCTCTCGCCGATCAGCAGAAACAGCAGTATGCCCACGATCGGCAGGAGGATGACGATGAGAATCCACGCCATCATCGCCGCGGGTTCTTTGCGGCGGCGGAGGATGTAGATGATGGCGGCAACGCTCAGGGCGTAATTGGCGACCAGCGTATAGAGCAGCGAGGCCCACGTGTCCACGGCCGGATTCTACCCGGCGCATGTTCCTGCCGTACATGCAGCCCGGCCGCTCCCGGCTGAGCGCATGTGGCACAGCCGCCCTCGGCTGTGCACCGCCGCACAACGAGACGGGCACGCGAGTAAGCGTTCGCGCCCATCATGGGACGCGTCATGCTTGAGTCGATACGTTCGCCGGCGTCCATGCGAAAACGCTAACTGACGCGCGCGTCTTGTTTCCCGCGTGGCACGGACTCGCCGCCCGTGCGAACCTGCCTTCTCGACGATGTACTTATCCGAAGGCTACAGGGCACGCTGACGACCACGCGCACTCGCGGCTTTGGGCAAATCGAACATCAAATGCGCAATATGCACGGACCCGCACTGGATCGTCCGCCGCTTCTCCCGGACAGAATAGTGATAAATATTGTCGTACAGGCATCCACGTTCGTCGCGAAGGACCAGCGCGTTTCACCCCACATCCAAAAACTGCATCCTCCCCCCGAACCGCCCCGCCACCGCGGTCTTCAGCGCGCGCCAGTCGGGCGACCCCAGCACGGGATCACCCCGCAGAATGTCCGCCGCGTCCTGTTGGGCCTGCCGCAACAGGTCCAGATCGCGCGTCAGATCGGCGCAGCGCAGCGCCGGCAGGCCGTGCTGCCGCGTGCCCAGCAACTCGCCCGGGCCGCGCAGTTTCAGGTCCTCTTCGCCGATCTTGAACCCGTCGTTCGTCTTCGTCAGAACGTCCAGCCGCGCCGTGCGAACCGCGCGCTCGTCATCGGTCATGAGATAGCAATACCCCGGCCGCCCGCCCCGGCCGACGCGCCCGCGAAGCTGGTGCAACTGCGCCAGCCCGTATCGCTCGGCGTGCTGCACCACCATCACCGTCGCGTTCGGCACGTCGATGCCCACTTCGATCACCGTCGTCGCCACCAGCACGTCGACCTCGCCGGCGACGAACGAACGCATCACCGCGTCCTTCTCTTCCGGCCGCATCTGCCCGTGCAGCAGCGCCACCCGCCGATCGGGAAACACCTCGCGCGACAGCCGCTCGGCCTCTTCGGTCGCCGCCTTCAGCGGCTTCGCCTCGGTCGCCTCCACTAGCGGGTACACCACGTACGCCTGCTCGCCCGCGTCCAGCCGCGATCGAACGAACCGCCAGGCGTGCTCCGCCTGCGACGGTCCGATCACCCTGGTGCGCACCGCCGCGCGGCCCGGGGGCATGGCGTCGATCGTGCTGATGTCCAGATCGCCGTACAGCGTCATCGCCAGCGTGCGCGGAATCGGCGTGGCCGTCATGATCAGATAGTGCGGCGCGGTCCCCTTCTCGCGCAACACCGAGCGCTGCCGCACTCCGAAACGATGCTGCTCGTCGATGATCACCAGCCCCAGCCGCGCGAACAAAACGTCTTCCTCCAGCACCGCCTGCGTCGCGACGACCAGGTCCAGCCGTCCCTGCTCCGCCGCCAGCCGCAGCTCTGCGCGGCGCGACCGGCTGCCGCCGCCGGTCCACAGCACGTGCCGCACCTGGCTGCCCTCGAGCAGCCGCGCGACGTTGCGATGATGCTGCTCGGCCAGTAGCTCGGTCGGCGCCAGCAACACCGCCTGCGCCTGGTTGGCCACTGCCACCAGCGCCGCATAAGTCGCCACCGCCGTCTTGCCGCTGCCCACGTCGCCCTGCAACAGCCGGTTCATCGGCCGCGGTTGAGCCAGATCGGAGGCGATCTCGCGCAGCACGCGGTCCTGCGCCGCCGTCAGCCGAAACGGCAGCCGCCGGCGGATGCGCGCGTCGATCTCGGCCGTGCAACGAAGCGGCTCGGCCCGCGTGAATTCGACGCGCCGCCGTCGCGCCATCTGAACCGCAAGCTGCATCGCCAACAGCTCGTCGTACGCCAGCCGCCGCCGCGCGATCTCCACGTCCGCCGGCGCCGTCGGGCGGTGCAGCCGCTCGATGGCCGTCCGCAACGGCGGCAGCTTGCGCGATTCGCGAAACGCCGGCGGATACGGCTCCTCGACGCTCGGCAGCAGCGCCGGCAGCAGCCCCATGATGAGCTTGCGAATGGCCCGCGTGTCGAACTCGGCGACGGCCGGATAGACCGGCTCGATCGACGATGCTTCGCCCGGCTTGATGGGCGTCGCATCGGCCTCCAGCAGGCGGAACGTCGGGTTCACGAACTGCGGCAGCCCGCGGTATTCCTTCACGCGGCCCGTCAGCTCGACGATGCAGCCCATGCGCAGCGAGTTCAGCACGTGTCGCGCGTTGAACCAGATCACCGCGCAACGCTGCGTGTTGTCGGCGACGGTGGCCATGGCGGCCGGCCCGCGCGGATGCCGCCGCGGGCGGAACGCCGTGACGCGGCCGGTGATCGTGGCGATCGTGTCGGGCTTCAGATCGGCGATCGTGGTGCGCGCGTGCTCTTCGTGACGAAAGGGAAAGTGCAGCAGCAGATCGCCGGCGGTGGCGATGCCCAGCTTTGCCAGCGCCGCGGCGCGCTTCGGTCCCACGCCGGGCAGATACTGCACCGGCGTATCGGGCTTCGGCGGCGGCCGCGCGCCGGGCGGCCGGGCACTGTCCGCGGCGGGTGATCGGTCGGCGATCATGACCGACGGGGAAGTATAACGCGGAGCGGCGCCGATCGGCGAAACTCGGCGCGTAAGACTACCGAATGAAACGGGCCGTGCACTCCATGAGAGAGCGCACGGCCCGAATCGTTATCGTCTATTAAGCACGCAAGCACGAATACGAGCCTGCATGAAATCCCAGAAGTCGACCTACGGATTGCCGCAGGCCGTGCGCTTCAGAATCTTCACGGCGATCTTGCAGGCATTGCCGGTCTGGCCGCACCAGACGACCAGTTCCTCGTTGGCGGCCACATTGTCCGCGCACACGGTCGCGCCGGGCGCCACCGCGGTCGGCGTGCCGATATCGATGCCATTCTCGTCGCGCTTCTGGAAGAAGACCGGACAGTCGGACGAATTGCCGTTGTTGCGAACGGCCACGTCCAAAGTGAGGGTGGACCCTGTGAGGGTCGCCAGTATCACCGTTCGCTTGCCGTCGTCGCAGGGCACGTCACGATCGACGAAGTCGGAGCCTCCGAAGTCGGCATTCGTCCAATTGTTCAGGACTTCCACGATCTTCGGCAGGTCTGATGCGTCGACATTGCCGTCCGCGTTGACATCGACCCAGCACGACTTCGCGTGGCTGTTGCCGGTGAGGAGCACCTCGACGATCTCCTGAAGGTCATCGCCGTCCACCAGCCGGTCCATGTTCATGTCAAGCGGCAGGCACAGCACGGTCTGTATCGGCACGGCGCCCAGCGCCACGTCCAGGCCGTTGAAGCCCTCGGTGTCCTGGCCGGCGTCGAGGTCGTTCCAATCAACCGTCGCGTCATCCGTGATCGAGCCGGGCGCGTCGGCGTTGGCGATGAACTCGATGTTCGTTCGCTCCGTCGTATTGTTGAACCGGCTCATGAACAGATTGCCCTGCGTGTCGAAGGCGATCTCGCGCACGTTGTTGGCGGAATTGTCGTGCGTGGTGTAGCTGGCGTTCGCCCCGCCCTGCGACACATAGGCCCAGGCATTGTTCGGATCGACGATATAGAGCGTGTTTCGCACAGCGCCGTCGAACTCGCTGACCAGCACGTACACGTAGGGCGAAATGTCCGGGTTGTACTCGATGTCGGCCGAGCTGAACGCCGTGGCCGGCCGCGGATTCGCGGCCAGCATCACCAGCGCACCGGTCTGCGCCACCGCCATGTGCAGATTGCCGCTCGCGTCGCAGAAGAAGATGCACACGTTGCCCTCGTATCCCGGCGGATCGTCGATGCACGCCAGGCCGTTGCTCATGTTCGTGCCGATCACCGACGATACGTCGATCGCCGTCGCCAGCGAAACGTCGCACGCATCCGGACCGCCCAGGCCGACGTCCGGCCCGGTCGTGTAGTTCATCACGAAGATGCGCCGCGTGTCATATCCGTAGATCGCCGCCAGCGTGTTGTCCTGGCTGAACGCCAGACCCGTCACGCGCGACAGCGGATGATCGGCGTCCGAGCCGTCAAAGAAGTACTCGGCCACCGCCTCATTGCCGTTGCACACCGCCTGCGTGGCATAAACCGCGATCGAGCCGCCCCCGGCCTGCGTGCCGAAGTCCAGCCCCAGCAGGTTGCCGGCCGGGTTGTGCATCACGCCGTCGAAGTTGTCGAACTCGACCGACTGCGTGAAGCGCCGGCCGGTCAGGGCGTCGTAGGTGCCGGTGTCGCCGCCGCCGGCGGTGTGCGCGCCGCGATAGACCAGCATCGCGCCGTCCTCGAAGGTCGAATTGCCGCCGTAGGCCACGTCGTCGGCTGCGATCGTGCGGCGCACGAGCATGGTGGCGGTGGCGACGTTGGAGTCTTCCACGCCGTCATTGACGCGGAAGGTGAACGGGTCGGAGCCGGGGCCGAAGAAGCTGTCGGGCGTATAGAGCGCCTGCTGGGTCCAGGTTGTGCCGTTCTGCACCGGACTTCCCGGAAGCGAAACCGAGCCGTTGGCAGGTTGCGACACGATCTCGAACGTCAGTGTCTGGTTGACATTGGCGTCGGTCGCGGTCAACAAGATGGTGCACTGAACGTCGACAACGCCCGAATACGCGAAACTGACGGCCGTCGGCGTCAGGTTCGGCTGGCCGATCGTCCGGCCGCAGGCCACGTCCAGCCCGCTGAATGACGCGAAAACCTCGGCCGTGCGCCAGGTGCGCACGCTGGATGTCGCGCCGTCGCCGATCGTGCTGGGGTCCCACGCGCCCGGGAAGATGTTGATGTTGCCGTTGAACTGCGTCATGAGCAGATTGCCGAACGAGTCGAACGCCATGCTGCGGAACGTGTCGGACTGCGGCAGGTTGTGTTGCGAGTTCTGCACCACGTTGCCGCCGGTGTCGAACACGATCATGTAGTTGGTCGTCACGCCGCCGGCGAATTGGCCGATCGTGAAGTAGATGTGGGGCGAGATCTCGGGGTTGTACTCGAGGTCCATGAACACGCTGCCCGTCGGCGACAGATTGGGATTGTCGGCGAACAGCGCGTGCGTTGTACCGGGCGTTTCGGCCGTCGAGGCCGTCAGATCGATCACGTAGAGATCGCCCAGCGCGTTGGGCATCAGGATGCGGTCGTTGTCGAGCCACGCCGTCGGATACGTGAACAGGTTCCCGGCCGTCAGATTGATGGCATCGACGGTCGTGCCGAGCGACACGCTGGCGGCATCGGGGCCGCCCGTGCCCACGCCGGCGCCCGGCGTGTAGTCAAGGACATGGACCTTCGCCGTGGTAGCGGCATATACCGCGATACGATCGTTATTGGGGCTGACCGACAACCCCGTGGTGCGCGTGCTCCCCCCCACGTTGGCGGCGCTGAATTCGAACAGCAGCAGGCCCTCGTCCGTGCACGTTTCCGGCTGCGTCGCGTACACATAAAGAAGTCCAGGTCCTCCCGGCGGACCAAACGACAGACCGAAGAGATTCCCGTCGGGGTTCTTGCGGATGCCGGCGTGGTTGTCGAACTCCATGTTCTGCGTGAACGTCTGACCGCTCAGGATATCGCGCACGGCGTTCTGACCGCCGGACGGGGCCGGCTCGCCCGTGTACAGGAAGGCCGTCCCCAGGTGGTTCCCGGTGCTGGCGCCCCAAGCCGCCGTGTTCAGCACCGCTGCGCCGCGAATGTTGAACGTGATACTGCCTGCGCCGGTGGCCAGGCTGTCATCCGCCAGGAACGCGAAGGTCTCGGTTCCGCGGACATCGGCCGGCACGGTGTAAAGCACCGGCTGCGACCAGTTGCCCTGGCCGTCAGTGGTGGCGGTCCCGTCAAGCGTCAGCGTGCCGCCCAGACTGCCGGTGCCGATTGGAATGTTGAATAGCACGTCGAAGCTGTCGGGGTCGAATGCGGTAATGACGGCCGAGCATTGCGTACCGGTCGAGTTCGTGTAGGCGACCTCGGCGGAACTCGTGCCGCCGACCGGCGGAACGTTGCCGCCGGCCGAGTCGCCCTCGATCAACACGTTGTCGATGCGATTCGAACCAGTCGCGGCGCCGCCCACCATGCTCGTCATGCGCACGTAGAGCGTGCCCAGACCTTCCGCGTCCTGAGGAAGGCTGATTGGACCATAGTGAGATAACGGGTTGTTCGTGCCGGAAGACCACGTGATCGCATCAATCAAGTAGTTTTGAAGCGTTGTGTAGTTCACACCGTCGGTGCTGTATTGAAGGACGAAGTCCCCCGGTCCCGTGCTGCTGCGCGTCTGATCCCAGGATACCTGGATGTTGGTGTGCGACGCCGTGCTGACCTGGAATTCGTAGTAGTCGCCGACGGCCCAGTTGTTCGAACTGAACGACTCGGGCGAACCGTTGCCGACGGGGTTGCTGTAGACGGTCGCCGGATTCGCGTGGAAACCGATCGCCTGCCCCGGCGCAACTCCCATTTCCGCGACATGCGGGCCCGCCGTTGTGGGCACCGACACCTCGAATGTCCATTGCGAGATCGTCTCTTGTGCATGAACAACCGAAGTGAGAAAAACCGCCACGACCGCGCCGACCGCAAACCCCATCGTGCGGCCGGTCAAACGATTCACCATCCGCGCCCCAAACGTCATGATTCTCCTCCTCGTGTTTGCTGCTTCCTTCGTTGTAAACCTCGACCCGGCGTTTCCGGGCCTGGTTTCGTAAAGACAATGCGCTCTAAACGACTCGACGCAGTGAAAGCGGAGATGGCGGCGCAGGCGGCGACCCTTGTTCAGCGATGCGGTCGCATTGGGTGACGTGTGCCTCGATCCCCGTCATTCCGTCCGCGGCGTTCTTGTATCGTACAAACCCTCCGGAATGCACGAGCGCTCGCCAACACGTGTACGATGATCCCACGACCAGCTTGGCGTTCGGCGACTAAGCGACGCTCATGATCGCGCTAAATATTCGCCAATCTCATACCCCTCGCAATCCTCGTTCCAGCCGCTGGCGTTGGCTCGCACAGCGGCCGACACGCGAAGCACGTGAGTAAACGGTCCGATTGAAGGAAAACCGTTGCAGCAGGTTGTATCTCCGTTTCGGAGGACAACTCGCCGCGCCCTCGCGGTCGCGGTTCGGTTAAACCATTTCACGCACGTCCTAATTGATGTTGATCGTCCCCGACAAGCCGAAATACTGCGGCACGTCAGGGAACATCGCCGAGGTGCTCAGCCGCGAACCCGCGGGCAGCCAGTAAACCGGATTCGCCGAATCCAGATCACCCAGCGCCTGCACGTGCCCGTCGAAGAACAGCAGGTTCATGCGAAAGGCGTTGGCCGGCGCCTTGGGGCGCACCTGTCCGATGCCGTGACGAAACGCATAAACGCGCGCGTCGAACCCGCTGCCGGTCATGCCCGCGCGGTCCCAGCTTCGCGTGAACGTCGTGTACGGCGAAGCATCCGAAAACGCCCCGCCCCAGCTTGCCTGTCCGGACAGGTCGTAATCCGGCGTCACGGACACGGTGGAAAAACGCGATCCGTCGGCACAAAACACCTTGCGCGACGAATCGCCCATGCGCGTGATCCGCGGACTCCAGCCGGTCGGAATCTGCTCTTCGTGAATGTTGTTGTACTGTGAAATGCCGATCAGCGGCGTGGATGTGGCGACATGCTCGAACAGCATGTATCGCGACGTGTTGTAGCTGATCATCGGACCGGTTCCCGCGTTCGGGCCGCCGAAGTGATCCGCCAGAAAGTCGTTGCTCGGACACCTGAACTGTTTCGCTTCGCGGATCAGGTTGAACCGTTGAATCACCGCCGTCGGCGTCGCGTCCTCGGGCAGCGGAATGCCCCAGGTCTTCATCAACGGACCCATGAAATCCCACACCTGCGTCGTCGCCCCGCCCGCGAACGCCGAAGTGATGTGTCCGCCCGAACCCGCCGGCGAGCCGATGATCCAGTCGTTGGAATCGTTGGCGTATTGCGCCACGCCCTGGCCGATGCTGCGTTGATTCGCCGAGCACACGGCCGTTTGCGCGGCGCGACGCGCCGATGCGAGGCTCGGCAGCAGGATGGCCGCCACCAGCGCGATGATCGCGATGACGACGAGAAGTTCGATCAGCGTGAACCCCTCGCGGCCGTCGCCGCCGAAACGAGACGCACGATGCCCGACCCGATGAACCCCAGCCATCATGAAAGTTACTCCGCGGCGTCCATGAGTTCCCTGGGCGGAAGCGCGTTGTGCGGCGTGACTTCACGGTCGCAGTCGGGGCAAAACGTCTGGCCTTCCTGCCCCATGCGCTGCTTCACCAGGACCCACGTAGGCTTTTTCTTGGCCCGCCCGTCTTTGGTCCAGTAACACGCTTCGGCTCGCCAGCCGGTATTCCTGTTTGTGAACGGCGAAACGATCGGCTCGCGCTCGCCGATAACGAGTCGGTGCGTGAACGACTTGCCGGTTTCGGCGCAGATGTACGTCCGGACATTGGCTTCGTCGGCCGGCGATGCACCTGCAAAGTGGCTCCAAATGTAGGCCGCGCTTCCGACGAGAAGCACGACCGCGCCTGCCGCCCAGAACCACTTTGGATCAGCCGATGTCTTTGCCGAGTGCATTGCTGCCGCCAACACGCTGAAGTCGCAATCAAGCCCCAATGCGGCGAATCCGGCCTTCGACGGCCATCCTGTACCACGAAGTCCCGGGCGTTTCAATCCAAATCCGCATCCTGGACGCCGTCCATTCACCTCGCGGACGGATTCCCCCGCCGGTGCTTGGCGCACTCCGAGCGCCGTGCCCCCTGCACAACATTCCATTATAGTGGCCGGGGCATGGAGGAACAATTCAATTCAGGCGTGCTTAACCGTTTTGAAAGCAAAACTTAGCGTTTCCAGCATCCAGCCCGGTACGGCCTGCCCGCGTATCGCGCGAAGACTCAACTCCCCGCACGTGGACGGAGCATCTCCAGCCGCCGCCGGATCATCGGGAGTCGATGATGCTGCCGCGTTTGGATCGCATCCTTCTCGGCAAGTTCCAGATGCCGGATGGCCTCGCGGATGTTGTTTCGCCGTACCATCCCCTCAGCGAGGTGGATGTGGGCCATGTGAAAACCGGGTCGGCTGCGCAGGGCGTTTTCGAAGTGCCGCATCGCCTCGTCCTCTTGCCCCTCATCGCGCAGCATGATCCCGAGATCAACGTTCGCCTCCGGGTATTCGCGACCGGTCTGCTCGCGGTACAGCGCCATCGCCTGGCGATACAGCTCCTTGGCTTTTTCGCGATCACCCTTGTCGCGATAACGCTTGGCCACGTTGTAGGGCGCCATGTAGAACTTCGGATTCCGCGCGATCATCGCTTCCCACACGTTGATCGAGTCGCGCCAGTCGGCGCAGTAACTTCGCGTCGACAAACACAAGCCCGCCGTGACGGCCAGCGCGGTTCCGGCCAGTGCGGCGCGGCGCGAGGACTGAACCCAGCCGGCCCACAGGTGCATGGCCGCCGCGCCGATCAAAATCGCCCAGCCGATGCAGGACAAATAGGTGTAACGGTCCGCGGCAAGCTGTCCGCCGTGGCGCACGAATCCGACCACGGGCGTCAGCACGATGACGTAACAGACCCACACGGCCAGCAGCCACGGTGCGCGGCGGCGGACCAGCACGAACAACGTCGTCAGCACGAGGAACAGCAGCGTGCAGACCGCGAACGTTGCGCCGACGTCGAACGTGATGCGCTGATAGTTGGGCGAAAGATGATACGGAACAAACGTCAGCGCCACGTAAAACATCATGCAGAAGCCCGACGTCAGCACCTTCGTATTGAACGGCTCGGCTGCGTATTCCTTGGTGGTTGCCGTGGCGTTGATCGTCAGCAGCGCGGCGGCCAGCGTAATCGCCGCATAGGGCAGTTTCTCGAGCAGGGCCGGCGCGATCGCCCGCGGCGACCAGCCTGCCGCGCCGCCGAAGCGACGCAACGGGTACACATCGAGCACGACCAGGACGGCCACGAGCGGCACGGCGATGGCCTTGCACGTCAGCGACATGGCCAAAAAGAAAACCGCCGCGGCGTGCCAAAGCCAGTAAGCGAATCGATTCGTGGACGCGGCGCCGGTCGCCGGCAAGCCCGCTTCGTGCGCCTTGAGATAACACCAGATGCACGCCAGGCAGGGGACCATCGCGAGAACGTAGGGCTGACCGCTGGCCCAGGCGACGACCTCGACGCGCAACGGATGCACCGCGAAGATCAATGTCGCCACCGTCGCGCCGAAGTTCAGCGCCATGGGGGATCGCCGCGCGGCGTCCGGCGCGGCCAGCGCGATGAGCCGTCGCACGACGAAGAAGCACAGCGCCGAGGCCAGTGCATGGGCGACGATCGTGGTGACGTGCAGGCCGGTGCTGAAGGTCTGATCGTCGCCGCCGCGCCGGAAAAGGGCGTACTGAGCGCCCGTAAAAATCCACGTCAACGGCTGCCATACGCCAAGGCGATTATCCTTGGCCATCGCGACGAGGTTGTTCCACGTGAAGGCCCGGATGTTGGTATTCTCGACATAGTTGGTCATGTCGTCCCAGTGGAGAAACTCGTTCGTCGCGGCGGGGAAGAACGCAAACGCGACGGCCAGCAGGACGATCATCAGGCAGGGCAACGTGGCCGAAAGCAGCGACGCCCGCGGCGGCAGGATGGGCCGCGGAAAAACGAATGCAACAGGTTTGGCGATCGGGGTGCGAGTCGCGTATTCGAGTGATCCGCGCGCAGCGGGACCACGTTGCTTCGCTCCGCCTTTGCGACGACTACCCATGTAAGCCCCTATAGGCGCACCGCCGCGGGATGTAAACGGCTCGCCGGCCGGCAAACCGCCGGTTTTCGGGTGAGATCGGCCCCCGGCGTCCGATAGATTCACCAGGGAGGATGTGATGTCCGGAAAAGCCGCCCTGGCCTGGTGCCTCGTGCCGATCGCGGGCGCGTTCGCCACGCGAATATTCTGCTGAGGCCATCCGCTTTCGCCGCTCGGTCCGAGCGCGATCCTGATCGGAACCTGCGTCGCCCTCTTCGGATCGGCGTCGGCGCTGCGTCACGCGCCCGATCGCGTGCCGGCCGTGGCCGCCATGATCGTCTCGACTATCGAAGCGCTGCTTCTGCTCGCCGTCGTGTTGCTGGCTCTGATCGGATACTGACAACGGACAATCGCACGTTGCGCCGCTGACGTTTGCCGCTTCGCGTCACACCCGCGCCCGCATGATCTGCACCGCCCGCTCGACGATCTCTTCCGGCTCGGCCATTCGTCCCTTGCCAACCGTGCGACAGGCCAGCCAACCCTCGCCGGGTTCCACCACCTGCCAGCCCAGCGCGCACAGCGCGCTGAGATTGCGCTGCACGATCGGATTCTCCCACATGCGTGTATTCATCGCGGGCGCGAGCAGCACCGGACTTGCCACCGACAGCGCCAGCGTCGAAACCAGATCGTCCCCCAATCCGGCCGCGATCCGCCCGATGATGTCCGCCGTGGCCGGCGCGATGATGAACACGTCGGCCCGCTCGGTCAGTGTCAGGTGCTGTTGATCGGCCGGGTTCTCGGTCCGCCAGATGCTCGTGTAGACCGGCCGGCCGGTCAAAGCGCGGAACGTCAGGGGCGTGATGAATCGCCGCGCGGCCGACGTCATGGCGACCGACACGCCGCAGCCGCGCTGCACCAGGCGCGAGGCGACCGTGGCGGCCTTGAACGCGGCGATGCCGCCGGTGACCGCAAGTAGAACCTCGCGGCCGGCCAGGTCTTCGGTATTCGCCGCATTCGTGCTCACTGAAGTTTCGACGGGGGATCGAGATGGCTGGCCTCGAAGTCGATCGTCAGTTTGCCCTGCCGGATTTCCTCGACGATCAACTCGATCGGCGTCATGTTGCCGGGTTCGATCAACGGTCGCGAACCCTGAAGCAGTTCCAGCCAGCGCTTCTGAATCAGCGCGGTCAGGCGATAGCGCCCGCCCACTTTGAGAATCAGATCGTCCGCCTTGAGTCGTTCAATCACGCGTTCACCTCGCTTCGATCCAACCGCGAATCGTCTCGACGGTCTGATCCGGATCGTCGTTCACCAGAAAACAATCGTAGATGCCCAGTTCCTTGGCGTGGCGAATTTCGCCGTCCGCCCGAGCCAGCCGCTTTTCGATCTCCGCCTGCGAATCCGTCCGCCGGCCCAGAATGCGCCGCGCCTGTTCTTCGGGCGTCGGCGGCAACAGGAAGATCATCAGCGCCTCGGGCAAAACCCGACGAACCTGCCGCGCGCCGTTGATGTCAATCTCAAGGACGATCGTCCGTCCCGTCCTCAGCGCTTCGTCGACCGGCGCCCGCGGCGTCCCGTAGCGGTGGCCATAGACTTCCGCATGCTCGATGAACCCGTTCTCCGCCAGCAGCCGCTCGAACGTCGCCGCATCGACAAAGCGATAGTCGCGGTCGTCTTCCTCGCCCGGACGGCGCGGCCGCGTCGTCCACGACACGCTGAATTCAGCCGGCACGTCGGCGCACAACCGACGGCACGTGGTGCTCTTGCCCACACCGCTGGGTCCGCTGATCACCACGACCCGGCCGCGCCTTGGTGCTTTGGTCTGGTCCATTCGGTTCTTGCGCCGCGTCCGGTCAAAGTGCCGTCAACGTGGCACAGCCGCCCTCGGCCGTGCAACCTCCGCGAACGTTTCGCCGTCCCATGCGGCGCCGCCGCCCGCGCTCCGCCCGCCGCTACTCCACGTTCTGCACCTGCTCCTTCAGCCGTTCGATTGCCGCCTTGATGTCCACAACATTCTGTGTGATTTCCGCGTCGTTGGACTTGCTGCCGATCGTGTTCGCCTCACGGAGCATTTCCTGCGCCAGAAAATCCAGCCGCCGGCCGGACTCGTCCTTGCTGTCGCACATGGTGCGAAACTGCTCCAGATGCGATCCCAGGCGCGCGATCTCCTCGCCGATGTCGCAGCGGTCGGCGAAAATCGCCACCTCGCGCGTCAACGAATCGCGATCCAGCTCGAGCTGCGCCTGCTGCAACAGCCGGTTAATGCGCGCCTTGAGCTTCTCCTGATACTCTTCGACCACCACCGGCGACCGCCGTTGCACGGTCTCCAGCCGCGACCGAATCTGATCGAGTTGTTCGAGCAGATGCGTTCGCAGCGCCGACCCTTCGGCCCGCCGCATCGCCATCAGCCCACGGACCGCCTCGCGAGTCAGCCGTTCCACCGCCCCGACACGCCGCGCTCGCGATTCTTCGTCAAGCTCCGGCTCGTCACACATGCCCGGCAGCGTCAGCAGTGCCGCCAGGTCGATCGTCGTCCCCGGCCGGCTGCCCGTCATCTGCCGCAGTTGGTCGACGTATGCCGAGACGGCCGTGGCGTTGATCGTGCCGACCGACTGCGGGCTGTTGTCGCGCATCCGCAACGTGTACGAGATGCTGCCACGGCCCAACGACTCGCGCAGCCAGCCGTCGACCCGCGCCTCCAGCCATTGCATGCCGTCCGGCAGCTTGATCGACGCCTTGTAGTAGCGGTTGTTGAGGCTGCGAATCTCGACGGCGTACGACACGCCGTCCTCGGTCCCGCGCGCCGCGCCATACCCGGTCATGCTCAGGATCATGGCAACTCCGACGGAGACGCAGGCGCAGGCTCCTCGGCCTTCTTTTCGGTTTCCGTCGCATCAGTCCCGGCCGCCGGCTTCTCACCGGCGGGCGACTCCGCCTTCGGCGCGGCTTCGCCGCTTGCGCCCGCCGGCGAATCGTTCGGTTGATTCGACGGAGCCGCCGGCCGCGGCAGGGCCGGAGTCGGCGTTGGCGGCGCCGGACTCGGCGCGTTGGACGGCGTGCCGCTCAGTGGTGTCACGGGCTGCGGCGCTTGCGGCCGCGGCGGCGCTGCGACGGCGGCGCTTTCGTAGTCTGGGATGAAGACCCAGTTGCCGATGACCATCAAGATGACGAACGCGGCGGTCACGCCCACGGTCACCCACGTCAGAAAGTCGCCGGTCTTTGTGCCGAAGGCCGAATTGCCGCCCACGCCGCCGAATGCGCCGGACAGGCCGCTGCCGCGGTTCTTCTGTAGGAGAACCAGACCGATCAAAACAAGGCTCAGGAAAATCACGGTCGTGCCGATAATGCCCTCGCCCAGTCCGACTGCCAGAATGTTCATTGCCGCACCGCCTTGCAGATTGCCTGCTGCTCAAACAGCGTTTTCAGATGCAAATGCCGTTACACACGTGCCGCTCGCTTCGCCCGTCGCGTCGCCTCGATAATCCCGCAGAACTCGTCGGCCTTCAGGCTTGCGCCGCCAACCAGCGCCCCATCCACGTCGCTCCCGGACATCAACTCGAACGCGTTGCCCGCCTTGACCGATCCGCCGTAGAGGATTCGCACGCTCTGCGCCGCTTCTCCGCCGCAGCGCTTCGCAAGTTCTCCGCGAATGAAGGCATGCGCGGCCTGCGCCTGTTCGGCCGTGGCGTTTTGTCCCGTGCCGATGGCCCACACCGGCTCATACGCGATGACGACTCGCCGCACCGCGTCGGCGTTAATTTCATCCAGGCCGCCCTCGATCTGCCGCTCGAGCACCGATTCGGTCCGCCCCGCCTCGCGCTGCGCCAGCGTTTCGCCGATGCACAGGATCGGCGTGAGACCGCCGGAGAGCACGGCCCGCACCTTGCGATTGACGAAGGCGTCGTCTTCCCCGAACACCCCGCCTTCCGGCCGCGCGGGGCCGATCGTGTGGCGCCGCTCGCTGTGGCCCAGGATGCAGTACGTGCAGCCGGTCTCGCGGATCATCGCGACCGATACCTCGCCGGTGAACGCGCCGGACGGCTCGAAGTAGGCGTCCTGCGCCCCCAGCCGAATAGGCGTGCCGGCCACCGCCTTGGCCATCGGGAACAGGTAGACAAACGTCGGGCAAATCGCCGTCTCGACCGTTTCATCGGCGCCGATCTTGCCCGCCGCCGCTGCCACCAGCTCGCGGGCCGAGACCAGGTCGAGGTTCATCTTCCAGTTGCCGGCCACCAGCGGACGACGCATGTCGCTCCCTTTCGCGCCGTGCGCGCGGATTCAAACCCGATCGGCGCGGCCTGCCTTCCGGCCGATAGCGAACCTCATAGTGTTGTCCCAATATGGACGCGTGTCAACCAACACGAACCGGCGGTACAATACCGACAATCAGTAGGGACGAATGCGAATCGTGTGGCACGTGAGCGGACGGCCTATCGAGGAATCAATGGCTACGACCAAACGTCAACGCCGCACCAAACGTCGCGTCAGCCGGTCGGCGTCGAAACCCGACCGGTACCTGCGATCACTAAGGGCCGACGGATTTCGGGGATTCAAGAAGCTCGAAATCGACGGCCTTGCCCCGGTTTGCATCATCACCGGCGACAACGGGTCCGGAAAATCCACGCTTCTCGAGGCCGCGTTTGCACTTTACGGCCGCACTTCACCCGCATGGATGCTCAACGTGCAGGGTCGTCGCGGCCTTCAGGCGATATCGAAGTACGGGCTTTCCTACCTGGGGCTGTTCTTTAGGGGCGCAGAGGACGGCAGCGCGGTCGTATCGGGAGTCGCAAGCGACGGAACACGGTTGCGACTCGAAATCCAACGAGCCGGCGCCGAGCGGCATTCCATGGTTTTTGAGACGGACTCGGGCGATTCGATCGAAGGCGTTGCGGGCATCGCCAGCGCCGATATTCGTACGTTGACTGAATCCACAGTGCCTTTGCAGTTTAGGGCGTTTCGAAACCAAAAAGAAGAGTGCACTTCCGAACTGCGATGGGTCTTCCGACCGCCGGATCAAGGTGAATTCCGAATTGTTGGTGGTCGAGAAGGTCGCCCGAAGGCGCTCCTTCAGCACCCCTCCGACGGTGCGCTGGGGCTGGATGACAAGGCGCGCTTCGGCGACATCCGCGAAGCCGGTCGCGATCGCGCCGTGCTCGACCTGGTGCGCAGGATTGACCCGCGCGTCGAAGACATTGAGTACCTGCAAACCAGCCGCACGCAATATTTTCGCGCTCGGCTCAAGGACGGAAGCACGCTGCCGCTGGGCATGCTGGGCGGCGGCGTCGTCAACACCTTCCGCAGCGGCGTGAATCTGGCCTTCGTCGCGGACGGATTCCTGGCGATCGACGAGATTGAGAACGGCCTCCACTTCAGCCGGCACGCCGAGGTTTTTTCATCGCTGCTGGATGCCCGGCGACAGTTTGGCGCTCAACTCATGCTGGCCACGCACAGCGGAGAGGCGCTGGGCGCCATGGTGCATGCCGCATACAAGTTTGATCCCGATTCCTTCGCGGTGGTTCACTTACGCCGTGAGTCCCACGACTCAGTCCTCGCCAATGTCATCGCGGGAAAGGATGCCTTGTCGTCCATCGAGCATGGGTACGACCTGCGATGATCGATCCATTCAATCGGCCAGCATCTCAGCCGATCAGGTTCGCGCGGGGCGACACGGTCATTCTGTGCGAGGGCCTTGACGAATGCGCCGTGTTGCGCAAGTTGGCAGGGAACGGGGCGCACGAACTGAAAATCGGTACGCGGTCGTCGGAGGAGGGATTGAACTGGGAGGGCGAGTTCAGTGCTCTGGCAAACCAAGTACGCCTTCACGCGATTGCCAGCGTTGGATTCGTCTTCGACGCGGAAGGGGATCGAGAAAAAAGGAAAAAGGAACTGCATCAATGGCTGCAAACGGCGGGATTCAAACCCCCGCCAAAAGCGCTGACTCTTGCGGAATCGTCGCTCGATGGCGTAAGAGTGAAGACAGCGTACCTGATCAATCCTCACGCCCATAAGTCTGGGGCGATCGAATCCCTGTTCCTGCCCCAGATTCGGCGTAGCAAACGGTGGAAGTGCATCCAGCAGCTTCTCGAATGCTATCAACGGGAAGCGCCCACAAGACAACTTGTTGACAAACTCATTGTCCGCACCTTCATCGCGCACGGCAACGCCGCCAACACCGGTCTGAACGCGGCTTTCAGAGCCGGGATCTTGAACTGTGACGGTCCCGAATTCGATCCTCTTCGCCGATTGCTCGATTTGTTGCGTTCCGTGACTTCCCAGCAAAGCGGCGGAAAGCCGTGAATCGGCGACATGCTTGTACGTTCCTCGCGCAAGGATGAGCGGCCCTACGGCCTGCGGCACTCCCCGGGCACGGTCCGATCACGCCTCGCCGACCTCGGCCATCACCTCGACTTCAACCGCCGCGTTCAGCGGCAGCTCCGCCGCGCCCACGGCCGCCCGGGCGTGTTTACCGGCCTCGCCGAAGACGGCGGTCATCAGATCGCTCGCGCCGTTGGCCACCTTGGGCTGCGCGGTGAAACCCGGCGCGCTGTTGACGAACACGCCCAGCCGCACGATGCGCGTGACGCGGTCGATGCCGCCGGCCGCGTCGGCAATGATCGCCAGCGCGTTCAGACCGCAAAGCCGCGCCGCCTCGGCGGCCTGTTCGAGCGTCACGTCCCGACCGACTTTGCCGGTGACTTTGACCTGGCCGTTTTCGATCGGAATCTGGCCGCTGACGATAACCAGCGAACCCACGCGCGCCGCCGGCACATACGAGCCGACAGGCTGCACGACGGGTGGAAGGGTCAGCCCGAGTTGTTTGAGTCGTTCGGATGGCTTCATGAAGTGATTCTCGCACGGACGCTGATGCGTCGCAATCACACAACGCACGGTCGAACCCGAGAACTTTCGCCGCTTTGAGAACGTGATCGTGAAGGCTCAACCGAACCGCGACGGTGTGGGAGCGGCGCGCGGTTCTCGCGACGAGTGAAGTGCTCGCCTGCGACCGATTGCCATGAATCGAGCCTTTCAACCACGCATCGAGTGGCGCGAGCGTTCGACTTCGTATCCGGCTTGCCGATGACGGCCAGGCCCTCGCGAGCGAGCTTCATCGGGATTCCCATGCTCATCCGCGCGAAGGCTCGACCGCGCCACACGCGGCCCGCACGGTCGCCCGACTCGGGCGCGACGCCCTACGGCTTGCGCAGCCGCTTCAGCGCCTCGGCCAGCAGCGGATCGTCGCGCCGCAACTCGACCAGCGTGGCCTCAATATTGACGTCCGGCCGGATGCCGACGCCCTCGATCAGCGTGCCGTCCGGGGCCATGTCCTTCCAGCTTGGCAGCAAGACCGTGACGCCGTTGCCCAGATCGTGCGGCTTGGGATTGCCGGAGCTGCCATACGACGTCTCGCCGATCAGCACGCTCTTCGGCGCCTGCTTCATCATCAGCAGAAACGACTCGCAACTGCTCATGTTGGCTTTGCCCATCAGCACGGCCACCGGCTTGTGAAAGGCGGGACGTCCCTTCTTGGGTTCGATCACGCGATCGAACGGCTTCGTGAAACCGTCCGGCGCCGACGTATCGCGATAGACGTTGCGCGAATAAACGGCCGCCTTCTCGACGAAGCAGCCGGCGAACGACTGCGCCAGCAACTCGTCGCCGCCGGCGTTGGGGCGCACGTCGACGATCATCCCCGGCGCGTCGGCGAACTCGGCCAGCGCCTCGAACGCCGGTTCCAGATCGGCCGGCGACTCCGGCGCCCAGGTCGTAATCATGATGTAGCCGATGCCGTCGTCGAAACGCCCGGTGAACACGCACTTGCTGCGCTGCCTCCAGCCGGGAACGGTCCGCTCAAGACAGGGCAGCTCGCAATTCGGGCGGACGGAACGCCGGTGCGACGCGATCGGCGTCTCGCCCACGCGCACGAGGATGTGAATGTCCCTGGCCTTGGCCAGCAGTTTGGCGGCCTGCCGGCCGAACTCCGCGGCCGTCTCGGCCTTTTCGAGCTTGGGTGCGTACTCGGCGAAGGCCTTGTTCCAGTCGACGCGGCGCAGATCGCGATACGAGTAGTGCTCGTCGATCGCGCGGCGCAGCGCCGCAATCGCCGCCTGGTTCTCGTCCCTCGTCACCTTGGGCGAAGTGCCCCCGCGGCGCGAGGCGGTGCGGAAGGAAATCGGATACATTTCAGCCGGAGTGCCGTCGACGCCGCGGAAATTCTGCGCCGCCGGACAGTTGATGCTCAGCGAATAACCGTGCGACGGCTTGAGCTTCACCGGGATGACCATGACGCGCGGGCTTTCCCAGCGCGGCCGGCCGACGATCTCCGGATACTCCGGACCCCCGCCGCAGATCGAATGACCGCCGGCACTCATGTCCTGATCGAATTCGATGCGCATTTCGCGCAGGCCGGGATCGACGTCGGCGTCGCCGTTGTCCGGCACGGCCTTGACGACGCGCGGCGGATCGGCCAGCGCGACCGGCGCCGCCGCGGTTGCGGCGATGAACAAGAACACAACGCGAACGGTCGGTCGATCAGCAAACATGATGTGTCTCTCTTTCGTTCAGGCGGTGAGCACCGCACAACAGACATTGAGTGACACGGCCTTCGCCTGCGCAGGGGGCCAACCCGAATGATCCGAGCCGCACGCAGCCAGCGCTGCGGATAACGCGCACCGCAAGATCGCCCCCGGCGATTGCGCTTGGGGCCTGGATCGCCGCCCGTCCGTATCAGATTCCAACGCGCGTGCGCACGGCAAAACGTGAACGCGAACCCTATCTTTCGCGGCGCGGCATCTCTTGATTCGTCGCGCCCTCGAAAACCGGAACGCGCAATCCCGCCGCCTTTCGCGCGAACCACTCACGGATCAGCTTCTCCGCCGGCTTGCCCCGCGGCGTATAGCCGAAATCCTTCTCGCCGCCGGCGTCGAGCGTCCACTCCCAGCAGATGTACCCGGCAACGCCCGGCGTATCCTCCCACACGCGGATGAACGCATCGTAGAGCGTGGCCTGCTCCCCAAGACCGGCCGGCGTGGCTTGGTCCATGCGGTAGTAGTTCCACGCTTCGACCGCGGCCCCCTCCTGGCTGCACCATCCGATCTCGGTGAAGATGATCGGCTTGCGCACCTCGCGCTGAAACTCGAGAATGTCCTTGCGAAACGGCTGCCACGCCTGCACCACTTCGTCGACGGTCGGACCCGGCGCATCGGCCAGCTTGTAGTAGCTGGTCATCCCGACGTAATCGAGATCATCCCAGAATTCGATCGGGCGGTAGTGATCCCAGTTGGCGGAGTAGCCCAGCTTGCCGCGATAGAACTGCTTGACTTCCTGAATCAGCCGCCGCCAGCGCGGCGTCGAGCTTTCCAACATGATCAATTCCGATCCGATCATCAGCAGTTCGACGCGTCGCCGCTCGGCCATGCGGGCGTACCGCAGGATGAACTCGGTGTAACGCTGGAACCACGCGTCCAGATCGGGCGGCTTGATCCGCCCGCGCCATTCGGTCCCGCGCGGATACTCGAGCAACACGATCGGCATCAAAATCACGCGCAACCCGTACTGATGGGCAATGTCGATCAGCCGCGCGACGTCTTCGTCGCGCGCCGTCTTCCTGCCGTGAATCCGCAGGTCCATGCTGCCGGCATGATCCTGATAACCGTGCACGACGATCATGATCGTATCGGCGCCCAGGTCGGCAATCTGCGGAATCAGCGGCGAGTAGAGGTTCCAGCAATCTTCGCCGTTGTGAAGCTGGATCGCCATGCCGTGAAAGACGTCGGGCTTCGCCGGCGGCCGGGCACGCGGCGCCGCGGCCGGACTGCTTGCTGTGGGTGTTGCGCCACGCGGGGCGGGATCGCTCGCGCCGGTCGCCGACCAGCCGATCCACAGCGCCGCGGCCGCGGCCAGCGTTTTCAGCGCGTAGGCGGGCCACTCAGACATGTCGCGGAATCCTGAACGTTCGTTGCCTCGACACGACATCCAAAGGCGCGCCGCCACCGTCCGGTGGCGCCGAGTTTCGCGGAAAGCGGCACAGCCGCGAGCGGTTGCCCCGCAATGGCCGGCGGCTGCACGCGCGACCAAACGACAGTATGCTATCCGGCACTCATGTCCGTCGCCACACGAGCAGCGACGCCTCCCACGCGACACCGATCGCTTGCGTATCGGTCAGTCGCCTGCTTTTCGGCCGGCTTGGTGCTCGCCGCAACGCCCGTCGGCTGCCGGCGCGAAACGGCCGCCGCCCGCCCGGCCGCCACGCGCGGCGAAACATTGTCCCCTGCCGAAGTGGTGGCCCGGGCGAACCAGGCGCGTTCCGAGGGCCGATTCGGCGATCTCGGCGCGTTCGTCGCCGCCGAGACGCGCGACGCCCAGATCGCCCTGCTGCTGGCGATCGATCAGGTGGTCGCCGGCAGCCGTTCGCTGCGGGCCGTCGTCGCCGAGCGCTTCGGCGAGGGAACGGCCCTGGGATTCGACCTGTCGGGCGTGGCCGACTCCTGCGGCGCGCTGTCGCAGAATGTGCGCATTGTTCGCGAGGAAATCAGCGACGCGGACGATACGGCGGTGGTCGTCGTGCAGGAAGGCGATCATCTGCCGCTGGTGGACGTGCGCTTGAAGAAAATCGACGGCGAGTGGCGACTGGACCTCGAGCGTCCCGACGCCCGGCTCATTTCAAGGCTCGAAACGCTGGCGACAACCGTCAATCACATCCGCACGCAGGTGTCACGACCAGGCAGCACCTACGAAGAACTCGAAAACGCCTTCAACCAGCGCGTCTGGCCGATCCTCGCCGACATCGCCCGATCCGGCACGCCCCCGTGATCGGCGCGCCGGCGCCGCGTGAACAAGAAATCGACCCCGCACTGCCAACACCGGCTATCCTGGCTTCCCGCGACGGTTTTCAAACAAGGCCCCGCGCAACTCCGGCGTGAACATCGACTCATGGACAGTCACGGCAACCGCTTCTTCCGCCCCTTCGTCGCTCCATCGCTACCCTTCGTGCCTCCGTGCCTTCCATTTCGACGTTTCGAGTTCTTATTTCGACTTTCGACTTTCCCTCCGCCCCGACAGCCGGTTCAGCCGCCCGCGGCTGTCATACCAGTAGATCGTCGAGTAATCATAGGGCGGACTGCCGCTGCTGACGCGCAGGCCGTTGGAGCGCCCCTTGACCGTCCCGCCGCTGCCGGACTGATACGTCCGTTCGATGACCTTGCTGTACATCGGCGATGCGCCGGCCATCGACTCGGTGACAAACCGCCACCTCTCACCCAAGTCATGTGCACAGGATCCGTTAGCATGCATGTTGGCCGGCAATTGCTGGTGCTGTTCGGCAGCGAAGCCCTTCAAGAAATCACTGCCGCTACCACCTACTTACGTGGGTGTGACACGTGATAGATGACACAATCCACGGTGTCCAAGCTCAGATACGCTCTCCGCACTCCGGACAACGTGGCTCGCGTATACCGCGCAACACGTACGCACAATTGCGGCACCGCGTTTCGCCATCGCCAAATGTGCGGACATAGTGGGGATACCATAGCGCAAGTGCCAGCGTCGCACCAACGATACGCGGCGACAGCAGCAGACAACATAGCACGCCCGGGGCAGTGTCGATCAAGCCCGTGCCAGGATACGACGTGTCGGTCCAAACCATGAGAGAGGCATACGCGAGAGGTGCGCCAACGCACAAAAGGGACGACGCCAGGGCTCCAAGAAGGCGCATAGATCAGATCTGCTCACTGCAATAGGGGCATTGGGGTTCACACAGGTCTGCCAACGGCTGTTTGCAGCGCCGGCAGCGACACACATACTTGCGAGCGCCCGTTACGGTCAGCACCCAATAGGCAACCAGCGCAAATAGGGCGATGGGCAAGTACAGGACCATAGCCACTACCGACATGCCCTCTGCGCCCAATGGATGTGGTATGTATATAGTGTAGTTTAGCACGGCCGCTGCGCCTGCCAGTGCGAGGCCTGCTGAGATCAGCGCACGGACATATGCGTTCCGGAGCACGATTCACCCCGTCAATTGATCCCCGCTTCATAGCCGAGCCGGTCCAGTCGTGCAGCGTCCGCTTCACCCGGCGGTTCATGTAGTCGTACACCATCACGCACTTCTGGCTGCCGGTCGTCGGGGTTCAGCTGCGACTCGTGACACGTGTCACCTTGGCATGGCTTGACCCTCGCTTGCGAGCACGCGCGCCGCCAAGTCTTTGGCGCTCACGTCGTCGCTCCGGAAGTGTTCAGCGGCGTCGCGCACATCGCTCGCGTCGCAGACCCAGCAGACTGCAATCGAAACGATCTCGCGAACATCCTCGTTCGGCTCATGACGGGCCATTCGCAGCAGTTGCGGCGCATAGTCCTTCGCCCGGCGTCCCACAAAACAGAGAATGTTCGCGGCCCCGGCACGACGAGCGGCGATTTCGTCCTTCAGCCCGGCGGCGATTCGAGGCAACAACGCGGAATCAACAAGCAAGTCCGCGATCAGCATGCATTCGCCGGCAGTCGTGTGCCCCGCTGGGTAGGGCCGACCGTGTTTCGCAAAGGCCGCAGACTCGATGGCAGATTCGACATCGCCCTGATCTGCGCTGACGCGAGCAATGGCGAATGCTGTCAAGGCCAGAGAGGCCTGTTCAGCCGAGGCACGTCGCAATTCGTCGTGCATTCGCCGCAATTCCGCCAGTGGCTCGGCCGCACCGTGCCGACTCCCAATCGCGATTGCGATGGGTGCAAGAGGCTCGTCCTGCAACGCTGGCACCGTGGAGAGAACCAGCGACGCAGGCACGCGATCCCACGAACGTCTCGCGATTCCGCCCAGAACCAGCGCCTGTATTGTTTGAGTCCGCGAGTCATTCAGCCACACGGGTACGCGATGTCTCATCTCCTCCTCGCCTCTTTCGCGGCTCCAAGATGTTGCAATACGGCCAAGCACGTCGGAATGCTCATCCAGCCTTCGCACCTTTTGAAGTCGTTCCACCTCCAGCCGTAACGCTGGGGATTGCGAATCAACACGCAACGCAGCAAGCAGCACGCTAGCCGAATCGCAGGCGCGGTCACTTCGAAGCGCGCGCATGCGCTGCGCGACGAGCGGGGTGGACAGAGCAACATCAAACGCACCAAGCGCACGCAGCAGCGCAGCATCGTTGAATTCGGTGCCGCCCGATTTGCACACCGCATCCAACACTGCCTCAACCACAGGGTCCGTCGCCTCGCGCGCATGCAGCTCAGCCTCCTGGACGGCACGACGCTGGACTATCCCGTCGACGGAACGAATCCTTGCTGGCAAGTCTCCAAGCGGGCTTGCAAGAGCAAGTATCGCCATAGCTGCACCTGCAAACCCCATCTCGCGTCCCCTCTGCTATCTGGCGTCAACCTTCTCACACCAGCAAGGGCAGTGCGCATACCACGTCGCCAGCATGCCGGATAGCCGCGCCGCCACAAACGCCTCCGCGGCGACGAAGCGCGCCTTGTATTCGCGGCCATTCGGCCTGAGCGGCTCGTCTTTTGGCGGGTGCTCGCCACCACCGAATAATGAGTAACTTGACGGCCAGAACGAGTCCCGCTGCAATGGGCTCCCCGTGACCGGCGGGTTGCCCGTCCATGCGATCCAACCAGGAAAGCTGCTGTTCTCTTTGCCGCCCATTCCGTCGCGGCGGATCGCGTGCGCGTAAAAATCCTGCCACGAGTGTGTCAGCAGGCCGATCGAGGTCAGCGCGGAATCACAGTCGGGAGGCGAAGCGTTTAAGGCAGCGCCAAACCTATCATCCTCTTGCACCAGATATCGCCCATATTTGCGATCCCACGCAGCCTTATCATCCTTCTGTCCCTTTTTCGCAACAGGCCGATTGTAATGACGCTCGTAGTCAAAAAAATGTGCCAAATCTTGAGATTTATTCGCCGCTATTAGCGCGCCTAAGATTGCAGCGAGGCACTCATCAGAGACAGGCAGTGCATTGCGTACGCGCCGAAAGCTGAGGCGCGTTAGTCGCTCGTGATCCTCAAGGCTCCAGAGCCCAGCAGGATCACATTCATTCACTGGGTCATTGCTGATCGCCACATATAGGTTCACACCGCCAAGTTCATCGCTCGGGTCCCTGCTCATCCACCTCCCAAGCGTGTAATCCGAGTACCGATATCCGTAATAGTGCTTCTCAAACACCCCATCCCAATACTTCGTCGAATACCGGAACGGATGCGCCAACCCCCCGGCGTCGGTCGCGACGATCTGCCCGCCGTAGGGGTCGTACTCGACGTGCGTCCATAGCGTGCCGTCGCTGTTCTTCACGCAGT
>WYBU01000041.1 GCA_011525745.1 Planctomycetaceae bacterium | reverse complement strand
GCTCGTCAGGAATCCGCCAATCCTCGCTAATGCATTCCTCGTCCATCCCTGGACCTCCTTGCACCCGGCGCGACTCCGCGCCGTAATGAAATATCGGCAATCAAGCAGGTTTTGGGATAGGCTCTAATCCGCCGGGGTGGCACGAACAAGCCCGCGCGCGAGGTGTGCGTGGCCATTCAAAAAAACCTGCCTGGCGAGGGCTTGCTGTCGCGTCGAGCCGTGTGCGAACGCGATTTCACGCGATGAAGAACTCGCATGGCGCCGGATTCGACAGGCCAAGCGATCTGAATCGCATGGGCGCGCGATAAAGTCGGGACCGATGCCTCATCCGCAATGAGGTTCATACCCTGGCCCCGGAGGCGTTTTCGAATTCCGCGCGAATCCGCCGTTCCAATCGTTATCATGAAGATATGATCGCGGTTGTCGCGTTGGCCGACTCGGACCCCATCGCCGAGGCGGTTCTGCGTTTCTATCGCGCCTATCGAACCCCCGCAGTCCCTGCCGATTCCGTCGACGTGTTACGCAGCGCTTCGCACATCATCCTGGCCGGCGCCGCGTCATTTGAAGAAGGAATTCGTCGGCTGCGGGACGCCGGCTTCGTGCGCCCCCTCATTCGAAGCATCAGTGACGGTGTGCCGGTGTTGGCCGTATCCGGCGGGATGCACCTCCTGTTTGACGTGGCCCACGACGGCGGCCAGCACACGGGCCTGGGCATCGTTCCCGGAAAGGTCCGGCCGATGCTGAAGTCATCGGCGCAGGCCGGCGCCGCGCAACCGGCGACCCCCTTCGCGCACTGCGCATGGGCGGCGGTCCGCCGGCGATCGCCCTGCGCCCTGTTGGCCGGACTGCCCGAAGACACCGAGTTTTACTTCGACCATACACGCGTAGCCGAGCCGCTCGACGTCCGCGATCACGTCGGCGTATGCCGGGCCGACGAGCCGTTCTGCGCGGTCGTCGAGCGAGGTCGGACGTTCGGCGTGCAGTTCGACCCGCATCGCTCCGGCCCCGCCGGCGAGCGCGTGTTGCTCAATTTCTGTGAATTAGCGTGACGCGGACGCTCGTTCGGCGACAGCGCAGCGTGTGTCGCGTCGCCGGGCGCGATGCGCCCGATTCGCGTTCCGCTCTCGGAATTGCGGCAACAGCCGCGGTCTATCGGGAGCAAAGCGTATCAGGCTGAAACGCCGTGACGCTGCTGACGGGCGGATGCGGATCGACTCGCTGCGGCGGCGAAAAAACCCGCGCCAGATAGTCGAGCAGGTCCTCGATTCGCCGGAACGAGTTCGCGCCGACTTGCGCCGGCGTCACCGCGAGGTGCTGGTCCGAATCGACCTCAGCCCCATCATCGACCGTTGTCGCCGGGGTCGATTCCGCACAGGCAGACTGCCCCGAGATTTCGGCGGGCGCCTCGGCTTTGACGATCCACTCGTCCGGCGCGAAGAGCAAATCGTCGTCGTCCGGTTCGACAATCTCGGCGAACGTCGTCCAGCGGAAGCTCATGTCCGGCGGTGACTCGTCATCGGGATCGCCCGCGCCGAGCACATCTTCGGCCGGCTGCTCCCGAGGCGGTTCTTGCTCACCGAGTGCAGCCTGGCTCGGAGTCGGCTCGTCGATCACCGGCTCTGTCGCGGCGACCGACGGCGGCGACTCCGGCTCTGCCGCGGCAACGCCGACGGTTGTTTCCGCCGGAGTCTCCGCGACCGCGGCTGCCGGCGCAGGCGCCGACACAGGCGCAGCTTCCGTCGCGACCACATCTATTGCGTTTTCCATCGCCGCAACCACCGAAGCCGGCGGCGGTCCGAACAATCGCCCGATGTGATCGGCCTCGGCTTCCAGTTCCAGCCGCACGTGGGAATCCGGATCGAGTGCGATCTGCTTCAGACGATCGAGCTGCACGGCGTTGCCGCGCGACTTGGGGTTCTCTTTCAGACCGCGCTCGAAGGCCATTCGCGCCAGATCCAGTTGCTGATTGGCCACACACAGAGTCCCGACGTTGAACCACGCCGCGTCGCGCGAAACGACTCGCGAGAACGCCTCGAACGCCTCATCCAGCCGCCCCGTCCGCGCCAGCACCACGCCCAGATTCGCCCGCGCCCTCGCGTAGTCCGGCCGCAAACGCAAGGCCTCGTTCAGGTACTCCTCGGCCAGCTCGTAGTTCCCCTGCAACATGCAGTTGAACGCGCGGTTGTTCCACAAGAACGCCGATCGCGGCGCCAGTTCAATCGCGCGGCGAAGCGACTCATCCGCGCGGTCGAACGCTCCGAGTCCGCCGAGGATGATCCCCAGCCGGCCCCAGGCCATCACGAACGTCGGATCGGCCAGCGTCGCCCGGTAGTACTGATCCGCGGCGGCGATCAGATTGCCGTCCTTCTCATGCAGCCGCCCGGCCGCGAAAAAGGTCTTGGCATTGATCTTCGGCGGTGGCAGCATCTCGGCGTCTGAAGGCATGTCCAGCGACGGTCGCGCACCCAGGTGCTTGCCGTCGTCGAGCTTGCCGGTCGTCGCGGGGGTCTGGCATCCGATCGACACGCCGACCAGCAGCACCGCTCCGCCCGCAACGCCGCAACCCACGAACCGACTTCGCCGACCGGCCTGCGGCGTATTCCAATGAATGTGTGTCATGAAGGCTCCCCCAAACAAGGTTGCTTATCGTCCGGTGCCCGCGGCGGCGCCAACCCCGACGTACATCGGTCGTTCCAGCGGGACACGGCCGGCGTACCCGTAGGTCGCAATCAGATAGCCCTGCTGTCCGCCAAGTCTCACCAGAATCAGGTCGCGTGAGTCGGGAGCCGTAACCTGGGCCATGCCTGTCTCGACCGCGACGCCATCAACGCCCTCGGCTTCGCCCATGCATTCGTGCAGATAGTTGCGAATGGTCTCAAGGCGCCGAGCAATCAGGTCTTCGTCGGTCGTCGACGGCAGATAGTGCAACATGCCGCCGTCGTCCTTCATCAACTCTCCGTAGCGTCCCAGGCGAGTCTCCCCAAGTCCGTTGAGCTGGTCCGATTGTGGCACGAAATGGAGGTCGGTGACCAGCCGCTCGGCCATCAGGGCGTTGTCGGACATATAGACGAAGAAGTCCGACATTGTGCTCGCCCGATCGGTGTCTCCCTGCGGCGGCTGGTTGATCCGCTCGTGGGGGTGCGGATTCGAGCATGCAGGCGAGAAAGCGAGCAGACACGCGATCCACCAGCGCCGGCCGCGCCATTGAGAGAGTGGGGACATGGGACCTCCGTGCAATCTGCGGTAATCGGCCCGTTGGGGGCGCTTGGCAGATATATCGGCTTATCGGGCAGAAAGCTGGAATCGGGGGAGAAGGGTGGGTCTGGAACGGAGTTCACCGAGACGGATTCGTGCCGAATGGGGGGACTGGGCACAACATGAAGCTGAGGCAATATTGGGGGCACAGCGTCTTCGACATGTTCCAGCTTCCCGTCGCCCTTCAAGACAGTCGTTGGTACCGAGTGTTGACACAACAATGCTACCTGGGCCGCACCTCGGTCCAAGAGCCTATTGCCGGAAAAAAGGGGCTGCTTCCACTGGCCGCCTACAGCGCCTTGCGCGCTTTGGTCTGAAGAATGGCAATCACATCGAGCTCCTCGACGTAAGCGTCGTATTCCTCTTGTTCCTGCGACGTGAGTCTGCTCTCCGCGTTCTTCTCGGCCGGTTCTTCGAGGCGACGCTGCATGCCTGGGTCGGCTCGCAATGCAGCGACGCCCCGGATCAGGCAGTGACCCAGCGGCTCCAGCATTGGGTCGAGGATGCGATACTCCGACGTCGGTGAACTATCCAGATCATATCGTCGCCGCGCCCCGTGAGGGACTCGCGGCGCGCACGAGCCGTGCGCGCACCGCCATTCCCATGCGCCCGTTTGAGGCAAGGCAGTATCAGGGCGCGTGCAGAAATGTTTGACACGAATTGCCGTTTTCGCGCGCACCGAGGCCCCGCACGGCCAAGACTTCGTGACCACGCTGCGCGGAGTCACGAGTCCTCTCGAGCGCGAGGGCTTTGCGTGCCACCCACCAAATGGTGTAGCTTATTTCGGAACGGCTCCTTTCGGCGCGGAAACGCCTCGATCGCCGCGCCGTGTCCCGCAGCCGATCGCAGCGCTACTCGATCGTCACAATGTTCCGCTCGCGGCAGATCTCCTTCAGCTCCTTCGGCCACACGGTCACGCTGACTTCGCCCAGATGGGCCTTGCGCAGCAGCAGCATCGTCGTGCGCGACTGTCCGATGCCGCCGCCGATGCTCAGCGGGATTTGATCGTTGAGAATCGCCTGGTGATAGGGCAGTTTGAGGAAGTGAAGCTGGTCGGTCATCTCGAGTTGCTGCCGCAACGTTTCCTTCGTGACGCGAACGCCCATCGACGTCAATTCGTGGCGGCGCCGCGTCACCGGATTCCACACGAGAATGTCGCCGTTAAGCCCGTGCATCGGCTTGCCGGAGTCGCTGACGGTCGGCGTGACCCAGTCGTCGTAGTCGGCGGCGCGCATCTCGTGCGGGTAGCCGTCCTGGAGCGTCCAGCCGATGCCGATGATGAAGATGGCGGGCGAGACCTCCTGGAGGAACTTCGACTCGCGCTGCTTGCGCGGGAGGTCGGGATAGCGATCGAGCATTTCCTCGGCGTGGACGAAAGTCAGTTCCTTCGGCAGCGGCGGATAGCGGTCGTTGCGCAGCTTGGGGAACTCGCGCAGGACGAAATCCTCGGCGCCCTTGATGACGCGCCAGATGCCCCGCACGGTTTCCTTGAGGAACTTGAGATTGCGCTGCTCCGGCGAAATGACCTTCTCCCAGTCCCACTGATCGACGTAGGCGCTGTGATCGTGGTCGAGAAAGTAGTCCTTGCGAACGGCCCGCATGTCGGTCACCAGCCCCTCGCCCAGTTTCATGCCGAACTGGCGCAGGGCCATGCGCTTCCATTTGGTCGCCGCCTGGACCACCTGGGCCTTGATCGGCTCCTTGAGGCCCAGCCCGCAGCGGAAGCCGATGGGCGTGCGCGAACCGTCGCGGTCGAGGTAGTCGTTCACGCCGCTTTCCTCATCCACAATGAGCGGGACCTCGACCCGGATGAGATTCAGTTCGCGGCACAGGCCGTCCTCGATGAAGCGCCGGACGGCGGCCAGCGCGATCTGTGTTTCCTTCGGATCAAGCAGCGACCGGTAGTCGGTGGGGAGCACCTTGGCCACTTCTTGGTACGTGCTGACACCGGGACCGGCGAGGTCGGCCTTCTTGGCGGCGGCGTTGGATTTCGACTTGGGGGGATGGGTGGCGGCCTTCATGGGGCATCTCCTGGATGACATGCGCGGTCGGCGGGTCCGGACCGCCGGTCCCATGCCGACGTGCGGGATACGGAGTTGCAACGGGCGTGCCGCGCGAGGGCTTGCCGTCAGGGGGCACAACCGCCCTCGGCAGAGTACAAAGGGTCGGAACAGACCTACCTCGTGCAGGCGTCGCGTTCCCCCCCGCGGCCGATTCTCACCTACCGCGATCCATCACCGCGCAAGGCATCGGCAGACTTTGGCGTGTCGAGCTGCACGCGGATCATCCAGTCGCCCTCTTCGAGCGGCGCGGGCTTGCGGCCGGGCAGGCCGGTGGCGGAGTGGCCCTTCGTCGAGTCGTCGCGATGGACGAAGACGCCCTTCGTAGCGGTCGGGTTGAAGTCGAAGCAGACGGCGAATCGACGCGGCAAGGCGGTGGGCGTGACGGAGAATTCGACCCAGCTCGGTTCGCCGCGCTCGAACGTGCCGTAGGGCTTTTTCCAGTTGGCGATGGGCTTGAGGTCGGCGTCGCACAACGTCAGCGTGAACGACTCCTTCGGCGCCTGCGGCGTGCCGTAGCGCGAGGCGAAGACGTCGACGCGCGTCAGGTACATTCCGTCAGCGGGCGCATCGAAGAACACGGCGTGGCCACCGCCGGCGATGCTCTTCTTTCCGTCAGACGTGCCATCGTCGTATTTCAGCGTAATGGGCTGGCCGCTGAGCTTTTCGGCGCGGAGGGTGCGCTTGCGATGGCGGCTGGACTCGATCCTGACCACGCAGCCCTTTGCGAAATCCTCGAACCAGGCGTCGGCGGCGTCGGGCGCGGCGTACTTGTGCAGCGCCGCGCGCAGCGCGGGAGCGGGATCGGTGGACTGCACGTCGGCGGCGTTCCACGCCCGGAAAAGAGCGACCAGCTTCTTGCGGCCGACGAGCTTGTCGAGTTCGCGCCACTGACCGGCGGCGGCGGTGACGGCGTCGGGCTTCTTGCGGGCGAGTTGTTTTTCGAGACGGGCGAGGCCGTCCTGGCGATAGTCGTAGGGATCGGGCCAGAAATCGGCGCCAAGCGAATCGTACATGCGATCAACGACGATGCTGCCGGCGAAATGCGCCCAGCCCTCGGCGGCGTCGCCGGCCAGCCAGTCGCGGTTCTTGAGCGTGCGGTACATGGCCATGTGACCGAGTTCGTGGCAGAAGCCGTAGATGTTGAAGACCCCGCTGTCGGCAGGCTTGCGCAGTCGCTGCGACGATGAAAGCGTGAGCGTGACGCGGTCATGGCCGTCGGTCCAGAGTCGATTGGACTGATCGGGCGCGCATTCGATGAAGACGCTGACGCGATCGGGCATATCGAAGGCGAAGTCGGTGACGTAAGTTTCGCGCGCGGCCTCGACGAGGCGGGCGATGGCCTGGGCGTAGGACTTCTCGATGCCGCGAAACTCCACGCGCGTGTGCGGCCGTTCGACCAGGCCGTCGTCGCGGGCGAGGGCGGTTCGCGGAAACAGGACAACGACGCTAAGAGCCAAAAGGGGGTGCCTGAACAACATCGCTGAAGCCCTCGACAAACGCTTCCGTCACAGAAGGACGCTAGGAGACTGTCCGAGTAATGGTGCCGAGGCCCGGGAAGGCCATGTTGTGGTTGAAAAATCCAATGTTCTTTGACTACAACGTTGCTCGATTCGAGGTTGGAGTGTATTACTCGGACGGTCTCCTAGCACTACAGCGCTGAATCGGCTCAAGTTTAACCAATGAACCTGCCGATCTCACCTCCAGCACATGGAGGTGAGTTATGACTGCCGAGCAGATCGCCGCACTCGGTCCGGCTTTCACTGCGCATTG
>WYBU01000040.1 GCA_011525745.1 Planctomycetaceae bacterium | reverse complement strand
TGGTTCAATCGCTTCCGGCGGCTTTTCATTCGCTGGGAAAAAAAGTCGGTCAACTACGCCGCTTTCCTACACTTGGCTTCGGCCTGCATCGCCTACCGCGCAGCAGGGGTTTTGGGATAGGCTCTTAGTGGAGCTTGTTTCCGGACGATTGCCTAGGGGCTGGTTTCGCGGGCGGCGCCGGCGGCGCCGCCCGCCTTGGGAACGACGGCGTAGAACTCGACGCGACGATTCCGTTGCTTACCGGCGGCGTTGGCGTTGGTGTCGCGGGCGCGATGTTCGCCGCAACTGACGGCCGATATCTTCGTTGGGTTGACGCCTTTGGTCACGAGATATCGCGTGATCGTCAGAGCGCGCTGTGCGCCCAACTCCCAGTTGTCTTTCCAGCCGCTCTTGCGAATGGGATCGGTGTCGGTGTGTCCGAAGACGTAGATGTCGCGGTCGCCGAACCGGCCGAGCAGGTCGGACGCGATGCGATCGAGCGTTCCCGACGCGCCGGACCGCAGCGTGGCCTTGCCGGAGTCGAACAGCACCTCGCCCTGGATGCTGATCATGTCGAAGCCGGGCATACCGATCCAGCCTTCGGCTTCCGATCCGCGCTCATCCAACTCTTTTCGGGCTGCGTCAAGCTGGTCGCGCAGCGACAGGATCGTTCGCTGAGCGTCGTCTTCACGCTGATTGGCGTCCGCCATCAGCCGGTCACGGTCGGCGAGATCCTTCCGTAATCCATCGCGCTCCGCCATCAGGTCGGCGATTTGCTTGTCCTTGTCCGGTCCGCACCCGGCCAGCCCAAACATCATGCACAAGGTTACGCCAAGCTTCACTGCCCGCCCACGAGACATGACATGACTCCTCGCTGCGCAAAGACCACGGTTCCTTGAATGTCCGAGAACGATTGCGTCACGAACGGGTTCTAACGGATCGTTCCGCTCGCGTCAACGCGATCCGCGGCGATCGAGACTCATTTTTTCCTCAAATTCGCCCGGCGGAGGTCGATGAATGAGTCGATGCCTCGCGGTTTGAGTCCGGCCGCGACCGTTCGAGCGCACGCCTGCATTCGCCCCATGGGGAAGGGGATTCGTATGACCACGATTTCACAAGGCAATGGACCGATTGTCAGCGAACTGGCGGGCGATCCCGAATTACGGCCCCTGGTCGCCGCGTTTGTCGCCGAACTGCCGCACCGCGTCGCGGAAATGCGGCGATGCCTTGGCGAGGGCGATTTCCTTCCCCTGGTGTCCAAGGCCCATCAACTCAAAGGCTCGGCCGGCGGGTATGGGTTTCCGGAGATTACGGCCGGCGCGGCCGCCGTCGAAAAGTGTGCCCGCCTGGCGACGGAGCGAGTGCGGCTGGCGGCGGAGCTGAATGCGCTGGCGGACCTGTGCGAACGCGCGCGGGCGTTCTGACCGACGGCCGGCGAAGGAGGGGTCGCGGCAGGGGAGGCCTCTCCATTTCACGCCGCGGCGGCGCGACGGCGTTCATGCAGGACAACTCGCCAGGGTGGCGAACATTGAGAAGGGCGGCGGGGATTCGCGAACCGGTTGCGGCGTTTCTCATCGCCCTTTCTGGGCTTTACTGACATAATGTGACGTAATCCGTTGACTGACGAGCGTGCCTGTCCGCATCGCCGGCGCTTGCGGCTCGGACAAAAAAGGGCGCTTGCGGGTTGGCGCCATGTCCGTGCTTTCGGTGCGGATCAGTCCCAAAGCGCCTGCCCGAATCGGCTCATCGCAGATCCATCAAACATCGATGTCGCTCAGCGGCACTTCGTATTCCATCGCGCCGACGGCGACGACGACCTGCTGATGCGTCAATTTCACGCGAACGATGACCCCTTCGCGGTCGAAGCGCTTGAGCTTGACTTTGTCGCCGGGGCGCAGCGACTGGATGCACTCCATCCAGCGGGCGAATCGCTGCTGCTGTTCTTCCATCGCGACCTTGCGGCGACGCAGTTCTTCGGCTTCGCTCGTCGAGCGTCGGGCCGCCTCCTCGGCGACGCGGCGGGCCTCCTCCGCCTTGCGTCGAACTTCGACCGTGCCGCGTATGGCCCGCGAAAGGCTGCGCCGCCGGCCGGCCAGATGCTCCTCGGCGCGTTGAAGGACGCCGCGCGGCAGTCCCAGGCGCCGCGCGATGCGCAAGGCGTTGCTCTCGCCCGGTTCGCCGATGCGCAGCTCGTAGGTCGGCTTCAGGGACTCGTGATCGAATTGTACGGCCGCGTTTTCGGCGCGATCGCGTTCGAAGGCAACCGATTTCAGCACGCCCAGGTGCGTCGTGACGATCGTCATGCAGCCGCGCGACAGCAGCTCGTCGACGATGGCGTAGCCCAGCGCCGCGCCCTCGTCGGGATCGGTCCCCGCCCCCAACTCGTCGAGCAGCACCAGCGTGTTGGCGCCGGCGCGCTTCAGCACGTCCATGATCCGCGCGAGGTGCGCGCTGAACGTGCTGAGCGACTGTTGCAGGCTCTGTTCGTCGCCCACGTCGATCAGCACGTCGTCGAACAGCGGCACCGTCGCGCCGGTGGCGGCCGGTATCGCCAGGCCCGACAACGCCATGACAGCCAGCAGGCCGGTGGTCTTCAGCGCGGCGGTCTTGCCGCCGGTGTTGGGACCGGTGACGACGAGCAGATCGAAGTCGTCGCCAAGGCGGATGTCGATGGGCACGACGGGTTCGGCGTCGCGGCCGGCCTTGCGTTCGGCGGCGCGCAGAGCGAGCAGGAGCGGATGTCGTGCGGCGGCCAGAAGCATCCTTCGGTCTGGGGCGAGCATCGGCACGGCCATGCGGAAGGCGTCGGCGTAAAGCGTCTTGGCCGTCAGCAGGTCGATGACCGCGGCGGCGTCGAGCGTGCGGAGGATTTCGGCCTGGTTGAAGAGCAGCAGGTGCGCAAGCTGCCACAGGATGCGACCGATCTCCTTCTGCTCGTCCTGCCCCAGCTCGACGAGCGTGTTGTTGAGCGAGACGGCTTCGGCAGGCTCGACGAAGAGCGTCTGCCCGGAGTCGCTGCTGCGGTGAATGATGCCGGGGATGCGGCCGCGCTGCTCGGTGCGCAGCGGCAGCACCATGCGATCGTCATGAAAGGTGGCGTTGGCGTACTGAAGATACTTGACGACTTCCGGTCGTTGAAGCAGGCGGTCGAAGACGCGCAGGATCTCTTCCTTGGCGCGGGCGATCGCGCCGCGGATGCGCTCGAGCTTCTCGGAGGCGTCATCGCGGACGCGGCCTTTTTCGTCGATGGTCCGGCGAATGCGCTCGGCGATAAGGCTGAAGTCGCCGAGGCGCTGGTGCAGGCTGTGCAGCCGGTCGGCGGACGCCGGCAGATCGTCCAGCCAGGCGCGCAGCGCGGCCAGACCCGCGAGCGTCTCGCCGATGGCGGCGAAGTCGGGCGGTTCCAGCGGGCTGGGCGGCTCGGCTTTGCGGATCATGTCGCGCACGTCGCGGATTCCGCCGAAAGGCGGCATGCCGCGCTGAGCCATCAGATCGCGAAACTGACGAAGCTGTTCAAGCCAGTGCTCGATCTCGCTGCGTTTGCGCGACGGCCCAAGGCGCAGCGCGAGGGTGCGACCCAGTGCGCAGCGGGCGTAACCGGCCAGCAATTCGCGGACGCGGTCGAATTCGAGTTTTTCGAGCGTGTGCGGATCCACGAAGGAGGATTGTAAAAGTCGAAAGTCGAAATAAAACGTCGAAAAGTCGAAACGTCGAGAAGTCAAAAAAGGCACGAAGGCGCGAAGGGAAAAAAGCCTTGCGGCGCGCGAAGAAACTCTTCGTTGGTATTCACAAAGGGAAACACATGGAACGGGGAACCGTGCACGACGACGAAGCGGTCCCCGAGCAGGGGGAGCATCGGAGCGACGAAGGCGGGGAGCGGCCATCGCGCAATTCAAGGCGAGATCGACGACAGGGTCATCTGCCATTGCGTGCCGGCGGACCAGGTCTCGCGCGTCCATGCCGTCCACTCGGTCCATCCCGTCGACAACTACGCAGCGGCGCGTAGGCCTGGATTCCCGCCTGCGCGGAAACGACGGTTTTCGGCTGAAAGCCGATCGCTGAGTGCTGGCGGCTACTCGCTCCGCACGGCGGACCCTGCTCATGCACAACTCCACGCGGCGCCGGCGGCGACGAGGGATTCGGGGCGGTCGCGGCGGACGACGGGCGGCCAGTTGCGTGCGGGTGCGTACCAGGCGTCGAGCATGACGCGCCAGTCGGCCGCGGTTTTCACGGCCAGGAAGGCCATCTTCACTTCGCGCGGATGGGGATGCAGTTCGCAGTAGCGGACGCCGAACTTGCGCAGCAGCAGCGGTGCACGGACCTCGCCGTAGGTGTCGCACGCGAGGCGAAAATGCAGTTCCAGCGCTTCGCGTTGCTCGGCGATCGAGGGAGGCGGCGGCCAGTCGCTGCCCGTGAGCAGTGCGCGGGCTTCGTGGAAAATCCACGGATTGCCGATGGCGCCGCGCGCGACGGAGACGCCGTCGACGCCGGTTTCGTCCAACATGCGCACGCAATCGCGCGCCGAGAACAGATCGCCGCTGCCGAGAATCGTCCGATTGCCGACGTGGCGCTTCACGCGTCGCAGAAAGTCCCAATTGCTCGGTCCGACGTATCGCTGCCGGACGGTGCGCCCGTGTACCGTCGCGGCCGCAACGCCGATTTCGAACGCGGCGTCGAGGATGCGAAAGAAACTCCGCTCGCTATCGGCGTCATCATCCATGCCTCGGCGCATCTTGACGGTGACCGGAACGCGCCCGCCGACGGCGTCGCATACGCGGCGGATGATGTCGATGGCCGTCTCGGGAGTCGAGAGGAGGAAGCCGCCGCGGCAGCGGCCGAGGACCTTGCGGACGGGGCAGCCGAAGTTGAGGTCGATGACATCGAAGCCGGCGTCGACCATTTCGACGGCGGCGGCGGCGAACTGTTCCGGCTCGCTGCCCATGAGCTGGCCGCCGACGGGATGTTCGTCGGGCGCGATGTCGAAATGGCGGCGGCGCTTGCGGCCGGGGACGAGGACGAGCTTGTCGAGAATGACTTCGTTGATGGCGTATGGGCAGCCGTAGCGGCGGGAAAGCAGGCGCATCGGGCGGTCGCTGTAGCCGGAGAGCGCGGCCTGAACGACGGGAGAGTCGAGCTGGATCGTGCCGATGCGAAGCATGGGAAGATATTAGCCTCGCGTCGGGGGCGAAACCGGGAACAGGACTGGCGCGGCGGCCCGGCTCCGTCATTCACGCGAACGCGGGAATCCAGGAATTGGGGGCGACTCGGGACGCCCGCCTTCGCGCGGGCTGACGTCCACGGGCTGCAAGCACGTGCCGCGCGGCGAACATCATGCACCGAGGTGGAAATCGACGCGTTCGGTCAGGCGCTCGACGAGCGGCCGCGGCCAGATGTGCGGGAAAAACGTGCAGCAGAGCGACCACCGACGGGCGAAGCGCGTGCAGGTCATCATCAATCCGGGAGGGATGGTCGGCAGGCCGGTGGCGCTGAATCGTTCGATCCGCGCGCCGAGACACGATGCGTCATCGGTTTCAACTTGATACAGCGTGTAACCGAACGAACACGGCGGGACGCCGCGACCTTTTCGAAGCATCAGTCGATAGTGGCCGTTGCGCAGCCAGCCCGCGTACTGCATCAGCGCCCAGGTCGCCTGGTCACCGCCGTTGCGATAGTCCGTCAGTTGTCGCGCCAGCTCATCGTCCGCATCCGCGGGGCTGGACAGCAGCCGTCGCGGCATGACGATCGTGGCGACGGTCAGGTCGTTTATGGGGGTGAACGGCCGATCGGCGGCGCCGGGGCGGGCGAAGGGGACGGCCACCATGTAGCTTTCGCTGCGCAGGCCGAGCGGCTCGCGAAGTTCATCGACGGCGAGCAGGGCGGCGAGCAGACCGTGGCGCGTGTAGAGCATGGGGCCGGCGCGCAGCCAGGCGCGGGCCTGATGTTCGATTTGGGCGCTGCGTTCGAGCGACCACAGGCGGCGCACCGCGTCGCCGGCAGGGGAAGCGGTCGATCCGTTCTGTCGCGGTGCACAGTCGCGGTGGCGGCTCCACGCGCGATGCTGCCGGACACCTTGCGCCCAGCGGCGCAGACGCCCGCCGGTCCACTCGTGCGGCCGCGAGCGCGACGCCTGAAGCAGACGCGCGTAATCGGGCGTCGATTCCGCCGCGCCGGTCGATGCGGTGGCCATTTCGCGCAGCAGCCGCCAGCCGCCGTGCAGGTCCATGAGATAGTGGCCGTAGTGAAGGACGAGGGCATGTCGATCTTCGGAAAAACGCACATGATGCAGGCGCACGTGCGGCGGCGTCTCCGGGTCGAGCGACTCATTGAGCAGGCGACGGAGCAGGGTCTCGCGTTCGGCTTCGGGATCGGCGGTGGCGGACAGATCGTATTGCCGGATGATTGGCCGGGACCTTGTCGATGCCGGTCCGTCGAGCCGCCAGTGGGCGCGCCCGGTGAGGCGCGAGTAACCGATATGTGATGTCAGAAGAGGATGTCGTGCCATCGCCGTCTCGAAGCGGCCGCTTAACTCCGCCGAATCGAGCGGTCCGTGCAGATCGAGGATGGCAAGGATGGGGTGGCCGGGAAGCGATTGCTCGCGCAACGCCAGGTGCCCGGCGAGAAAAAGGCGATCGTAGGGGGTCAGGGGAACGCGCACCGGCAAGTGTACCTCGCGCAAAAAAGTGCCAGCCCCCGCGGCGATGAACGTGAATGTATCTTGTTGCGTCGCGCCGGGCAAGGATCGGCCGACGGTGCGCAGGGCCGGCCGAGCGCGGCGAACGGCGGTGCGACGCGGAGCACAAACGTTGCCAATCGGCTCGGACATGGTCTACGCTGACGTCGCCGTGCGAATCGAATGGGCCGTTCGGTGTGTCCTGCGGCGCGCTGACAAGGATCCGTAGTTATGACCTATCGACCGGATCGCTCGTGGATTGAACGAACCGCCGTGCGTCTGGGCTTCATTCCCGATCTCGACGGCGCGCCGCTGCCGGCAACGCCGCAAGCCCCGAAGCGGCTGGCGCGCTTTCCGACGGCGGACCGGTGGGACGATTTCGTCGAGTTCGACGCGCGCGAGTGGCCGCGGCGGGCGGTGGAGCGGCACTATCGGCTCGCGCCGACGACCTGCTTCAACTGCGAGAGCGCCTGCGGCCTGCTGGCGTACATCGACAAGGAAACCGGAGCGATCCGCAAGCTGGAGGGCAACCCGGCGCATCCCGGCAGCCGCGGGAAAAACTGCGCCAAGGGTCCGGCGACGCTGAATCAAGTGCACGATCCGGATCGCATCCTCGTTCCGCAGAAGCGCGTCGGTCCGCGCGGCAGTGGGCAATGGCAGGAAGTGAGCTGGGACGAGGCGCTGGCGGACATCGGCGGGCGCATCCGCCGCGCCTTGAGCGAAGGCCGCAAAGACGAAGTCGTGTATCACGTCGGCCGGCCGGGGGCGGAGGGGTTCATCGATCGCGTGCTGCGGGCGTGGGGCGTCGATGGTCACAACAGTCACACCAACATCTGCTCATCGGGGGCGCGGCTGGGTTATGCGCTGTGGAGCGGATACGACCGTCCGTCGCCGGACTATGCCAACGCGCGTTTCATCCTGGCGCTGAACGCCCATCTGGAGAGCGGCCACTACTTCAATCCGCACGCGCAGCGCATTTCGGAGGGGCTGGCGCGCGGCGCGAAGATGGCGGTGGTCGACCCGCGATTGTCGAACACGGCGTCGATGGCGTCGTACTGGCTACCGTGCGTGCCGGGGACCGAGGCGGCGCTGCTGCTGGCGTTTGCGCACGTGCTGCTGCGCGAGGGACTGTTCGACCGCGGCTTCATCGAGCGATGGACGAACTGGCGCGAGTATCTTCAGTGGTGCGGCGCTGGGAGCGGAGCGGCGGCGCGGGTGGAGGACTTCATCGAGGAACTCAAGCGGCTTTACGCCGAATTCACTCCCGAATTCGCCGAGGCCGAGTGCGGCATTCCGGCGGAAACGGTCGTCAAGATAGCGCGGCTGATCGGCGAGGCCGGCGCGCGCTTCTGCTCGCACACGTGGCGAGGGGCGGCCAGCGCTCATCTGGGAGGCTGGCAGGTGGCGCGCTGTCTGTTCCTGCTGCACGTCCTGACGGGCAGCGTGGGAACCGAGGGCGGGTGTTCGCCGGCGGCGTGGCACAAGTACAAGGCGAGCCTGATCGACGTGCCGCCGCCGCAGGACCACTGGAACGAGCTGCACTGGCCGCGGGAGTTTCCGCTGGCGCATTACGAGATGAGCTTTCTGCTGCCGCACTTTCTGAAGGAGGGCCGCGGTTGCATCGACGTGTATTTCACGCGCGTGTTCAATCCGGTGTGGACTTATCCGGACGGCTTCACGTGGATCGAGGCGCTGCGCGACGAGCGCAAAATCGGTCTGCACGTGGCGATGACGCCGACCTGGAACGAGACGGCGTTCTACGCCGACTACGTGCTGCCGATGGGTCACGGGCCGGAGCGGCACGATCTGAACACGTACGAGACGCACAGCGGAACGTGGATCGCCTTCCGCCAGCCGGTGCTCAAGGCGGCGGCGCTGGCCGAGGGCCGTGCGGTGCGCGACACGCGCGACGTGAATCCGGGGCAGGTGTGGGAGGAGGACGAGTTCTGGATCGCGCTGTGCTGGGCGATTGATTCCGACGGCTCAATGGGCATCCGGAAGTACTTCGAAAGCAAGCAGTCGCCCGGCACGAAGCTGTCGGTGGATGAGTATTACGCCTACGCGTTCGACCGCGTGCCGGGACTGCCGGAGGCTGCGGCGCGCGAGCAACTCTCGTCGCTGGGGTACATGCGAAAGTACGGTGCGTTCGAGGTCAAAAAGCGCGAGTACCTGCGGCACGAGCGCGTGCTGACGCCGATGGAACTGGAGGGGACGACGATCGACGCCAACAGTCGCGTCGTTCGGAAGAACGGCGTGGCGATCGGCATTCGGATCGGCGGCGAGGGGTCGCCGGTCGCCGAAGGGTTCGCCACGCCCAGTCGCCGGCTGGAGTTCTTCAGCCGTACGATGGTGGAGTGGGGCTGGCCGGAATACGCGCTGCCGACGTACATCCGCAGCCATATTCATGAAGAGCGGGCGGTAGAGGCGTCGTCGGTCTCGCGCGGCGAAGTCCTGGACGCGTGCCTGCTGCCGACGTTCCGGCTGCCGACGCTGATCCACACGCGCAGCGGCGGGGCGAAGTGGCTCAACGAAATATCGCAGCGCAATCCGATCTGGATTCACACGAGCGACGCAAAGCGGCTGGGCGTCCGCACGGGCGATCTGGCGCGCGTGACGACGCGCATCGGTTTTTTCGTGGACAAGGTTTGGGTGACGGAGGGAATACGCCCCGGCGTCGTGGCGTGTTCGCATCATCTGGGCCGCTGGCGGCGGCCGAACGATCCGCCCAACAGCCGCTGGAGCAGCAACGTCGTCTCGATCGACGAAACATCGCCGGGCAAGTGGCGCATGCGGCAGATCAGCGGGCCGCAGCCGTTCGATTCGAGCGATCCGGACAGCCGGCGCATCTGGTGGCGCGAGGGCGGCGTGCATCAGAACATCACGTTTCCGGTTCATCCGGACCCGATCAGCGGGATGCACTGCTGGCATCAGCGCGTGCGGGTCGAGCGGGCCGCGGCGGAGGATCGCTGCGGCGACGTGTTCGTTGACACCGAGCGGTCGATGGCGATTTTTCGCGCGTGGCTGGCGCGAACGCGCTGGCCGGTGGGGCCGGGCGGCCTGCGCCGTCCAACGTGGTTCAATCGTCCGCTGCGGCCGACGGACAGCGCCTATTTGCATTAACCGAACCGCGACCGTGAGGGAGCGCCGGGGGACGCAACGAATTCGACCATCCGCTCCGAGGGCGAGAACGACGCTGCCGTGTCGTACGGTGGTCCGTTCGCGGCGAAGGACCGGCTTATTGGGAGGACTGTCGCCACGGGGCGTTTCCCGCCGCTCCCTCACGGTCGCGGTTCGGTTCAGAGAGGCGTTTCCCGCCGCTCGCTTACGGTCGCGGTTCGGTTCAGACGGGAGCGCTCTCGGCGGACTCTTCGCGGAACAGCGGCCGCCCGTCGCCGGGGGTCGTGGCGACGAATTGTCGCGCGATTTCAATCGCGCGGGTGGCCGCGCCGAAGACCTGGCGTGTCGATTCGAGAATGTTCTCCTCGCCCAGCATCCAACCCAGCGGACTGCGCATCAGCGCGCGGTGCATCTTGGGCGTGACGCCACAGACGATGAACCGCCCGCCGTCGGCCAGGTAGCGCACGATCACGCGGCGCATCGCCTCGGTCACCGAAAAGTCGATCTGCCGCGTGCGCCGCATGCGCAAAATCACCGTCCGTGGGCCGCGCCGCATGATCGCCTGGAGCGTATCGGCCATTTCGTCGGCGTGGGCGAAAAACAGCGGGCCTTCGACCTGCAACATCGTGATCGCGCTGCGGCCGGTCTGCTCGTCGATGCGGCGTTCGCGAAACGCGCCGTTCTCGTCGCGGACCATCTCGAACAAATGCAGCCGCGCCACGCGCCGCAGAAACAGCACGACCGAGGCGGCCAGGCCGATCAGCACCGCCCAGTGCAGCGGCAGGAAGAAGACGCAGGCGACGGTGACGCCCAGCACGCGGCGATCGTCGCGGTCGCGCATCACCACCTGCGTCAGTTCGCGACGGTCGATCATCACCAGGGCGGTGGCGATCAGCAGGCCGGCAATCGCGGCCAGCGTGATGTAGCGGGCCAGCGGCGCGGCCAGCGCGGCGATCATCGCAATGGCGACGGCGGAGACGACGCCCGCGAGGCGGGTGCGCGCCCCGGCCAGATCGCTCAGGGCCGATCGCACGAAGCTGCCGGAGCCGGGGAATCCGTTGCACAGACCGGCGGCGATGTTGGCCACGCCGAGAGACTGAAGTTCGCGCTGGGCGTCGATGTCGGCGTCGTCGCGCATGGCCATGGCGCGGGCGATGGCCAGGTTCTGAATGATGCCGACGAGACAGATGGCCGCCGCGCCGACGAGCAGATCGGTCGAGTAGGGACCGGAATACCAGGATGCCCGCGGATCGGGCCAGGTCCATTTCAGCGAACCGATGGTGGCGAGACCGGCGTCGATGCCCAGCCTGTCGAGCAGCCAGACGACCGCTCCGCCCATAACGAGCACGATGAACGCGCCCGGCCAGCGCGGGATGAAACGCGCCGCCAGCAGAACCAGCACGCAGGTCGCCGCGCCCATCAGCAGCGGCGCGACGCGCGTATCGGCAACGTGCGTCACCGTATGGGCGACGATGCCGTAGAAGCTGGAGCGCCCGCCGGAGGGCACGCCCAGCAGCGGTGCGAGCTGCACGCCGATGGTCAGAATGACGGAACCGACGACCAGCCCCAGGATCACGGAGCGCGAGACGAAGCGCATGAAGCGCCCGGCGCGCAACACGGCGCCCAGCAACGTCAGCAGCCCCGCGAGCAGCGCGATGAGCGCGGCGATGGCCGGCCAATTGTGCGGCTCGTCGGGTGCGACGATGCGCAGCACGGCCATGAGCATGGTGCTGGCGGTGATCGACGGTCCGGTGACGAGTTTGGGCGATTTGGATAGCAGGGCGGTGACGAGGCTCATCGCAACGGCGGTGTAGAGGCCCGAGACGGGCGGCAGACCGGCGATGGTGGCGAAGGCCATGCACTGGGGAATCGTGACCAGCGCGACGGTCAGGCCGGCGGGCAGGTCGGAGCGAAGAAAGCCGGGCGGCGCATCGAGGGGCGCGGGCGTTGCGGCGGGCGGAGGCGTGACGCGGGGGCGATCGCTCACGTCAAGACTTTTAGCGTGCGGGGCCGGGCGTGTCACGCGGGTAGCCAACACGGCCAAGCCCTCGCGAGACACGTTGCTCGTAGTCGCCGGCGCCGTCCAACGCGAGGGCTTGAAGGCGCCGCTCGTGGTAACTGCGTGCTGGTTGAATTGGCTCGATCGATTGCCGTTGACCCTGCGACGCGATTGCGCGCTAATGTCGGCATGGATGCCGTTGCGACGAAGCCGTCCATCGCCGCCGCCGGATCGCGCGCGATACTCGAAGTGCGCGGCGTTACGAAGCGATTTCCCGGCGTGACGGCACTCGACGACGTCAGCCTTGCGGTCGAGCTTGGCGCGTGTCACGCCCTGTGCGGCGAGAACGGGGCGGGCAAATCGACGCTGGGGCGGATCATCGCCGGCATTCTCACGCCCGACGCCGGCGAGCTGCGGATCGACGGCCGGCCGGTGCGCATCCGCTCGCCGCTCGACGCGGCGCGGGCGGGGATCGGCCTGGTCCATCAGGAGCTGCATTTCTGCCCGAATCTGAGCGTGGCCGAGAACCTGCTGCTGGGCGGGATGCCGCGGCGCGGCCCGTGGCTGGCCCGCGCGGCGCTGCGCGAGGCGGCGCGGCAATCGCTGGCCTCGATCGGCGCCGAGATCGACCCGGACACACCGATGGAGCGGCTGTCGATCGCACAGGAGCAACTGGTGCAGATCGCCGCCGCGACGCGGGTCGGCGCGCGGCTGCTCGTGCTCGATGAGCCGACCAGCTCGCTGTCGGAGCACGAAGCGGCGCGGCTGTTCGAGTTGATGCGCGAACTGCGGAGGCGCGGCGTGACGCTGATCTACGTGACGCACCGGCTGGGCGAGGTGTTCTCCCAGTGCGACGCGGTGTCGGTCCTGCGCGATGGACGGCACGTGGTCGCGCTGCCGACGGCCGCCACGACGCCGGACGAAGTCGTGCGCCACATGATCGGTCGGCCGCTGAATCAGTACCTGCCGGTTCATGCGGCGTCGGCGCGCGGGGCGGTCCGGCTGACGGTGCAAAGCTTGTCCTCGCCGGGGCGGTTCGAGGGCATCGGTTTCGAGCTGCACGCGGGGGAAATCCTCGGCCTGGCGGGCCTGGTCGGCGCGGGCCGATCCGAGATCGCCCACGTGCTGTTCGGGCTGGATCGCGCGGCCACGGGCGCCGTGCGGATCAACGGGACCAGCGGTTTTCCGCGTCATCCGGCCGAGGCGCTGAATCGCGGGCTGGGCTATCTGCCGGAAGACCGCAAACGTCAGGGACTGGTGCTGAGTCTGGGCGGGCGCGAGAACCTGTCGCTGGCGATTCTGCGGCGGCTGTCGCGGGCCGGATTCGTGCGGCGGCGGCGCGAGCGGGCATTGACGCGGGAGTATTTCGATCGGCTGGCGGTGCGCGCGCCGGACATCGATGCGCCGACGTCGGGTCTGTCGGGCGGCAATCAGCAGAAAGTGGCGCTGGCGAAATGGCTGGCGGCGCAATGTCCGGTGTTGATCGTCGACGAGCCGACGCGCGGTGTCGATGTAGGCGCCAAGGCGGAGATTCACGCGCTGCTCGATCGGCTGGCGCTGGAGGGGGCGGCGATTCTGCTGATATCGTCGGAACTGCCGGAACTGCTGGCGCTGAGCACGCGGCTGATCGTGCTGCGCGAAGGCCGGATGGTCGGCGAGCTGGATCGCAGCGCGGCGACGCAGGAGCGGGTGATGAGAATGATGGCGGGAGTAGGGGAGTGAGATGCCGTCAGCCGTAGGGTCCGCCGTGCGGACCATTGGCCGTCAGCCAGCACATTTGTTAGCTATCAGTCCTCACTTAGCAAGGCCGGCGATCAATCATTGGCCGTACGCGATGGACCGCGGGCCATTGCGCTTGTTGCGGCGAAATCGCGATTTGAGATCCGAGATTTCAGGTCTCAGATTCCGGCCTTTACATGCCGTCAATCCTTGCGCGGCCAGTGCCGCGCGATGGTTTTCAGAATCCAGTAGCCGGCCAGGAGCGTGCCCTTGATGGTGCCGGAGATCTTGCTCCTTCCGACGCGGCGGCGGTAGGGGACTTCGATCTGGACGATGCGCAGCTTCTCCTGCAACGCGCGAATCTGCATCTCCACCGTCCAGCCGAAGGCGCGGTCGGTCATCCTCAGGCGCGTCAGGCTGTCGCGGCGAATGGCGCGAAACGGTCCGAGGTCGCGATAGGCGAAACCCCATCGCAGCCGAATCAGCCGGCCGGCCAGCCAGTTGCCCCATCGCTGCTGAAGCGTCAGCGCGCCGGCTTCGGAACGGGCCGGGTCGCGGCAGCCGATCACGAGGTCGGCGTCGCCGGACAGGATCGGTCCGACGAGGCGCGGCAGCGAGTCGGGATCGTCGGAGGCGTCGGCGTCCATGAAGACCACGACTTCGTCCCGCGGCGACAGCGCGGCGATGCCGGCCTGACAGGCGGCGCCGTAGCCGCGCTGATGTTCAGAGACGACGGTCGCGCCGTGGGTGCGTGCGACGGTCGCGGTGTCGTCGGTCGAACCGTTGTCGGCGACGATGATGCGGCCGACTCCGAGGCGTTGCAGCGCGGGTAACGTGCGAAGCAGGCCGGCGGACTCGTTCAAAGCGGGGATGATCACGGCCACGCGCTGCATGAGTGGGGCAGAATAACCGGGAGACCAGCGCCGGTGGCGTTGCGCGGACGAACGTCGGACGGCGCTGCGGCGGGTGCGGCGAGCCGCTCTCGCGTACCACCGGAAAAAAAGGCGGTTGTTTGATTCGGCTCACCACGCGGATGAGCGAAACAGGAACCATGCACTTATCGCAGCGTCGACGTGTGCCGCCGACTACTGGCGGCGCGGGCCGCGACCGCCTTCATGCCGACCGCGACCGCCTCCGCCCCCCTCGGTCTTGGGCCGGGCCTCGTTGACCGTCAGCGGGCGGCCGTTGATGTCGCGGTTGTTCATGGCGCTGATCGCCGCCTGAGCCTCGGCATCGTTGGGCATTTCGACAAAGCCGAAGCCGCGCGACCGGCCGGACATGCGGTCGGTGATGATCGAGGCGTTCTTGACTTCGCCGAACTCGCTGAACATGGCGGCGAGTTCCTCGTTGGTGGTCGAGAAGGGAAGGTTTCCCACGTACAGGTTCATCCGACGGTCTCCTGCTGCAAAGCCACGGGACGGCGCCGGCGACCCATCGCCGATGGGAATGTGCCGTGCGGCCGACGGAAGAGGCCGACCCCGACCCATCATAAAAGGTTACAGGACGCTGGAAAAAAAGCAAGCGTCGAGTGTCAGAATCGCAAACACGTGAACAGTGGGGCGGGAAAAGTGTCGTGCGCTTACGGAGCGAATAGCTCGAATTCCGTACGGCCCTCGTTGGTCCGCAGGCCGATGGCGTCGGTGACGGCCGCCTTGAGCGTGTAGCGACCGGGATTGAGGCTGGTCGGGATACTCAGATCGATGGCCACAAAAAAATCGCGCCGGGCGCTGCGGCACACGTCCTCCATGTTCTCTTCGAGGTGCGACCAGACCTCCTGACCGCTGCGGTCGAGGATCGACAGGCGCACCGATAGGCGCGTTCGCCGGCGATCGTCCGCGGTCGGCTCGTCGCACAGATTGGCCACCTCGACATAGACGAGGACCGTGGTGGGCCGGCCGGCGGCGAAGCGCGGCGGGTCGATTTCGTCATAGACGCCGTAGCTGAGGGCCTCGCGACACAATGCCACGCGCGGCACCAGCAGGTCCGCCTGCCTGCGGACCAGGGCGGCGTAGGCTTCGACCGCGTCAAGCTGCCGGTTGGCCCATTGCGCGGGATCGCGACCTGCGCCGGTGCGCGCGGCCGCCAGCACGCGCACGGCGGCGAGCACCGTTTCTTCGAGTTCGCGTGTCATGCCGGGCGTTGGAGCGGCGGCCTGTGCATCGCGGCCGTCGGCAAGCTGGAGCAGGCGCAGGCGTAACTGCGCTTCGAGATCGTTGGGATTGTCGGCCACGGTGCGCTCGAGTTCGGCGATGCGATCGGCCACGCTCTGCGCAGCGCCGGGGCGGGCTGGACGGTTGGGCGATGCCGATGTGGAGGCCTCGGCGTTGAAGCGCGCGGCGGGCGCTGGCGCGACGCTGGCCGCGAGCAGGCGCGGGGGGGCCGGCGGCGGTGTGTTGTTGGCGATCACGGCGGGAGGCGATGCGGTTGAGCCTTCCGTGGCCGGTTGAGCGGCTGCGGAGGCGGTGGAATCCGGGATGGTCGGCGTGAAGCTCGTTGACTGAGCGAGTGTCGTATCGCTGGACGTCGTGGGATTCGAGTTGTCGACTGTGCTTGCAGCGGTTGCTCGGTCGCCAAAGGATGGTGCACCGGCTTGAGCCGGTGGGACGCCGCGCGCCAGGGCGGCGTCGGGACGCGTTGGAAGCGGTTGCGCTGCGCCGACATGATCGACGGAAGTATCGTGCGACGAACGATCACCGGTCGCTTCGTGAGTCGGCGAGGATTGCTCCGCAAACGTGGCGACGTAATCCTCGATTTGCTGCCGGGCGGCGGCGGTGTTCGGATCGACGGCTTCGGGCGACTCGGCGGCGGTCAGTCGCGCGGGGGCCTGGGACTCCGCCGGCGCCTCGCCGGCCGGCTGGCTTTTCGGTGCAGTGTTCCAAGGCAGGTTGCAGGCTGCGGGCAGCAGCACGAAGAGCAGGAGCAGTTGCCGGCGCATGAGCATCCTTTCTCGCGCGATGCGTGTATGTATTCGGCGGTCTCCCGGGCCTCATCGCGGACCCGGGGGACCCAGTTCATCATGAACTCATTGCGTCATGGCGTCCCGGTGGACCGCCCTGTCGCTTGATGCCCCGCCGTGCGCCACCACTGTTCGCGGGAACGGACTCCCGCCCGAAGCGGGTGCGAGAAGGGTTGTCGCACCAGCGGATTGCGGTGGCATCGATCGCACGGCGGTCGCTACCGCGTGGCGTACGTGACGATGAATTTCTCCACGCCCAGTCTTGTTTCGCCGCCGCTGGACTTGGCGGCTGAGTCCATCTTCACAAGCAGAGCCAGCATTTCCTCCAGTTGAATGAGCGAAAAACGCGTCGATCGCTGCCATTTTGAGACTGCGCCGTGTCGTCCCCCGGTCAGCGCGAAGCGCTTCGCGTCGATCAACTGTCGGACGACGAACGCCAGGCCGCCGACGGCGCCGAATTCGGCGGTCTTTGAGCCGGCGAGCACCTGGTCCCAAAGCTGCAACGCGCGGGCCGGATTGCGCTCGTTGATCGCGTCCATCACGCCGAAAACCGCCTTTTCGCGATGAGCGCCGACCGCCTCCTCGACGTCCGCCGTCGTGATCGTCGAGCGGTCGCCCACGAACACCGCCAGCTTGGCCAGCTCCGAATCGAGGCGATCCAGCGTGTCTCCGGCCTGGTCGACCAGCAGGCGGGCTGCCTGGGCGTCGATGCCTCGGTCATACGCGGTGCGGGCACGTTCGACGACCCAGCCGGGCAACGCCTGGGGCTTTGGAGTCTCGCACTCGTGAACGCCGTCGATCGGTTTGAGCAACTTGTACAGCCGCGAAGAGGTCTGCTTCCTGTCGCAGATGAGCACCAGCACGCCGCCCTCGGTCGGATGCTCGAGGTATTCCTCGACTTTCTGACGGTACTTGGTGAGAAATTCGTCGGAGTTGTCGACGCGCACCAACCGTCGCGGCGCCAGCAATCCGGGCGTGCGCACCTCGTCGAGCACGGCGGCCAGTTCGGCTTCCTCGCCGTCGAATTCGGCCAGTGCCAGGCCATCGGGCGGATCGTCGCCCAAAATCTTGCGCGTCAGTGCCGCGAGCACCTCGCGGCGAATGAACAGGTCCGTACCGGTGACCAGGTGAACGGGCGGATCGCCGGCGACCGGCGTCGGCGCGGCGGTACGTGAAGACCGGGATGAAGTAGATCGTGCGGCCATGGCATCAGCGTACGCCGGCTTCGCGATAGATCAACAGCCGCCGGCGAATGCGATCCTGCAAGTCCGCCGCGGCGTTCGATTCGGCGGCTCGGCGCCAGGCCGAGCGGCCGGCCGCGAAATCGCCGAGCAGGGCGTGCATGTCGCCCAGGTGCATCAGAATCTCGGGATCGTCGGGACGAAGTCGTTGCATCGCCGTCAGGGCGTCGCGCGCGCCGCGGTAGTCGCGGCGCTGCGCCAAAACCAGCGCCAACCCGGCGTGCGCCGCGGCGTGGTCGGGATTGCGGCGGAGCAACTCGCGGTATTGGCTCTCGGCGAGCGACCATTGCCGGCGGCGCGATTGTACGTCCGCCAGCATCAGCCGCATGTCGGCATGATCGGGGTCGGCGGCCAGCAACTCGGTCAAGCGGGTCTCGGCCAGCGCCAGCTCACCGCGGGCCACGTGGCGCTGTGCAGCCTCCAGCGCAGCAGGAACGGCAGTCGACGCTTCGGCTTCGGGTGGGAAAGCGCGATCGCTCGCGGCGCCGCCCGCCGCGGGAGCGACGGAGTCGTTAGCTTGCAGCGCCGTCAGCCGGAACAGAGCCGATCCGAGCGCATCGGCGACCGTGGGGTCGTCCGCCGGTGCGTCGAGGAGGTCGTGTGCTGCAACCGGCTGCCGCGTCCGGGCGGCGGCCGGCGGCGGCGGCGACAGCGGCGACAGCTCGATGGGCGGTGATTCGGCGGACTGAACATTGCCGCCGCGGTCGTGGGCGAGGATGCGGACCCGAATGCGGCCGGCGAGTGCATCGGGCGGACGCCACTCGAAGCGCCCGGAGTTTTCGAGCCGCGAAGCAATCGGTTCGTAACTGGATTGCTCTTCGCGGCGGAAGTCGATGTCGATGGGACGAGCGCGGAAGTGGGCGTCGTAAGCGGCGTATCGAATCAGGACGAAGTCGTCCCGCGTGCGAATCGCCGGCGATGCATCGTTGCCTAAACGCGACCCGTGTCGCTCCACGGCAACGGACTGCACCTGCACGATTGGCGGGACGACATCGACGAACACCCACAAGTGCGGCGTCGTTCCAAGCTGCGGCGGCGGCGATGATTCCCCGACCGCATTGCGCAGGACGAGGTAGATACCGAGCAACCCCTCCTGCGGCGCTTCGACGATGGCAGGGGACTGGCCGGTGAATTCGACGCGCGGAGCGATCCAGGTGCGGGCCAGGTCGGTCGTGCACCAGATATCGACCGTGCTCAGCGGCGCGTTTGCGTCGGCGCGAAAGTCGATGCTCAGTCGGCGCGAGGCGACGGCTGCGACGTCGGCGTCGGACGGAATGGGCAGCGGCTGGGCGTTGGCGAGGCCGGCAGTCAGAATCAGGAGCAGCGGCGCATGGCATATCGCCGCGCTTGTTTTCGTAATGGCTGTTGCGCGTGATAATCTCGCGTGGATAATGCTGAGACGCCGGACAGTTCGTAGCGAAACGCCGTGGGCGCCCCTGGGCGGGTCGCGGCCGAGTGCAGCGTGACACGGCCGAGGGCGGCTGTAACCCATTTGCACAGCGCTGAATGCGGGTTTGGCGCGGACCGAGGGCACAATCGGCCTCCTGCCGAAACGGATGCGGCTCCACCGTATCCGATGCATCGGCCGATCCCGGAAGGAAACTCAAGCGGAATGAGCGAGCCGACCTCGAACAACCCGACCGCCGGCCGGTCACGCTGGGCCGACTGGCTCGGCCTGAATCCGTCCACGCTGGCTTTGCTCGCAACGATTCTGCTGGTGACGGCCGCGACGGAACTGTGGTCCCCCCTGATTCCGGCCTACATCAAAGCGCTTCGCGAACAAGCGACGGCGGGCGCGGCGGCGACGATTCTGATGGTCGCCGCATACGGCAGCTATCGCGATCTGCTCGAAGCGGTCAACTACTACGCCGGCGGGGCCATCGGCGGCTGGCTCAACACGCGCCGCAGCCTGCTGCTGTTCAATCTGCTGCCGTTGCTGGGACTGGGGGTGCTGGCGGTGTGGGCGTCGCCGCTGGCGGTGTTCGCGGCCGTGCCGCTGGTGTTCGTATGGGACAGCATCGCCGGTCCGTCGATTATCACGGTCGTCGGCAGCAGCGTGCCGGCCGAGCGGCGGACGATGGTGTTCTCGCTTCAGGCGATCTTTCGTCGCGTGGCGCGGATGGGGGCGTACGGCGTTTCAGCCGCGGCGGTGTGGTGGCTGGGCAGCGAGGCCGGCTTTCGAGCGGCGGCCGCGTTGGGGGGCGTGATGCTGATCGGCGCAATGGCGATGCAGTACCGCCATATGCGCACGGCGGAGCGCGACGCGCGCGTGATGATCGATCGGCCGCGAGAAATGCTGGCGCGGTTCGATCCACAGCTCAAGCGACTGCTGGCGGCGGACATTCTGGCGCGCTGGGCGGAGGGGATGCCGCGCGAGCTGATCATCCTGTACTGCATTCCCATTCTGTCGGCCGATCGTGACGCGGGCGCGGCGTTGTACGCCTCGGTGCTGCTGACGATTCAGGCGGCGACGAACGTGGCGTCGTACCTGGTCGTCGGGCCGCTGGCCAGCCGGGCGGGTATGGCGAAGAAACCCTACATCGGTCTGACGTTCGTATTCTTCGCGCTGTTTCCGATTGCGCTGGCGGGGCTGGGACCGATATGGGGCATTGCGGGGCTGGCGGCGGCGTTCGTGGCGGGTGGGCTGCGCGAGTTGGGCGAGCCGGCGCGAAAGGCGATGATCAGCGAACTGGTCGAACCGTCGGTGAAGACGCAGGCCGTGGGGTTGTACTGGTCAGTGCGAAGTTTGGCGGTGGCGCCCGCGCCGATCGTGGGCGGGCTGATCTGGATCGGCGTCGAACAACTTCAGCCCGGCTGGGGGCCGACGGCGATGTTGTGCACGGCGAGCGTGCTGGGGATGGCGGGAGCGCTGTGGTTCTTTGCGCGGTTTGGGAAGGAGCCAGGCTGAGCGATGGGTTGGCGCGAATGTTGATCTGCCGTCAGCCCGCAGGGTCCGCTGCGCGGGCCTTCAGCCGCCGGCCATCAGCTTTCAGCGATCAGCAGTCAGCCGGGTGGGCGGCGAAGTTCTGATTTGAGAGCTTGTTTGAGAATCATGAACTGAACCGCGACCGTGAGGGAACGGCGGGGCGCCATTGTGAGCAGCGAAACGCTCAACCGCGGCTGGTCGCCTTGAATCGGGCTGGTCAAGCACGTTCCGAGATTTGAGATTTGAGATTTACAATGTCAGCTTATCGCAGAACCGCCCGCCGCTGGCGCGGCGGGCTTTGATGCCGTGGCGCAGGAACAGTCGGCGTCGATCGCGGGCGGTCTCGCGCGTCATTCATCGCTCGCCGATGTGACTGGCTGCGCGCCGACATCGGCGGTCGTTTTCGACGCCGGCGCGCGGGAGGGCAGCGGAGGCCATTGGTCGGCGTGGTAGATGTTGTCGGGGCGGGGGCAACCGGCGAGGTAGAGATCGAAGAAGTCGACCGTGCGGCGGGCGTATTCCTGGGGCGCGACGACGACCGACTGGTTGTGCTTGGCACGCGGCACGATCCAGAGATGTCGCGGCTGGGAGGCCACCGCATAGAGCAGGCGCGATTGCGACTCGCTGATGTAGCTGTCGCGGGCGCCATGAATGAACAGCATCGGCCGCGGGATCATCCGCATGATGGCCCGCTGCACGCTCTGAAAGCTGCATCTGAAACGTCGGTGGCAGGCGAGAAAGACGCACCAGCGCAGGAAGCGCCAGAACTCCGGCGGGTGATTGCGATAAACGAATTCGACCGTCGCAAACACCTCGGCGTAGCGCTTCAGATAGTGCTCCAGCACGCGGTCGGGCGAAAAGGCGCCATCGGTGGCGATCGCTTTGACCGTCGGACGATGGGCGGCCGCAACGATCGCGGCGCCCGCCCCGCGCGAGATGCCGAACACGCCGTATTCGACCGGCCGGCCCTCTCCGTTGAGCCACTCCTCGACGAATGTCAGCGCGCCGGTGACGTCGGCGACTTCGCGGTCACTCGGCCACTGCCGCGGCAGGTAGCCCTCTTCGAATGCCGACTCGCCGTGGTTGCGGAAGTCGAAGGTGAACAGGTCGTAGCCGGCCTCCCACAGGGAATGGCAATAGCGGGCGACGCTTTCGCGGTCGCTCTTGTACTCGGGGGCGAAAACGATGAGGCCGCGCGGCGGCTCGTGGGTATTGGGGCGAAGGCAGATGGTTCCGCGCAGCAGCAGGCCGTCGGTGGCCCAGAACTGGACGTCGTCGCCGCGAATGGGTCGGAAGTCGCGCACCTTGCGCGACAGGGGCAGCGGGGCTTCCTGAAGGATGTTGACGGTGATTCGGACGTATTTGCCGATGATCAGCACGCACAGCACGACCATCAGGATCAGCGACGCGACGATCGACGTCAGCGCCCAGTTGCGTGCCAGGAATTGAAGGAAATCGCCGAGCATGTCGCCGCCGAGGGCCGCATGGACCCGCCAACCGATTGGACCGGCGTAATGATAACGCGCGCTTGCCGGCCCGTCGCGGGCGGAAAGTCGAAACGTCGAAAAAAAGGCACGAAGACGTCCCCGCACGTGTGGGAAAGGCGCGTAGGCACGAAGGGGAGAAAGCGAGCGACGGAGCGACGAGCGGAGTTTCTCGTTTCAGATTTCGAATCTCAGATTTGAGATATGAGATTCCAAACCGGTGGCCGACAATCGGGAATTGGCCGCCGAGGACGGACAACTGACCAGTGACGCCTTCTCGAGCCGATGGCAGATGGCCGACGGCCGATGCATTCTCACATCGCCGGCTCCACGTACGGCGATAACATCTCACGGTAGCGCGCCGGAACGGGAATTGTGTTCCAGGTGTCGAAGTCGACCGTGGCGACGATCTGGGTCGCGGTGCTCGTCAGCTCGTGATCGGGCAGCCGGTGGGTTTCGTATCCGAACGTGATCGACTTTTCGCCGATCTTGCGGATGAACACGTGCACTTCGGCCTCTTCCTCGAATTGCAGCGGGCGGCGGTAGTCGGCTTCGAAATGCACGGTGGGCATGGCGATGCGGTCGACGTCGAGCATCCGGCGGAAGGAGAGTCCCAGCCGCGACAGGCAGAATTCCTCGAGCGCTTCGATGAAAAAGTCGATCTGCCGCGGGAAATAGAGGACGCGGGCGTAGTCGACGTTGTCGAACTTCACGCGGAAGCGGTACTTGAACGCGGCCATGAACGCGGATTGTAGCCCATCGGGCGCCGGCATGAAGTCCGCCTCGACGGCGTATAATGAAGTGCGGTCAACGAACCCGCCCGAGTCCGCCCGCCGGAGTGACGTGATGACCTGCCGCCGCCGTCTGGCCTTTACGCTCATCGAGTTGCTCGTCGTCATCGGCGTGATCGCCGTGCTCGTGGCGCTGTTATCGCCGGCGCTGTCGGCCGCGCGGCGGCGCGGCGTGGCCGTCAAGTGTGCCGGAAACCTGCGTGTGCTCGGTCAGGGGCTGACGATGTACACGCAGGAAAACGGCGACGTGCTCGTGCCCGGCCGGCTGCCCCATGTCGATGCCTGCAACTGGTATTCGGACATCAAGGGGGGTCGCAAGTACCGGCCGACTTTCCTGGCGATGATGGGCAGCAACGTGGGCGTCGCGCCGTTCGATGATCCGCAGCCATGCCGAGGGCCGTCGGATAAGTTCGGCGAACCGGCCGATCAGCAGAACTATGGCAACCCCGTCTTCGTGTGTCCGGCAGTGCCGGAATGGACCGACGAGCGAAACGGCAGCTACGGCTACAACTATCAGTTCCTCGGCAACTCGCGCTTGAGCGACGCATCGAATCCTCATTCGTTCAAGAACTGGCCCGTGGTCGTGACACGCATTCGCGACACGGCGAACACCCTGGCCGTGGCGGATTCGATGGGCACGGCGGCGACGTTTCCGCGGTCGATGCGACTGCCGTATGAAAACAACGCCCGCGTGCCGGAAGGGATGGGCAACGAGGGTTTCAACCTCGATCCGCCACGGGTCGATCCATCCAACGGCGAGATGGCGGGGTTCCCGAATGAACGCACGTCGGTCGATCCGCGTCATCTCGAACGCGCGACGGTGCTGTGGGTCGACGGTCACGCGACCAGTGAGACGCCGGCGGACCTGGGCTATCAGATTGCGCCGGACGGCGTCGTCGGCATGGACGGCAACAACGCGCGGTGGAGCGGAACCGGCCGGGACGTGGCGTGGACGCCGGGGTATGGGTTGTGATGTTTTTGGCAGCGCGATAAGTCGTCACCCGTAGCGTCCTCATTCCACGGGCGCCGATCGCTCCTCAACGCGGCGAGTGCCGACCAGGAGCTTGGTCGCTGCCGCACCATGCAGCCGGGGCGGTCTGACGCCTCAGAATGTCTGTGGCGAACCCGTTCGTCAAATGCTTCTGGAATTCCCATTCTGTAACACGTGCCGCTCGTCCCGCATCGAATCCTCGTGGCCGCCGAAATCATCGTCCAGCTTGTCGCCGCTTACCTGGCCGTCGGGCTGCTGGTTGCGCTGCCGTTTGTCGCCCGCGGTGTCGTCCGCGTCGATCCGGCGGCGACCGGAGCGTCCTGGCGGTTTCGCCTGTTGATTCTGCCGGCCGCGACGGCGTTGTGGCCGGTAGTGGCATCCTGGTGGCTGCGGTCGTGGCGCGGCGGAGATCACTCATGACGCGCGCTCAGCGAGCCTTTCATGCGTGGGTCTGGACGTTTCTCGGCCCATTGGCGCTGATCTCGCTAGGCGTCGCGCTGATGGGGCGGCCGCCGCTGGTTGCCGTTAACGACCCCGAGCCGCCGATCGGTCAATACGCCGGCGGTGCAGACGCCGCGCCGGAGGTCGTCCCATGAGCGTCGGGTATGTGCCGGTCCAGTGGAACCGCCACAAGCGCATCTACGACGCCGTACTGGCGATGGCCGTGGCGTCCTACCTGGCGGTTTTCATCCTGGTTGGCAAGTCGGCGTTTCGCGGGCCGCACGCCATCAGCGATCCGATTCTGGTCATGCGGGCGCTGGCGACGTGCGCGTTTCTCATGTTACACGTGGTCCTGTGCATCGGACCGCTGGCCCGACTCGATCGGCGGTTCGCGCCGCTGCTCTACAACCGGCGGCATCTGGGCGTGGCGACGTTTCTCGTGGGCCTGCTTCATGCCACGCTTGCCATCGGCTTCTATCACGGTTTCGGACGGCTCAATCCCTTCGTCTCACTGCTGGGCAGCAACACGAATTACACGACGCTCTCGGCGTTTCCGTTCCAGGTGCTGGGGCTGGGGGCGCTGATCATCCTGTTCCTGATGGCTGCGACCAGCCACGACTTCTGGCTGAAGAACCTGGGCGCGCGAGCATGGAAGCGGCTGCACATGCTGGTTTATGCGGCATATGCGCTGCTGGTGATGCACGTGGCGCTTGGCGCGCTTCAGACGCAACGCGGCGTCTGGGCGGCGTCGCTGGCGGGGCTGGGCGTCGCGACGGTCGCGACGCTGCACCTCTACGCCGGTTGGCGCGAACGGCGGCGCGATCGGCGGGGCGCCGCGATGCTGGCCGACGGCGATACGCAATGGATCGACGCGGGTCCGGCAGGCGACATACCGAATAACCGCGCCCGCGTGTTGTGTGCGTCCGGCGGTGAGCGCATCGCGGTCTTTCGGTATGGCGAGCGCGTCTCGGCAATGGCCAATGTGTGCGCCCATCAGGGCGGTCCGTTGGGCGAAGGAAAGATCATCGACGGTTGCGTAACGTGTCCCTGGCACGGCTGGCAGTACCGACCGGCCGATGGGCAGTCGCCGCCGCCGTTTACGGAGAAAGTGTCGACGTATCGCGTTCGCGTGCGGGACGGCCGCGTGCAAGTCGACCCGCGTCCACTGCCGCCCGGTACGCCGGTCGAGCCGGCGGTTGTTGCGGATGAAGTTGTTACGACGAACACGTCGGCCGCGGAGGTTGCTCAGCCGATCGGCGTTGCGTGCAACGTTACGGAGCCTGCCCATGTCGCAGTCCAACATGCCTGAAAAGGCGGTACCCAAACGCGACCCCGAACGCGACCAGGGCGGGAGCGTGAAGGGAGCGGTGGGTTGCTGTAGCGAGGGGGAGAAGTCTCGGCCGCGGTTCTCTGCCTCGAATATGGCTTCTCAAACACCCTCGGCGTCCGGCCCGATCGGGACGAACGGAAACAACGGGTTCTACGTCGGCTACTTACCTGCGCCGGCAACTTATGTTCGCTTCGTTCGACGACTCGTGCCCGCGATGGCGGTGCTGGCGGTGGTAGTCAGCGCGGGCGTTGCGATGATGCAGCGCGACCCGGGGACGGGCGCGTGGGAGACCGAAAGGATTCGTGCGTTCGAAGGCGTCGTCGATGCGGCTCCCTACGCCATGATTCGCACAGTCGACGCAAACGCGGAAAGCGGGATGCGCACGATTCTGCTGGTTCGCGAGGGGAAATTCGGCGCCGTTGACAAAGTCGAAGACGTCGCCGGGCGATTCGCCCGCGTGCGTGGAACCGTGCTGCAACGCGACGGCCGGATGCTGCTGGAGCTTGTGTCCGGTGACGAAGGAGTGCAAACGATTGACGCACCGACCCCCGAATCGCTGACGCGGCTTGCGCGGCCGCGGGCGCGTTCGCTGGGGCGCGTGACGCTGCGTGGTGAGATCATCGACCCGAAGTGCTTCTTCGGCGCGATGAAGCCCGGCGAGGGCAAGCTGCACAAGGAATGCGCCACGCTTTGCATCGCGGGCGGCATTCCGCCGATGCTGCGGACGAGCGACGCCGCCGGCGGGGCGACGTATCACCTGCTCGTCGGCGCGGGTGGAGAGGCCGTCAACGACGCGGTGTTGCCGTTCGTCGCGGATCCGATCGAAATCACGGGCGATCTCGAACGGTGCGGCGACATCACGTTGCTGCGGATCGACCCGCACGACATTCGCAGACTCTAGACCCAGGAAAGACCATGCGCTTGATGAAACATATTCCGTTGTGCGCGCTGATTGCGTGTGCCTCCGCCGTCGTCGCAGCGACGGCGGCGCCGCCGACCGAGTTTGAATTGAAAGGCGGCGATAAAACGTTTCGACTGTCAGACGTGCGCGGCCGTTATGTGGCGCTGCACTTTCTGCTGAAAACCGAGTGTCCGCTGTGCCTCAGGCACGTGAAGGAATATCTCCGCCGAGCGGAAGAGGCGGCGGGCGTCATTCACGTCTTCGTGAAGCCCGACTCGGAAGACGAGGTACAGGAGTTCGCCGCGCGACTCAAGCGCGATGGTGCGGCTGCGACGATTTTCCGCGACCCGGAAGCCCGGCTGGCGGGCGAATTCGAGATTCCCGACGGCTATGCGTTTCACGGTGAAACGATGCGTTATCCGGCACTCGTGCTGCTGGGGCCGGATGGCCGGGAGGTCTTTCGGTACGTGGGCAAGGCCAACACGGATCGCATCTCTTTCGACCGCTTCGCGGAGAAGATTGCGGAATTGTCTCGTAACGATGCCGCACGCCAGTACAATCTGGCGGATTCCGGGTTGGCATTGCAGGGTTACGACGCGGTCTCGTATTTCGACGGCGGCAAGCCGCTGCGCGGCAGTGAGGAGTTCACCACCCGCTATCGCGGCGTAACGTACCGCTTCGCGTCACGCGAGAACCGCGGCAAGTTTGCGAAGGACCCCGCGAAATATGTTCCGGCCTACGGCGGTTGGTGCGCCACCGCGATGGCCGAAGGCCGTCTGGTCGAAGTGGATCCGATGAATTTCAAGATCACGGGCGGCCGGCTGTTCCTCTTCTACAAGGGCTGGCTGGGCAATGCTCTGAAGGACTGGAACAAAGACGAAAAGCGTCTGACGGCGCGGGCGGATTCGGAGTGGCGCAGGATTGCTCCGAAGGACCAGTCTGGTACGAGAGAATAGCGGCCAGGGTCAGACTCGGTGCTTTCCTCAATACCCGCGTGCAGCGGGGTTGTAGCCATTCGTAACCGAATCCGCGTGTGGCATGTCATTCCCGCGCGGGCGGGAATCCAGCGGGTGCTCGGGAGTGCTGCACGCCCGCCTGCGCGGGGATGACAGCGAGGCTGCTGCATCGTGTTACGCCATCCTCCGCGACGCGCCGCGTAATGGAAAGGACTCTTCATGATTGCCGCAACATGCGGAACAGACCGGTTGTCGCCACGTTTGACGATGCCGCCGTCCGGACCGCTTGCCGTCCTGTCGCAGACATTGCGACAGCTTGGTCAGATCGTGGAAACCGCCTCCGATGATCAATACGTGCTCCAGCCGGTGGGGGTCATCGACGGCAGCCTCGGCGGCCACGTGCGGCATTGTCTCGACCACGTTGCGACGCTTCTGGACGGCGCACAGACCGGCAGGCTCGATTACGATGCGCGCCGGCGCGGAACGGCCGTCGAAACCAGCCGCGCGGCTGCGCTCGAAGTCGTCGGCCGTCTCGAAAGCCGGCTCACGGGGCTGGACGACGATGACCTTTCGCGGCCGTTGTGCGTCAGCGTCATGCTGACGGCCGACGGCCTGAGAATCGATACCTTGTCCTCACTGGGCCGCGAGCTTGGGTCCGTGCTGAGCCATACAATTCATCACAACGCGATTGTGGCCGCCATCTGTCGCACGCTGGGCATTCCGTTGCCCGACCGGTTCGGCTATGCGCCGGCGACGATCGCGCATCTCGATGCAGCCGCATGTGCACCGTCACGCTGATTCCCGTGGCGCGCGACGCGGATTCGGACGCATGGACGCATCTTCGTCTGGCGTGCAATCGCGACGAGTTGCGCATTCGCCCCGCGGCGATGCCGCCCGAAATCCGTCGCCGCGGTTCGCGCACGGCCATCATGCCGATCGATCCATTGTCTGACGGCTCGTGGATCGCCGTGAACGACGCCGGTCTGGCGGCGACGCTCCTGAACGTCAACCCGCCGGCCCCTCCCGGCCTGATGCAGTCGACGCTGCGCAACAGCCGCGGCATTCTGGCGCCGCGCCTGATGGCCTGCTCGACTTTGGATGAGGCCGAGCGTCATACGGCGGACATCGATCCCGACGCCTTCCCACCGTTTCGCCTTGTCGTTGTGGATCGTAACGGCCTGATCGACTGCCGCGGCGATGGTAGCTCGTTGCGCCGGCAGCGTCTCGCACTGTCGAGCCACCCGCTGCTGTTTACATCATCGGGACTGGGGGATCATCTTGTCGAGCAACCGCGGCGGGCGTTGTTCGAGTCGATGTTCACACACGAGGCCGACTGGCCGGCGGCGCAGGTGGCTTTTCATCGGCACGCATGGCCGGACCGGCGGCACGTCAGCGTGTGCATGGAACGCGATGAGGCGCGAACCGTGAGTCACACGATCATCGACCTCGAACGCGGGCGCGCGACGCTGACCTATTACGGCGATGCGCCGGATCGGGCAACCTCGCCGGTGGCGTTGTCACTGTCGATACGGGAGGCGGCGGCATGATCGACCTCGACATCGGCCGCGGCCTGACTCCCTGGGCGCAGCTCGGCGCGATCATCGCCGCCACGTTCGTCTCCGAAGACCTGACCTGCATCGCGTCGGGGCTGCTGATTCGATCGCGGCAACTGGACGGCTTCGTCGGGGTGGCGGGCTGCTTTCTCGGCATTTTTGTGGGAGACATGGGGCTGTGGTTGATGGGTCGCGCCTGCGGTCGGCGCGTCCTGGATACCGCGTGGGTGCGGCGTCGCGTATCCGCGGCGCGGATCGAGCGCATGGGCGACTGGTTCGACCGCCGCGGCTGGACGGCGATCGTGGCCGCCCGCTTCGTCCCGGGCACGCGGCTGCCGGTCTATCTGGGCGCGGGGATGTTGGGCCGCCGCGCCGATCGGTTCGTGCTATGGGCGCTGTTGGCGGCGCTGGTGTGGACGCCGCTGCTGGTGCTGCTCGTGGCGGCGACGGGCGAGGCGGTCGTCGCGCCGCTGCGACGGTTCACCGGATCGGGCGGCGTCGCGTTCGTCGCCGCGCTGCTGCTCTTCGCGTTGCTGCTGCGCGGATTGACGCTCGCCGCGACGAGTGAAGGGCGCTCGCGGCTGGCGGCGTCGGTGTGCCGTTTGTGGCAATGGGAATTCTGGCCCGCCTGGTTGTTCTACGCGCCGTTGGCGCCCTGGCTGGCGTGGCTGGCGATCCGCCATCGCGGGTTCACGACGTTCACGGCGGCGAACCCCGCCATTCCGCACGGCGGCGTCGTGGGCGAGTCGAAATACGACATTCTGCGGCGATTGCCGGCGGAGTGGACCGTGCCCTCGGCTCTGATCGCCGCCGGCGCGACACGCCGGCGGCTGGACGAGTTGCACGGCATCATGGCCGCGCGCGGCTGGACGTATCCGCTGATCCTCAAGCCCGACGTGGGTCAGCGCGGCGTGGGGCTGAAGAAAGTCGGCGATGCCCGCGCGGCCGAGGCGTACCTCACAGCCAATCCCGATGCGGTGCTGGCCCAGGTGTTCCATCCCGGCCCGTATGAGGCGGGCGTGTTCTACTATCGCCTGCCCGATCAGCCCCATGGGCGGGTTTTCTCGATCACGGACAAGCAGTTTCCGATCGTGATTGGCGACGGCATCTCATCGCTTGAATCGCTCATTCGCAAGCATCGCCGCTATCGGATGCAGGCCGACACGTTTCTGGCACGGCTCGGCGAGGGAGCGCACCGCGTTCCGGCGGCGTGTGAGCGCGTGCAGTTGGCGATCGCCGGCAATCATTGTCAGGGCACGCTGTTCCGCGACGGCGCGCACCTGATCACGCCGGAACTGGAGGCCGCGATCGACGCGATCGCGCAGCGCGTCGAAGGCTTTCATTTCGGGCGGTTCGACATTCGGTATTCGAATTTGGACTGGTTCCGGGCGGGGCGCGAACTGGCGATCGTGGAACTTAACGGCGTCACGTCGGAATCGACGAACATCTACGATCCGTCCTGGCCGCTGTGGCGCGCGTACGCGGTGCTGTTCCGGCAGTGGTCGATCCTGTTCCGCATCGGCGCCGCCAACCGCCGCCGCGGGCACGCGGTTTCTCGCATTCGTGACATGCTCCGCGACGCGCGGGCGCATTATCGCAATCGGCGGGTAAGCCTGGTGGCGGATTGAGAATCGCGATGACGCGATCCACTCGTTTCCTTCGGTTCTAACGAGGTCGGCACGTTAAACACTTGGCGCGGTCTTGCTTCAGACGCACGCGCCGCTGCTCAGCCCATGTGCGAGGTCGTCGGTTCGCTCGGCGTCCTGTGACTCTGTAAACTGACGAGCAGGACTTGCAACGTCCGATTTCCAGAAATGGGACACACGGGGCTTTCGGATGGTTTCACGTATGGTGAGCGGACGCGTGGCGGCCGCAGTCTAGGAACGATCAAAAGACTATTCGTGCGCGCTTGACCACATCAGACCGTTAGGGAAGATGGGTCGAAGCTCATCGCTGAATATCGGGGAGATGGACCGTGAGAATCGTTCGGTCGCCTTGGTCGGATCGCTTTGACTCGCTGGTTGCTGATGCCATCAAAGACCTTCTCATCTCGTCACCGTTCGTTAGCGAAGCCGCTTGCGAGCGCCTGGTATACTGCGTTACGAAATGCGGTCGCGCAGCATCCATTCGAATATTACTTGTCGTTAACCTTTCGTTGGAAAACATCGTAAGCGGTGCAACGAGCGCGAGCGCGCTGGTAGCGCTCGTAAAGCAATTACCGCAAACGTCGCTGCGGTTCATTCCAACGCTTCATGCAAAGGCCTACATTGCCGACGGTACGCGGGCGATAATTACGTCCGCGAATCTCACGGCGGGAGGTCTCTACCGAAATCTTGAGTACGGCGTTGAGTTCGATGAGCCTGCTATTGTACGTGAAATCCGACGGGACGTAGAAGACTACGCCGCGCTCGGCCCCCTCGTGCCGATAGATACGCTGTGCAGATTGGCCGTGGCAGCGAATCGCGTCGCTGCGGAGAGAACCGTCGCAGAAAAGGATGCTGGTTCACAAGTCCAAAGGGCGATTGCGACGCTGTTGAATTCTGCCGGCGACGAGGTTCTAAGGGCAAGGACCGCAGGACGAAGTCTCACGGCGATACTTGAGGATACGATCGTCTACCTACTGTCACGAGGTCCGAAGACGACTCCAGAGATTCACTCCCATATCCAACACATCCATCCAGATCTATGCGACGACAATATTGATCGGGTGATTGATGGGCGAAGCTACGGCAAGCGATGGAAGCACTCGGTACGCACTGCGCAGTCGCATCTCAAGGAACGCGGCAAGGCCGTTCTCGTGCGGGGTCGTTGGCGCCTCGCTGGCAACGAAGTCAACCGTGATCATCGAGTCCGACGTTAGTCAACCAAAGCACCCCCTTTCGTACTCCCAACTTGCGAGTCAAGCTCGCAACGGTTCCATACACGGATTCCAGTCCAGGTTCATCCAAAAGGTCGGACGATTCCACAGTCCATCTGACGGTCCCGTCGGGGGCCACCTCTTCTCGCGCATCAAAAACGACGAAAACGTCGCTTGTGTCCGTCGGTGGTCCGCCTGGCCGATGGAAAGTCGCTAGGCGGGTATCTGCGTCGATCGAAGTGTCTCGATCGAGCGCGGTCCGAAACGCCTCCAACGCAAACCACTCTGGTGCGTCAATTCTGATGACTTCACGATGCTCGCGGATAATATGCATTGCCTGAATGCGCCTTTTTCAAACTGTCATAGGTCACGGTGCGAGGCTGGTGCGCCTGCCCGCGTCGCCAGCGGACCAGAAACCGCCGCGCCCGCTCCAGCGGAGGGAGACTTGGGTCGAGCTTGCAGGCCAGCGCAAATTCCTCCCTCGAGAATGGCGTCAACCCGATCGCTTCGATAAGGCGATCTTTCTCGTCGCGCAACACTCGAAAAAAATTGACGACCTCACCGTCCAGATCGTTGTACGTCTCTACGGGTGACGGCATTCGATTCAGCAGCACGGCCCCCGAGCCGGCGAACGGCTCGCAGTAGTGATGACACTTCGGAAGCAACGGTAATAGCCAGGACAGGTGCGAGAATTTTCCGCCGTACCAACCGAACGGAATGAGCTTCTCGCCGTTCAGTGTGCTAACAGCCGGCGGCTTGCCCTTTCGGCGAGCGGTTGCGGCAGCGCTCCGTGTGTTCACCGTGTGCATTCCAAATGCCCCGAGGGATGTTGCACCGCAATTCAGCGCGGCGCCTCATGCCGCTCACTCGCCACGGATTGCGTGGTGCTTGACGCGCCCCGGCAACTGGAGGGAAGCCTATCGCGTTGACCGAAAAAGGCAAGATACTACCGATGAGCTGCGAGGCGATGGCGCTCATCGGCATCGGACTCGCGATACTGAGGATGGCCCTGTTACGAGGCCGCAGGATCCTGCTCGTTATGCCACGCCCGAAATGACGCGGCGCCTTCCCTGCCGAGGTAACGATCGAGAATCGGGCGGTCGACCGCCAGCAGGTCCACCAGCGCCAGGCCGTCCAGCACGCCGCCGAAGTCGGGATCGATGTTGAAGCCGAGCAGGCGGGCGTTGAGCTTCAGGTACTGTCGCAGCAGCACCGGCATGCCGCGACCGTCGGCCTCGATCTCGCTTACCAGCTCGTCCACGTCCGCCACGTCGCGAACCAGCGTCGACAACGTTCGCGGATCGGTGTCGCGCAGCCGGCCGGCGGGCGGCGGATTTCGCGGTCGGACCATCGCCGCCAGTTCGGCGTCGAGATTATGCTGCCGCAGGAACGCCATCAGAAGCTGGCGCGTCGTCGACTGGAATTGGTCGCTGATGCTGACCGCGCCGAACAAGCGGCGGTATCGCGAGTTCCGCACGACAAACCGCCCGATGCCTTTCCACAGCAGCAGCAGCGGCGCGTAGTCGCGCTGATACTCTGGCACGATGAACGAGCGGCCCAGCTCCAGGGCCGGATCAATGCGCGACATCAGCCGCGGCTTGAAGCGAAACAGTGTGCTGGTGTAAAGACCGCGCAGGCCGAAGCGCCGGAGGATGTCGTCCGTCGGTCCGAGGCGATACGCGCCCACGATGTGGCGCTCCACCGCGTTCCACACGAAAAGGTGCAAGTAGTGCGGATCGAAGCGATCGAGGTCCAGCGACTTGCCCGTTCCTTCGCCGACCAGACGAAAGGTCGACTCGCGCAGGCGGCCGATTTCGCGCAGCACGTGCGGCAGTTGCGCTGCCCCGCCCACATGGACGCAAAATGGACCGCTCTGGATCAGCCGCTGCGCTTCGGGTAGTGCGTTGATGTCGCGCGCGACCAGATCGGCGGGCGTCGCATCCGCCACGGGCGGCCAGCTCCGCATTCGCGCCGACGGCACGGTGTTTTGCTCGGCATCATGCGCGGACATGGTCGCACGACCCTTGAGCAAATAGGTTCGTACACGCAGGTACTCGGTGATCCGGTCGGCATCCGCGTCTTTGGCGTGCGACGGCGCAGCGGCCGGCGCGCGGAGCTTCGTCAACCGCGCGAACGGAATCACGCTGCCGATCTCGACCCGCAGGCGCTGCCCGCGCTTGGCGAGCAGCTCGCGCGGCAGCATGGCCGTGCGCAGCCGCGGGTGAATCAAACCGGCGACCTGAAACAAGCCGCTGTTGCGGCCGTCGATGCACACCGGCAGCACCGGCGCCTGCGTGCGGAGGATCAGCCGCGAGACGGTGTTGCTCCAGTCGGGATCGCTGACGGCGCGGCGTCGCAGACTCAGGTGCGAGACTTCGCCGGCCGGAAAAATGCCCAGAAGCCCGCCGCCGCGGACCCAGGCGATCGCCGACTTCAGTGCGGCGACGTTGCGCCGAGCGGCCTCGGGGCCGCCGAAAGGATCTACGAAGAAACACACGTCATGCATTTCGGGGATGCAACGCAGCAGGTAGTTGGCCAGCAGCCGCGCGTCCGGCCGGACGCGGCACAGCAGGGCGGCCAGAAGCAGGCCGTCCAGTCCGCCGAAGGGGTGATTGGCGACGACGATCAGGGGGCCCGATTTCGGGACGCGCGTCAGATCACGTTCGGACATTTCGACGCGGATGCCCAATTCGTTGAGGGCGCGTCCGCAAAAGTCCTGACTCGCATCACGCGCTGTCGCCGCGCGGTAGATGGCGTTGAGCGCCGGGAACGACAGCGCGCGTTCGATGAGAGGCCGGACGGCGGCCACGGCAGCGGTGCGCATGCGCCCGTGTGTCGGCGACGGAAGATGAAACGGCGCCACGGCGGACTGACAACGTGTGTGAAAAGGCCGAGCCGAACCGCGACCGTGAGGGAGCGCCGAAGCGCCCATCGAGCCCGAGTTGTCGCTCGAGCTTGTCCTGCATTTTCGAGTCGCGCAGCGCCGCCGGCCGCTTTCCTGATCCGAACCGCGATCCTGAACGCGACCCAGGCGGGCGCGTGAAGGGAGCGCCGAGCGGACTTCGGTAGGTGCGATGCCCACGGTTGCGCCGGTCTGCGTTGAATCGGCCTTCCTGCACACGTTCGGAGAAAACATGTGGAGTCCCTTACGAGGTTGGAATGCCAGAAATGTACATAGGCCCCGATGCGGCGAGATCGTTTGTTTTCGCACGCGCTACAAGCCCGCGCCACGCGGTCTAGAGCGCCGCGCCACGCGGAGGCGCTGGCCGAGCGGTCCTCAAGGAATCTCCTGCACAATCCGCATGGCGTGGCCGTCCGGATCGCGCACGATCATCGCCTGTGAAAAACCGCCTGCGTCGCCGTCAAATCGAACAAGCCCCGACGAGACGAATGACGCTCCGGCCGTTCGCATCATACCCTCGGCGCGCGCTGTCGAGCGCGTCAGCAGCGTCGTCTGCCAATAGAGCAGGTCGTTCGGCCGCGACTCCGCCGGATAGGGCCGCCCATCGCGCGGATGGACGTACTCGAGAAACTCGATCGCCGGCCCAGACGTGCCGCGAAGTGTGGTGATGCGCAGGTGCGCCCCCGGCACGTTGTTCAGCCCCTCCTGTTCCGGCCCGTAGTTCTCGCTCTCGCCGACGACGCGAAAGCCGAGCATATCGCGATACAACCGCAGGCTGGCCTGCGTGTCCGCCACGACAATGGCGGTGTGATCGATGCCCAGAAACAGCTTTTCGGTCGTCCGATGCCAGCGGTCCTGTCCTTTGCCGGGCGGAAACGCCAGGATTTCCAGATAATGCCCGTCGGGATCGCGAAAGTAGAAGGCCCTGATTCCGGCCGCGTTGCGGTTCCAGTCGGGCAGGCGCTGCGGCGCTTTCGAGGCGGGGCGAACGTCCTTTGCCCGCAGCCGCGCGACGGCCTCATCCATGTCGGAAACGATGATCGCGATGTGCTGAAACCAGCGGTCGTTGCCGCGCGAATCGGCGGGAAACGGCTTGCCGCGTGGCCGCAGGTACTCGGTCAACTCGATGAACTCGTCGCCCAGCTTGAGGCGCGCGATGCGCTTCTTCGGCCAGGGAACGCCCTCGAGCCGCTCCCACGCGGCGCCGGACGCATCGACCCGCGATACTTCCTCGAACGTCAGAACGTCTTTGTAGAACGCCGCCGCCCGGTCGAGGTCGGATACGGTCATGCCGATGCAGGTCACGCCGTCGATCAGCGCGGGCACCGCCGCAGACGACGCCGGGGGATCGGCGAACGCGAAGGACGCGCGCCCGGCGACAGTCAGCAGGAGTAGAAAAAGCGTCCAGAGCGGCGCCGCACGGACGTGGCGTCGCTCGGTGCGCATCGTCTGAAGCAGGTTCATGGCAATCGTTCCTTTGTCACGCCGGCCGGCGAGGCCTTCAGCCGGCCCGTTCCGGGGGAAGTTGATTGAGAAAGGCCGCTACCGCCACGGATTTCGTGCGGTCCCGAAGGCATCGTTTCAACCGTGACTACAGCCCGGCATCCCGTCGCACCGCGCCGGAGGTCGGCGCGCCGCCTGCAATTCGCGTGATGAGACGAGGGAGACGCGGCGCGCGCACCATCATCGTGCCCCCACTGCTTCGCGGCGGGCCACGCACGCGAAGCAGTCCCTCCATGTTGACGTCTGATCGCGGCGGGCGATTGCTCCGCATTTAATCGTAGATCCTTCACTGTTCCCCCGATTCCCGCCTGCTTATCGCAACCGGCTGAGCAGGTGATCGCCGACGCGCAGCGCGTTGGCCATGATCGTCAGCGAAGGATTGACCGCGCTGCTCGACGGAAAGAAGCCGCCATCCACGACGTACAGGTTGTCGATCTCGTGTGCCCGGCAGTTGACATCCAGCACCGATGCAGCCGGGTCGGCGCCGAATCGCAGCGTGCCGTTCTGATGACTCACGCCGCTGACCCCCAGCCGCGCGTGCAGGTACACGCCGCCGCGCCCGCCGCCGCGCCGATCCGCCTGGTCCAGCAGTTGCTCCAGTCGCTTCCGCAGCCGCTCATAGGCCTCGGCGTTGGTGTCGGTGTAGCTGACCTTGATCGCGCCATCCTTTCGAAGCGTGACGCGGTTCTCGGCGTGGGGCAGGTCCTCGGCCGTCAGGAAAAAGTCGATCGAGTGGGCCGAGATTTTCTCGACGGGCATGTCCGGCAGCCGGTCGGCGGACAACGCCTTCAACGAGTCAAGATCGAGTTTGCCCATGAGCTGAATGGTGCCCAGCGGCAGATCGGAATCGTCCGTGCCGCGATAAAAGTCGGTCAACCCCAGCGTCTTCTGGAACTGCGACGGATTCGGCCGGTCGAACACGGCGATGAACAGACCGTTGTGATGGCACATGTAGTTGCGGCCGACCAGCCCAGAGCCGTTGGCCAGTCCGTTGGGATGCCGATCGTTGGCGGACCGCAACAGCAGCGCGGCCGAGTTGATCGCGCCGCAGGCGACGACGACGACCGAGCCTCGCAGCGTCAGCGCTTCACCGTTGCGATTCACGACGACGCCTGCAATCTCGCGGCCCGAGGGGCTTGTCAGCAGGCGCTGGACGCGGCTTTCGGTGAGGATCGACACGTTCGAGCGCTCCAGCGCCGGCTGGACGCCCACAACATGCGAATCGGCCTTGACCTCGGTCGGATCGGGAAAACCGTCGAAGTAGCTGAGGTGGCAGGGCGAACGCCCCGCGCCGTTGCCGTTCAAACGCACGCCCAGCGGAATGGGAAACGGCCGGCAGCCCAGCGCGGTCAAATCGTCGAACAGCTCGCGAATGCGCGGCTCGTGCGGCAGCGGCTCGTGTGGATAGGGCGCCGAAGCGGGTGGATCGAGCGGATCGGCCCCGCGGCGGCCATGCACGCAGTAAAGCTGCTCGGCCTGAGTGTAGTAAGGCTCCAAGTCGCGATACGAAATCGGCCACGCCGGCGACACGCCGCCGTAGTGGCGGACCTCGCCGAAATCGAACTCGCGCATCCGCAGCAGGGCGGCGCCATACACCTTGGTGTTGCCGCCGACCCAGTAGTGCGTGTACGGCGAGAACGGCGCATCGTGCTTGTCGTACCACGTCTCCTTGGCCTGATAGCGGCCTTCGCGAAAGACCGCCACCGGGTCCCAGTTCTCGCGCTCCCGCGGCAGAAAGCCCCCGCGTTCGATCAGCAGAATACGCTTGCCCGAAGCGGCCAGCCGATGCGTCAGCGTTCCGCCACCGGCGCCGGTGCCGATGATGATCACGTCGTAGTCGTTTTGCGTGGACACACAGGCTCCCGTTGAGATGGCCGCGGCCGGCCGATGGCCGCCGAAGCTTGGATGCGGCGCCGCGTGCGGCGGTTTCATCGCCGAGCGACATTTGCGGCGGGCCGGTCGTCGCGAATCGCCGCCAGTCGATCGAACTCGCAGCGAAAGATGCAGCGCTGCTGGTTGCAGTGATTCAACTTGGCGCAATAGACCGTCGAATGATCGGGGACCGCCGACGCCAGCAACATGCCTATCACCGGAGCGGTCAGATAGACCCAGAATGCCGTCCACCGCCGCGCCACCACCGCCGAGCCGAAACTGCGGGCGGGATTGAGACTCATGCCTGACAGCGGCGCTTCGAGCGCGATGTAAATCACGAGCAGACCGGCGGCGAGGAAACCCGTATAGGGCGTCAAGAACGGATCGTTGCTCGCGTACAGCACGGTCAGCATCATGACGAACGCGATCAGCAGCTCGGCGGTCCAGGCGGCGGCGGCGCCGCGCTGTCCGGGAACCGTGACGACGTGATCCACGAATGGATGCCGTAGCCGCTCGCGCAGGAGGATGCGACACAACGCGACTCCCAGCGCGCCGCCGACGAATTGCGACAGGACGTAGAACAGCGCGTCGGGCGCGGCGATCTTGCCGCGCGACCAGAACGCCAGCGTCGTCGCCGGGTTCATGTGCGCGCCGGACCGCGCGCCCCAGGGCGAGTAGATCAGCAGGATCGCCGTCACACCCATGGCCAGCCCTGCCAGCAGGCGGCGGATGAACGCTCTACCAATCCGCCGTCGCAGGCCGGAACACGGGTGCTCAAGAACGACGCCGCAAAGACAGGCCGAGACCATGAAAGCCCCGAGCAACGCGGCTTCCATCAGGTATTCCGGCCAGTGCGAATGCAGCGCATCAATCACGATCCCATCTCCATCAGCGAGCTGCGTCCGATTCCCACGACCGGCCGCCATCCTGATCCGAACCGCGACCGTGAGGGAGCGGCGCAGCCCCCCACGAGCACGAGCGATCGAACAAGCTCGTCACATGGCATCGACATGCGCAACGTCGCGCGTGTTTTGCGACATGTCCGCACACTCTGCAGGTGGCACTCACGCTCGCATTCGAGCGCTTCCGACGCTCCCTCACGGTCGCGGTTCGGATAGGGCAGTTTGCAGTCGCGGCTCGATTGACATACGGCCGATTCGACCCTCGCGTCCACGTCTACGAATGGCGCCACGCCTGCGATTCAACTGTTTGAGGCCGGCGACGTTTCGCGCGTTACACCGACTTGTTGACGGCGATGTGTGTATCCATTTCAACCGTGCGTAACCAGCTACGGACTGCGGCATCGGAAGTAGCGAGACGCGCACGGTACAGAGCTTCGAATGCCTCTGGCAATGCGAAGCAGCCCCGGCGAGCCAATCTCACAAGGCGAACCCGCGAACGCTTCGCGGCGCTAAGATCCGGAAATCCATCATGCCCAACAACGCCGAATCACGCCGTCTGACCGAGGACCGCGAAGGAATCAACGCCTGGCGCCGCTGGGGCCCGTATCTCAGCGAGCGCCAGTGGGGAACCGTGCGCGAGGACTACAGCCCTGATGGTGCGGCGTGGGACTACTTCCCGCACGATCACGCCCGCAGCCGCGCCTATCGCTGGGGCGAGGACGGCCTGGCCGGCTTCAGCGACGATCAACAGCGCCTCTGCCTGTCGCTCGCCCTGTGGAACGGGCGCGATCCGATTCTCAAGGAGCGGCTGTTCGGGCTGACCAACGGAGAGGGCAATCACGGCGAGGACGTCAAGGAGTTGTACTACTACCTCGACGCCACGCCGACGCACTCCTATCTCAAGATGCTTTACAAGTACCCGCAGGCGGAGTTCCCCTACGCGCGACTGGTCGAGGAGAACCGCCGCCGCGGCAAGGATGCGCCGGAGTTCGAACTGCACGACACGGGCGTGTTCGACGAAGACCGTTACTTCGACGTGCTTGTGGAGTACGCCAAGGCCGGCGTCGACGACGTGCTGATGCGAATCACGATTCACAACCGCGGTCCGACTGCCGCGCCGATTCACGTGCTCCCGCAGGTGTGGTTCCGCAACTCCTGGTCGTGGGTCCGCACCGACGGCGCGGCGCCGGAAGTCGCGCGGCCGCGCCTGATGCGCGTCGCCGACGACGAAATCCGGGCACAGCACGCCGAGCTGGGCGAGTATCGCATCGTCTTCGACGACCGCCCGACGCTGCTCTTCTGTGACAACGAAACGAACGTACAGCGGTTATACGGCGTCAACGACCGAACCGGCTGGTTCAAGGACGCCTTTCACGATTACCTGGTGTCCGGCCGGCGCGAGGCGGTGAACCCCGCGCAGGTCGGCGCCAAATCGGCGGCCCATTACGAGCGCACGATTCCCGCAGGCGGCTCGATCACGATTCGCGCGCGACTCTGCCCGGCCGATACGCGTGCCTCCGGCGCATCGATCCGAACGGATTGGTCTGAGTTTGATGACGTGTTCGCCCTGCGTATCCGCGAGGCCGACGAGTTCTACGCCGACCTACAAAGGGACATCGCTGATGCCGATGCGCGGCTGGTTCAACGCCAGGCCTTCGCAGGACTGATCTGGAACAAGCAGTTCTACTATTTCGACGTGCCGCAGTGGCTCGGCGGCGACGCAGCTCAGCCGCCGCCGCCCACCCAGCGACTCAACGGCCGCAATCGTGACTGGGAGCATCTGAACAACGCCGACATCCTCTCGATGCCCGACAAGTGGGAGTACCCGTGGTACGCGGCGTGGGACCTGGCATTTCACTGCATCCCGCTGGCGCAAATCGACCCGGAATTCGCGAAGCATCAGCTTGTGCTGCTGACGCGCGAGTGGTACATGCACCCCAACGGCCAGCTTCCCGCCTATGAGTGGGCCTTTGGCGACGTCAATCCGCCGGTTCATGCATGGGCGACGTGGCGCGTCTTTCAGATCGATCGCAAGCAGCGGAGGCTGGAGGGCGAGCCGGAATTTCCGGGCGACCTGCCGTTTCTGGAGCGCGTGTTCCACAAGCTGATGCTGAACTTCACGTGGTGGGTCAATCGCAAGGATGCTCAGGGGCGCAACATCTTTCAGGGCGGCTTTCTGGGCATGGACAACGTCGGCGTCTTCGACCGCTCGGCGCCGCTGCCGACCGGCGGGTACATCAACCAGGCCGATGGCACAAGCTGGATGGCAATGTATTGCCTCAACCTGATGCGCATCGCACTCGAGCTGGCCCGCCACAACCGCGTCTATGAGGACATCGCCACAAAGTTCTTCGAGCACTTCCTGCACATCGCCGCCGCCATGAACGACATCGGCGGCGCTCCCGGCCGGGCGACCGGGCCGTGCGCCGAGTCCGCCGCGCAGGGGGTGGGACTGTGGGACGAGGCGGATGAATTCTTCTACGACGTGCTGAACCTGCCCGACGGTCGCACCGTGCCGCTGAAGGTGCGCTCGATGGTCGGTCTGACGACGCTGTTCGCGGTCGAAACGCTCGAGCCGGAGTTGCTGGAGCAGGTCCCCGAATTCACCAAGCGGATGGAGTGGTACTTGAACTATCGCCCGGACCTGGCGGCGCTGGTGTCGCATTGGGACGTGCCGGGCAAGGGGCAGCGTCGGCTGCTGTCGTTGCTGCGCGGCCATCGCATGAAGCGCGTGCTGAAGCGAATGCTGGATGAAACCGAATTTCTGTCGGACTACGGCGTGCGCTCGCTGTCGCGGCGGCATCGCGACGAGCCTTACGTATTCTGGTGCGACGGCCGGCCGCTGACGGTGCGTTACCTGCCGGCGGAGTCGGACTCGGGGCTGTTCGGCGGCAACTCGAACTGGCGCGGGCCGATCTGGTTTCCGGTGAACTACCTGATCGTCGAATCGCTCCAGAAGTTCCATCACTATTACGGCGACGAATTTCGGATCGAGTGCCCGACCGGATCGGGCGTTTTCATGTCGATTCGCGAGGTGGCCGACGAGCTGTCGCGTCGTCTGACGCGCGTGTTTCTGCGGGACGCGTCGGGCCGGCGGCCGGTTTTCGGGGCCGACGCGAAGCATCAGAGCGATCCGCATTTCCGGGATTACGTGCTGTTCCCCGAGTACGTCGACGGCGACTGCGGCCGGGGCGTGGGTGCGTCGCATCAGACCGGCTGGACGGCGCTGGCGGCCAAGCTGTTTCAGCCGCGTCGCGACATGCCGCCGGCGCCGCGCAGCGAAAAGTCCAAACGAGTCGGCGTCCGACAGCGCCGGGAGCAGGTGCTCAGCAGCGAGGCGTGAAACACACAATCCGCGCGGCACGGGCACTTGGCCTGTGGTGCAAGACCGCCCTCCGCTGTGCCAGGGTGGTACGGGCGTCTCGCCCGTTCCCGCGCGGCACGGGCTTGCAGGCCGTGCATAATCGAACGCGCCCTGGAGACTAACGGCTGACGCCGTGCCGCAACCCCACCGCTGCGGTCCGTCCGAACCGCAAGCGCTGTGCGAGCCTGACGTTGCCCCGGGAAGACGAGCAAGGTGGATTTGAAATCTGAGATTTGAGATCTGAAATTTCAAACGTCGAATCTCAAATCCCAATCCCCAATCGCATTGAAGCGTTGCACAAGCCCCGGCGGCAGCGCCGGCATGCGCCCTCGAGCCGGCGACGCATTATCGCCTACTCTTCCCGCCCGGGCGGTCGACGCCGCTCGCGCTTGCGAAGCGAACGTTGCTGCTTCAGCTTCAATCGCCGTTCGACGCTGGCTCGCGTCGGACGCGTCGGGCGGCGCTTCTTCGGCGGACGCAGCGCCGCCGACATCAGCTCAACAAACCGTCGAATCACTTCGCGTCGATTGGCCGCCTGCGTGCGGTGTTTCTCGCAACGCAACATCAAAACGTCATCGTGCAACCGCGACGCCAGCCGCGAACGAAGCAGGCTGCGCTGCGATTCGGACAACGCGCGGCTGGCGGCAAGGTCGAATGACAGGATGACGGCAGTTGCGACCTTGTTGACGTTCTGCCCGCCGGGTCCGCGGCTGGGGACGAAACGAAAGGTCACTTCGTCTTCCGGCAGGTCGATAAAAGTGGCGATTTCGATCATGGCAAAACGATTTAGCAGAGCCCGTCGTTCGCGCGACAAGCTCACCACGTACACCCAAACTTCTATCCGGCATCCCACTCTGCCAACATGTCTCATCGACCGGTCAAGCCGCCCGGCATGAACTCATGGCGCCGGGCTTCGTGCGGCAAAATTCGCACGCGCCGGCGCCTCGGAGAAGCGCAAACATCTGGAATGCCGTTTGCCGGTCTTTGTAGAATGATCTTAAGTCGCCGCGCGACCGGCCGGCTTGACGGTCCGGTCGTGGCGCTCCCCTTTGTCTCCGCGAGAGGGGAACCCGCACGACATGACAGCCGTTCATGCTTGAGGAGATCGACCATATGGCTCGCAGCAGCGACGATCGATTGATCACGGTTCAGCAGCACATCATCGAACAGCAACGCGCCCATCCGACCGCCACCGGCGAATTCAGTTGGCTCCTGTCGGGAATTACGCTGGCCGCCTGCATCATTCAGGCGAAGGTCCGGCGGGCGGCGCTGCTGGACATCCTCGGCGGCGCGGGTTCCGCCAACGTGCACGGCGAAATCCAGCAAAAACTCGACGTGCTCGCCAACGAGACGATGGAGCGCTGCCTGGGATTCCGCGGAAACGTCGGCATCCTGGCGTCGGAAGAACTGGACGAGGCCAAGATCGTCTCCTCACCCACCGGCACGGGCAAATACGTGGTCATCTACGATCCGTTGGACGGATCGAGCAACATCGATGTCAATGTTTCCGTCGGCACCATCTTTTCGATCTTCGAGCGCATCACGAGCGGACCCATCACGGACGTGAAGCGCGACGTGCTTCAACCGGGAACGAAACAGATCGCCGCGGGCTACGTCGTGTATGGGTCCAGCACCGTAATGTGCTACACCACCGGCAACGGCGTACACATGTTTACGCTTGAGCCGTCGATCGGCAGTTTCATGCTCTCGGCCGAAAACGTCTGCATGCCGGAGCGCGGCAAGACCTACAGCGTCAACGAGGCCAACGCCGACGCCTTTCCGTCCGGAATCCAGAAGTGGCTGAAATGGGCCAAGACCAAGGAAGCCGGTCCCTACACGGCGCGCTACATCGGTTCGCTGGTGGCCGACTTCCATCGCACGCTGTTGCGCGGCGGCGTCTTCCTCTATCCGCGAACCGCCAAGGACCCCACCGGCAAGCTGCGCCTGATGTATGAGGCCAACCCCATCGCCTTCCTGGCCGAGCAGGCCGGCGGCACCGCGTCCGACGGAACGCAGTCCATTCTCGAGAAGCAGCCGGAATCGCTGCACGAGCGCACGCCGCTGATCGTGGGCAGCAAGCGCGAAGTAGAACAGGTGCTCGACTACCTGAAGCGCGGTTGATCGCCCGATGGGGCCGCGCTCGCGCTCGTCCGGCATTTCACGCTGTTTGCATCTGACTGATCGCGTGGCGCGGGCGGAGCGCCCGCGCGAACGGCAAAATTCCCACGCAGGCGGGGGCGGTTCCACGCCCATTTCTTGTTGTGCACCGATTCCAACCAGCACCATTAGGGCGGCTTTTGCTCTTCCAGACGCTGAAGGCGCGCACGCACGCGCGCATCGAACTGCCTGACTCGTTCCTGTTGAAGCAGCGCGAACGCCGCTCCGCCGATCAGCAATATCCCCGCCACGACCACGTGGCGGGCGCGCAACTGCGACCAGCGCGGCGCCGCGGCCAACAGCAGCAACGCGCCGCCGATGAGCACCACGGCGTCAAAGCTGGCCCGCTGCCAGTATCGCTCCGACAGGTGTAGCCACATTCCGAATTCATCGAAGGTCAGCGCCAGGCCCACGCCGTAACAATCGGCCGCGATGCGCAGCCGGCGGCCGCCCGGCCGCGCGAACAGAAGCCACGCGCCCACGCCGGACAACAGCAAGATGCCGAAATTCAAATGGTGCACGTGCGTGCCGCCGACGTGGATGAAGAGATCCGGCAGGACGCGCAGCATGATCAGCAGCACCAGCAGCCGTGCCGCCAGAAAAGTCGCCACGAATGCAACCAGCACGCGCCGCGCCAGTTGGGAGACCGCGTCGCCGCCGGCGTTCGCCGTCTGCTTGGCGCCCATTCAAAGCGGCCGCGGCGGCGCGTGCAACCGTCGCGGGCGTAGCGCGGGTGGCGCGCACGACCCCGCGTCGTTGCGGCGGGGCGCCGCCGCGCGTTTGACCCCCGCCGGGCGCTCCGCTAAACACGCCGCTCATGTCCGACCCCGCGGCGACCGTGATCGTGCCCAACTACAACGGCCGGCGCTTTCTGCCCGAGCTGATCGCCTCGCTGGCGCGGCAGCGCCGCAGCGATTTTCAGTTGTTCGTCGTCGACGATCGCTCCACCGACGACAGCGTCGCCTGGCTGCGCGAACACTGTCCCGCCGCGCGCCTCCTGGTCAACGAGCGCAATCTCGGCTTCGCCGCGACCATCAACGCCGGCATCCGCGCATCGCGCACGCCGTTTGTCGCGCTGCTCAACAACGACACCCACGTCGATCCCGACTGGCTCTCCGAGGCGCTGGCGGCCTTCGACGCCGACGACATCGGCGCCGTCGCCTCGCTGTCGCTGTTGGCCGATCCGCCCCATCTCATTGACACCGCCGGCGACGCCTACACGGTGGCCGGCGGCGGCGTGAAACGGCTGCACGGCTGCCCGCGCGAAGCGGCGGCGACGGCGCCGCGCGAGGCGTTTTCGGCCTCGGGCGTGTCGGCCTTCTACCGCCGCGCCGCGCTGGAGGAAGTCGGCCTGCTCGACGAGCATTTCGAGAGCTATTACGAAGACATCGAGCTGGGCTGGCGGCTGCAATGGCGCGGCTGGCGGTGCGTCTTCGCGCCGAAGTCAATCGTGTATCACCATCTCAGCTCCTCCTACGCGCCGACCGGCTGGCGACAGCATTTCAACTCGGCCCGCAACGCCGAAGTCGTGTGGTGGTCGCACATGTCGCCGCGGATGCGATGGCGCTATCTGCACGTACACCTCTTCTGCGTGGCGCTTCAGGGACTGGCCGAGATGCGCCGCGGGCGATTTCGTCCGTGGCTGTCGGGAAAAGTGGATGCGCTTCGGCCGCACTGGCGGCGGCGGATACGCGAGAAGCGTCGACAAAACGAACGGCTGGCGCGGCGCGGCGACGCGGCCATGCTCGATCGCGTCGAGCGCGACTGGATGAAAGTCCACATCGGCCCGCGGCTGCGAAAAGCGATGGGCTGGATGAGGCGTGCGCGATGATGTGACGCGCCCATCAGCGCCCGCCGCGCCAACGGCGGGCCGGCCGTCACGCGGTCTCGGTCTCCTGAAACGCGAGCCACCCAGCCGCCAACGCATCGCACTGATCTGAACCGCGACCGTAAGGGAGCGCCGAGTAACGCTCCATTCGCGTCACCGTCACCGATTTCGGAAATCGCCGACGATTTGCGTGTCGCCCATCAGCACTCGCCGCGCCGCCGACGGGCGTGCCACACTCATCACAGCCGCGGACGGCTGCGCCACAAACAGGCGTCATCTCGCGCGCCGGTGCTGTCGAAGCAGCTCGATCAATCGCCGCATGTCGGCGGGCGGCTCGGCGCTCAGCTCCAGCGGCGTCTCGCGGATCGGATGTACAACGATCAGCTTCCACGCGTGCAGCGCCTGCCGCGTCATGATCGGCTCGGCCGAATCCTCGGGCCTGCCCGTCACGGCCGACAGCGACACGTGACTGCCGCCGTAAAACGGATCGCCCACCATCGGATGGCCGATGTGGCTCATGTGCACGCGAAGCTGGTGCGTCCGGCCGGTCTTTGGAAACAGGCGCACCAGGCAAAACGCCCCGTAACGCTCGACGACTTCATACCGCGTGACGGCTTCCTTGCCGAGATTGCGCTGGAACCGCCCGCCCAGCCGCGCCGCGACGCCGGAGACGACGTAGCGGTCGTGCACGGACGGATGCGCGGCGATCGGCACGCTGATCTCGTCGGCGTCCAGCTCGAGGTTGCCGTGTACCACGCCCAGATAGATTTTCCGCGTGGTGCGCTGCTCGAACTGCCGCGACAGCCGCCAATGCGCCTCGTCTGTCTTGGCGACGATCATCACCCCCGACGTGTTCTTATCGAGCCGGTGAACGATGCCGGGCCGAAACGCGTCGGAGCCGGTCGACAACGAGCGGGCGTAATAGGCCAGCGCGTTGGCGATCGTGCCCGACTGCGTCGCCCGTGCCGGATGGCAGATGATGCCGATCGGCTTGTTGATCGCCAGCACGTAATCGTCTTCGTAAATGATGTCGAGCGGAATGTTCTCGGGAATCAGCTCGTACGGTTCCGGCGGCGGAATCAGCAGATCGACCCGATCGCCGGCTTCCATCTCGTAGCTGGGCTTCGTCGGGCGGTCGTTGACCGTGATGTCGCCGCTCTTGATGAGCTTCTGGATCATCGTGCGCGACAGGCGCGGAAAGCGGCCGTGCAGATACTTGTCCAGCCGCCGGCCGGGGAGCTTGCGGCGGATGCGGATGCGGATGGGTTGCGGGACGTCCTCGTCGACTTCGGCGGCGTCCGGCTCGAGGAGTTCATCATCGTCGTTGACCGCGGAGTTCATGCGCTCACAGATTGAGCACGTTGAGCACGATGACCGAGAAGGCGTCGACGAGCGTCCGGATGATGAGGTTCTGAAGCTCGAACGAGACCGCGCCCGGCACGTTGAGAACGCCGGGAATGTTGGGCGTGCAGCCGGAGAACAGTTGGAACAGCGGCAGGCCGGCGGTCGCCGTCAAGAGCCAGGTTCGCCATCGCAGGAGTTTTCGTGGCTTCACGAATGCACCTCTATTCAGGGCGTGCCCAGAAGGTTGAGGACCAGACCGCTGAGGATCGAGTCCCCCAGGCCGAACAAAAACGTGGTCATGGCGCCGATCGCATACGAAAACGTCTGCACGGCCTGTTCGGATAGAACCGCGCGAAAGGCGTTGTCCGGCAGGCAACCGGCGTTCACGGCAAACAGCGCCGCGGCCAGCGCGGCGGGAACGGCACGGCGACGATAATGCGTCATACGAGATCTCCGAAGGGATCCGCCCAGGCCGGCGAATTCGGGGGGCATGGTAGCGGCGCGGGCGGGGGGACTCAATGGCCGCGCAGAAAAAAAAACGCTTCCATGCCGCCGGCACGAGCAACGACCGGCCCTACTACTACGTGCAGGACCGGCTGTATAATGTGTGGGCCATGATCGACCGGGCGGGGGCCATTTTGGAGGGGTGGTGCGGGCATCCTGCCCGTGGGTGTTCCGATGCGACGTGTGATGCAGGCATCCTGCCTGCGCGCGTTCCGATGCGACATGTGATGCAGGCATCCTGCCTGCTGATGTTACGATGCGACGTGTGGTGCAGGCATCCTGCCTGCGGGCGGCCTGCCGCTGGTCCGCGAGTCGGCGGGGCGGGGCGACATGAATAATGACACGCTGATCGACGCCGATCCGGACACGGACAAGACGCGCATGCTGGATGCGCGGGATGGCGTGATCTGGGACCCGCGGGCGGACATGGACGATGACGGAGATGTCGATGACGACGACGTGCTGCTGTGGTCGGACGCGGACAACGTCTGGCCGGAGTCGGAGCCGACGGTGGCGCAGGCGTTCAGCGACGTGGGCAATCCGTTCATGTTCCAGGGCGTTCCGCACTTCGCGCTGGACACGGCCGACGACGCCGAATCCGCCACGCTGCCGTTGAATCATCACCGGGCGCGCTTCGCCGATCCGGTGACGGGGAGGTGGGGGAGACGGGATCCAATTGGGTATTCTGACACTGTAAACCTCTTTGAATTGTTGCTCAGCAATTCACAGAATTACCTCGATCCGTGGGGCCTTGAAACTCTCGAACAGTACATGCAACGCAACGTCGAAGTACGCAGGGCACTGGACATACTGTGGCGCGAATCCAAGCCAGATGGGCGGCGGCCTACTGAGCACGGCCTTGTTTTGCGTTACAGCCGCAAGTCCAAGCGCGTCATCGTCGGGCCCATCTATATCGGCCACAGTGATGAAATCGACCTGCCTGAAAGACCGGGTGAAGTTGGTGTCGTACACACACATCCTAAGAAATCGCATGATCGCGGACCAAGTAGCAAGGACATAACCGGGCTAGGTTTGCGAAGGGTACAACGAGGAGCCGTTCTCATTCGTAACGATGACCCAAGTTGTGAGGCAGTCTTTGGCCCAGCGCCCAAGGGCACTCATTACAAGCGCGATGCAAATGGTAACTGCATTTCCGTAAGAAGTCCACCTGGATACCGCTTGGTTTTCTGGGGTCGTGATATTGCGAACGACATCGACTGCGAAATATTGTATGGGCTACCCCCGTTGGGGAAACATTGGACATTAAACGCGAATCGTGAGTGCATTTTGGAAGATGACCCACCGGACATCGGCGGCGGCCATTTTGCGTCACCGGCTGAATGCACTTCGGGATAATGTTCGACAATTATCGCGGGTTCTTCCCGGTGGCGCTGTCGTTTACTATTGAGCGCCGTCATGCAACGAAGTAATTTGGCGAAGCTAGTAACAAAGACTGCGAAGGCATTTTGTTT
>WYBU01000039.1 GCA_011525745.1 Planctomycetaceae bacterium | reverse complement strand
GCGGTCGAGCCGCCGATCGGCCTTCGACGTGTGCGTTCTGGTCGCCATCGTTGCGTCCTTTCGCGTTTGGTATGCCCCATGCATACACTGAACATGTACCACGTCTTTGCCCGAAGGGAAGGCCGGCCGGCGAAAAATCCGATCTTTTGCATCGGTTTGCCGCCCAGGTCCGAGGGGGCGGCCCAACGGCCCGCCGGCTGGCCCCTCGCGTCGCGACCACGCCCCGTGAGCCGTAAGTCGCAACCGGGGCGGCCCCGTGGGCCAACGGGCCGCCCCCGTGGCCCAACCGTTGGCAGTGGCTGGCCGTACCGATCGCACGTCGGCGCGGGCGGCAAGGTGACCCCGGATACCCACGCTACATGTGGCGCAGCCGGCACACCCGTTGCTTGCGTCCGTCCGCAACCGCCGGCCAACTTGACGAAGTCCGCGCTGTGAAAGGCGGTCTGCATGAGACGACATGAACCAACCCGACATCCGCCCGTGCCGCGCCGGCTGGACACCGTCACCGTGCAGCGGCCGCGCTGTCCGTTCTGCGGCGGCGTACGCCTGGTCAAGTACCGCTCCATCGCCGATCAGGGCGATGGCAGCGCGCTGGCCTGGGTGCGCTGCGCCAACGCGGAGTGCGGCCGCCGCTTCCGCCTGCTGGCGGAATGAGAACCGATCCGCAGCGCGGTCGTTCCAGCGGCTGGAAGCGCTGCGCAGGCACACCGCTACGATGAATCGCAGAACGCGCGATGCTGAACGCCACGCGCGAAACACCCGCGAGGTGATCCATGCCCCGAAAGCCTGCCCGTCACGCACCGCCGCACTGCGTCGGGAAGCTGGCGCGGCTTCGCGCTCACGGCCTGCCGCGCGGCTCGGCGGCCGCGCGCGGCTACGGCGAGCGCTGGCGCCGCCTGGCGCGGATGCAGTTGATGCGGCAGCCGCTGTGCGCTGATCCGTTCGGCGTGCACGAAGGGCGGCCCGTCGCGGGCGAGCACGTCGATCACATCGTGCCGCGCCGCGCGGGCGGGACCGATACGCTGGAGAACCTGCAAACGCTCTGCGCCTCGTGCCACTCGCGCAAGACGGTCTGGTGCGATGGCGGCTTCGGGCGGACGCGATGCGTGCAGTCCGAGTTCAATCAGGACGTGCCGACGCTCGATGATGCGCTGCCCGAGGGGGTAGGGAGGTCATTTTCTGTGGGTTGACCGCCTGGGACCGCGACGCCATCCGCGCACGTGCTTTCGAGGGTTTTGCATAGGGGGGGCGGAAGGCCGCAGCGATGCTCGCCCCAGCGGACGGGCAGGCCGCAACGGAAAGCGGGGACTTTCGCGGCGCAAGCGTGCATTCAGGTCCTTCAAGAGGCGGGCGGGCCACTCACCGCGCAGCAGCTCGCCGACCGAATCGTTGTGAGCGGCCTCTGGCGTACCCGAGGAAAAACGCCCGCCGCGACGGTTTCCGCCCAGCTTTACACGGATATCAAGCGCCGCGGCAGCGCGTCGCCGTTTGTGAGGGTCGCTCCAAACACCTTCGGACTCCGCGACGCACGCAGCACGAGTCCTGCCCCATCGGCCGCTCCGAAGCGGTCCACGGCGAAGTACTCCTTCACGGAGGCTGCTGAAAAGGCGCTCGAACAGTTCGGCCAGAAGAAGCCGATGCACTACCGCGAGATCACCAGGAAGGCGCTCGAACTCGGCTGGATCGCCACGGAGGGCAAGACTCCCGAAGCCACAATGTACGCCCAGGTCCTCACCGAGATCAGGCGACAGCAAAAGCACGGCGAGCAGCCGCGCTTTGTCCAGCACGGCCGCGGCTACGTCGGCCTTTCGCGCTGGATGGGCACCGGCCTCGCGTTCGAGATCGAGCAGCACAACAAGCGGGTCCGCCAAGCGCTGCACAAGCGCCTCCTGCAAATGGAATGGGACGAGTTCGAAGAGCTGATCGCGCGGCTCCTAGCTGAGATCGGCTTTGAAGAGATCGAGGTGACCCGGCGCACCGGGGACGGCGGGATCGATGTTCGGGGCACGCTCGTGGTCGGCGACGTCATCCGCACCCGCATGGCGGTGCAGGTCAAAAAGTGGAAACCCAAGAACCGCGTTCAGGCTCCAACCGTTCAGCAGGTCCGCGGGAGCCTCGGGACGCACGAGCAGGGTTTGATCATCACGACGAGTGACTTCAGCGAAGGCGCTCGCCGGGAGGCAGCGCGCGAGAACGCTGTGCCTGTGGCCCTGATGAATGGCGAACAACTCGTGGCCTTGCTCGCGTCGTCCGGCATCGGCGTGTCTCGCCAAACGCACGAGATCCTTGAGATTCGGACGGAACAAGATGTGGAACCCCCGACTGGTTGATTTGCCGCATTGCACCCCGCATGAGCGTGTGAAGCGGGAGACCTCCGGCATGGCAGGCAGATACAGGCGGCCAATGTCGTGTGAGTGGATCAGCGACGAACTGATCGAGGACACGTTGCGCATCTGGTCGCAGCACCTCGGCCGGCGCGTTGAACGCGACGAAGCCATTGAGATGCTTCAGAATTTGAAGCGTTTTGGCGAGGTACTCCTCGAAGTCCACGAAGGGGCGGGCACCGATGCGCGAAGCTCCTGTGCGTCAACCGGGCGTCTCCCGCCTTAGACCCTTGACGACTTTTCGTAGTGGGTGTTCGGAAAAGCCAACTGGCGGGCGGCCGTCTGCGAGAGCCATGATGCGGCGGCGTGTGTCTGACGGTAGGCGAAGCAAGGCAAGAATCTGCGTGACGCGGGCGCGGGTGATCCCTTCTCGGCGGGCGATGGCGGCCTGGTTGGAGACCTCGTCGGCGTCGAGCTGGCGTCGCCATTCGACGGCTTTGCGGAGCGTCTCGACGATAGGCGGTGGACCGACCGGCTTAGGCGACCGAGGCGGTCGGGCCTTGCGACGAGGGCGCGGAACAGCGTTGACGACCCGGCCGGGCGGCACGCGACGCGACAGACGGCCCACGTTGCCGTTCTCGAACGTCCCCTTGGGCCCCAGGGCGATTTCGACGGTTTGTTCGCAGTAGTCGCCGCAACTCTCGCCGTCCGCGAGCGATACGTGCGTGATCCGAAAGACGACCTCCGGCTCGGCGGCGTTGGGACGGCGGTTAGTAGAACGACCGCTTTGGGGAGGTTTTCAAGCCGCCGAGAATTCCGGCGGCTTTCTTGTTGACGGCGCGGCGCGAAACGGGTGCCGCCGCCGATCGTCGTAAACCCGCCAACCACGCGACGTTGCGGACCTCCCGCCGGGTGGCCGCGCTCTCCGTTTGCACCGCTGCTTCCGCCAGCCCGCCCGCAACCCCGACGGTTGCGCTCGCTGCCCCGCCAAAAACTCTCAAACTCTCGGCCTCTCGCGGTTGACACCCCGATTCGGTTGACGCGGGGTTGCGTCCGCAGCCTGGACGGAACACGAACCGCATGTGCCGCCGCCCAACGGTTAATGACACAACGCCAGGTCGGGCGATGCCGATACATAGCGAGGCAAGCGCGCCGGCTACTCTGCCGTCGATTCGCCCGGGGCGTGCGACCACCCTCGAAGAACGCCACCTCCAGCCTGGACGCCCTCAGCGATAAGGTTGCAGATCTCAAAGAGGAACTTCGCGTCTTCAGGACTGGTCGCCGGTCGTGATGGCTCGCCACCTGCATCTCGAAGGACGAGGGCCCATATTTCGTTATTCGGGGTCGGAGCCGCTTCACTATATTGCCCTAGGACGTCGTCCTTGCGGGCAATACCCGAGCCGGGGCCGCGACGCGAAAATGCCCTGATCCACTCGGTGACTCGCTCATCTTTGATTCGTTTGCGTGCCAGATCGTGCAGGCGTGTGTTTAATTCCTGTCGTATCTGGGCGATCACCGCTGCTTTGCCTTCGTCATCCTCCGCTGGCGTCCTTGGTTGCCATGCCACAGGCTCAGAGAGGAACTTATAGAGCTCCGTCTGGAGGCTGGAGATAAGGTCGGCAACCGGCCTCAACGTGTCATACTCGTCTTGATCGGGGAACATCCCGAGGCGGCGAGTGAGCGCTTTGACCCTGGTCCAGTGCTCCGGCCGGATGATCATCTCCTCGCGATCTTGGAACGATTCCGTCGCACGCTGCACCGCAAGAACCAAGTTCGCCACATGATAGAACGGAATGTATGCGACTGGGCCAGCAGGCGCAATCGTGCTCTCGACCGTCGTAAGCAGCCGTCGCAACTCCCTTAGCGTGAACTTGACATCGCCGCGTTTGCCCGGATCGAGGCGATCCTGTATCCCCGCGAGAAAAACGATGCGGTCTGACACTAATCGCCGAAGTGCAAGTTCCGCTTCTCGCCCCAGCTCTTTCCCCACGGCATGTACTGCGTTTTCGAAGGAGCCAAGCACGTGATCTTGCCGGGCTGCACGGCCAGCGAGGTTGTCCCCCTTGACCTCGTCGAAGTGGGTAAACGCGAGGAGCAATTTCGACTCGTAGCCGCTTGACACCACCGAACGCAGCACGGCGCAAGGCGCCGCCTGCATCGGCTGAGCCGCATTGTCAACGAGGATGATCGCGTCGGCGAGACGAAAGCGTCGCGTGACCGTCGTGGAAAGGCTTGATGTACTGTCGGCTGTATGACCGATGCCCTGCCCATCCATCAGCACCAACTTAGGGCACCCGTCATCATGCCAGGTGGGCGCGAACGGCCCGGCGACACGGATGCCGTCGACCAATGGGGTCAAGAGCTTGCCGAACTGCGGGGCATAGTTGCTAGAAAACCTGTTAACCACTTTCAGAAACTGACTGCGGTCTTTACTGCTGATCGTCCACTTGGTCGGCCAGTGGTCTTTGCCGCGCGCGATCTCGCCTTCCTCAAGCAGATCGAATCGACTCTCCACGTCTTCGAAGATGGCGTCTACTAGCTCATGGAAAGAGTCTTCCTCGGCCAAGTGATCCTCAACGAGTTCTTGAAGAACGTCGCGATCCTGTTTTGACGCCTCCGCAACTTCGATCCCCAACTCGGAAGCGAAGCAGTCGAGGCAGGTTCGTGCGTCGACCGCCAGTTGATCGATGCGCTTCAGATAGTCATTCATGGTCTGCAGGAGCCGAGCCTTTTCCTCGTCTGTGATCGGGGTTCCGAAACCTTCTTCTGGATCATTCTCCTCGCCTTCGGTAGAATCTTCGTCGTCGGACGACTGCTGCAGCGTCAATGGGTTGCCAAGGATGTAGCTGAGTCTGAATCGCTGCTCATTGTGTTCAAGGAACCTGCGAACGACGTCCCGCTCACTGGCCCCTTCGAGCTTGCTCGCGACAGAGGCGAGGACGCATTCAGCTATGTATTGGCGCACGCGGTCGCGGGGGATGAACGTGATCACAGCCTGAAAACCGCTGGGCTGCAGGATGATCTCGATATCGCAGACTGTCGTCTTCGCTGCGGAGATGGATGGGAACCGTTCCAGTCGGGGATCGGTGCCAATAATCTGGCGAACCACGGTGGTTTTGCCTGCTCCGGTTGTTCCTACGAACTGCATTCGTGCGTAACCGTCATTTGCCTCTCGGCCGCCAGGCAACGGCATCGCTTCCTCCCGTATCGCCCAGCCATCGTGTGAATCCGGCTGAAGAGGATCGAAAAAAGCCGACACGACAATGGGATCAAACTTCGCCGCCGCACGCTCGCGGCTCCCCGGATTGTGCATCGCGGGATCGGCGATCAGTTCATTCAGCTGGGCTACGAGGTCCCGTGCGCGTGCTTCGTCGGTGGTCCCGAGCCCGCGACGGACGCGTCGAGGCTTCCCGCTTTCTGTGCGGGCAACCGGATGGTAGAAGATCGCGCACCACCCAGCTCGCCCCTTGCTCAATGACGCTCTGCTGCCTTGTTTGCTCATGTGAAAACCTCCATTCGGCCGCGATTGGCCAGGCGTTGTTCCGCGTTGTTCCGCATCGACATCGTAGCAGTCGCTGGCTGGATGTCAAGTGCGAAAAGGAACAACGCGGAACAACGCGCTGTGCACGTGGTCTAAGTTGTTATCTGTGCTTGAGTTATGTAGATCATTCGCGCCTAAAATGAGCTATGCGGAAGGGTTACTTTCGCACCCCGGCGACAACTCGAACCGCGATTGGATACATATCAGATATCGCCGCCGCGTCGAGCCGGCGGCGAACATCGACATCTTCGCCGGACGACCGGCCGGGCGCGGAGCGCACGTCGGCGTGGGCAGCACGGAGGCGACGCCCATGCGACCCGCGACCGACGATCCGTCCAACCTTTCGCCCCATGAGCGCCTGCGCGAGCTGACCGCCATCCTGGCCAACGGGATTCATCGAATCCGCCAGATTCCGCCCATGGGGCCGAAAGCCGGCCAGATTCCGGCGGAATTCTCGCCAATCGGCCTTGATCCGGGCGCGCGAACTTGCCCTGATGGAGCGGTGTGGACGCAACGCGACAAACGGAGATCGATGAATGCCGATTGACGTGGATGCAGCCGTGACGGCGCTCGCCCGCATGGGCGGAGGATAGGGCAACGCTGGGAAGCGACCCGAGCGCCGACCCAGGGGCCAAGACCGAAGGACGGGCGGCCCCACCGGTCGCCCGTCTTTCCTTCCCTACGCGCGATGCTTCACCCTTCGGTTTTGGCACCACAGCGATAAATCCTCGCCGCGCAGCGGCGAAACAGGAACGCCGACAAAGCGTCGAACCGTGTGTATCTCACGTGGGCGGAAACTCCAATTCACGGTGAACCATTACACTGCCCCCGTCACGATGACAAACCGTATTGAACGGTCTGCGTCGATCTGGGCCAGCGATGACTCGAGACCAGCCATCATGGCGTCGTCGACGACGTTGTGTACTTTGGGCCGGTTCAAACAAATGACCGCGATACCGCTATCCTTGCTAAGTACGACTGCTTCGGTTCCCGCTTGCACCATTTCTCCCTCATGTCGGCGGACGGAGGTTGAGCGCCGCTTTCTATGAACCGTGCGCCGAAAAAACGGAGGCGAGCCTGAACCTCCCGGGGCCGCTTGAACCTAGCTCAATAGAATGGCCTGAAGGTCGCCGTTTGTCGAGCGGACGACCGTTCGCGCGCGTGAGGCCGCGGTCCTCCTGGACGCGGCGAAGAAGCAATCGCGCGCGAGCCTGAATCTCGTCACCCTAGCGTCGCGGAGCGTCGCGGGCGTCTCGGACGACATGCAGGCCGAAGCGGCCGGCTGGCTGTTGGGCGGCAAATCCCGACAAGATTGCGCGCGGACTACCGTCGAGCAGCACGAGCGCCGCCTCCTCCCCTCGACCATCCGGCCCGCGTCCGCAGGACCGACCAGGACCGACCCCCTGCGGTACCACCGGCGCGAGAGTTGCTGCCAGGGTTACGTTCGGGGAGATTTTCGATCGGTCGCGAGTCTGGCGACCGATCAGTTCACGCGGAGCCCCGAGCGCGAGAGCGCCCCGGGGTTCGTCGTTTATCGCCAGGGTTTTCAACGGCTTACGCGATGCTCCGCGAGCGCCGAGAGTGCGAGAGAGCGTCTGATTGCGCGAGAATCTGCCGACCGCGCGCCCGCGCGGCCTTTTCGGCGCTGTCCGTTCTCTCTTTCTCTCGTTTACAACCCCCTCCCGGTTAAATCTCGGCTGCACAGCACGTTCCGAAACCCGCGCTGTCAACCACGCCGCGGGGCGAGCAATTGGGCGAGCGCGCGTGGTACGGATTCCGGCCTATGGACGAGGCGACAGCTCAAACGACCGACATTGTTGTTCGCACGCGACAGTCGCCGGAGAAGCTCACCGATAGGCGGCGACGGCCCGACCCTGGCTTCAATCAACGGGGCTCCATTCCGTCTTCAGGTCTGCGTTCGTCTTTTCCAGAGACGCTGCGCCGTATCGCAGCGCGAGCGCCGGCAGCACAAGCAGGTTGAGGACAGTGGAACTGGCGAGTCCACCGAGAATGACCACCGCCAGCGGGTGTTCGATCTCGTGGCCGGGGCGGTTGCCCGCGATGACAAGCGGCAGAAGCCCGAGACCGGCACAGAGGGCAGTCATGAGGATCGGCGACAGGCGTTCCTGGGCGCCGCGTAGGATGAGCGCCGGTCCGAACGGTTCACCCTCTTCGACCAGATGACGATAGTGGCTGACGAGCATGATCCCGTTGCGGGCGGCGATGCCGATGACGGTGACGAATCCCACGAGCGAGCCGAGCGACAGCACGGCGCCGCCGAGGAATGCGCCGAGCACGCCGCCGATCAAGGCAAACGGCAGCGTGAGAAACACTAGGATTGCGAGTCGAAATGAGCGGAAGTCCGCCTGGAGCAACAGGAATATCCCGATCAGTGAGAATGCGGCGCAGGTGAACAGCCTCCGGCGGGATGCGGTCGCGGCCGCGTACTCACCCAGGAACTCCGGATGGTATCCACGATCAAATGACAGACCGCTGACGCGTCGCTCGACCTCCTGCGCCACGGTCCCAAGGTCGTGGCCGGCTGCGACGTTGCACATGATGTCGATGCGGCGCGAGGCGGCCTCCCGCTTTATTTCGTTTGGCGTCGGGTCGATGTAGACTTCCGCCACGTCACCGAGCGGAACGTGGCCGCCACCCGGGGTGTCGATCAGTAGTCGGCGCAGGGCAGCCAGGTCGTGGCGGACCGATTCATCACCCCAGACGATGACGTCGAACACTTTCTGATCTTCAAACAGCTCACCAACCTTGGTGCCCTTGATGAACGTTGCGGCCGCCCGTCGGACGTCCGAGGCCGACAGGCCGAAATTGGCGGCGACCTCCGGGCGCAAAGCGACGTGGATTTGCGGTACGAGCACCTGCGGCTCGACTTTGAGCGTCGCCACTCCTTCGACGCCGGACATGACGGCCTCGACGCGCCGAGCGTGTTCGCGGAGCGTCGCCAAATCGTCGCCATAGACGCGCACGACTATCGTGGCGCTGGCGCCGGTCAGCACTTCCTTGATGCGCTCCCGGAGGTAGGTGAGTACGTCCCGGTAGAGGCCTGGGTACCCGTCTACGACTTCCTGAATGGTCGCGATCGTCGACTGGTATGGGGCGCTTGGATCGATGCTGATCCACAGTTCGGTGAAGTTCGGCCCGACGACCTCGTCGGCCACTTCCGCGCGGCCAATGTGGGCGCCGAAGTTACGAACTCCGGGAATCGATCGGAGTTCGCGGCTGGCGGCGATCGTGATGCGCCGCATGGCATCTATGGACGTGCCGGGCTTTTCCACCCAGTGCATGAGGAAATCGGTCTCCTGGAAGGCAGGAAGGAACTCCTCGCCGAGCGAGGTCAGCAGAAGGCCGCTGCCAGCCAGGCCGATGACCACAAGGGCGAGCATGAACCGCGGACGATCCACTAGGGGCGGCAGTACGCGGGAATACCAAAGCTTCAGAAGCCGAACCACGGGACCATCCGACCGGCCCTCGGACGCACGCGGCAGGAGAATCAGCGACAGCGCTGGAGTGATGGTCAGCGCCACCAGTAGGGACGCGACAATCGCAAGGATGTAGGATAATCCCAACGGCCGAAAGAACGAGCCGGCCATACCGCCGAGAAAGAAGACGGGCGCAAACACGAGAACCACGATAAAACTCGCGTACACGATAGCACTGCGAACCTCGAGCGAAGCATCTAACACGACGCGAAAGGCGCTCTTGGGGCGGCCGGCCGCGGCGTTCAGGCGGAGACGCCGAGCGATGTTCTCCACGTCGATGATGGCGTCGTCGACCACCACTCCGACGGCGATGACCAGCCCGGCCAGCGTCATCACGTTGATCGTGCCGCCGCGCCAGTACAAGACGATGGCCGCGGCGAGCAGCGAGAGCGGTATGGCGATCGCGCTGATGACTGCCGAGCGCCATTCCGCCATGAAAGCGATCAATACGGCCACGACCAAGGCGCAGCCCAGCGCCAATGCTCTCGACAGATTGTGCAGTGACATCTCGATGAATGTGGCCGGGCGGAAGATCGTCGAATCGATCTCCACATGTTTCAACCCGGGCCTGAGGGCGGCCAGGGCGGCTTCCACCTGCCTGGTGACCTCAAGCGTATTGCCCCACGGTTGCTTCTCCACAATCAACAGTATCCCCGGACCGTCGTTGATGACCGCGTCACCGATTGGCGCCGGGTGTCCCTCGACGACGCGAGCCACGTCTGCCAGACGAATGGGCGTCCCGGCCCGGTATGCCACGATGCTCCGGGCAAGATCGTGGGGCGTTTGGATGACACTCAGGTGCCGAACGGGTAATCGCTGGTTGGGGGTATCGACAAACCCGCCGGCGCCGACGACGACCGCTTCGCCCGCCGCGCGGACGACCTGATCCAGCGTGATGCCGTTCATGCGGAGTGTGTCCGGCTCGACCAGCACCTGAAGCTGGCGATCGCGCTGACCCCAAACGGCGACGTTGGCCACGCCGGGGACGGCCATCAGCCGGGGCCGGATCGTCCAGCGCGACAGCAGGCTGAGGTCCATCTGAGAAAGCTTTGCCGAGGACACGCCGATCTTCATGACCCGGCTGGTGGACGAGAGTGGCGGGAGCATCACGGGCTGGTGGGCGACGGCCGGAAGCCGACCGGCCTCGACCGCCACGCGTTCCTGCACCATCTGTCGGGCAAGCAGCAAGTCCGTGCCTTCCTCGAAAAACAACACAATCGAGGACAGCCCGAGGACGGACTTTGAGCGAAGCGTCTGAAGCCAGGGCACGCCGTTGAGGGCGTTCTCCAGGGGGACCGTGATGAGGCTTTCAACCTCTTCGGTCGACAAGCCTGAAGCTTCTGTCTGAATCTCGACCAGGGGCGGCGCGAACTCCGGGAATACATCAAGCGGTGTTTGGCCGGCAATCTGGACGCCGGCGATCAGGAGCGTGATCGCCAGCGCGACGACCAGGACGCGGAATTGCAATGCCGTGCTGACAATCCAGTTCAACATTTGCTACCAAGATCCCCACTTGTCGCGGTCGTATCGCGGTGGCCTGCGTTTACTTACCAGCGCCGAATTCGGTGCCGAACAGTTCGGCGGCGCCCGCCGTTACGATGTCCGCGCCGGGGGAGGGGCCGCGCGCCAGCAGGGCCTTTCCGTTCACCACGACTCGTATGGCGACTCTGCGGCGCACGTAGGTATTGGGCACCGTTTTCTCGTAAACCCAGGTGCCGCCGTTGATGTCATAGAGGATGGCCGAGTATGGGACGACCAGGCCGGTGTCCTGATCCCACGTCTTGATCACGGCGCCGACGCGCTCTCCCGGTCGAAGGCGTTGTTCGGCGTCGGCGACTTCGTAGTACAGGTCCACCGTGGCGGCAACCGGGTCCGCTGAGCCCGGGGGAAAAACGCGCCGGGCCGTCAGGAAATCAGTCCGTGAATGACCGGAGAGTCCGTGTAGAGACGCCGTACCGTCGGCAACAAGCTGGTCGATGTCGCCAACATAAACCGGCACTCGCACCCACAGCGGGTTCAGCGCCACGACTTCGAAGAGCGCGGCCCCGCTGGGCACCGCCTGTCCCGGCGCCACGTAAATACTACGGATCACCCCGGAGACTGGTGCGACCATCGGAATGGCCGCCTGCCTTCCGGCGTCCAGCTCGGAGAGCACACCGGCGAGTGCCGCCAGTCGATCGCGGGCGGAGGCCTGCGCCGCATCGGCCAATTGATACACTGCGCGGGCTTCATCGAAGGCGCGCTGGCTGCCGGCGTTCTCTCGCTTGAGGGCTTCGGCACGATCGAGGTTGACCTTGGCCGCATCGATCCGGACCTGGGCCTCACGGACCTGACCCTCCGCTTCGACCCTGGCCGCAAGGACATCAGCCCGCGCCTTGGTCAGGCTGATACGATCGGATGCTGCCAGCGCGTTTCCGTTGTCCATCGCACCGGGAACCAACAGAAGGAGCGATTCGGCCGGCGTCACATGCATTCCCGGGCTCGGCTCGGTTTTCCGCTGCGACGGCAGCGTCACGACGCCTGCAACTGGCGCCGAAACCACGATGGCCCGGCCGGGGGGGATCATCACTTCGCCCGGGTAGGTTCGCGTATGGGGAACGTCCTTGATTTCGACGGGCACGGTCTGGATGCCAAGCCGCTGTTCAGCCTGAGTCGTCAAGCGAACGGTTGTAAGGTCAGCCTCTTGAACGCGGCCGCTTACTTCGGCCGGTAAGGTGCCGGCTGACTTGCCACCCTTATCATTGGACTTGTCACACGCGCTGTCCAGCACAGCAAAGGCAGCCGTCATCAGTAAGATGCCATTCCATCGGTTCATTCCCGATCCTCCGCGCGCTGTACCGCGCATGTGCGTCGCTAGAACAACAGCGCCGCCAGTACTTGCCGGCCGAAGTCCGCCAGAGAGCCGAGCATCACCTGAAGCAGCATTTGCACAAACTGGACGAGCTGGTTCAATGCATTATTCGTTTCCATCTTGGGACGTCTCCTGACTCTTGGGGTCTGGCACCCTCGCCGGCCGGCTTGTGGCGGTGAGCGGCAGCCTGCCTCCCACGGCGCGCTGCAATTCAGTGAGCGCTTGCCGGTCTTCTCGCCGCGCGTCCAGCGCGGCCCCCTTCTGACGAAATGCCTCTTCCTGTGCCTCCAGCAGGACAACGACGCTCTCCTCGCCCCTCTCGTATTGACTCCTGGCGCTCTTGAGATTGGTCTCGACCTGCGGCAGTACAGTTGCTTCAAAGTGTTGAACCCTCTGCCGCGCAATTCGCGCGTCCGTCGCGGCTCGGCGCAGTTCCGTGGCCACGGAGTCCATCAACGACTCCTGTTCCTTTACGGCACGGGCGAGGTCGGACCGGGCCTTGGCGATCTGCGCCTGGTTTTGATCCCAAATGGGAAGCGTCAGTTGGACGCTGGGGCCCAGAATGGCGTCAATGATCTGGCGGCGGGCCAAGTCGCGTTGGCCGCGTGATTCGATGGAAGGCGCTGTAAGCTGACCTGCCGCCACGGAAGCACGAGCGGTGTCGGCAAGAACTTTTCGGCCGGGGAGCGCTCGGCGCTCGGTGCGTTCAGCATTCAGACCGATCTCGACGCTGGGAAACACGCGGAGCAACTCCAACTCCACGCGATCCGCGGCCGCATTCACACGGGCTCCCGCAATTCGAACATCGAATCGCTCCTTCAAGGCCAAATCGAGGAGCCCATCATCGCTGGGAATCTCTGCCGATGGATGCTGAGGTTCGTCGATGAGGCTCCAACTCCGTGACGAGCGAGCCAGTCCCAATACCTGTGCCAACGAGGATTGAGCCTTCTCGCGTTCGCGCTGCGCGACCCACACCGCGTCTTGAGCTTCATGGGCCTTCGTACGAACGAGACCGGCTTCCAGCGGAGTTGCATCGCCGATTCTCAACCGAGCCTCCGCGACGGCCGCGGATTGGGTTGCCACCTCCAGATTCTCGCGAGCCAGTTTTTCGGCGCGCTCGCGCCACAACAGGTCGTGGCACCGGCTGCGCGTTTCGGCGGCGATGTGAACCGCTTCGTGCAGCACCGACATGATGGTCTGCTGGAGTTCTGCTTCCGCGACTCGTTTTCGCACGGGGATCTGCCAGAGATCGACGAGCTGCTGGGCCAGCCCGAGCGTCAGTTCCGACCGCCCGCCGCCCTCGGGAAACCGGGCGCCGATCGTCACGGACGGATTGGTCAGGAGACCGGACTGCACGACCTCGGCGCGCGAGGCGCCGATCGTCTGAAACAGGGCCTGAAAGGAACGATTGTTGATCAGTGCGACAGATACGGCCTCGTCGACCGTCAGGCCGTCGGCGAGGAGGGCGCTGACTTTCTGTTCAATGAGGGACTCGGCGGTCGGGTCGTACACGTCTTCGACGCCGAGCCGTTCCTTGGCCCCCGCCGCAGCTTGCGCGAAGTCAGTACGGGGAACGACGGAGGCACATCCTGACCCGGCGGCAACAAACGCGATAAGCAGCGTTCGTGCGAGGCAGCCGGTGTGAGTGATCGAACGAGAGGAACGCCTTGGCATAAAGTCAACCTGATGGAAGGCATTCTGGATGCCTCGTCTGTGGTAGAGTGTTCGGGCGGTTCGATCAGAACGAGATCATGTAGCTGAACTTCGCGCCCAGTGCCGGTCCGTTGCTGTCGCCGTCGAGGCCGATCTCGGTTGCGAACCCGACCTTGTGGTGTTCGGCGATCTTCCAGTCCGCGCCGAGTTCGAGCGTGTGATTATCGCGCGTCCCCTCGATCTCGCCGGCCTCATATCGGTACAGGCCGACGAGGATGAGATCGTCGCGGACGCGCCAATCGAGGCCCAGCGAGCCGCCCCATAGAAAATGCCGCGCATCCGGCTCGTTGTCGCCGTTGACGGACTTGATGAACGGATTGGCATTGAATCGCAGCGTCCCCGGCACGATGCTCTTGGTGATCAGCCCGATCCACTCATAGTCGACGCCGCTGGAGTCCACTCCGGTCGGAAGGCGGACGAAGTTGCGCATGCCGAACGCGGGCACCCAGTCTTTTTCTTCCCACAGTCGCCAGTGCCAGCCCACCTCGGCGTCACCGTTGCCCGTGACGCTGCCGTCGCCCATTTCGACAGGCACCTCGAAGATCAGCTCGTGGTTGGGGACGATGCCCCATTCGATTTCCAGCTCGTACTCGGCATCATCGTCGCTGCCGTCCCTGGCAGTGCTCCAACCGAAAATGTTCTTGATAACCAGTTCGCCAGGAGGCTCGGGGGCGGCGCTTCGAAGGTGATATGGGCCGGCCAGCTCATAGTTCAGACTAAGCGGCGCGGCCGACTCCTCGCTCTGGGGTGAACCAGTGCCCTCTTCTAAAATGCGCGCCTGTCGCGGCTCCGCCTGCGCCAGGCTCAGCGCGCCGGGTTCAGGCGCCAGGTCAAACCGGAAGTCGTTCTTCGGAAGTGCTGAGGCGCGGCCTGGCACGTGGGCTTGTTGCTTCGGACCCACAGACGCCGGTTGTCCTCGCGCGGGATTGTGCCAGGACACGACGAGGAGGACCACAATCAACTTCGAGAACATCCATGTCTTGGGCGACATGCGGTTGCTCCTTGAACAGACGCCCGGATTACCGTTCGCCGCCGGACGTCATCGAAGCGGTGCGCCTACCAGCAGGTACGCGTTTTCTAGTCGTCGTCTTCACCCTCCTTCGTTTGCTCCTCCTCGTGTTCGTGCTCTCGCCCATCGGGGGAAAGCAACACTTCGTGCCGGCGATCGTCTTTGCGGTATTTCACCTCGTAGAAGATGACCGTCTTCTTCTCGACATAGAGCTTCGCATCCTCGCCCGCCGCACGGCGCGCTTTGTCAAGCACGGGCTTGGGTACTTCACCGATTGGAACGACTTCTTCGATCTCGACGACGTCGCCCGCCGTTGTCACCAGCACGTCTACATTGCCGTTCGGTCCCTTCCACGACCCCTCGTAGTACGTGACCCCGTGTTCGATTTCCTCCGCGAACTCAACGATCGGATTCGTGCCGGCGAGCTTTTTCAGCGCCGCGAGAGCCGCCTTGGGCACCTCGGCCTCCCGAACCTCTCGCTCCTGCTCTTGCGACTTCGGTTGCCCCTGCGCGCGAACGAGTGCGAGGCTGGTCGCCACGGTGATTGCGAAGGCAACGATTGCGATGCTCCTTCGTTTCGTCATGTCAACATCCTCCCGAATCCATCGGGCTCATGGGACGATGCGCAGCCTCGGGCACCGCGCCCTCGGCGGCACGATTGGAATGGTACGACAGGGCCCTTTCCCCACTGCTACATGAGGATTACATTTCTGAAAGGAAAGCCCTCAGCGAAACGCCTTGACGACTTGAGGCGAGTGGACGCCGGGGGCCCACGCTCCTACACTGCATCCGCCTCGGAGGGCTCTTGAGGCAGCGTCAGCGGTTGCCGCCCGGGAGGATGGTCGTGCGCGCCTTGGTCATCGAGGACGAACCCGTGGTCGCCTCCTTCGTCGAGGGGTGCCTTCGTGAGGTCTCCATCGCCGTTGATGGGGCTCGCGATGGCGACGAAGGATACCGACTCGCAACCAACGAGCCGTACGATTTCATCGTCTTGGATCTCATGCTGCCGATCCGCGACGGCTTCAGCGTCCTCCGCGGGCTGCGTGCGAACGGAATCCGGACGCCCGTAATTTGCCTGACCGCTCGCGACGCCGTGGACGACCGGGTTACCGGGCTCGACTGCGGGGCCGACGACTACCTCGTGAAGCCCTTCAGTCCGAGTGAACTTCTGGCCCGCATACGTGCCCTGATGCGTCGCGCATCGTCGGTTCCGCTGAACCCGATCCGCGTCGGCGACCTCGTGGTCGATCTTGTCACGCGGTACGTGACCCGCGCAGGCAAACGCATCGATCTTTCCGCGAAGGAGTTTGCCTTGCTCGAATACATGGCTCGGAACGCCGGTCACGTCGTCACGCGGAGCATGATTCTCGAAAAGGTCTGGGATATGAACCAGGATCCGCTCACCAACGTCATCGACGTTCAGATGACGCGCCTCAGGAAGAAAATCGACTACGGATTTGCATCGCCGCTCATTCATACGATCCGAAGCGTCGGCTTCGTCCTTCGTACTGACTAGGAGTTGCCAGGTGCCGCTGAGCGTGCGAAGCCGCATCACGCTGTTTGCAGCTTGCATCACGCTTACCGTGTGCCTTTTAGTGTGCGTTGCTTTGTATGTCGGCCTGCACGTATCCCTGCATCGGGAGGTGGATGCTTTTCTCCAGGGCGAGGTTCAGGAATTCAAGGCAATTCTCGCCCACGATGAAGAGGACGGTCTTGGGGAGATCGAGCAGGAGATTCGCGCCGAACTCGGAAGTCGCTTCGGAGCGGACCTTCGATTCCGACTTCTCGACGCCACCGGCCGGTTGCTGATCACGAGTGATCCCGAAGATCGGTTCCCGAATCCGTGGCAACCTGTCGAGGCAACGCCGAGCGACGACTCTCGCGTGTGGTTCGAGACTCTCGGATCACCTTCGGGATCCTCGTCGATTCGTGTTTGTAGTCAGTGGGCGAATCTCCGAAGGCAAGGAGAGGTGATTGTCCAGGCAGCATATCTGCTGGATCGGGTGGAACAATCCTTGGCGATCTGTCGGGTCGTTTGCCTTCTGGCGATGCTTCTGGCCGCGCTTCTGTCCGTTCTGGGAGGGCGCGCCGTCGCAGGAAGAAGCTTGCGGCCTGTGGCAGCCATAACGCGAACCGCAAGGCAAATCGGTGCTCGGCAGCTTTCGAAGCGCCTGCCTCGTTCCGGCGCGAAGGACGAACTAGATGATCTGGCAAATACGCTCAATGACATGTTGGAGCGGGTCGAGCGGAGCTTCCGGCAGATACAGCAATTTACGGCCGATGCTGCCCATGAGCTTCGCACCCCTTTGACTGCGTTAAAGGGAAGTGCGGAACTCGCCCTAGGGCAGCCGCGCACCCAGGAGCAGCTTCGTGTCGTCATCGAGCAGAGCCTGGAGTATTACCGCGTCCTCGCGCGCGTTACCGACGATCTTTTGCTTCTGGCCAGGCTCGACGCCGGACAGGAGCCGTTACGGTTCGAACGATTCTGCTTCCCGAGTGTCGTTGAGGACGTGGTGGAGCTGTATCGGCCCCTGGCTTCTGATCGCGGCATCGACATCGCCGTCGATCCCCACGAAGATGTTTGGATTCGCGCCGATCCCGGAAAAATCCGCCGGCTGATCAGCAATCTCCTGGACAACGCCATCAAGTACATGGGCGGCGCGGGCACGGTGAACGTGAACATTCATCGTCGGAACGGCGTGGTCTCCACGAGCATCATCGATACTGGCCCCGGCATTCCCGCGGACGATCTACCTCACGTATTCGAACGGTTCTTTCGGGTCGATCGCGCCCGAGCTGCCGCCCAAGATGCGGATGCCCGCAGCGTCGGCCTGGGCCTGGCGATCTCCCGCTCCATCGTCCACGCCCATTCCGGCGAGATCACGATCGAGAGCGCAGCGGGTCGCGGAACGCAGGTGACGTTCACCCTTTGCTCGGACGACGGCTACGTCAGCCGGTGATGCCTCCGCTCGGCCCTCTTCACAATGCTGGACATTCATGCGCTCGGAAGCAACCACTCAGTCAACTTGCGGCGTATGTAACAAGTAGCGGGCCACTCCGGCCCGATCCGCCGGACGATGTGCTGGCAGCCAAGCGGAGGCCTTCGTCGGCATCGACTTCTGCCCGGAGATGCCGATGGCCTCGCGCCGCGTGCTGTTGGAACGCAGCGACTCCGCCGACCCTAAACCCGAGCAACGGCAAGGCCGAATCAGCGTGCTTCGCGCCATCGGCTTGATTCGCTTTGTCGAGTTCGAGTACGCGTTACATGATATTGCGCGCCTCCCAGATTGAACAGTAGTACGACAGCGCTATTGTTGCTCAAGTTTTTTGGGGTGTCGAGCCGATGGGTCCTTGGAAGGCAATGTTGGGAGCGCGCTCTCCTGAAGCCAAAATCAGGAGACCCTGTCATGACTGCGGATCAG
>WYBU01000038.1 GCA_011525745.1 Planctomycetaceae bacterium | reverse complement strand
CGGGCAACGTCGCTATCGCGCACCATCCGCCCGGCGCGCCGACAGGCTTCGGGCGTCCACGAAATCAACAGTCAACTCACATTCGCTTCCGGCGCGCGAATCCCGCTTGCTGACGCCTGCCCCCGCGAAGGCGGGGGCCGCGCGGCGGATTCGCACGGGCTGAAAGCCCGTGCCACGCGGAAAACAAGACGCACACGAAAGTAAGCGTTGCCCGTTTCTTTGATCCAGGACGCCAGCGCCAGCAATGCGGTGTATCCGAGCCGCGAAGCGTCAGCGAGCGGGATCGGGCGCCACCACCTTGCGGGCAACGTCGCTATCGCGCACCATCCGCCCGGCGCGCCGACAGGCTTCGGGCGTCCACGAAATCAACAGTCAACTCACATTCGCTTCCGGCGCGCGAATCCCGCTCGCTGACGCCTGCCCCCGCGAAGGCAGGGGCCGCGCGGCGCGGATTCGCACGGGCTGCAAGCCCGTGCCACGCGGAAAACGAGACGCGCATGTAAGTAAGCGTTTTCCCGTTCGAGGCGCTGCGGGCGTGCAATGCGACACAGCCGAGGGCGGCTGTGCTACACGGGCTGCAAGCCCGTGCCACGCGGTTACTTCTTCGAATCACCCGCCGCGGCCGGCGGCTTGTCCTTCTCGGGCAGATCGCCCAGCCGATCGAAGTAGGTCTTCAGCGCCTTGTGATAAGAGCGCGGCACGCGCTCTTTGTTGATGACGTCGGTCGCATCGCGCTCGGCGGCGTCGGACTGTTCGCGGAATTCGGCCTGTGCCTCGCCCTTGAGTTGCTGCCCCTTGACGAACATCTTGCCGATCACGTCGCCCTTGCCGGTCTTGATCTTCGCCTTCTTCTTCACGAAATCGACGTCGCCCGACTCGGCTCGCTCACGCGCGCCGGCGCCCTGGCCGCGCCCCTTGGCCCAGTCGCCCTTGCCGCCCTTGTTTCCCTGACCGCCGCAGCCGGGACAGGGCTTGCCGTTCTTCTGACCGCGGCCATTGCACTGTTCGCACTTGTCCTGCTCTTCCTGCTGCTGTTGCTTGTCCAGCTCGTCGCGCAGCTCCTCAAGCTCCGACAACTGCGTCTCCAGCTCGCCCAGTTCCTGCGAGAGCGACTCCATGTCGTTGAGCATCTCGCCGGCCTGCTCCATCGACTCTTGCGCCTGCTGGCTCTGCCCCTGCTGCATGGCCTGCTGGGCCTGATCGAGCTTCTCGCCCATCTTGTTGCAGCTACCGCAGGCTTCCTGGTTCTTCTTGAGCTGCTCCATCAACTGCTGGGCTTGTTCGGCGGTCATGCCCTGCTTCTGCATCTGCTCCTGTATCTTCTTTGCCAGCTCTTCGGCCTGTTTCGTGTCTTTTTTCGTCAGCGCGTCGAGCATGCGCTTGACGTCCTCGGGCGACGCGCCGGCCTGCTGCATTTTTTCGGCGGTCTTCTGATCTTGAAGCTGCTGCATCTGCTGGGCAAGCTGCTGCATCTGCTTCTGCAACTGCTGGGCCTGCTCGCGGTCCTTGGGCGTGCGGTCGCGCTTGGCCAACTGTTCCTGCATTTTCTTGAGGGCGTTCTGCGCCGCCTCGTAGTCGCCCTCTTTCAACGCATCGCGCAGTTCCGACACCGGCGAATTCGGATCGGAAAGCGGATCGGTGCGCGACATCATCTGCTTCATCGCGTCCAGCGCCGAGTAACGGTCGGACTGCGCCTTGTCCTTCAACTGATCACTCAACCGGTCGAGCTTGCTGATTGCCTCGCGCCGCAGCGCATCGGGCGGAACGTTCATCCGCTCGGCCCGCGACAATTCGTCCAGCTCCTTCAGCGCGTCGGAGTCCTTGAGATCGGGATGCGCCTCGGCCACGTCTTTCAGCGATTTGACCTCTTCGGCGATGGCGGCCTGCACGATCTCGCGCTGCTGCCGCTGGCGCGAGCTGATTTCGTCGGCGCGGGCCTGGTTCAGCAGGTCGTAGCGCGGCAGCAGCCAGAAACACAGCGCCGCCAGCGCCGCGCCGCACACGCCATAGGTCAGCGACCGCGACCAGCGAATGGGGATCAGCCGTGCGGCGTGGATGCCGGCGATGGAACGTTGCGCATCTTGAACGACGGCCTGCGCGAACGGATCGGCCACGCTGCGGCAATAAAGGCTCGACGACACGCGCTCCTTCAACCCCGCCGCCTCGTCCACCGCCTCGGCCGCCCGCGCCGTCGACTCGCGCGTGATCGTCAGCCACACGATCGAGCCGAGTACGCCCGCGCCCAGGGCGATGTAGCCCAGCTCGATCTCCGGCCAGCTCAGCCCGAGCAGCCGAATCACGCAGATCGTCAGCGTCCAGACCGTGGCGGCGGCGGCCATGGACCAGCCGATCGCGTGCAGCCAGCGGTTGATCCAGAGCCGTTGTTGGGCCGAACGCACCTGGGATTCGAGCAGGGTCATGCTTGTCACTCCGAAGGGCCGTCACACATGAATATCGGAGCCGGATCGCCGCGCATTCCCGGAATCGGCGCGACGACCCTGATTATAGCGGCCGGCGCGGGGAGTTTGGAGCTTCGCGGGCTGTTTCTGTAGATCGGCCCCGCCGTTTGCTCACGTCAGCGGCCCCGCGAAACGATGGAAGGAACAGAGGCGCCGGCCGGTTCCGGCCGGTCGCCCTGCCCGCCTGCTGAGGCGCATTCACAGCCCTGAATCGTCGATCGAAGAGGCCCGCGAACCGGCGCGGAGGGCCGCGCCGCGCATGGGGGAACTGCGCCATGACTGCAAAACGCCCGTCCGTCCGCACGCTGTGGGCGCTCAATCTGCTGGCCGCCTGGTTCATGGTCGGCTGCCTGAACACCGAGCCGCCGCTCGCGCCGCAGCGCATCTCGGACCGCGACACCTCGGCACGCGACACGCGGCGGTTGAATCGCGACGGCGCGCCGGCGGCGACCGAGAAAAACGAGGCCACGCAGGACGCCGACCGCGGCCGCGAATCGCACCCCTCGCAGTGGCGAAAGAAGACAAAGATGCGGTATGCGATTCTCACGCAGCCCGGCCAACCGCGGGGCACGATGGTGGTGCGGCGGATGTGATCGCCCGCGTGCGGACAGTCACGCCGCCGCCCGTTCGCCGTCGGTGACGGGTGATGGGAGATTCGACATCTGAGATGTGAAATCTGAGCGCGTGTCTGAGAAGCCTGCCCCGAACCGCGATCCTGAACGCGACCAAGGCGGGAGCGTGACGGGAGCGGCGGGTTGTCGTCACCTGGAGCGAAACGTCCGGCTGCAACCGTCCGCCTTGAATCGGGCTTGTAAAACGCGCTCCGGGATTCGAGATTTGAAATGTCAGATCAGAGAGTCGAGTTCAGGGATCGCGGATTCAACGGTTTCGGAATTACGATATCAGATTCATCATCTCAAGACTCAAATCTCAAATCCGTCGTGTGCGCGCACAAACCGACGGCGACCCGCTGATGGCTGCCGGCTGACGGTCCGCCGAGCGGACCCTACTCCCCGCCTTCGAGAAATTCACGATACCGCGAGTCCAATTCTACCGCCTTCGCGAAGAACCCCGCCGCGGCCTGCTCGTCGCCCAGGCGCGTCAACGCCACGCCGGTCTGAAAGTGCAGCTTCGCGTCGTTCGGCCGCCGCGCCGCCAGCTCGCGATAATGTTCCGCCGCTTCGACGTAGTGCGGGCGGGCCTCCTCGCCGCGGCCGAGCTGCGTCAACAGGTCGCCCACCTCAAAATGCGTGTCGGGATCGTGCGGCATGAGGTTCAATGCCGCCTCGTAATGCTCCAGCGCCTCGGGCACCCGGTTCAGGCGGCGCAGCGCCGCGCCGAGATTGTGATGCGCCGGCGCGAACCGCGGCGCAATCCGCGCCACGCGCCGCCACACCTCGACCGCCTCGGGCAGGCGACCCAGCATCGCCAGCAAGTCGCCCTGCTTGACCAGTGCCGCAAACGCATACGTCCCGCCCTCACCGGCCGATGAATAGGCCAAAACGGCTTCCTCGATCCGGCCCTGCCGGGCATACACGCCGCCGAGATAAAAGTCGATCGTGCCGCGCAGCTTGGGCCGAACCATCGGCCGCGCCGCTTCGAAAAACCCAGCCGACTCGTCCAGCGCCCCGTTGAGAAAGTGCAACCAGCCAAGCTTGATCCGCGTGTCGGCGCTGCCCAGCAGTCCGCGATCCTCGCAGCGCGAGAAATGCGTCAAGCCGCGCCGCACGGCCTCGTCGAATTCCGCCGTCCGCAGCCGCGGAAGCTCGGGCGAGTCGAGGATCACTTCCTCGGGCATGTTGTGCTGATAGAAGAAGTCGTTGACGCGGGCATACGCCCGGTTGCCGGCAAACTCGTGATAGCGGATGTATCCGCTGTGCCCCGTCAACGCGAGCGCCACCAACACCGCCGCGACGAAGAGCTTCCCGACCGGGCGCAGCCGGTCGCCCGACTTCAACTCGATATTCTGAATCGACACATTGCGCCGCCGCGCCAGGTGCAGCAGCTTCACCGCACAAAACGCCATGATGCCGCCGACGGCCAGCGCCATCAGAAACGGCACGGCATCGTAAATGCTGCGCCAGGCGAAGAAGCCGACGGCGAACGCGGCGACGGCCAGCAGCTCTTCGCGGCCGGTCAGCGACCAGGCGGCGCGGCCCTGCTTGTCGGTGCGCTGGACGGCCAGAATCTTGGGCCGGCCGAAGCCGAAATACAGCGCGTCGTTGGGACAAACGCTGACACAGTCCATGCACTTCATGCAGCCGGGATCGACGACCATGCCGTAATCGCGCACCTCGGCGTGGACCTTGACGTTGGAGGTGCAAACGGCGGTGCAATGGCCGCACTGGGCGCAGTCGTCGGTGACGCGGATGCGGCCGGGCGCAAGCTGATCGAGCAGGCCGAAGAACCCGCCGTAGGGACAGGCGTTGGTGCAGTAGCCCTTGGCGCCCAGAAAATAGACGACCGCGAAGCCGCACAGGAACAGGAACGGCACGGCCACCCACGGATCGGGAAACGTGTCCCAGAAACCCTCGGTCATCAGGTGGTTCGAAAAGCCGGGGAACTTGTCGTGCGGCGGCGGCGCGAACAGGCGCGGTTCGAGCGGGGTGTACACGAACATGTAGAGCGCCGCCAGCAGCGGCACGAACATCAGCACGCGCGAACGGAACGGTTTGGGCCGCACGCCGACTTTCTTCATCATCCAGCCGCACAGGTCCTGCAACGCGACGATGTGACAGCCCCAGCCGCACACCCAGCGGCCGAGGATCAGCGTCGAGAGCAGTGCGAGCGAAAAGAAGATGAAGCCGGCGTTGATGGCGCCGTCGCGCAGCGTGTACATCGTCTCCGACGGCTCGATGGGCGACACGGTGCGCCCGCTGATCCACCACTGAATGACGTGCGCGATCATCAGCACGTTGAGCGCGATCAGCACGGCGGCGCGGCGCTTGCCCATGCGCGAGGCGCGCACGCGGCCGGCGCGGACGTTCTCGGCGTCGATGACCTTCAGCGGCAGATGCCGCCGCGACGTCGTGTCGCGGCCGGTGCATCCGTCGGCGGTAGGAGCGGACTTCACCGCCATGCGGTATGGTTCCTGCGATTCTTCATGTGCCGGCGTCGCGGCGCCCCCGATGTGCGGCGAAACATGGTGGGTGCGGCATCAGCATACTCTTACTGCGGGTTTCGCGCGAAGCGCGGCGACGCACGGGCTGCAAGCCCGTGCCACGCGGAGCGGCACACGGCCAAGCCCTCGCGAGAGCGTTTCTCGAAATCGCCATGCCTGTCCGGCGCGAGGGCTTGTCCGTGCCGCCCCGACGAACAACTCAAGCTCGTAGCCGGCCTGTTCTTCAGCTCGCCGATTTCGCCGCCCGATCGTTGAAACCCAGCGGATGCGTCGAGTGCCATTTCCACGCGCTGGCGACGATGTCGCGCAAGTTGGTGAATCGCGGCGTCCAGCCCAGTTCGGCCCGAATCAACCCGGCATCGGCGAACAGCCGCGGCACGTCGCCGGCGCGGCGCGGGCACTCGCGCACCGGAATCGGATGGCCCGTCACGGCGCGGGCCGCGTCGATCACTTCGCGCACGCTCGCGCCGTGGCCCGTTCCGGTGTTGTAGTGGCGCTGCTCGCCCGGCTTCAGCGCCGCCAGCGCCCGCACGTGGGCGTCCGCCAGGTCCTCGACATGAATGTAGTCACGAATGCACGTGCCGTCCGGCGTGTCGTAATCGGTCCCGAACAGCATCACCGCGTCCTTCTGACCCAGAGCGACCTTGAGCACGTTGGGAATCAGGTGCGTCTCGGGATCGTGGTCCTCGCCGATGTCGGCCGCGGCCGACGCTCCGGCGGCGTTGAAGTACCGCAGCGCCGCGAAACCCAGTCCCCACGCGGCACACGAATCGGCCAGCGCCCACTCGACCGCCAGCTTCACCCGCGCATACGGGCTTTCCGGCCGGCGCGGCACGTCCTCGGAGATCGGCGTCCTCTCGGGAATGCCGTACAGCGCGCAGGTCGAGCTGAAGACCATGCGTCGGATGTCGTGCCGCTGCATCTGCATCAGCAGCCGCACGGTGTTGCCCACGTTGTTGTCGTAGAACTTCAGCGGATCCTTGACCGACTCGCCGACTTCAATGTACGCGGCGAAGTGCATGACGGCGTCGAACCGCTCGCGCGCCATCAGGCTGCCGGTCAGCGCCGAATCGCCCACGTCGCCGACGATCAGCCGCGCCCGCCGATCAACGGCCCGCGCATGACCGGCGCAGAGGTTGTCGAGCACGAGCACTTCATGTCCGGCGTCGACCAGCGCGCGGACGGCGTGGCTGCCGACGTAACCGGCGCCGCCTGTCACCAGCACCTTCATGCAGGAATCCCCGAATAACAAGGCAGGGGCCGCGCGCCGCCCCGCGCGCCCTCGTGGTTGAATTCGTCACGACCGTCCGCCGCGCGCGGGGATTATACACGGAACCCCAGGGGCCGCCGCGCGGACCATTCGATGTAAGGCATAAGCCTTGAGCTGTAGGCACTGGTCAGTTGCCGGCCGTAATCCGTCATTCCCGCTCAGGCGGGAATCCAGTCTTACGCGGCGTCGCGTGACGCGGACGGAATGGACCCAATGGACGGCATGGACGACGTGGACGAGGTGGACCTACGTCCATGGCCAGGCCCGACAATCGTCACCCTCATGACTCCCCGTCGTCGCTCGCCCGCCTGCGCGGAGGCCGCTCCGTCGCTCCCCTCCTTGCCCGTCTGCTGTTCCCTGTTCACTGTTCCCTGTTTTGACTTATCGACTTTTCGACGTTTCGTTTCGACTTTCGACTTTCCCCGCTGCTATCCCTTCTTCCCATGGCACTGCTTGTACTTCTTCCCGCTGCCGCACGGGCACGGATCGTTGCGCCCCACGCGCGGCTGGTCGCGCCGAATCGGGTCCACGACGCGCTGCTCGCCCTGGCTCCGCAGTCCGGCGGCGCGGTCGGCGTCGGCCTGCCGCGACAGCCCGGCGTTGGTGGCGTCGTCGTGCCGCGCCGCGCCGATCCGGTAGGCGCTGCGGGCCGCGCTGTCGTCGGTCAGCCGCGCCCGGAAGATGATCGACGTGACCTTTTCGCGCACGTTCTGCATCATCTCGTTGAACATGCGGAAGCCTTCGCGCTTATACGCGATCTTGGGATCCTGCTCGGCGTAGGCGCGCAGGCCGATGGCCTCCTTAAGCATGTCCATCGCGTGCATGTGGTCCTTCCAGGCCTGGTCGTAGGTCTGGAGCAGCACGTATTGTTCGAGCATCGACAGCTCGTGCCGCAGCATGGCGCGGCCGGTGCGCAGCATGAAGTCGCGTTGCTCGGCGCGGTTGACGCCGTTGCCGCCGAATGCTTCGTCGTAGGCCCGCGCGTCGAACAGCCGGCCGAAGCGCCGCGCGGCCCAGTCGCGCACGTCGCTTTCGGCGGCCAGGGCCTGGTCGATCTCGGCTTCGAGCTTGCCGTTGGTGGAGTAGTCGACGCTGAGCTGAAGCAGCAGCTCGGCCAGTTCGCGCGGCTCGCGGTTGCGGACGGTGTCGACGGTCCAGCCGACGTTGAACTTGTAGTTGACCCAGTTGACGAGGTTCTCGACCGCGTAGGCGCTGTCGCCGGTCATCTGCCCCAGCGTGCGCTCGAGAATCCACTCGACGGGGTATCTCACTTCGCGACGGCGATACTCCGCCTTGAGCTTCTCGGCCAACACCGCTTCGACACGGTCGTTTTCGACGTCGGCGAAGTCGTCCGGCCGAAAGTCGATGCCGAATTTCTGGCGCGCCCAGTCGAGCAGCGCCGTCCGGCCGTAGTCGGGCGCCAGGAACGGCTCGAGCGCCGACAGGTCTTCCTCGTCGATGTGTTTTTCGGCGGCTTCGACCAGCAGCGCCTGAATCTCCTCGGTCGACATTTTGCGCAACTGGTTCTGCGAGACGCTCGCCCCGAAGCGCGTCTCGGCCCACCGCGCCAGGCCGCGGATGTCCCATTGCTCCGGCTCGACGTCCGGATCGAGGTACTCGCCGACCGTGATGCCGATCTGATTGCGAGACTCCTCGCGGGCCGCTTCGCGAATCTGTTCCTGAAGCGCCCGGAAATCGTCCATCGCCAGCCGCTTGGGGTTCAGCGTGCACTCCAGCCGCGACCGCACCAGCGACGCGATGCACTCGCCCGCATAGGTCGGCGACAGGTACTTCTTCACCGCGTCGTCGATCGCCTCGTCGATCATTTTCCAGATCAGCGCGGTCAGTCCGCGCCGCTCGAGGATCGACTGCCGCTGCTGATAGAAGACGCGCCGCTGATGGTCCATCACCTCGTCATATTCCAGCAGATGTTTGCGGATCGAGAAGTTCCGCTCCTCGACCTTCTTCTGCGCCCGCTCGATCGCCTTGTTGACGCTGCGGTGCTCGATCGCCATCCCTTCCTCGAAGCCGAACCGCTCCAGCAGCCACAGCATCTTGTCGCCCATGAACATGCGCATCAGTTCGTCGCTGATCGACAGGAAGAACTGGCTCGTGCCGGGATCGCCCTGCCGGCCGGCGCGACCGCGGAGCTGGTTGTCGATGCGGCGCGACTCGTGCCGCTCGGTGCCGACGATGTGCAGTCCGCACGGCGCCGACACGGGACACACGGTGCGGCCCATCAGCGGAAAGCGCGGATCGAGCTTCGGCTTCCAGCAGTGCGCGCAGTTGGTTCGCGCGTCGTAATCCGGACAATAGACGCAGCACTTGGTGCCGATCACGCCCGGCTCGTGCCACGTCCAATGCCGCGACGCCGCCGGCGACGAATCGTCCGGCGGACCCAGATCGCCGATGCACTTCTCGTAGACCACGCCCTTTTCGAGCTTGATGTCCGTGCCGCGGCCGGCCATGTTCGTCGCGATCGTCACGTTGCCGCGCGGCCGCTTGTCCCCGCGCACCGCCGGCGTGCGATGGCCGGCCTTGGCGACGATTTCGGCCTCGCGGGCGTGCTGCTTGGCGTTGAGCACTTCGTGCTCGATGCCGTAGCGCTTCGTCAGCAGACCCGAAAGCTTCTCGGAGTTCTCGATGCTGGTCGTGCCGACCAATATCGGCCGGCCGCGCGACAGATTGCCCATCCCCTCGTCGAACGCCGCGGTCATCAGCTCGATGGCATGGGCCGCCAGCTCGGAGTGTTTCGCTTCGTCCTTGTTCTCCTGCGCCTCGGCGAAAGCCGCCAGCGCCGCATCGATGCGCTCGGCCATGGCGGCATCGCCGTGTGCGACCTGCCGCAGGGCGATCAGGGCGCGTTCGAGCATCACGGCGTCGTTGGGCCGGCCGCATTCGCGAATGTCGTGAATTTCCTCAACAATCCACTTGTACTTGTCGTCGACCGTCTTGTAGATGCGGTCGTTGTGATCGACGCGGTTCACCGGCCGGTTCGTCGGGACGGCTACCACGTCGAGCTTGTAGATCTTCATGAACTCGTCGGCCTCGGTCATCGCCGTGCCGGTCATGCCCGCGATCGACTGATAGAGCTTGAAGAAATTCTGAAGCGTGATCGTCGCCAGCGTCTGCGTCTCCTCCTTGATGCGAACGCGCTCCTTGGCCTCGATCGCCTGGTGCAGGCCGTCGGACCACTGCCGCCCGTGCATCAGGCGGCCGGTGAACTCGTCGACGATGATGACTTCGCCGTCCTTGACGACGTAGTCGACGTCCTTCTCATAGACGACGTGTCCGCGCACGGCGCTTTCGATCAGGTGCGGCCATTCCATGTTGGCGCCGACGTACAGGCTGCCGACGCCGAGGGTTTCCTGAGCGGCCGAGACGCCCTCGTGCGTCAGGTGCACGCTCTTTCGTTCGCGGGCCACGACGAAAAGCTGCTTGTGGCCCAGCGATTCGGCCATGTCCTCGTTGATCCACAGCGGATCGGTGCGGAACTTCTTGAGCGCTTCCTCGAACTTGGGATGCTTGCGCCACGCCTCGGGCGGATCGTCACCCCAGCTTCGCACGCGCGCGGCCGTCTCGCGGTTGGCTTCCTGCTGCTTCTCGATGATCGTTCGCGCGACGGCGTCGGCGGTGCGGTAGCGCGTCACGTCGTCTTCGGCCGGACCGGAGATGATCAGCGGCGTGCGGGCCTCGTCGATGAGGATGCTGTCGACTTCGTCGACGACGGCGTATTCGAGCCGGTTCTGCTGCACCTGCGCCTCGGGCCGGATCTTCATGTTGTCGCGCAGATAGTCGAAACCGAACTCGTTGTTGGTGCCGTAGGTGATGTCGCAGGCGTAGGCCTTCTGCCGCACGCCCTCGTAGCCGCCGGGATCGACCTGCGACTGAATGTAACCCACCGTCACGCCCAGCAGCTCGAAGATCGGCCGGGCGAACTGGGCGTCGCGCTGCACCAGGTAGTCGTTGACCGTGACGATGTGGACCTTTTTTCCCTGCAAATACTTCAGGAAGGCGGCCAGGTGGCAGACGATGGTCTTGCCCTCGCCCGTCTTCATCTCGGCCACTTTGCCCTCGAACAGCACCTGCCCGCCGACGAGCTGACAGTCGAAGTGGCGGTGATTCTGGGCGCGCCGCGACGCCTCGCGCACCAGGGCGAACGCCTCTGAAATAACGCGCTCGATCGGTTCGCCCGCGGCGAGGCGCTGCCTCAGCGACGCGGTCCGCTCGCGCAACGCCTGGCTCAGCTCGACGCGCAGGGCCTGAAGCTGCTGGCGATATTTCGCCTCGACGTCGGGGTCCTCGCCCGGATCGCGCTCAATGCCCGCCGAGCGGCGCGCGAACTGTTCGTCGTAGTCGCCGCGCAGCTCCGCTTCGAGCGGATTGATCTCGTCGACCGCGCGGTTGTAACGCTTCAGCAGGCGGTCGTTGCGCGTGCCGAAGACTTTCTTGAAGCCGTTGCCGATCAGTTCCAGCGGATTGATCATCGCCGAATCACCCGTTCATTCTCTTGTCGTCCGCCGTCCTCATTGCGCCGCGAACGTAAAACAATATGTGAAAAGTCGGATCCGAACCGCGACCGTGAGGGAACGGCCGGCCGCAACCACATGCGGAATTCCTTTCCCGCAAACGTTGCCCCCAACCGCTCGTGCGAGATTCCCATCTCGCACGCACCACACGCCGGAATCTTTCCCGCGCAAACGCGATCAGTCGTCCGAGTCCCTGCCGCGCGAGTGCCAACGCACTACGTCGATCGCACCGCGGTGCGACCTGCCGCTCGTTTCGGATCGTTCAAGAAATCTGCGAAGGAAAGAATGGCCCGAAATCGCGCGGCGCGATGCCACTGCCGCGGAATCAAGCGCTACGGGCCGTACAGCCCGCCCAGGCGGGAAGAGCGAATCAGCGCCGACCGGCGCAGCGCCAGTCGCGGGCTTTCGACGTGCGGCGACAGCCGCGCCGGGCGCACCAGGGCCGCCGGCCGGTCGCTTCGCATGCCCAGCCGCCACAGGATGCCCAGCGCGATCAGTCCGGCGAGCGTTCCGCCGGCGGCGGGCAACCAGTCGGCCGCGCCGGCGGTGTGACCGCCCGGGACCAGCGAACGAAAGGCGGTGCGGATCTTCCGCGACTCCCACTCGGTTCCGTACGCGGCGGCGCCGACGCCGTACACGACGGCGCAGGCCATCAGCGCGGCCATGACGTAGCGCGAGGGTTCGGGGAAAGAGGTTCGCATGTTCTCGACCGAAGCGGGGCCAGGCGCATCAACGCTTAGAAGTCGCGCACAAATAACCAGAACGATTGTCCCGGGTGGTACGGGCATCTTGCCCGTTCAATTGTCCCGGGTGGTACGGGCATCTTGCCCGTTCCCGACGGGCGGGACGCCCGTACCACCCCTCTTCCATTCGTTCACCTTAATTCCGCGCGATGCCCTACGCCGCGGACGCGTGTTCGCTCAGTCGGGGATTCTAGAGGGACATGGAATGGGTGGCAACGAGCGGCAGGCGGCTGACGTCTGATGCCGGGCGGCCCGCCGCGTGGCGGCGGGATGACGATGAAATGAACAAAAGTCACCGCCGCGGCGCCGCGGTCGGGCGGCGCCATCAGGCGAACAAGGCCGCCGGAACCAATCGCCGCGCGTTTCTCCCGCCGCCGGCGCGGCGGGTCCTGACGCGCAGCGCGCGTTGCACCGCCAGGCGGCCCGCTGGTGGTTGCGCTCGGAATCGGAGCATCATCTGATGCGCGCGTGGATGGGTCCCCGCGTGCGCACGGGTTTAGCCCGGTCGTGCGGGCGGAACGCCCCCGCCACGCAATACAAAAGATGCGAATTCCGTGAAAGGCTGCACTACTTCCGCTTGCTGGTGCCCTTCATCTCCATCTTCTTCGTCCAACCCCACGAATCGTACTGGGCTCCGGACCATTCCATGGTATTGGCGTCCGACGCCTTGCACGTTCCCTTGCCGCGGGTCCTTTCGCCGGTAACGAGATTCTGACCCTCTCCCTTCATAGTCCACGTATGGGTCGCTTCGTCGTACCGCATCGTTCCGTGTTCCATCTCACCCATGTTGCTGAACCAGAACGTGCGGTAGACCTTGTCCTGCGGGTCCCACGTGTAGATGCCCAGCCCGTGGAACTTGCCCATCTCGCCCATGTCGCCCTCGACGCGCTCCACCAGCAGGCGGCGATCGCACTCCCACGTGGCGTAGCTCGTGCCGGTGTAGGTCTCGGGCTTCTCCATGCCCTCCATCGTCATCTCCAGCGTGTACTCCCAATTGCCGGCAAAAGCCTCGAGCTTGTCCAGCTCCGCCGCCCGCTCCGGCGGTTTCATGTCCGCCATGCCGTGCTTGGGGCCGGCGCAACCGGTAAGCAAAGCCGACGTTGCGGCGACCATCAACAGACAGCCGATTCCGTTTGCTTTCATGGGTGGTTCTCCGTCGATCTGATGGTTAATTGATCGGTCCGCCGAACGGCGAACCATCGCGGGCGGGACGATAACAGCCGACGCCGTGCGTTGCAAGCCGTGGTCGGCGTCAAATCGACACCGCTTGTTCCCGGAAATCCGGACGAATCAGTCGTAACATTCTCGCGAGCCGCGTTATCGAGAGCGCCATCGGGAGTCGGCGCTGCGTCCGATCCTTTTCGCCCGATAAAATGGACACTTCCTGATACCCAAGCGACGCTACCTGCCTAATCCGCTTCAAGCGCCCCAAGAAAACGTCGCCCGCGAAGCATCCTGGGCGCCCATCGCCATGAGATGGGCATTGGCCGGATCGTCGATGGTCCAGAGCGGCTTTCTCGCAATGCGGGAAGGCGAACCGGATGCGCGACCTTGCGGGTCTTCAGCAGGGCCGCGTTGCCGATCGTGTTCAAGATCTCAACGACGTTGTTGCCGCTTACTGATGCGTGCGGCCCTGTCGATTTCTCCGCCGAGCGGGCCATCACGGCGTCAGTATGGCCCGAATGCCTGTCGCCTCTTGCGTTGGATCAAGCTGTTTCGCGCCCCAGCACAAATCGCGCCCGCTCATGCCGCAACATTTCGTACGGCGACATGCACTTGATCCGCAAGCCGATGCAGACGTCGGGAATTTTGATTTTGCGATTCGCAGCGGCAGGCACTTCGTGCGTCACGACCGTGTGCCCGCCCGCGTGGGCCTGCGATACGAGGTAGTAATCTGCCTTCTGGAGGAACGTGCTGATCGCGAACGCCTCGTAGCTTTGGCCTTGCACCCAACCCGTCACCGCCGCGAACGAGCGCAACGTCGCCTCGTCCGGCGACAAGAAGAACCCGTCCGCGCGCGCCGCGGCTCACCGAGACAGCTCATCCGCGCCGGCGTCGATTTCGTCGCCGACTTTCTCGATGCTGAAGACCCTGCCCGCCTGATTTTCACGGATCAACCAGTCCCAGAACGCCGGGCAGAAGTCCAGCCCGTAGTGCAGGTTCTTGGCACGGATGAACACATCGGCGTCGAGGAGGTAGGCCATCAGACCGACACCCCCACGCTCTGCCCGAGTTCGCGGAACGTGGACATCTTCTTGAAGCCCAGCAATCCGAACGCCTCGGTGAACGATGAGCGGCCTTCCCAGGTGCTGGAGACCAAGGCGCGGGCGAATCGTCTGCTGACGCGCGCCGCGGTGGTGAGGTAGAAGTCGCCGCCGCCGCGGGCGCGCGAAACGTGCTGGAGCCGATCAAGTTCGACGTCGTACTCACGACGGAGTTGTTCCCTGGATATTCCGCCCGCATCATGTATGCGCCGCAGGATGACGAGTGTGCTCACCTTGAAGCGGCGGGCCAGGCGATCCATCGCGTCGCGAATCGGTTCGCCCGCGTGATACTCGGCTCGCACCGCATCCAAAGGAGCGAGCAATTCCGCGGCGACGCGATTGCACCATTGCTCAACCGCACTTGTGGGAGCGGATCGCGGCTCGACGTCGGTCAACGCCGACTCGCCGAGCCACAAGTGCGCCAGTTCGTGGGCCAGCGTGAACATCTGTCCGGCCCTGGTGTCCGCCCCGTTGATGAATACCAGCGGCGCGAGCGGGTCGCAGAGGGCGAAACCGCGGAATTCCCGCGGGTCCAGCTTGCGGCGGTTGTTGCTGCCGACGACGCCGCTGACCATGACCAGGACGCCGAGGTTGTCGGCCTGCTCGATGAAGCGCCGCAGTGCGTCAGTCCACGTGGACAACTGCCGGCGTTCGTCCAGGTCGAAAGCAAGTGCGTCGCCCATGTCGGCCGCCACGGTCACCGCGTCGTCGGTGATCTTTACCGACCCAACGAAAGGAAACGGCCGCTCGCCCGTGATGCGGGCGTACTCGCGATACCACTCCTGACGTTGCTGGCAGATGTAAATCGTGTCGAGCAGATCGGGGCTGGGGCGCCGGGCGGCCGCGCCGGGTATCGTCCGAAAGTCCGGAATGGGAACGTCTTCGACGGGCGGCTGGGGCAGGAAGAAATACCCGAAGGGCGCGTGCGTCGCGCGTGCGAATTCCTCGAGTTGCTTCAGCGTGGGCCGTTCCCGACCGTCCAGCCAGCGCGCCAGCTTCGGGAACCTCGGCTCAAGGTCCTTCGCCGACCGGCCGGCGCGCTCCATCGCCCACTGCAACAGGTCGGTGCTGACGGAGACCCTGGTCATTTGGGCATCTTACTCCCGTTCCTGGTCGTTCTCAGTGTCAGGTCGAGCGGTCCGCCGTCGCGGATCGCCTTGAAGTTCCTGATGCGCTGCGTTCGCAGGGCCGGATTGCTATTTTGATCGGCCCCCGGCCGGCGGCGATGGCTGGCTTCCATACTGCCGGAACGCGCATCCTCGACGCTGCGAGCCGGGCAGACAATGACCGGCCGCTCGCCGCGAAGCAGGATTTCGAGGCACTCTTGCTCGACCGGCGACTGAAATCCGCCGACGACCGTCGCGGCCGAGTCGCGCAGGGCAAGCGCAAGGTCGAGCGTCTGGACAATGATCGTTCCCGGGCAGCGGCGCGAGCAGAGAAGCCCGACCTTGCGCGTCGCGATCAAACCGCTATCTCCGACGTAGTGCATTTGTTCTGTTATCCGGTTGCAGACGAATCCAACGAGCCCGTCGTCTGGCCATTCTGATCGTCGGTAAGCGGAGCTTCGAGGGGAGCAGGGAGGTGGAGTCGGTCAGGGAGGACTTTGCCAAGCCTTTTCAGTGCGGCGAATTCCCGTTGTCGGACTCGTTCTCGCGTAAGTCCGAGCGTGATTCCCAAGTCCTTCAATGTCTGTTCCTGGCCGTCGAACCCAAAGCGATCCCGGATGATCCTTGCGTCAACAGGGCCCAATTCGTCGATGGCCTGCATGATGATGTACGATTCCTCCTTTCGTACAGTCTCGCTTTCGGGTATTGGCCGCGTGTCGGGGACAGCACGCACTTTTTCCATTCCCGCTTGCGAATCCTGGTAGCTCGACGTGTTCCAAACGCGCTCGATGTCCAGCGAATACGGTCCAACCAGGGTGTCGCACTCCATCGCGCGCTCGAACCCCATCCGCACAGACCGCTCCCCGTCTTTCCAGAAGCGGCGATCAGCTCGCTGTTTCAGTCGAAAGAAGCGCCAGAACTGCTCAAGCCGCATCGATGCAGCGAGATAGTGGGAGGGAATGTACCGCTGGAGGGCCTGACGCAGCCAATGAAAGGCATAGGTGCTGAAGGCGGTGTCGCGGGTCGGGTCGTACCGAGTCGCCGCCTGAATAAGCCCAACTCTCGCAATCTGCGCCAGGTCGTCCGCGTCAATGCCCGTGTCCTCAAACCGCCTTGCCATCCACAGCGCGAGACCATCGTGAAACAGGACAAAGCGGTGCATGGCTTCGACGCCGCCGATCGCCAATGCTTCGGCCAGGCGCTGGGATTCGTAAAGGTATCGTGGATTCCTGAAAAAAAGCCTCTCGTCTGCGGTCCGATCAAAGGAATCGGCCACTGATCTGCTCACCTGAACGAGCGAAACCGTCTCCTCGGCCTCGATGCTCACCCGTAGGCTCAGCAAACGACGAAGAAACTCCTCGGGCGGGCGGTGGGAAACAAATGGGTGTTCACGGTGAAACAGGGCACGGCCATCCTCAATCGTCCTTGCCCACTGCCAGACCTGGCGGCTTCGCCCCGGATCGGTGTAGATGACGAGATTCTCGTGAGCGGACTTGGCTACAATCCGTTGAATGCCGCGAAGCACCCGTCGGTCGCGGAGTTCCAACCGGTCGAGCTCGCACTGAAAGACCGCCAGGCCGCGCTTCTGTGCAACCGGAAGCAACTCATACGATCGGTTATGAACCGTGATATACAGCGTGTTGCCGAGGTGGTCCCATCCCAATTCCTCGATGAACAGATGGCGAAAGGCGTGCTCACGCAGCAGCACCGCGATGGAGCCCGTCGATTGTTGTATCGTTTCCATCGACGACCCGCCCCGTCGAGTGCTTATCCCGCTTTTCCCTTGGGGTGCGCCGCCTGGCGTCCTTGCGCCGAAATCTCCCAGACCCCACGAGGAGAGTCCCCCTTGAGCAATCCTTCCTTGATCATGGAATTGCGCGCCCACTGGGCGGCGTTGCGCCAGCGGGGGTTGTCAGGGCCGCTGGCCAGCGGCTCGTAGTCAACATCCTTGAGCACCGGCTTCATGATCGCTTTGACGCGGTCGAGCACGTCCGCGACTTTGCCTGATCCACCCATCTCCTCAAGCACCTTGAGAATAGGCTGGTAGTACGCCGACTCGGGTGTTCGCATTCCTTTGCGGAGCTTTCCAAGATTGCGCCGCTGCGCTCGCGTCTCTTCATCCTCGTCTCGCTCGGCAGCTGCTGCCAGCTCTTGCCACTCCTTCCGCAACGCGGCCACGCGGTCACGAAACGAGGTGAGGACGCCGGCGCGTTCCAGGGCCTCCTTGGCGCGATCGTACACGCGGCCCTCGAACGCCTTGCTGCCGACGTTGTTTACGAAGTCGATCTCGGCCTCGACCTCTTCGAGCAGCATCTCAAATGCCGAGGACACGTTCGACGGGTTGTTCTCGATCATCGGATCCTCCCTTTCTCCACGTCGCGGTAGGCGGCCAGGGCCGCGTCCTTGACGTCCTGTGCCACCAGCGGGAAGGTCGTCAGGATGTAGGCGAACTCTTCTTCGGTCAGGCCGTAGAGGTGGGCGATCAGGCCATCCAGTTCGGCCCGCAGGCGGGCCCGTTCGGCCGGCTCGGTCGCGCCGGCCTTGTGGCTTTTCAGGCCGACCTCGCGGGCCAGGTCGTCGAACTCCGGTGTCGTGCAGATCAGCCGCGCCGCACGCTGCACGATCGGCGCGAAGGCTGCGTCCTTGGCCGTCAGGCGCGGCACCGGAAGCTGATAGATGAAGAACATGTTGATGTTCGTCGTGACCTTGTTTCGCAGCATGGCGTCGATCACAAAGCTGTTTATCACAGCCGTCGCACAGAACAGCTCGCCGCCTGCGGGAGTCTGGTCCTTACTGACCAACAAGGAGTTTCCACAGAACACGTCGGCAGGCACAACTGAGGAAACCAGGGATCGCTCATTCGTATTGGAGGCCACGGCCCTGAACCCCAGCCGGCACGCCTGATAGTCGAGCTTCTGGCCTGTGTCGCGCGTGCGGCCGAGCAGGGCGGCGCGGCCCTCCTTCTCGTCCACCCAGTAGCGTGGTTCGGCGAAGCGGTGGTCGAAGTGCCAGATCATCTTGCCCTCGTACAGGGGCAGCCGGCCCTTGCCCGGGGCGTTCTTGAACAGGTGGCTGTCGTTGGTCATGTGGAACTCGGCAGTGAACTTGACCTTCCACCTACCGTCCACTTCCTCTCCCAACAGCGGGAATCGAAGCATTTTCTCGGCGATTCTCACGTCAAAGTCGTTCTTGAACTCCATGACCGACAACGAGTCGGGCGAGAGGCGTTTGACCAGATCCACGGAGATGTCGATCGATCCGCGGGCCGGGAAGTGCTCCAGTTCGGCCACGTCGTGGCGCATGAACGCGGCGGGGAAGCGCTGCGTCCGGCCCCCTTTGGCGAAGGTCAGGACGACGAACTTGAAGCGGCAGTCCACGTTTTCGAAGACCATCCTGCGGTTCTCGATGCCGAACAGGCCGGTGACCTGGGTCTGTTCGAAAAGCATGGTGCGAAGCTGTTTGGCGCCCAGATCGGTGTAAATGCCGCTGGGGATCACGATGCCGCACTGACCGCCATCTCGCAACAGGTTGAAGCACTGTTCAAGGAAGAGCTTGTAGGTGTTGAGGTCGCTGCCGGCCTTCTTGCCGCCGACGATGCTGATCTGGTTGCGGTATTGCGGCGCTGAGCGGTAAAACGCGCTGACGTGGGGGTAGGAACTGAGAAAGTGTTTGAAAAGCGAACTCACCCTGGACTGAGCCGATGCAGCATCACATTGATCATGGCAATGAGGATCATCGCTTCGCTGCTCGACGTGAGCGTTTCGTAGTCCTTCGACAGGCGCCG
>WYBU01000037.1 GCA_011525745.1 Planctomycetaceae bacterium | reverse complement strand
GCATTTCGCAGCATGACCGCATGGCCGGCGCACGCGGCTCGGATCAAATCGGGCGGCTCACGGTCGGGTGGCCCACCGCGTTGCGGTGGGTTCACGATGATAGGAATGGGAGCAAACCGCCGCCCCCGCGCAAGCGGGAGCCGTGTCGCGCGGGGCGATGACCGCCTGCTCATCCGCCTTCGCGGGCATATTGCCGAAAATCGGCCATGAGCTGCTTCGTGATCGGTCCCGGCTTCCCGTCGCCGATCGATCGCTTGTCGCACGAGACGACCGGACACACTTCGGCGCCGGTGCCGGTGATGAAGGCCTCGTCGGCCATATACAAATCGGTGCGCGTCAGCGTGGTCTCTTCCGTCGGGATGCCGCGCTTGCGGGCCAGCCGCAGAATCAGGTCGCGCGTGATCCCGATCAGAATCCCGCAGTGCGTCGCCGGCGTCTTGAGCACTCCGTGCTTCACCAGGAACAGGTTGTCTCCGGTGCACTCGGCGATGTAGCCCTCGGGATTGAGCATGACCGCCTCAAGGCAGTTGGCATCGACCGCCTCGATCTTGGCCATGATGTTGTTCAGGTAGTTCAGGCTCTTGATCTGCGGCGACAGCGCGGCCGGGTGATTGCGAAGCGTCGCGGCCGTGACGATGTGCATGCCCTCTTCGTACATCTTCGCTTCGTACATCGCGATGGCGTCGGTGATGATGAAAACCGATGCGCCGACCGTCCGGAACGGATGAATGCCCAGCGTACCGACGCCGCGCGTCACGCACAGCCGGATGTAGCCGTCGCGCACCTTGTTGATGACGATCGACTCCTCCATCGCCTTGACGAGCTGCTCGCGCGTGTACGGGATGTTGAGCCGGATGGCCGCGGCCGAGCGGTATAACCGCTCCATGTGGGCGTCGCACTCGAAGATGCGCCCGTTGTAAACGCGTATGCCCTCAAAGACGCCGTCGCCGTACAGCAGGCCGTGGTCATACACGCTGACTTTGGCCTCGGACACGGGCACAAACTTGCCGTCCAGCCAGATTTTCAGATGCGGCTTCGGGATGTACTCGTCGGCCATGAATCACCTCGCGTCGATTATAACTCGTCCTCATTCAAACCGCCCGCCCATCCACCAGGCGAATGGTGCGATCCGCGCGGCGCGCGATCTCGGCATCGTGCGTGACCATGATGATCGTCTGGCCCGCGGCGTTGAACGCCCGCAGACGCTCCAGGATTTCGCCGCCGGTCTTCGTGTCCAGATTGCCCGTCGGCTCGTCCGCCAGCAGCACCTCCGGACGATTCATCAGCGCTCGGGCGATGGCCACGCGCTGCCGCTCACCGCCCGACAACTCATTCGGACGATGGTGCAATCGATGTGCCAGTTCGACGGTTTCGAGCAGCTCCACGGCCCGATCGCGCAACGCCGTCCGGTCGGCGCTCCAACGCGGCGCCGGCCGCCCGACGACCGCCGGCATCATCACATTTTCCAGCACATCAAACTCGGGCATCAAGTGATAAAACTGAAATACGAAGCCGAAGGCCGTGTTCCGCAGCCCGTTGCGCTGTTGCTCCATGGGCGCGACGACCGTGGGGGTCCGTCCGCCGCGGATGACCTCGCCGAACGCACCCGCGCCCCCTTCACGCGCTCCGCGTGTTGCCGTTCCGTTGCGCAGGTCCGGTAAGCGGCGCAGCGGCTCCAGCTCGAACATCGGCTGCCCCTCGAACCACACCTGCCCGCGCTGCGGAATGTCCAGCGCGCCGAGGATGTGCAGCAGCGTGCTCTTGCCGCTGCCGCTGGCGCCGACGATCGCTGCGAACTGCCCCCGGTCGATGGAAACATCCACGCCATCCAGCACGCGCAGCCGGATGCGCCCCAGCGCATATTCCTTGACGATTCCGGTCGCGCGGAGAATGTGGGTCATGATCGCGCTCGATGCGTTGTCATTCGGGCCGAGCCGCCCGTCACGCGGCAGGGTCCGCTGTGCGGACCACGGGCCGTCAGCCATCACCCATTGTCCGTTGTCTGTCGCCGATTCTCAATTGTCGTATGTCGGTCTGGAACCGCAATCCGGAGATCCTATATCTCAAATCTAATATCTGATATTCGACATCTGAAATTACGATCCCGTCGGACGCCTCGGCGCCGTGCCGTTCCCTGTTCCCTCGTTTCGACTTTTCGACTTTCGACTTTCTCACTCGTATCTCAACGCCTCCACCGGCCACGTGCGCGCGGCGCGCAGCGCGGGAGCGACGGCGCCGACGATCGCGGCCAGGATCGCCAGACCCGCGATCCACAGCATCTCGTCCAGCTTGACCGTATCCGGAATGCGGTCGAACGAATAAGTCTGCGGACTCCAGATACGCCACTCGGGATTCAGCCGCGCCAGCCAGTCCTGCACTTCGTTGATGTACCGCACGAACACCGCGCCGATGATCGAACCAAGCGTCGCCCCCACCACCCCGATCGCCGCGCCGTATATCAGAAACACCGCCGCCACCCCCTGCGCCGACCCGCCCAGGCTCTTGATGATGCCGATGTCGCGCGTCTTCTCCACCACGATCATGTAGAAGATGCACAGCACCAGCAGCACCGCCACCAGGCTGATGATCCCGAACATGATCACCACCAGCACCTTTTCCTTCTGAATCGCGGCAATGAAATCGCGCTGGAGGAACTCCCAGTCGCTGACGACCACGTTGCGCATCGCGGCCTGATCGTCCGCGTCGCCCGGCTGGTCCATCGAAAACAGGTCCCACGCCTCCTGAATACGCGACTTCATTTGTCGCAGATCGGCCCGCGGCGCCAGCCTGATCTGAATCAGGCTGCAACGCGGCGGCGTCATCCCCGTCCCGTCGGCCCGCTTCTGCGGCGACATCGACAGCAGGTCCTGCAACAGTTCAAAATCGACGTACGCCCGGCGGCTGTCAATCTCGTAAACGCCCGTCCGCATATCGTCGACGTAGCGAAAGTAGGGCGCCGGCGGCGACTCGAATTCGGTCGTCAGCCGGCCGCGGCGGCTCATCGGCAACAGGCTGAGCTGCACCGCGAAGCCGCGCGGGTATTCGTCGCCGCGCTCGTACTCGCCCGACGGCTGCCGCGCCGCGATCAGATCGCGCCCGACGATGATGCCCGGCAACTCGCGCCCCTTCCAGATCGGCTCGGCCACGCCGCCGCGCTCGAAAATGTCCGGATTCGGCTCGAAGATGCCCGGTCCCGAGAACCACGTATCCGGCAGCCGTTCCCACTGGTCCTCAACCGCGGCGCGCCGATCGGGCGACAGCGATCCGAGGTAGCGCTTCCACGCCGATTCGAACGGCTCGGGCAAAATCGGCTTTCGCGTGGCGGGATCGACGCCGAAGAAGGGCTGACCCGCCGGATCGAATCGCGTCGTGCCGGGGTAATAGCGATCGTAGAACAGGCTGTCCTCGCCGCCGAGGCCGAGCACTTCGCGGTACTCGTCGAGCCGCAGGCCGCGCACTTCGACGGCCCGCGTGCGGTTCGTATTGGGATATCGCAGGATGCCGTAGGACTGAATCACCGGCGTCGCGCGGTCCACTTCTTCCCATTGCTCGATTCGGTCGATGAACTCCTGATAGTAGGGGAAGCCGGTCAGCCCGGCGTCCATCACCAGGTCCCCCACGACCGCGTGCGCCCGCGAGCGGATCGTGTCGAGGAACCCGCCCATCACGCTGATCACGATCAACTCCATCGCCACGCACAACGTCACCGCGCCGATCGAAAAGAACGCGATGCGCTTCCGTTGCAGCAGCCGGATCGCCAGAAACGTCGTGTAATAACCCGGCGCGCCGATCGCAAAACGCAGCGCCCAGGCGATCCACCAGAGCAGCACGCCCAGGCCGGCCAGCAAAAGCCACAGCGCCGCGTTGAACGACCACCACTCGGGCGGCAGATAAGCCGAAGGATCGAACCCCAGCCACACGGCCGGCGAGATGCAACGGAACCACGTCGCATCGAAGTGGTCGGTGGGAATCACCAGTTCCATCGGCATCCACGTCAGCGCGACGCCGATCGCGTACAGCACGCCGCCGACGCGCAACAGGTACATCAGCAGCGGCAGGACCGACGAGCGCGTGCCGGCGTGCATGCCCGGCCAGCGGATCAGCAGCAAGATCGCCAGCAGAAGCGGACCGACGAAAAACTCGCAGTGAGCGATGCCATCGACCGACTGTGTCGCCGACTGGTAATACCACGGCAGGCCGACGAGCCGCGCCTGAATCGGCCGGCGCAGCCACTCGAACCGTGTATCATCCGCGCCGATCTCGTCACGCAACACGCCGGCCGATGCCAGGCGCGAATTCACGCCGTTCGTCAGCGAGTCGAGCAATGCGCGGCGGCGATCGGCCACGTCTGGAAAGCGCCGGCTCAGCTCGCCCAGGGTCATGCGCTTACGCATGGCCAGATCAAACGTCGCGGCCCCCGGCACCTCGCGCCCCAGCAGCCACAGTCCGGCCTGCGCATCGATGCACACGACCAGAGACCACGCCGCCGCGACCAGCCACACGAACCCCAGCACCATCGCCGCCGCGCGGTGCGTCGCGTTCGCCTGCCACTGCCCCAGCGCCGCCACGCCGATGGCCGCCTGCCGCACGCCCCAGATCAACACGTGGGCCAGCACCGCCGGCGGCATCAGCACGATCATCAGCGGCGCGGTCAGCACGTAGGCGATCGGCGACAGCCGGACCGGCCGCTTCAACATCGGCGACAGCGTCAGCTCAACCGTCAGGTAATAGCTGCCCGCGACCAGGCTGCTCAGCGCCAGATACAGGAACTGAAGCGGAACCGTCAGCGGCGCCAGCGCGACGAACAGCATTCGGGCGATCTTGCTCATGAGGTTGCGTCAGACGCGCCGGCCGTCGGACCGGCTGCGGCGCCGTCGCGGACCCGCGCGCTCATCGCAAGCGCTCGGCGGGAAGTGGCCGCTGAAGCGGAAACAGTATTACGTCGCGAATGCTGGCTGAGTTCGTCAGCAGCATGACCATCCGGTCGATGCCGACGCCCAGGCCTCCGGCCGGCGGCATGCCGTACTCCAGCGCTGTCAGAAAGTCTTCGTCCATGACGCGCATCGTTTCGTCGCCCTCGCCCTCGAGCTGCCGGCTCAGAGTGTCGCGCTGGACAGCCGGGTCGTTGAGTTCGGTGTAGGCGTTGGCCACCTCCATGCCCGCGATGTACGCCTCGAAGCGCAGCGCCAGCGACGAATCGTTCGGATGCCGCCGCGTCAGCGGACACAGCTCGGCCGGGTAGTCGAGCACGAACAGCGGTCCGGTCAGGTGCGGCTCGACCGATTCCTCGAATATCTCGTTGACCAGCACGGCGTGGTCTATCGCCGCGCCGGGTCGGCTCGCCGCCGGCGGGCCTGGCGCGGGCTTACGGTTCAAACGCGCGACAATGCCCATCGACTCGGCGCGCTTGCGGACCGCCTCGCGATCGCGCAGGTCTATGCCGACGTGCCGCCGCAGCAGCTCGCCGTAGGTCTGCCGCGGCCAGGGCGGCGTGAAATCCAGCGTGTACCCCCCGAACGGCCGGTGATAGCCTCCGCCGAGCATGTCGATGCAGCGCGTGAACATGCCCTCGACGATCTCCATCATGCTGTGATAGTCGCCGTAGGCCTGGTACAGCTCGAGCATCGTGAACTCGGGATTGTGCTGGGTGCTGATCCCTTCATTGCGAAAATTGCGGTTGATCTCGAAAACGCGCTCCATGCCGCCGACCAGCAGCCGCTTGAGATACAGCTCCGGCGAGATGCGCAGATACAGATCGAGATCGAGCGTGTTGTGATGCGTCGTGAACGGCCGCGCCGCTGCGCCGCCGTAGATCGGCTGGAGCATCGGCGTCTCGACCTCCAGAAACCCCTGCTCGCGCAGACAGGTGCGGATGCACTCGATGACGCGGCAGCGCGCCTGAAATGTCCGCATCACGTCGGGATTGGCGAACAAATCGACGTAGCGATGCCGATAGCGCAGATCGACGTCGGTCAGGCCGTGCCATTTCTCCGGCGGCGGCCGCGTCGATTTGCACAGCAGCGTCAGCGCCGACTCGCCGCCGGCCCAGACCGTCAGCTCGCCCGTCTTCGTGCGGCCGATGCGCCCCTCGACGGCGATGATGTCGCCCAGATCGAGCAGCTTGAACAGCGCCCAGCCCGCCTCGCCCGCTTCCTTCTTCGAAACGCCGATCTGAAGATCACCGCTGGAGTCGCGCAAGTGCAAAAAAGCCAGCTTGCCCATGTCGCGCAGCAGCACGATGCGCCCGGCCACGCGGACCGGTGCATCAGAGGCGGTCTGGCCGGGATCGAGCATCAACCGCTCGGCATGGCCGCGCACCATCGCGTTGGCCCACGCGCCGTCGTAGCGCCGCCCGTACGGATCGACGCCCAGCGCGCGGAGAGCCTCCAGCTTGCGGCGGCGATCGGCGATGAGTTGTTCCTGCGACAACGCGAAGTTCCTCCCGCAACTGCGCGGAGAATGCTAAGCGCTGTGCGCCGAAACGTCGAGCGAATCGGCCCGGCGTCGCGTCGCGTGCCACGGGCTTTCAGCCCGTGCGACCCGGCAGCGCGGGCATGACTCGGGTGTCCCACCGCATCAGCCGTGGGTTCACGATGATGGGAATGCAAGAGAATCGTCCGCCTTTGCCGGCGGGCGGGCAGTGACGTTTCCTGCCGAACGTTCCGCGCTAATCGAACAAATACGCCGCCTGCGCCAACAGCGGATTTTTCCGATCACGATCATTGAGAATCGCCTCGGTCTCCGACACCGGCCACTCGATGCCGAGCGCCGGATCGTTCCACCGAATGCCGCGCTCGTGGTCCGGCTGGTAGAACCGCGTCACTTTGTAAATGACCTCGGTGTTCGACTCCAGCGTGCAATAACCGTGCGCGAAGCCGACGGGCACGAGAATCTGGTTCCACGCCGCGGCGCTGATGACCGCCGCCACGTGCCGCCCGAACGTCGGCGAACCGCGGCGGATGTCGACCGCCACGTCGAGAATCGCCCCGCGAGTCACGCGAACCAGCTTGTCCTGCGCGTGCGGCGGAATCTGATAATGCAGCCCGCGCACCACGCCCTTCGCCGCCGACATGGCGTGATTGTCCTGCACGAATACCTGGTTCAGCCCCGCCTCGGCGAATGCCTTCCGGCTGTAGGTTTCGGAGAAAAAACCGCGATCGTCGCCGAACTTCTTCGGCGTGATGATCTTCACGTCGGGAATGTCCGCGGGCGTCACTTCGAGCATGAAGCCATCCTACAGCCCCGCCCGCACGGTTCCAATCTGATTGCCCTCGACGAGCACTCAGGCGCCGCTGTGCGGACCACTGATCCGAGCCCCAAGCGCAAGCGCCGGGGTCGCACGCTCATTGAGTGCGTACCACTGCGCTGGCGTTTACGGCTCGGCTCAGCCACATGCGCCCCGCAATGCCGACCAAACGTCTACTACCTCCGCCCGCCAGCCGCTCGCCGCAGGCCGATCCATCCGACCAGCGTCAACGGCAGCATCAGCCCCACGCCCCCGCCGCACACGCCGCAGGGCGGCGGTGTCGCCACGTTACACGCGTCCCCCGCGCCGTCCCCATCCCCGTCCTCCTGCCCCGCGTTTGCCACCGTCGGACAATTATCGACGCAATCCGCCACGCCATCCCCGTCGCTGTCCGTATCCGCGTTGCCGCACCCGCACGCCCCCGGCGCTGACTTCGCAGGATCGTTCGGACAACCATCACACGCGTCGCCGTCCCCGTCCCCGTCGGCGTCCTCCTGCCCCGGGTTCGCGACCGTTGGGCAGTTGTCGACGCAATCCGCCACGCCGTCGCCGTCGCCATCGGTATCCGCGTTGCCGCAGCCGCACTGGCCGGGCGCCGCCTTGGCCGGATCGCTGGGGCAGCCGTCGCACGGGTCAATCGCGCCATCGCCATCCGAGTCGTCTTCGCACTCGTCCGGCACGCCGTTCGTATTGCAGTCGGTGCTGACGCCGTCGGCGATGTCCTGACCGTCGCCGTCGCCGTTGTTGTTGCAGTCCGGCAGCACGAACCGCGCCAAGAAAAGGTCCGCATCGGTCCCCGCGCTGCTGCCGCCGCCCAGATCGAGATCCTCAAACGACAGCCACGCCACGATCCAGTGCCCTGCCCCATCCGTGACCGGATACGGAAACGAGTCGCCCGAGTTGGCGCCGTCGCTGCCCGCGTTGGTATTGAACGCCGCCGGCGCGGTCCACGTCGCGCCGTTATCCGTCGATCGCGCCGCGAATATGTCGTCGTCCGTGCCCGCCGTCGCCCCGCCGCCCAGCGACGCGTCCTCGCCGGAATCCCACACGACCACCCAGTTGTCCCGCCCATCGGTCGCCACGCGCGGATCGAGATCGCCCGCGCTGTCGATTCCGGCGTTGCCGTTCAGCGCCGCCGGCGGCGTCCACGTCGCGCCGTTGTCCGTCGATCGCGCCACGAAAACGTCCGTATCAGTCCCGGCCGTCGCGCCGCCGCCGAGATCGAGATTCTCGCCCGATTCCCACACGGCCACCCAGTTGCCGCGGCGGTCATTCGTCAGTTGCGGAACGCTGTCGTTGCCGCTGTCGCTTCCGGCGTTGGTGTTCAACGCCGCCGGTCCGCTCCAGTTCGCACCGTTGTCCGTCGAGCGCGCGACGAAGATGTCGCGGTCCGTCCCCGCCGACGCGCCGCCGCCCAAGTCGAGGTTCTCGTTCGATTGCCAGACCACCGCCCAGTTACCCTGGGCATCGGTGCTGATCTGCGCGCGGCGATCATCGCCGCTGTCGGTCCCGGCGTTGTTGTTCAACACCAGCGGAGCGGTCCAGGTCGCGCCATTGTCGGTCGAACGGGCGACAACGATGTCCCGGTCGGTTCCCGCCGTCTGACCGCCGCGAATGCCGAGGTCTTCCGTCGAGTCCCAGACGACCACCCAGTTGCCCAGACCATCCGTCGCCACCTGCGGATCGGCGTCCGCGCCGCTGTCCGTCCCGGCATTCGTGTTCAGCGCGATCGGCGCGGTCCACGTCGCCCCGTTGTCGGTCGATCGCGCCACGAGAATGTCGGCGTCCGTCCCCGCCTGCCCGCCGCCGGGCAGAGCCAGGTTTTCGCCCGACTCCCACACCACGACCCAGCTACCTTTGCCATCCGTGGCGATCGAAGGATTCTGATCAAACCCGCTGTCCGTTCCGGCGTTCGTGTTCAGCGCGATCGGCGCGGTCCACGTCGCCCCGTTGTTCGTCGAGCGGGCGACGAAAATATCGTGATCGTTCCCGGCCGGCTGCCCATTCACGTCGATGTTCTCGCGCGAGTTCCACACCGCCACCCAGTTCCCCTTGCCGTCGGTGGCGATCTGCACGTTGAAATCCTCGCCGCTGTCGGTCCCCGCGTTGGAATTCAGCGGCGCCGGCAACGTGATCGGCACGCCGAACTGCCCCAGCGCCACCGCGACGGGCATCAACAGGCCCATCACGGCACAGCTCGCCGCTGCAACGCGGCCCCATGATGGCAACCGGATCGAAACGCAGTTCATGTCACGTGCTCCTGTCAATGATGGATCGCAAAGAGCTCCCTCGCCCGGCCGACGGACGCATGAAAACAGCGCCCGCCGACCTCGGGATGAGGCGATGTCGCTTCGTTTGCCCAGTCTGGTTCCCGACCCGAATCACTCCTCATTTTACCGTGTGCACACGGCCACCTAAACACGCAGCCCCCGTTTGAAGCCCCGTCGCCACAATGTCCGAACGTCCCGAGGCAAGTGCCGCCGGCGTCGTCTTGTGCGATACAATTCCATCAGCGACGCGACCGGACGCGTCACGCCGCATCGGGCCGGTTGCCCTGCGCCATATGACCGTGTCCGCGACCCGCAACGGAGTCCGCCTCATGTCCTCGATCGAAACCTGTCGCCTGCTTATCGGCGGCAAATGGTGCGATGCCCGCACCGAGCGCTACGGCGACGTCTGGAACCCCTCGACCGGCGACGTCATCGCCCGCGTGCCGATGTGCGGGCCTGACGACGTCGACCGCGCCGCAAAGGCCGCCCTGGCCGCCTGGCCCGACTGGCGCGAGACCCCCGCCCCCGACCGCGCCCGCTTCATGTTCCGCTTCCGCGACCTGCTCGAGCGCCACAGCGAGTCGATCGCCCAATGCATCACGCGCGAGCACGGAAAAACCCTGGCCGAGTCCCGCGCTTCGGTGCAGCGCGGCATCGAAATGGTCGAGTTCGCCTGCGGCCTGCCGTCTCTGCTGGTCGGCGAGTCGATCGAGAACCTCGCCCCCGGCGTCGACTGCGAGACCATCCGCCATCCGCTCGGCGTCGTCGCCGGAATCACGCCCTTCAACTTCCCGGCCATGGTGCCGCTGTGGATGTATCCCGTCGCCCTCGTGTGCGGCAACTGCTTCATCCTCAAGCCCTCGGAGCGCGTCCCGCTGTCGGCCCTGCGCGTCGGCGAACTGCTGCTCGAAGCCGGCATCCCGCCCGGCGTCTTCTCGATCGTTCACGGCGACAAGACCTGCGTCGATGCCCTGCTGACGCACCCCGGCATCCGCGCCATCTCGTTCGTCGGATCGACCGCCGTCGCCCGCCACGTCTATACCCTGGGGGCCGCGCACCATAAGCGCATTCAGGCCAACGGCGGCGCCAAGAATCATCTCATTATCATGCCCGACGCCGACGTCGAGCAGACCGTCGCCGCGCTGAAAGGCTCGGCCTTCGGCTGCGCCGGCGAACGCTGCATGGCCGGCAGCCTGGCCGTCGCCGTCGGCGGCGGCGCGGGCGACGTGATCGAGCGGTTGTGCGCCGAAGCCTCGCGGATGAGCGTCGGCCGCACCGACACGGGGGCCGGCGTCGACATGGGCCCGCTGATTACGGCGCAACACGTCCGTCGCGTGCGCGACCACGTCGAGGGCGCGCAGCGCGAGGGCGCCGCCGTGGTGGTCGATGGTCGCGCCGCGCGCGTGGCCGATGCGCCCGGCGGGTTCTTCTTCGGGCCGACGATCGTGGACCATGTGCGACCCGACATGCGCATCGCGCACGAGGAAGTCTTCGGGCCTGTGTTGTCGGTGACGCGCGTCGAGTCGATCGAGCAGGCCATCGCTCTGGGGCAGCAATGCGACTTCGGCAACGGCGCGGTCATCTTCACGCGCAGCGGCCGCGCGGCCCGCGAGTTCAAGCACCGCTTCAACGCCGGCATGATCGGCATCAACATCGGCGTGCCGGCGCCGATGGCGTGGTTCCCGTTCACCGGCTGGAACGAGTCGTTTTTCGGCGACCTGCACATCCAGGGCCGCGAGGGGATGATGTTCTACACGCAGCAACGCATGACGATGACGCGCTGGTTCGCCTCGAAAGAGTCAGACGCCCACGACCCCGTCTGGCGCCCCACGAAAAAAAAGTAGCCCCCGCGCCCCGGCCGTAACCCCGTCCCTCGCGGAGAGAGGCTTGGGATGAGGGTCAACTCGCTCGCGCCCCGATTCGAGCCGCCAGCGCCGGCGCGTCGGTGTCGTCTCCCTCTCCCTCCCAGGGTGAAAGCCGGCGTGAGCGTGTACCGCGTGCACCTCGCACAGCCCCTGGCTGTGATGAATGTGGCACAGCCACCGCCGTTTGTGATGAATGTGGCACAGCCGCCCCCGGCTGTGGAAGCGATGTAGCACAACCGCCCGCAACTGTGTCGCGTGGCACGGGCTTGCAGCCCGTGGGGCACGGCCGCGAGTGTTTCACGTGAAACACGTCGTCAGCCGTGAAGCCATCAGCCATCAGCCATCAGCCATCAGCGATCAGCGATCAGCTTTTAACGCAGAGTCGTGTTTCACGTGAAACAGCGAATCGGGTCGGTGGCAGCCGCGTAGGGTGGGTCGTACTCGACCCACCACTGCCTTCGCGCAACGAGAAATGGTGGGTTGAGTACAACCCACCCTACGAAACTCGCCGACGGCCGCATATCCGCATCCGCGCCACCGGTCCAGCCCGGCACGGAACGTGCATATACACGATTCTCGGCAGCGCAAGTGAGAACGCCGACCTCATCCGCCCGCGCGGATGATTTCCGCTTGGCGCTATTGGCATTTGTTCAACCGACGCGGTACAATTTGCTCCCATGCGACAGGCATACCTGCCCCGCGCCATCCTGTTGCTGCTTGCGGCATCGAGCGGGCCTTGGGCCATGCGCACGCGCCGCTCGAGTCGGCGGCGGCGCTTCGAGCGGCGAATCGCTTCTCGCCTGCCGCGCGGTCTGGTGCAGCGCGTGGCGGGGCAGGAGGACTTGTGCCCGGAGAACGACTGCACGTATCAGTATCTCAACGACGCGACGGGCAACTGCGTGGGGGTGGTCTGCGCCGGGGGCGGCAGCGTGGGCGGCT
>WYBU01000036.1 GCA_011525745.1 Planctomycetaceae bacterium | reverse complement strand
GTCTGCTGGAGGGCATCAACAACAAAATCAAGGTCATCAAACGCATGGCCTACGGCTACCGCGATGAAGATTACTTCTTCCTAAAAATCCGCGCGGCGTTCCCCGGAGTTGGGAGATGAACCATATTTTTGCCGCGACGTCGTGGGCGACCTGAGCCAGTCTGGATGGAAGGCGGGTGCCTTGCACACGTCTGCACGATGTCCCCAATCGACGATGGCTTGGAGCAGCGGTAGTTTTCCCCACACGCAAACAGAACCTGCGTGGTGGACGAGGGGACGGAATGTGGAAGCACTTGGCGAGACGTCGCGTTGGGTAAACTCCATATGGGACTGCTGCTGTAGCAACTGGGCTCACACCGATGGCGACGCAAACCCGCGTGGCACGTTGCACCGCCAGGGTTAGAGGAGCGCGAATTGTGCGGAACAAGTACGCAATATTGCTGAGCGGAGTCCTCATCCTGATGGTAACGGGTTGTGCCCGCACGTTGGGCGAGCAGTCGTTCAAGTGTTGCGATTCTTGTCCCTGCGTTACCACCTCGCCAAGCGAACAGTCATTGCGGGCTAGTCGCACTCAACATGACGCATTGCTCATTGGCGACACGGTGGCAGATCTGGAAAACCTTGAATCGCTTGGTGTATGTCGATTGGTTGCTTCACTTCCGCCGATTCCGCCCGCGAACAATGACGAGGACATTGACTTCAACCGATGGACTCACGTCATCGCGATTGCCAGAGTTATACAGCGCCTGGAGCCTGGTGAAGTCGAATACGCACTGAATCGTTTTTGTATTCATGCGGAAACCGCGTATGAACGGGAAGCGGACGGCGTGTACGAGTGGTCAAAAGTGTACTTACTCAACCGCGTGCTGTTCAACTTCAACGACCGCTTGCCGCCCCCGGCAGACGGTCCTGCCACGTTCAGCACGGGCTTCACTCTTACGCATATCCGGGGACAGCCGTCATGCGAAGATCTCGAATGCCCCATTGTGTGGAACGAAGGTCGCCCGGAGCTTGGGGCTCGTTTGCTTGCGTTCAACGGCGGTCCATACCGCGGTGGGGATGAATTTGCGTTTCTTCGCCGCCGGTTCGGGTTTCGCAAGCTACATCTGTAAGGTGCAATGACACTTGACGTGAGCTTCACCTGGACCCGCACCGGCGCGCACGCCACGGTGAGCGACGTCGTCGGCACGCGGACGTTCGCGTACAACGGGGCGTTGCAGCTTGAAAGCGAGTCGACCGGCGGGGCGTCGTTGATGCACGGCAAGGTCATCGAGCGGACGTATCAGTCCGGCAGCGGCGGGACGGGCAAGGGGCGCTACAACGGGCTGCGGGGCACGAGCGGCGGCCCGCCCTGTGATTACTCGACGATATACTGGCACGACAGCCGCGGGCGGTCGTGGTATTTCACCACAGCCGGGGGCGGCTGAACCGTCGCCGTTCGGGCGCCATATCATTATCAATCAACGGAGGGCAAGCCACATGCGCGCCGTGCGACTCAGCCGCTCGCCCCTGCCTGCCCTGCTGCTTCTGACCTGCTGCTGCACCACGATGCCCGTGCAGGCCGGGGAGTGCGTGAGTTTTTTTGATGACGGCGGCGTGGCGCTGATTGGCTGTCCCGATCCGGCCGGCGTGGGCGAACCGGCCGTGCCGGTGTATCTCGACGGCGGCTTCGTCGGCGAATTTCGGCTGATCGAGGCGTACGATCAGGCGATCCCGCTGTCCGGCTGCTATCCGCTGACGTACGTCGATATCGTCGCCAACACCTACCTGCGGGCGACGTATCAGAAGCGCGACGGTAGCACGGCGGCGCTGGGCACGTCCGTCGTCGGCGGGCCGTCGTTCCGCACGAGCGACGGCGTGCTGCACTTCGTCCCGCTTCCGAGCCGCGCCGACGTGTTCACGGGCGGGGCCGAGCGCATCCGCTTCGAGCTGACGGCCGGCTATCCCGGCCTCGCCGCGGTGAGCAGCACGCGGACGTTTCCCGATCCGGCGGCCGGCGCCACGCCGATTGGCCTGAGCGTGCAGTTCGCGGCCACGAGCGACATTTCGCTGCACGCGGGGCTGCTCGGCTCGGATGCGTTTCGGTTCGCGACGGCGTCGAGCATGTTTCTCGACGATCGAACGTTCGACGCCGACCTGATCCGCTACGAGGACGCCGGCGGCGTGGTACGGACGATCGAGCTATCGAACGACACGCCGCGCGATGTCCACCTGCTGCCGGCGGCCGTGCCGATCGGGGGGTGGTTCGAGTTGATCAAGCGGCCCGGCTCGAAGTGGTTCCCGGACAGTCCCAACGTGCGGGTGGAGATTGTGGCGGCGTCGTGCCCGGCCGGCTGCCTGGGGATTCAGGGATTTCTGGCGGCGTCGGATAATGCGAACGACGACTCGCTGACGGTGTGGCTGGAGTGGATCGACGCGCCGGGGATGATCCCTTCGGGGACGGTGGTGAGCGTGGACCTGCTGGTGACGGCGTTCGGCGATGCGGAGCTGACGGCCGAGCAGATCGCGGCGTTTGTGCCGGTGTTGCTGGGCGCGGACGCCGACCCGCAGCACGCGGACTGGTCGGACCTGAACTGCGACGGCCGGGCGGATGGGGAGGATATACAGTTTTTTCTCAACGCGGTGATAGGGATGTGAGGGGCAGTCAGGGGCCGCGGTCGGAGGTGGCGGCGGTACGTGGGCGGGCGAGCATCGGAAGCAAGGTCGCCGCAGACATCCGCTGCGGATGTGCTTCATTCACTCACAGCCGGCGGCGGTTGTGCCGCAATCGCAGGCGCGGGCAGTACGGAGCGGTATGCCCTTGCCCCAATCCTCACCCTGGGAGGGGGAGGATTCGCAGCCGAGGGCGGCCGTGCTACGTTGACAGGCGGGGGCGATGCGGAGCGGTATGCCCTTGCCCCAATCCTCTCCCTGGGAGGGAGAGGTTTCGCAGCCGAGGGCGGCCGTGCTACGTTGACAGGCGGGGGCGGCCGGCGGTTGTTGGCGTCGGCGCGTAGGCCGCAGGGGGAATTCCCAACGGGATTGTGGACGTTATAATCACGCGGGTCGGCCGGCGATTTTACCATGAACCGTCAGCGCCGCCCGATGGATGATCCAGTTTGCGGGTGTAGCTCAATGGTAGAGCACTAGCCTTCCAAGCTAGACGTTGAGGGTTCGAGTCCCTTCGCCCGCTGTTGACGTAAGTATCGCCGACCACGCGAGTTGCGTGGACCCGCCGTTACGCGGGGCGGCCGTAATCCCAAACCAACTGCGTGTAGTTTACACGCGGTGCCTCCGGGAGACGGTCGTGGCCAACCAATCTGAACGCCTGCCCAAGTTTCGTATCCACAAAGCAACCCAGCAGGCATACGTGGAACTGTCGGGGAAACGCTTCTATCTCGGACATCAAGAATCGGAAAATGCCCGGCGCAGGTACCACACGATGGTGGCTGAGTGGCTGGCCAACGGTCGCCGTTTGCACGTGGCGCCCGAAGCGATCACGGTCAAGGAAGTGATCGCACGCTTTTGGATTTACGCCGCACAGTACTATCGCGACGCCGATGGCGTCGTCTCGCACGAGCTGGAGAACATCAGATACGCGCTCAAACCGGTGAAAGAGTTGTTTTCCGATCTGCCGGCTGAGAAATTCGGACCACGTGCCCTTCGCGCCGTTCGCGAGAAGATGATCGCCTCCAAGCTCTGTCGCGTCCACATCAACGCACGCATCGGGCGGATCAAGCGCGTTTTCAAGTGGGCGGCGAGCGAAGAGTTGATTCGAGGCGAGACATACCACGCTCTGCTTTCCGTGGACGGGCTTCGCTGCGGGCGTTGCGCGGCGCGCGAGAGCCAGCCGATACGACCGGTGCCACAGGATCACGTCGAGGCGATCCAGCCCTTCGTCAGTCGCCAGGTCTGGGCGATCATTCAACTTCAACTCTTCACCGGCGCCCGCGCCGGTGAAATCACGATCATGCGACCCGTCGACATCGACATGAGCGGGCGCATCTGGGTGTACACGCCAGCGCGTCACAAGACCGCGCACCACGGACATGAACGAAAAGTCTACATCGGGCCGCGGGGACAGGAGGTCCTACGGACGTTCCTTCAGCGCCGGCTTGACGCCTTCTGCTTCTCACCTGTCGAGGCCGAGGCCGAGCGGCGCGCCGCCCTTCACGCACGTCGGAAGACGCCTCTGTCATGCGGCAATCGACCGGGCACGAACCGGCGCGAGGCGCCCCAGCGAAAGCCGGGGGAGTTCTACAAGGTCAAGGCGTACCGAAACGCCATAAACCAGGCCTGCAAGAAGTCAGGCGTGCCCTCTTGGCATCCGCATCAACTCAGGCACAACGCGGCCACCTTTCTGCGAAAGGAATTCGGCCTCGAAACGGCGCGGATCATCCTCGGACACCGCAGCGCCGCGATCACGACCATCTACGCCGAGGCCGACCAGCAGAAGGCCATCGAGGCCATGCTGCGGGTCGGCTGAGCGCGAACCGCGCCGTTAAATCGTACAGGCCCGCGGCGGCCGTCCGCCGCGGGCCATTTCATTGAAGTCGGCCGCACCGCCCTTCCAACCGCGGCCGATTACGGCCCGTGTCCCTTAACGATCCCTTGAATGCCCCTTGCGCGCCCCCAAGCCATGCGATGGCGTGTTCTATCTGTTCCAGAGCGAAATGGAGCAAAAAGTCATGCCCATCGACATTGAGAAAGAAACGCTGCTGAGCCTCACGCAAGCCACCAAGGTCGTCCCGACGGTGAACGGACGGCGGCCGGCGATCGCCACGCTGTGGCGGTGGTGCCGCAAGGGGCTTGGCGGCGTCAATCTCGAATACGTGCGCATCGGCCGAAATATCGCGACCAGCCGCGAAGCGCTGAATCGCTTTTTCAACCGGCTTGCAGCGATCGACACACCGGCCGAAGGCACAAGACCGTCGCCGCAGGCCCGACGGCTGGTACCGACCCCGCGCGCACGGCAGCGCATGCTCGATGAGGCGGATCGCGTGCTGGAGCGGGCGGGTATCTAGAAACCGCTTGATGCAGTGGCAGGCAACCGTCGGCGGAAGCAAAGGTAAACGTTACGGCCTGCACGGAAATCGAACGGGTGCACGCATGAATACGTCGGGTTCCGACAGTCGCAACGACGCAGCTGAGCTCGATCGGTTCCTACAGGTGCTGTTTGCACCGTCTGACCTCGTCGAGATCCGGGTCATCGAAACCTACGACGAGCAGGATAGGAAACGCAGCCGCCAGTTGCATCGAGACTGGCTGGCGCGCGACCAGGTCTTTGCACAGTTCGACAAGCTGAGTCAATGGACGCGCGCCCCACGTTTTGGAAACATCTTCTTCGGCGTTTGCCCTCGCCCCCAGCGCGGCATGGGCAAGAAAGCCGACATTGCGGTTGTACGGACGCTCTGGACGGACATCGACGATTGCAGCACGGACGAGGCGCTCGAACGCATCTCACGCGCGCGGCTGCCGCGACCGAGCCTTGTGCTGAACAGCGGCCACGGCTCCCATTGCTATTGGGTCTTGGACCATCCATTCGCCATCTCCTCGGCGTCTGACCGGCAGCGGATCGAACGCCTCAACGCGGCGCTCGGCAGGATGATCGGCGGCGACCATACGCAGGATCTTTCGCGCGTGCTGCGGCTGCCGGGCTTCGACAACGTCAAGAACGCACGTAACGGCGCGCATCCCACAGCATGCCGAATTGCACACTGCGACGACGCAAAGCACAGCCTGGCTCAGATCGAATCGCTGTTGCCGATCGCCGCTTCCGACGCGGGCACGGCGCAGCTCAAGAGTACGGAACGCGCCAGTCCGATGTCGCCAGCACTGCGGGAATGGGCCATGACGGAACTGGGGAAGCCCTCCGATGACCGCAGCAAGCGCGACTACGTCGTTCTGTGCGAATTGCATGCCAAAGGAGTAGGCGCTGAGGAGGCCTGGGAGTGTGTCCGCAGCCATAGCAAGTTCAGGGACCGCGGCAGGTCGTATTTCGATACGACTTGGAAGGCCGCGGCCTTCAATTATCCAAGCGAGAATGACCTCAATTGGGACATCCGCACGACGGCCACGCAACGCATCGACGACGAGAACAGGAATGCTCACGCTGCACTCGAACACTGGCCCGACCCGCCGGCCGAGGCGGCCTATTACGGCCTGGGCGGGCGCATCGTCAGACTGATCGAACCCCACACCGAAGCGGACCCCGCGGCGATACTGGTCCAGCTCCATGTCGCATTCGGAAACGTCGTCGGCCGCGGACCGCACTTTCGCGTGGAGGGCGATCGCCACTTCACGAATATGAACGCGACGCTCGTCGGCGCGACGGCCAAGGGGCGCAAGGGCACGAGTGCGGGCCGGGTGTTCGCGCTGCTGAGTTCGATCGACAACGACTGGTGCCGGAATCGTGTCATCAGCGGCGGGCTGTCGAGCGGCGAGGGCCTTATCTGGGCCGTGCGCGACCCAATCCTCAAGCGCGAACCGGTACGCGCTGGCAACAAGCAGACCGGTCGCGTCATCGACTACGAGGACGTTCAGATTGACGCAGGCGAACTGGACAAACGGCTGCTCGTCGTCGAGTCGGAGTTCGGCGGCGTGTTGAAAGTCCTGGCGCGCGAGGGAAACACGCTTTCGCCCGTGCTGCGGCGCGCCTGGGATGGCGCCGATGTGCTGAAGACAATTACGAAGAACTCCCCCGCCAAGGCAACGGGGGCGCACATCAGCATCATCGGCCACATCACGCGCGATGAGCTGCGCCGCAATCTGGACGATACTGAAATCCTCAACGGCCTTGGTAACCGCTTCCTCTGGGTCGCCGTGCGCCGATCGAAGTGCCTGCCGGAGGGCGGCGGGGCCATCGCCGGCGTCGAGCGACTGATCGAAGAACTGGGCGCCGCCACGGCATTTGCGCGATCACTGTGCGAGGTACGACGCGATGCTGATGCTCGAGCGCTCTGGCATAAGGTCTATCCGCAACTGTCAGAAGGAAGGCCTGGGCTACTGGGGGCGGCGATCTCGCGAGCGGAAGCCCAGGTCATGCGGCTGGCGCTGATCTACGCCTTGCTCGACCAATGCAGGGAAATCCGCCGGCCGCACCTCGAGGCCGCCCTGGCGCTGTGGGAGTACTGCGAGCGCTCGGCGGCGTACATCTTCGGCGACGCCATCGGCGATCCGACGGCGGATGCCATCCTCGCGGGGCTTCGGCAGGACCCCGAGGGCCTGGACCGCGCCCAAATCCATCAGCTCTTCGGCCGACACCGCAAGGCGAACCAGATTGACCGCGCACTGGGCGTGCTGCTGCAAATGGGCAAGGCCCGCATCACGCGAGAGGAGACCAACGGTCGGCCGCGCGAGCGATGGTTCGCCACGCCCGTCGGGAGTGCGTGGAACGGAGGCGGTAGTCTTCGGCCTGACCTTAATTCGCATATTTCGCTTAATTCGCCGCCCGTCTCTGGCGCACAACACACCGCAGTCCGCGACTTCGCAGCCGCTGCGGACAGCAACGACGCCGCACTTATTTCGCTTAATTCGCTTAATTCGCAGGGCGCCGGGAGTCCAACGCAGGTGACCGTTCCGGGCAGTGAAGGTCTCGCGGCTACCGCGGTCTCTTCGTCCCGCATGTCGATGGGAGCTGTTGGCGATGCGCTTGGCTGCGAAGAAAGCGAATTAAGCGAAATAAGTTCCGGCCGGCCGGATGGGGAAGCCGGAGAGGAGCAATCTGAAAGCGAGGGAGACGTCGAATGGACGGGCTAGAGCTGCTTCAGCAGGCGCAAGCCGCCGGACTGACGGTGCGGGCCGAGGGCGACCGCATCCGAGTCCGCGGTCCGAAGCAGGCCGAGCCGCTTGCCTGTTTGCTGATCCAGAACAAGGACGCGGTATTGCGCGCCCTTGCACGCCAGTCCGGCTCGTTTCATTACACGGATGAGGTGATGGAACTGGGCGACGTGTGCGCGGGCTGGACACCCACGCGATGGGCCGCGGAATTGCGGCGAAAAGCTGATTGCTGCGATCGGTACCGGCCGGATATCGCCGCGTATTACCGGAAATGGGCGGAAGATATCGAAGCGAGGCTACGAGGCGCGAACCCATGATTCGCTCTATTCGCCAGAAACGAATCAGGTCGCCCGTCGAATGCGGTGCGGGAGGACGGTCGTCGGGAACAGACCCACGGCGTTGCGTTCAAGTACGGTGCAGACCGTCATTAGGTACTTGCCCACTGATGCACGTCGCCGACAGCATTACGACCAATCGCGGTTGGGCACTGACTTTCTTTTTGCTGTCCGGTCCGATCTGGGCACTTGGGCGCAGCCCCGCAACCGGTCAGCCAAGGTGCCCAGTCATCAACAGCGTCGAAATGGAGGCACGTCCGTGAAGATTGAGATGCTCCCCATCGACTCGGTCTGCGAATTTGAGGGCAACCCGCGCCGCAACGATGCGGCGGTCGGGCCGGTGGCGCGGTCGATTAAGGAGTTCGGCTTCAGGGTCCCCGTCATCGTCGATCGCGACAACGTGCTGGTCGCTGGCCAAACGCGCGTGAAGGCAGCGCGGCAGTTGGGGCTGACCGAGGTACCGGCCGTTCGGGCCGACGACTTGACGCCCGAGCAGGTACGCGCGTTTCGGGTTGCGGACAATAAGCTACACGAATTGTCTGATTGGGACATCGACCTCCTCGCCGTCGAGCTGGCAGAGCTGAAGGCGCTTGAGGTCGACCTGGATTC
>WYBU01000003.1 GCA_011525745.1 Planctomycetaceae bacterium | reverse complement strand
TGCGGTTGCGGCACGGCCGACACTGATACGGACAATGACGGCATGCCGGACTGCAATGACGGCTGTCCGAACGACCCCAACAAGATCGCGCCGGGAGCGTGCGGTTGCGGCACGGCCGACACTGATACGGACAATGACGGCATGCCGGACTGCAATGACGGCTGTCCGAACGATCCCAATAGGATCGCGCCGGGCGTCTGCGGCTGCGGGACGCCCGATACCGATTCCGACAACGACGGCGTGCCCGACTGCATCGACAACTGTGTAAATGTCCCCAACTTCGATCAGCTCGACACTGACAACGACGGCCAGGGCGACGCCTGCGACCCGGATGATGACAATGACGGCGTGCCCGATGCCACCGACAACTGTCCGCTGCACGCCAACGCCGATCAGGCCGACGCGGACGGCGACGGAATCGGCGACGCCTGCGATGACGACGACGACAACGACGGCGTGCCCGACAATCTCGATCAGTGCCCCAATACGCCGAGCTGTGCGACCAACATTGACGCTAACGGATGTCCGATAGACTCCGACGGCGATGGCTTGTTCGATGGCTGCGACGAGTGCCCCGGCGCCGACGACACGGTCGACACCGACGGCGACGGCGTGCCCGACTGTCTGGACGCCTGCCCCGAGGATTCCGGCAAGACGGCGCCCGGCGTGTGCGGCTGCAACATCGGCGACGCCGATTCAGACGGCGACGGCGTAGCGGATTGTATTGACAACTGCCCCGGCGTCTCCAACCCCGATCAGGCCGATTCTGACGGTGACGGCACCGGCGACGCCTGCGAACAGGCGCCGCCACCGCCTCCGCCGCCTCCGCCACCGGGTAACGGCGACGACGAACCGCCGCCGAGCAATGGCGACGACGAGCCGCCCACGCCGCCGACTCCGCCCTGCGGCATCGGCGCATGCGGCGCCGGATCGGGCTTCTCGGGCGTCATGCCGCTGATGTTGTTGGGAACGCTGGCAATGCGCCGCCGCCTGCGCCGTCGAGGCTGATGTGGACCTCGCGCGTTGCGCTTGATCCACCGCAAGCGGCATTGCGATCGGAGGCGCTCGCAATCATCCGGTCCGAGTTTCAAGCACCGGCGCCGGGGTCCACGCGGCAGAGCGCGGCGTCGACGCGCTTGCGGCTCTGATCATGCCGGTTGCCTCATCGCCGAGAGGCCCACCGCGTTGCGGTGGGTTGTCGATGATGGGAATGCAAGTCAACCGTCACCCCCGCGCAGGCGGGGGTCCAGTGCCCCTGCGGTCGGACTGGTTTCGCGCCTGAGCGGGAATGGCGCGCGTTTGTTTCCCTGTGCGCGCGTGAATGAGGCGCGTCAATCGACGCTCCGTGCCGCTCGACCGCATTCCTGGCGACCTGGTCCCGACGACCCGGATGTCGACGCTCATCCCCGATCCAGCAATCGTTGCAGCACATCTCGCGGAAAGATATTCTGCACGGTGCGCCCCGTCGCGATCAGCCGGTCATCCACCATCGCCACCGCGTCGCACACCAGACGACGATCGGAAACTTCCTGCGCCGTGGCGGTCACGCGCACGGTGCGTCCCACCCGCGCGGGGCTGAGATGATCGACCGATACGTGACTGCCCACTCCCTCCTCATGCGACTCGAGAAAACCCACCAGCACCAGCCGCCCGGCCAGCTCGATGTAATGCGCCAGCGTCCACGTGGAACAAACCTGATGCACTGCGACGTTGTCGAATATGGGCCGCATCGAAGAATCGACGACAAACTCGACATGTCGCGTCAGGCCGGGTACCAAGCCGGGGCGCATCACGTTCCTCCGTGTAAGCGCGGCGTCAACTTCGAGGCGCCATCCGCAACACTCGCGCGGGCGCCATGGTCAAGTCGGCGCACGAAATGGCCTTTGGATTCTGAACAAACGCATCTCGCGTGGGCCGGACCCTGTTGAATCTTGGCGTCGAGCGAAAAGCTGCAACACCGCGCGCTGCAACTGGGCGAGTCCTCTGACGGCGTGTGAAAAACCCGATTCAAGGCGAACCGGTGCGGGAGTGCGATTCGTACCTGCCGGCGACAACTCGGCGCTCCCTTCACGCTCCCGCCTTGACCGCGTTCAGGGTCGCGGTTCGGTTTATCCGCCTCAAACTCGCTCTTAGACCCCCTGCTTCGATTTCGGCCCGAACAGTGCGATGCTGGCCGTGTACCCGTGCACAAACGTCTGATCGCCGACCGGCCCGATTTCGCCCGCGCAGAACAGCCCCGCCATCGGCACTTCGCCCAGCACGTCGTGGATGACGCCGATGTCGTGATCGGCGTCTTTATAGAGCCGCGTGCCGCGCCCGTTGCACGAGAACACCAGCCCGCCCGCCGGCGCCGCCTTCTGCCTTCCCAGGCGCGTCCGCAGATCGTCGTCGGCCGCATCCGGATCGCGCACGTGAAATTGCACCGTCGCGCCGACGCGGGCGATGTCGTTGAGGTAGATCACCTGCGAGTCCTTGTCCGCGCCGATCATATTGCGGATCAGAAAATCGCCGTGCCCGAAAGCGTCCTTGTATTCGCTGATGACGCGGCCCACGAAGATGCCGTTGTTCATCAGCTCACGATCCGCCGACGTCGCCTGCTGAAACACCTCGGTCAGCACCTCCAGCGCCGGCTTGCCCCCGAGCTGTTTGATCGCGTTGCCGTCGGCGCCCGTGACGACGAACGGCTTGCCCACCGGCCGGCAGGCGTGCGACAGAACCGAGCGGATCGTCAGGTCGCCCGACAGCACCGCCGCGACGGCCCCCTCGGTGAACACGTCGTCGTTGAGCATCAGCACCGATTGGCCCGGCTCGTCGGCGCCGCTGGCCATGCCGCCGAAGACCGGCCGGTCGCGATACACGCGGCTGACCGCTTCCAACATGCCGATGACGTAGGGCGTGAAGTACGGATCGGCCAACAGAATGAAATACGGCTGCTCGGCCGCGGTGACGCGCAGCACGCGCTGGAGTTCCTGCGCCGAGTCCACCAGCTCCAGATCATTGGGGTGAATGTGCACGCCGCGCACGCGCACGCCGGGCAGATGCGCCAGCCACAGGGCCATGCCCGGCTGCCGCTCGATCTCGTGTGCCGGTCCGATCACGCCCTCGCCCGCGCAGCCGATCAGCGTCTCGACGCCGGTGCGCTCGCGGACGGCGCGGACCAATCCCTCGGCCTCGTCCTCGAAATGATTGGTGATCGTGAACACGCCGAAGTGGGGCGTCTGACCGCCCAGCTTCGGCACGGCCTGTTCGAGAAGCTGCTCGACCGCGCGCTCGGCGTTTCCGTGTGACACGGCCGCTGCTGTGATTTCCATGGTGGCGTCGTCCTTCCCGCCGGTTGGCAAGGCTGACAGCGCAGGGATTTTACGGCACCGATTGCCGGGCCGCCATTCGCATCGTAGAATCTTATGAGAAACTTCCCATCCATCGCGAGTTTGGAGTGAAAGACCCCACCCGCACAGATCATCGGCTTGCCCGCGAGACGGCCATTCTCGTCGGCGTCATTCTACCCGAGCGCGCCGGCCGCGTGGATCCCTACGATCCGCTCAAGGAGCTGCACGCGCTGGCCGACGCCGCGGGCGCCATCGTGGTCGACAAGATCATCCAGCGACGCGAGCGCATCGATCCGGCCGGCTACGTGGGCAAGGGCAAGCTCGAGGAAATCGCGCGGCGCGTCGAGCAGCATCGCGCCGACGTCGTCATATTCGACAACGAGTTGTCGCCCTCGCAAATTCGCGAGATCGAGGCGATCGCCCGCTGCAAGGTCCTCGACCGCACCGAGTTGATTCTCGACATCTTCGCCTCGCGCGCCCGCACGCACGCGGCCCGGCTTCAGGTCGAGCTGGCCCAGCTTCAGTACACCGCGCCGCGCCTGCGCGGCATGTGGACCCATCTCGAGCGCATCGCCGGCGCCGGCGGCGGCACCAAGGCCGGCGCGGTCGGCGGCATCGGCACGCGCGGCCCGGGCGAACGGCAGATCGAGATCGACCGCCGCATCGTTCAGCGCCGCATGACGTTTCTGCGGCAGCAGCTCGCCGGCATCGACCGCCGCAAACTGCGCGAAGTGAAAGCGCGGTCCGACTATTTCCAGGTCAGCCTCGTCGGTTACACCAACGCCGGCAAGAGCACGCTCATGAACGCGCTGACCGACGCCGGCGCCTACGTCGAGGACAAGCTGTTCGCCACGCTCGACACGCTGACGCGCCGCTGGGACCTCGGCGGCGGGCAGGTGGCGCTGCTCTCGGACACCGTCGGCTTCGTGCGCGACCTGCCGCATCACCTGGTCGCCTCGTTCCGCGCCACGCTCGAAGAGACGCTGCACGCCGACCTGCTGATGCACGTCGTCGACGCCTCGGCGGCCGATGCCGCCGAGCAGATCGGTTCGGTCGAGGCGGTGCTGGCCGAGCTGGGCTGCGCCGACACGCCCACGGTCGTCGTGCTGAACAAGATCGACGCGCTGACCGAGCCGGCGGCGCTGACGTTGTTGACGAATCGCAAGCCGCAGGCCGTGCCCATTTCGGCCCGCACCGGCGCGGGTGTGCCCGAGCTGGTGCAGTCGGTCATCGACTGCATGCGCGGCCGCTACGTTCGTGCGCGGCTGGAAGCCGAGGCCGCCAACGGCAAGCTGCTGGCGTACCTCAGTCAGTACGGTCACGTATTGAATCAGTCGTATAACGACGGCGTGGTGCAGATCGACACGCGCCTGCCGCGCGCCGAACTGGGCCGCGTCACCGCGCTGGGCGCGCGCGTGCTTGAGCTGGAGTAGCGAGGGTTCCACGCCACCCAGAGTCCCACTTTCGCCCTGCCTCGTGGTCCATGTCATCGTATTATCTCCTCGCACTGGCGATCTTGAGCATCATTGCCGGCGCTTGTTGCGCCTGGTGCGTTAATCGCTTGTACTACCTGCGGCCGTGGCTGAAAAACGCACGCTGCGCTCGTTGCGGCGCGGATCTGGGCGCCGCAGATTGGCCGCACTTCTGCAATTACTGTGGAGCTTCACCGAAGCCGAAGCGGTTTGAACGCCTGGTGGTCCATCGTCGCGGGCGTTTCGGCGCGCTGCTGGCGGTGACTGGCGCGGTCCTGTCGTTGGGCGGCTTGGCGGAGCTTGTTGTGCAGCGTGCGTACATGCAGCACATCTTGCTCGACTACAAACGACTTGACCTTGTGTCTAGAAGCGATCCGGCGACCAAGGCGCGCGTTCATCAGGGCGATGCCTGGACTGGTGCACAGACATCAAACGCGCGCGTCGCCTCGCTTGAACTTCACGTCAGGCAGGAACGGGTCTCTCTGGACGTCCGAGCCGACGCGGGCTGTCAACCGAGTGGGATTCGCGCGAACTTCGAGGCAGGCAGCGAATGTGCTGACGCGGAACTGATGTATGCTGTTCTTGATCGCATCGGCTTCGGCTCGGATGCGGACGAGCGCAAGGAGATGGCGGAGGACTTCCTTCGCGTGTTCCGGTACATGAAGGGGGAGCAGGCTAGTGCCGATACCTTTCCTGTATTGAACGCCTTGCTTGTGATGCCGACGGAGTGGGTTCACACGAGCCTCGGGCATCGGCCGATCTGGCTGCTGGGTACGATCATCGGGAGCGCCGCTGCGCTCTGGTCCTTCGGTACCATCGCCGCGTTACGCCTCATTCACGTCAAATCCAATCAATAAATGGTTTTGTCGTGCGGAGCGTCGTGCTCAGCTCGCCTGCGGCACGGGAATCTTCACAATCGCTGAGCGTCGCGTTGTCCGCGCGTCGCGCTAATGAATATGCGCCCGGTCCATCTTCCGCACGAACAAATACGCGTACACCATCAGCGCCACGCCGCCGGCCAGCGTCAGCACGCCCAGTACGAGCATCGCGACGCTGCCCGTGCGGTCGTAATCGCGCAGCGCCCACACGCCGAAGACATCCGCCCCGCCGATGGCGATCAGAATGAACAGTAGATGAAATCCGCGTAACGACAACATGGCGCACCTCCCGGCGGAGGCGGCCGCGCGGCCCGGGCCATCGCCCGCGGCGCGGACGAATTCCGCCAGCCTGATTGCGTTGCATTTGGCGTGCCGAAAAGCACCGAGGCGGCGCTGGTCCTGAACCAACGCCGCCTCGGGGAGTTGTTATTCGACCATCACGCGGCATCAGGCACGGACTCGGGCCTGATGCAGAATGGCCAATCGCTTACGGACAAGTCTGTCCCGACAGCAACGCCGACAGAAACGCCCCGAGGTCGTTCTGATCGGTCGTGCCGTCGCCGTTCATGTCCGCACACGTGCACACGGCGCCCGGCGTTCCGAACAGGCATTCGACGAACCGCTGAATGTCCTCGCCGTCGCGCACGTGGTCGCCGTTGCAGTCACCGGCGCAGGGCTGCGGAACCGACGGACTCGCGCTGGTCAGCGTCATGTGCTGAATGTCGGTCAGCAGATTCGTCATCGATGTGAGCGACTGCACCGGACCGGTCGGGTTTGTCGCCACGATGCGCAGCTCGTCGCCGTCAATCGGCGGCAGACCGGGCAGGCGAAGCTGAACGAGGCCCTCCCAGCGATAGGAGAAATAGGGCATGCCGGCGACCGGGTCGTCGCCGCGCGACGTTGTCACGCCGGTCGGCCAGTTCGAAGCGAACGCCACCGGACCGGGGTTGGCCTCGCGCGACGCCATCAACGTGCCGCCGCGATAAACCTGCACGTTCTGCACCAGGCCGAACGAGCCGATCGTGTAGAAGTCGGCGCTCAGCTCGATGCCCGGCGACTTCCGCTTGGCCGCGAAGCGCCCGATCAGATGCTCCGGAACGCCGTTGAAGGTGCCTTGCACGCGCGTTTGCAGCTCCGCGTCGACCGGCAATGTACCGTTAGGATCCAGTTCCGCCCAGTCGAGGCTGAGGACCTCCGAATCGCCGTAGTCGATGCGGACGCCGTCGGCGCCGGTCGGCGTCGGCACGTCGATCATCACCGTGCCGTCGGGAGTCAGCACCACGGCGACGCCGCCGATCGGAAGCAGGTCGACGGGGTCCCATTCGATCGGACACAGCGGGCACATGAACGGCGTGCAGTTCACGCCGGGATAGAACGTACCGCCCACCTGGGCGCACGCGGCGAAGCTCGGCGCGTTGAAGCAACCGCCGCCGATGGTGCACGGACGGCAACAGGCGCCGGGGCCGCAGTTGAGGTCGAAGTCGACGCGATGCCTCAGGACGCAGCACTCGCTGAAGTTGGCGTCGTGAGCGCTGATGAACAGATCGAACGGGGGCTGCGTCGGCAGCAGGTTGCTCAGCGTCAATCCCGGCGGATAGGGCAGCACGATCGTCGTCGTCTGCGTCGGCAGCAGCGGCGTGCCGAGCACGATGTGGTTGGGTGAAATGACGATCGGCGCATCGGGCACCAGGAACAGATGCGTGATCGGGAACGTGCTGTTGTTCGTCAGGTCGAAGGCGTACCAGATTTGGTTCGGTGCCTGTGTCGAGCACTGCGCCCGCTCCCTGGTGATGATCAGGCACGCCGGCGGATCGCCGCACAACGTGATGTCGCACAGCTTCACCTGCGCCATCGACTTCGGCGGACGCTTCAGAATCACCTGCACCTGAAGGTAACGACCGACCACGCCGGTAAACGGAATGCCGTTGCCGACCACGGTCCACGGACCCGACGGCAGCGGATTGTTGCTGGCGCGGACCTGCACCGTGACGCTCGTGCCGGGATCGAGCATGGCGGTCCAGGTGATGATCTTCCAGACGAATCCGGCGATGCCGCTGTCATGGATGACGGTCCAGTTGCCCTGCGGCGCGACGGCCTGAATCAGCACCGAGCCGGTCATGTCGCTGTAGTTGTAGGGCGTCGCGCCGCTGCCGAGGTCGACCACCAGATCGACCGCACCGGCGACGCCGATGGCCGGATCTATGCGCATGGCGTTGTTGCTTGCCATGTTCGTGGACCAGATCTTGTCGTTGCCGTCCACGGCCACGCCGGTTGGACCGCGGCCCAGCGTCGTCGACGGATTGGTGTCCAGGTCAACGTTGCCGACAAACGTACCGCTGGTCAGGACGCGCCCCACCGTGTTCACGGCGAAGCTGCCGGAGTGCGCCACCCAGATCGTGGAATTCCGGTCCACGACAAGGCCCTGGCTGCTGAAGCTGCCATGCGGATAGAAATTCAGTTGAACGCCTGCGGGACTGACTTCATAAACGTCGGAGCCGGCACTCGTCCAGATGTGATTCGTTAAAGGATCGATCGCCACGCCGTAAGCGGGAATGCCCAGGCACTGATTCGGACCGCCCGGCAGCGCGTGCCGCAACAAGCCGAATGACGACCAGATCACGTTCGTCTTGTCCACCAGGCCGCCGTAGCCGCCGCACGTGCTGTTGAACTGCGATAATGGAACCACCGTCGCCGTCGCCGCGTTGATCTTTTCGAACTCGCTGTTGAACAGTCCGCCCGTCCAGATGTCGCCGGCGGGGTCGATGCCCAGGAAACGCGTCCCCGTGCCTGCCACGCGGACGTATGCGGTGATGCACTCATCCTCGGCCGTCGAGACGCCGCCGAAGGAATCCGCGCTGGCGGTGTTGGGCCAGGGCATGAACGTCGCCTGATAGTCGGTCGTTCCCGTCACTTGCGGATAGCCGCGCGAAGTCTTGATGAAGCCGTCGCCGTCCTTGTCGTTGCAGGTGCAGTAGGAGAACGGCCCTTGCAGGTAATCGCCCAGCGGATTGGGCGTGAAGACGGTGCCGACCACGTCGCCGCGCGTGCCGCCGATGACCAGCCCGATGCGCGTCACCGAGCCTTTCGGATTGCCGCCCACGAATCCCGCCTCGTCGCGGTTGGTCACCCAGATGTTGCCGAACTGATCGCCGGTCGTACGCGAGGGATTGCCCCACATGCCGTTGGGCCGCGTCAGGTATTCGCCCACCACGTCGCCGGTGTTGATGTCAATGCGCACCAGCGTGTCGCGGCCGGAGTTGGCCACGCCGATGAACGGCCACGCCCGCAGCTCGTCCGACAGCTTCAGGCAGTCGTCGTTCGTGCCTGGCGGTACGAAATGTTCCAGGTTGTAAAGGTATCCCTGGTTGAAGTCGGCCATGCTGGTGTACGTAACACTGTTGAAGCAGCACTCGTCAGGAATGCCGTCCTGATTCTGGTCCTGTGACTGGCCGACGCTGATGTCGACATCGTCGGAGACGCCGTTGGTGTTGCAGTCGCGCTCGCACTCGTCAGGAATGCCGTTGCCGTTGGTGTCGAGGCTGTTCTGCGACGCGATGTCGTCGGCGTCGGGCACCCCGTTGGTGTTGCAGTCTTCCTGCGTTTCACAGATGTCGGCGACGCCGTCGCCGTCGTTGTCGGCGCAGGTCGTGTTGTTCCCCATGAATATGCCGCCGACGGCTTCGCAGTCGATGTCGAACGTTTCGAAGCAGCCGCCGTCGAAGCAGCAGGCGCCGAAGTTGGTCGTGCCGCCCCGCGGATCGAACCCGTTGGATTCTGTCGTTGGGTCTTCGACCGTTTCGCCCGCGGCTTGACCATCGAACGCCGGAACGGGAGTCGGCTGCCGCGGCGTTTCCTTCGCCGCCTCGAGCGACTCCTTTGCGGCGCCGGCGTCAACGACTGCGGGCGGTGCGGCCGGTTTACGCGGTGGTTCCGACGCGATTGAGCGATACACGGGCAAGAGGATCAACAACACTGCGGTAATCGAGGCGGACAAAAAAAGGGCACTGCGTGCACGCGGGGTCATCGACGGCTCCTTGTTGGACGACGATCGCATTCATGCGAGGACGGACTGTCTGGTAGGGAACAGCGGGTCACTGCATCGCGCCCGCGATGCGGGCGCGGGGCCGCGCACGGCCCGCCACGCGACACGCGCACAATCACCGCTCGGGATTCGTTTCGCGCGTGAGGATGCATGAACGGAACCGGCCCGCTTAAGACTGTCGGAACCAAAGCGACGTTTGATGCACGTCGCTGCTTTTGCCTGCGAACGACCCTTCGGCCGTGTGAAGTCAGGCACACTTCGAAACGAAACCGCAGCTTCGATCGGACACGCCCGTTGACGCTGGCTGCGGACGTCGGCACATACGGGCCATCTGGACGATTCGTCGGCGCGCACTACCCTTAACGTTTAGCAGGTCTCTCGATTCTCGATTCGGTAGCAACGACCCGGATTCGATTCGCCCCTCCAGCTATCGACTTGCAGACATGGAAGACATGTTATCAGTTTACACGATGCCTGTCAATTGAAATGACAAGTCAACGTCCGGGAACGATCACAGCCTTTCCCGTTTCCCATCGCGCCACGGCCGCCAGCGCCTCGTTAACCTGATCCAGTCGAAACCGATGTGTGATCAGCTCGTGGAACGGGTACGCCTGCCGCCGCGTCCGGAGGAATTCCAATGCGATCGTCCAGTGCTGCGGTTCGCTTCCCCACGTTCCAAGGACCGTCAACTCCTTTTTCGTGATCAAATGCGGATTGAGCGGAATCGGACCGGCGTCACCATAATGACCCAGCACGAGGTACCTCGCCCCGTCGCGGCAAAGTTCCCAGCCCTCAACCACCGCCTGAGGCAATCCGACGCATTCGACCACCACGTCGGCGCCATAACCGCCCGTAGCGTCCAGGACGCGCCTCCGACGCTCGGTCGAATCGGTTACCTCGTCGATGTCGATCGTGACATCCGCGCCGAACCGCTTGCACCGCTCCAGTCGATCACGCGGGCCGCCGATGACAATCGTCGGCCGGCCGCCGGCCTCCTTCGCGATCGCCAGAGACGCCAGTCCCACCGGTCCGGCGCCTTGAATAATGACCGACTCCGCCCAGCGCATATTCAGTTTTTCGAAGCCGTGAACCGCCGTGACCAACGCGCATCCCGCCCCGACGACGGCCTCGCTTGGCAGATCGTCCGCCAGCTTGAATACCGCCGTGTCGGCATGGAGGAAGTGATATTGGCCATAACCTCCCAGCAGGTGCGGCGCCGCGGCGCAGGCCACATTGACGCCGTATGCCTTGCGATTCAGGCAGCGACTGGGAAGCCGATGCACGCGGCAATAGAAGCACGAGCCACAGGGCCGGCCGACGGTGAACGACACTCGGTCGCCGAGGCGCAACGGCCGACCGAGCCAGTCAGTCGTATCCGGCGCACCCAGGGCGGCGACGCGCGCGGTGGTTTCGTGTCCCATGATCAGCGGCAACGGGACGTTGAGCTGGCCCTTGTGCAGATGAACGTCGGTGCCGCAGATGCCGGCCATTTCGACTTCGACCACCATCTCGCCCGGCTTGAGGTCGGATGGCATCGGAAACTGCTGAACGCGCAGCGGTTGATTGAAGGCGTTCATGACGGCGCAGGAGCACGTAGCGGGCAGCGATGCGGGCATGAGTCGTAATCTCCGAATGGGTGCAACGGCGGCCCCGAACCGCGTCACCAGCGTACAGACGCGACGAGCTTGAAAACAGTCCCGTGCGCGCCATCTCCGAAAGGCGCCCGAGCGGCCATCGTTCTATGGCCTTATCGGCGGGCAGCCATAAGCCGGGGCGCCCGCTGCGTTGCGGTGGGATTCGCGACCCGAGCGTAAGCGCCCGCGTCGCCCCCCCCCCCCGGCGTGGCATGACTGCGGCGTTTGCATTTGCGGCTCTGACACGCTTGGGTAGCGCGCCCCGTCGCGGTGGCGTTACGATGATGGGATATCGAACGGCGTTTCCACCATGACGTCCCTCTCGAACAAACCCGCGTCCGCTCGTCGCAGGCTCTGCCGCGCATGGCGCCGTCGCGCGTGGCGCAGCGCCCAGCTCATGCCGATCCTATCGGCGCTCGTCGGCTGCTGGCGGCCGCACACGCCGACCGAGGCTGAACTCAACCGCGGACTGATCTACATCTTCCCCGGCATCGAAGGCGGCCCGTGGTCGATGGCGGCGGCCTATCGCGCGTTTCGGGACGCCGGCGTCGAGACGGCCATCCGTATCTACGAGTGGCCCGATGGCGCCGCGGCCCTGACCAATCTGATGTCCCACGAGCGCAATCGACTCGAAGCCGCGCGGATCGCCGCCGACATCGCAGCCTATCGTCGCGCCTTTCCGAGACAGCCCATCGATCTGGTGGGCTACTCCGGCGGCGGCGGCATGGCGGTTATGACGGTCGAGGCGCTGCCATCCGATGTGCGCGTTCGCAACGTCATTCTCGTGCAGGCGGCGCTGAGCCGTGAGTACGATCTGACCAATCTGCTCTGGCACGTCGATGGCCGGCTGGTCAACTTCCACTCGCCCCGTGACTGGGTAATTCTGGGTGTCGGTACGCGGGTCTGCGGAACAATGGACCGCACGCGCGGTCCGGCAGCCGGCAAGGACGGCTTCGACCTGAAGCGGGCGGTGGCGGACGAGTCGCTGCACGATTGCGTCGAGCAGGTGTCGTGGAACGTGGGCATGTTGTGGACCGGTCACTACGGGGGGCACTATCCGATTGTGCTGGGCGAATGGAACCGGCGCTACATCGCGCCCTATCTGATCAGCCCGCCGGTCGGTCCATGCCCTGACCAGTAGAAAGCGTCGCATCCCGTGATCCGATCCGCGACCGCCAGAGAGCGCCGGAAAGCGCGAAGAAGTCGGACGTGGGTACACGGGCTACAAGCCTGTGCCGCGCTGCTCCGAATCACCCACCGGGGAAATTCTCCGACGCGGCAATCGACGCGAATTCGGCCGCGTGCTGGGACAGCATCGTGTGGTTCGACACGTACCAGGTACGAGCGGATACTCCGGAATGCGCCTGAAGATAGTCGTGAAACTGTCGCGGCGTGAATCCGTACAACCCCTGGGCCGGATAAACCGCGTGGCTTGAGATGAACCCGAAGCGCACCTGCCGCTCGGCGAAATAGCGGTTATCCGTATAAAATTGATCCACAAAATCAGGCTCCGCCGGAATCCAGCTTGCCTTGAAGTAGTAAGGATCGGTCCCGAAGTGCTCCACGTTCGCCAATTCATCATTCTCGTTCTCGGGCTGGAACAGGGCGTTGGCGATGGCTCGCAGCTCCGGCACCCACGGGCTGCAATAAGGGTGATAAAATATCAAAAATATGCCCTCGGCGTGCAGCCGGGTCACGGCGTCGCGCAGCATCGGGCGAATGGCGGCCAGGTTCTCCGGCGTCCAGAATTTCGATGAGTATCGGCGCTTCCAGAAGATTTCCTCGGCGTCGAAATAGACCTCGTCGCTCTTAGCTCCGCGCGCCAGAATCCGCGAGCGCGTCACCAACTCGTCCCAGAACTTCTGATCGAGCAGGCCTTCCAGCAGCTTGGGATGATGATTGACTTCGGGGTTCATGGTCACGTTCCAGGGCGGGCCGGCGGCCGCGCCGTAGACGTTCTGAATCAGATGGTGCAGCCACAGGCCCGGTACGAACTTCACGTTGGCCTGCTTCGCAGCGTCGAGTATCGGTGCGAAGTACGCCGCGGCGTCCTCCTCCGACCGGGCAATTCCCATGTAACACGGCGTCACGTAACGACGAAAGCCGTAGGCCGACAGCTTCGGCAGAACTTGAATGATGAGGTCGCGGTTCGACGTCGACGCCGGCGCCCAGCCCTGCTCCACCAGTTCCCCGCCGTCCGGCGTATAGCCCGTAAACGTCATCAACGGCCCCGGCATCGGGACCGGCATGGGCGGGACCTCCGGTTCCTGCATGACAGTTTCACAACCCGGGCCGAGCAGACCAACCAGCAGCGCAATCGCACCGGTAGCGTAGGGACGAGACATGAGTGGCATCCTTTGGAACTGACCCGTTCGAAGCGAGGACGCGCGCGTTGGGCGCAACGAGCGTCACATTACCGAGCGTAACGGCACAAAACAAGGTCCCACGCGCCGACCCTAATTCCGCGCCGCGGCGCTTCGCCGCAGCGGCGATCGACTTGCCTCGAAATCGAGTTCGGCAATATGATGGACCTCAACGGCGCCGGTTGCTTCGCACGATCGGCGATGCGCCCTTGCGACGAATGTCGCGGCCGTTCACGCTGGTTGTCAACACACGATCCAAAACATGACTGACGTGACAGGACTCGAACCCGGGCTTCGCATCGGCAACTACCTCCTTGAAAGCCCCGTCGGCCGAGGGGCATTCGCGAGCGTCTGGCGAGCGGTCCATCACGAACGCCGCCAGCGCGTCGTGGCGGTCAAGATCGCCCTCGATCCCGCCTACCGTCGCCAGCTCGCCACCGAAGGACTTCTGCCGGACGTCGACGATCCGCGCGTCGTTCCCATTCTCGACAGCGACACGCGCTTCAGCGAGCGGCCCTACGTCGTTATGCCCTACTACGAACGGGGCAGTCTCGCCCAGCGCATCGCTGCCGCGCCCGGTGGTTTGCCCGAAGACGAAGTCGAGCGACTATTGACCGATATCCTCGGCGGGTTGTCGGCCGCCCACGCGCGCGGCATCGTCCATCGCGACATCAAGCCCAGCAACATCCTGCTGACCGACGACGGCGGCGCCGTGATGGCCGACTTCGGCCTGAGCCTGTGCGCCGAGGGCGCGACGCTGCTCGGTTCGCTCATTCAGAGCATGTCGATCGACGATTCGCGGCGTACCCTCGCCGGCACGCTGGCATACCTGGCGCCCGAAATCGTCGATGGCTCGCCGCCCTCGCCGGCGACGTATGTGTTTTCCGTCGGGGTGGTCCTCTTCGAAATGCTCACCGGCCGGCGGCCCTGCGGCCCCGAACGCCCGCTCGAGGTTCGTGCCGACCTGGTCGCCGACATCGGCTGGGACGAGCTGTATGCCCGTGCATGCCGTCCGCGCGAGGCGCGATTTTCCGACGCCGCGGCGATGTTGGCGCGGTTCAAGGAGATGACGGCGGAGGCGGCGCCGGCTGCGGCGCGCACGTCGTCTTCGTCGGCGCCCGCGAGGCCTTCAGTCGTGGCGTTCGCGCAACCCGCACAGGAGGAAACCGGCACGATTGCCCCGCTTTCGCGCGGCGACGTGGCCTGCACTTGCTGCGCCTTCTCGCCCGATGATGCGCTCGTGCTGGTCGGCGCGACGGATGGCGTCGTGCGCGTGTGGCGGACCGACACCGGCGACGAGGTGCGCCGAATTGCGGCGCACAAGCTGGGCATTCGCGCGGTGGCGTTCGCTCCGGACGGCGCCGCGTTCGCGTCGGCGTCCGTCGATCAGTCCATTCGCCTGTGGCGGACCGACACAGGCCGTCAGTTCAAGCTGCTGGCCGGTCACGAAGCGGCGGTTTCGTGCATCGCCTTCCGGCTCGACGACGCGCAGCTCGTCTCCGGCTCGGTCGACAATACGGCGCGCGTGTGGGACCTTTCAGCCGGCCGCGCGGTGCAGGTCTTTCGACGCCATCGCTCGGGCATCACGTCGCTGGCCGTCTCGCGCAGCGGCAAATACGCCGTCACGGCGGGCTTCGACAAGGTCGCGCGACTCTGGGACATGGCAACCGCGATTCAGGTGCGCAAGTTCAGCGGCCATCGCGATCTGATCAACGCCGTGGCGCTGACTCCCAGCGCGCGCTTTCTGATCACGGGTGGCGACGACGCGCGCGTCGTGATTCACGATGCATCGACGGGGAAAGTGCTGCGCACGCTGGATGAGCATCGTGGCTGGGTATCGTGCCTGGCAGTCACAGTGGATGGGCGCTACGTCGCATCGGCATCGGAAGATCGAACAGCGCGTCTATGGGACATCGTGACCGGCAACGAAGTCAACCGGTTTGAGGGCCATGCCGGTAGCGTGTGGACCGTTGCCCATGCGCTCAAACACCCGTGGGTGCTCACGGGCGGCGCGGACGGCGCCGCGCGGTTGTGGGACGCCGAGTCGGGCCGCGAACTGCACACCCTGTTGCTCAAACCGTAACGCACGCCACCGTAAGTCGTTTTCGTCGCGACCGCCCGCGAAGCGTCGACGAAACGTCCTGATAGTCGTGCAACCCGCCTGCCTTCCACTATACTCCCGCGCCATGCCCGACGGATTCTTCGACGGACTCTGGTCGCTCGAAGGTCACTGGCGCGGACTGGGCGACGTGCACGAGGTCCTGCCGCGCGCCGTGGCCGGCCTGGTCGTCACCCTGGCGGCCGTCGCCTGCGGCACGCTCATCGGCGCCGAGCGCGAACGGCGCGAGAAACCCGCCGGCGTTCGCACCTTGGTGCTCATCTGCGTCGGCTCGGTGATCTTTACGCAGGCCTCGCTGATTCTTGGCGCAAGCCGGGCCGATCCGGCGCGCATTGCCGCTCAGGTCGTTACCGGCGTCGGCTTCCTCGGCGCAGGCGCCATCATTCAGCAGGGCGGCCACGTCGTGGGCGTCACGACCGGCGCGGCCATCTGGGCGGTGGCGGCGATCGGCGTTGTCCTCGGCGCCGGATACGTCGCGGCGGGCATCGCCTTTACGTTCGTCGTGCTGCTGACGCTGATGGGCATTCGGCGCTTCGAGGACGCGATCGGCGGCGCTTGCGATTGGCGCGAAGTGACGCTGTGCGTGCCGCACGACGGCGGCCGGACGCTGGCCATAATTGAGAGCGTGGTGGACCCGTACGGCGCCAGCGTCGTTGAAGCGTCGCCGCCCGACGCCGGCGGTGTCTGCGACGTTCGCATTCGTTACTGCCGCGCGCATGTGAACCACAAGGCCGTGTGGCAAGCGCTGGCGCATGTGCCGGTCGTTTCGCGGAACGTGCAGGCGTCGAATGTACCAGCGGACCCATGCCCACAATCGAATTCTCCGGCTGCGGCGGGTCCGGCGAGTGGCGGGAAACGATAGGCGCACATGTAGGGTTGGCGAATGATGGCGAAGACGAAAACCCGCGAAATCGCTTCCCAAGAGCCTGTCGCACAAGGCCTGACGGAGCTTGTGCCCTCGTCGCTGCGGGCGCGGCCGCTGTCACAGCTCGATTTTCCGCGCATCGCCAAGGATGAGCGTCTGACTCGTGAAATCGAGGCCGCGCTGCCGCGCCTGGCCACGACCCACCGAATGTACCTGGGCGATGCCCGCACGTCAGATGCATTCGATCACGGACCGGTCCACCTCGTCGTGACGTCGCCGCCCTATTGGAATCTGAAGGAGTACAACAATTCGGCCGGGCAACTTGGCCACATTGATGACTACGACGACTTCCTGCACCAACTCGACAAGGTCTGGAGTCGCTGCTTTGACGCGCTCGTCCCCGGCGGACGGCTCGTGTGCGTTGTCGGCGACGTGTGTGTGTCTCGCCGCAACAACAACGGACGACATGCCGTGGTGCCGCTTCACGCCTCGATTCTGGAGCGATGTCGGCGGATTGGCTTCGACAGCCTGGCGACCGTCATCTGGCACAAGATCGCGAACGCTGCCTACGAAGTCGAGGGCGCCGGAGGCTTCCTGGGCAAACCATATGAACCCAATGCGGTCATCAAGAACGACATCGAGTTCATCCTGATGTTGCGAAAGCCCGGCGCGTATCGCAAACCGGCTCTTGCGACACGGATCATGAGCGTCGTCCCCGAAGCATGCCACCGGCGCTGGTTTCAGCAGATCTGGACCGGCATCACCGGCGCTTCCACCCGGCAGCACCCCGCTCCGTTTCCGGTCGAGATTGGCGAACGGCTTGTTCGCATGTTCAGCTTTGTCGGCGACACCGTGCTCGATCCGTTCAGCGGCGCTGGTACGACAAGCGTCGCAGCCGCGCGTTGCGGCCGAAACAGCGTCGGCATCGAAATCGATTCTTACTATTACGAGGCGGCGTTGAGCCGCCTGACTCACGAAACACAACGCCTCTTCACCGCCGCTCGGATCGAACGATGCCCGACGTGAATCGCGACATGGATGCCGAACTGGCGCGGGCGGTGGCGTCGTTTTGGCGCACGCGACGACGCCAGGGTGCTTCACAGGGCAGAGATTCTGGAAAGCGCGATGCCGGTTCGCGCACCGCCGTCACGGGGGGACGCCAACTGGACGGGCTTATTCGCCTGGTGCGGAAATGGGTGGCACAAGCCGGCCTGCCCGGCGCAGCGGTCGTTGGAAAAGGAGCGGCGCTTCCCGGGTACTTCCGTCCGACCAAAGTTTGGGACTTGCTCGTGATCGCCGACAGCCATCTCATCGCGAGCCTGGAATTCAAGTCGCACATCGGACCTTCGTTCGGCAACAATTTCAATAATCGCATCGAAGAAGCGCTCGGCTCGGCCACGGACCTGTGGACGGCGCACCGCGAAGGCGCGTTCAGCGAGAGTGTTCGCCCCTGGCTGGGCTATTTCATGCTGCTGGAAGACACGAGGCGATCGGCCGGGCCGGTAGTCGTGCGATCTCCGCATTTCGCGCCCTTTGCGGGATTCGAGAACTCATCCTACGCGCGGCGATACGAGTTGTTTTGTCAGCGATTGGTTCGGGAGCGGCTCTATGACGCAGCTTGCCTGATTCTCAGTCCCGCCGATCGTGGCATGCGAGGCGTCTATTCGGTCCCCAATGGCGAGATTTCCCCGGCGCGATTGAAGGCCTCGCTCATGGGTCGCGTGGCGGAGTTTGCCGCAATTAAGACACCGCCGAAAGTGCGGCGCCCATGATGCTGTGACACGCCCGGCCAATGTCATTCCAACGTCCGCCCCGCGTTCGCGTGGCCGCGACTGTTGGGGCGAATAGAATGCCCTCTATGAATTCACTCTTTCTGGACCTGCTCGCCGCGCGGGTCGTCATTCTTGACGGCGCCATGGGCACCAGCACGCACGCGCTGCACCTGCCCGACTCCGACTACCGCGGCTGCGAGAACTGTCCCGAAATCCTCAACCTCTCCCGTCCCGACGCGATCGAGTCCATCCACGCCGATTTCCTCCGCGTCGGCTGCGACGCCGTCGAGACCAACACCTTCGGCGGCGCCCGCATCGTGCTGGCCGAATTCGGCCTGGCCGATCGCACCCGCGAAATCAACCGCGCCGCCGCTCAGATCGCTCGCCGCGCCGCCGACAAGTTCGCCACACCCGACCATCCGCGCTTCGTCCTCGGCTCCATCGGTCCCGGCACCAAGCTGCCCTCCCTGGGCCAGGCCACCTTCGACGAAATCGAAGCCAGCCATCTCGAACAGGCCCTCGGCCTGCTCGACGGCGGCGTCGACGCCATCATCATCGAGACCTGCCAGGACCTGCTGCAATGCAAGGCCGCCATCTGCGCCGCCACGCGCGCCATGCGCGACGCGTCGCGACGCGTGCCGCTGATCGTCCAGGTGACGATGGAAACCACCGGCACGATGCTGCTGGGCAGCGAGATCGGCGCGGCGCTGGCCATGATCGAGGCCTATCCGCAGGTCCACGTCATCGGTCTCAACTGCGCCACCGGCCCGCGCGAAATGAGCGAGCACGTTCGCTTCCTCTCGCAAAACTGCCGGCGCCCCATCAGCGTCGTCCCCAACGCCGGACTGCCCCAGCTTGTCGACGGCCGCACCCACTACGCCCTGACGCCCGCCGAGTTGGCCCGTTGGCTCGGGGAGTTCGTCGAAGCCGACGGCGTCAACATTGTCGGCGGCTGCTGCGGAACGACGCCCGAGCACATGGCCGCCGTCGTCGAGGCCATCGGCCGCCGGCCGCCCGGCCCGCGCAACCCGCGCGGCGAACCGTCGGTGTCGAGCCTGTATCAGGCCTGCGCGATCCGGCAGGACAACAGCTTTCTGATCGTGGGCGAGCGCACCAACGCCAACGGCTCGAAAAAGTTCCGCGAGCTGCTCCAGGCCGAGGACATCGAGGGCATGGTCGCCATGGCGCGCGAGCAGGCCCGCCACGGCGCGCACGTGCTCGACGTCTGCGCCGCCTACGTCGGACGCGACGAGGTCGCCGACATGACGCGCCTCATTCGGCGCTTCCGCACCGACGTGACGCTGCCGCTGATGATCGACTCGACCGAGCCGCCCGTCATCGAGGCCGCGCTCAAGCTGCTCGGCGGCAAGTGCATCATCAACTCGATCAACCTCGAGGACGGCGAAGAGCGAATGGAGAAAATCTGTCCGCTGGCCGCGCGCTTCGGCGCGGCGCTGGTCGCGCTGACAATCGACGAGCGCGGCATGGCCAAGTCCGCCGACGAAAAGGTCGCCGTCGCCCGCCGCATCCACGACCTGGCGACGCAGCGCTATGGCATCGCCCCGCACGACCTGCTGTTCGACCCGCTGACGTTCACCATCGCCACCGGCAACGAAGACGACCGCCGGCTGGGACTCGAAACGCTCGCCGCCATCCGCCGAATCAAGCGGGAACTGCCCGGCGCGCACACGCTGCTGGGCGTCAGCAACATCAGCTTCGGCCTGCGGCCGGCGGCGCGGCACGTCCTCAACAGCGTCTTTCTGCACCACGCGCGCGAGGCGGGGCTGGACGCGGCCATCGTTCACGCCGCCGGCATTCAGCCGCTCTACAAGATCGACGCCCGCCGCCGCGACGTGGCCGAGGACCTCATCTACGACCGGCGCCGCCCGCCGTCGACGGATGAGCCGGACGGCTACGACCCGCTGAAGGTGTTTCTGTCGCTGTTTCCCGAGGAAGGCGCGGCGAAACAGGAGAAGAAGGCCCGCGGCGGCTCGATCGAAGAACGCCTGAAAAACCGCATCATCGACGGCGACAAGCAGGGCCTCGACGACGATCTCGACGAAGCCATGCAGCGCTACGCCCCGCTGGACATCATCAACAACGTCCTGCTCGACGGCATGAAAGTCGTCGGCGATCTGTTCGCCGCCGGGCAGATGCAGTTGCCCTTCGTGCTCGCCTCGGCCGAGACCATGAAGGCCGCCGTGACGCACCTCGAACCCCACATGTCGCGGGTCGACGGGTCGAGCAAGGGGCGGATCGTTCTGGCGACGGTCAAGGGCGACGTGCACGACATCGGTAAAAACCTCGTGGACATCATCCTGCGCAACAACGGCTACACCGTGTTCAACCTGGGCATCAAGCAGCCCATCAACCAGATACTCGAGGCCTTCGAGCGCGAAAAGGCCGACGCCATCGGCCTGTCGGGGCTGCTGGTCAAGAGCACGCTCGTAATGCGCGACGATCTGCACGTGCTTAACGAGCGCAGCATCACGGCGCCGGTCATCCTTGGCGGCGCGGCGCTGACGCGCAAGTACGTAGAGGAAGACCTGCGGGCCATCTACAAGGGTCCGCTGTTCTACGCCAAAGACGCCTTCGAGGGCCTGCACCTGATGGATCGCATTCGCGCGCCGGACTTCGATCCGGCCGCCGCAACCGCCCGGCCGTCCGCGCGACCGCGCGTCGTCACCGCGGCACAGCCGCTCGCCGGACCCGGCGCGTCGAACATTCGCCGCGACGTGACCGTGCCGACGCCGCCCTTCTGGGGATCGCGCGTCATCGAGGAAATCCCGCTGCGGGCGGTGCTGGCATACATCAACGAGGTGATGCTGTTTCAGGTGCAGTGGCAGTACAAGCGCCGCGGCCGAAGCGAGGGGGACTTCGAGGCGTATCTTAAGCAGGAAGTGCGACCGGTGTTCAATGAACTGGTCGAACGTTGCGCGCGCGAGCGCATCCTTCAGCCGCGCGCCATCTACGGCTACTGGCCGGCCAACAGCGACGGCAACGACCTGATTATTTATGAACCGCCGGAGAATGGCTCGACGGCTCAGGCCGGCGTCCCGGACGCGACGCGGCTGCGGCCCGACAAGCTGCCGGTGCTGACGCGGCTGACGTTTCCGCGACAGGACCACGCGCCGTTCTGGTGTCTTTCGGACTTCTGGCGGCCGGCCGCCGGCGGCGCGGTCGACGTCGTGGGGCTGATGATCGTGACCGTCGGCCAGCAGGCCAGCGACACGGCGCGGCAGTGGTTCGAGGCCGATCGCTATCGCGACTATCTACATCTGCACGGCCTGGGCGTCGAGACGGCCGAAGCGCTGGCCGAGTACCTGCACCGCCAGATTCGGATGGAACTGGGCATCAGCGGCGCCGACGCGCGCGACATGCGGAAGCTGTTCCAGCAGGGCTACCAGGGCTGCCGGTACAGTTTCGGCTATCCGGCCTGCCCGGACCTGGAAGACCACGTGAAGATCTGGCCGCTGCTTCGGCCGGAGCGGATCGGCGTGACGCTGAGCGAAGAGTTCCAGTTGCACCCGGAGCAGAGCACGAGCGCGATCGTCGCGCATCATCCCGAGGCGCGGTACTTCAACGTGCGCACCGCCCGCGAACCGGCGAGCGTCTCGGCCCGGCCGAGCGAGGGGGATTGAGTTTCGGTCGAGCGTGCGAGATTCCCATCTCGCGCGTATTCAGCCGCCCCCGGCTGTGATGAATGTGGCACAGCCGCCCCCGGCTGTGGAAGCGATGTAGCACAACCGCCCGCAACTGTGTCGCGTGGCACGGGCTTGTAGCCCGTGCGGTACAGCCGCGAGCGTTTCACGTGAAACACGTCGTCAGCCGTGAAGCCATCAGCGATCAGCAATCAGCCGGGTAGGGTGGGTCGTACTCGACCCACCACTCCTGGATACGCCGATCCCGTTGATATACGCATGATCGCCATGCCCGAGCACGTAGGGTGGGTCGTACTCGACCCACCACCTCCCTTCGCGCAACGTGAAATGGTGGGTTGAGTACAACCCACCCTACGCCGCTGCATTGCATCTGGACATTGCCGTCGGGCGAAGCCGAGGCGTTCG
>WYBU01000035.1 GCA_011525745.1 Planctomycetaceae bacterium | reverse complement strand
TTGGGAAGCTGGCATTCTACCACTGAATTACGCCCGCAAGTTACGCGGCAACAACCACTTACGATACAACGCGGAACTCAGCCTTAAGTAGAGCAAAGCTCTACTTAAGGGCACCGCATCACGATCATAGCCCGTTTCTAGCGAATGGGAAGGGATCGCGGAGGCCGACCAGCCCGAAAAGCTGGCATTCTGCGTTTTCACCGTTATCGGGTGAAATCGCGAGTATTCGAAGCTCGCTGGTCAGAGGGACCTACTGCAAGGGATGGATTCGAGGGACTGTGTCGCTTCCGTTTCATCGAGAATCTCCTGCCCCTGAGGGGCGACTGAGACTCTCATAACGCATGGATCAGATTTTGGGGAGCAGGTCAACCGGCGTGTGAACCCGAAAGTGCATCCACGGAGGCGTGATTCGGTCCAGGTTTTCCACGTCCGCGAAAAACGAAAACACCTGCTCAATCGGCCTGCAGATGATTTGACGATGTTCGATCGTGTGGATTGTCATTGCACAACGTCTCCGCCGTGCGCGATTGAGTGCGACTGGGCCTCGGCCACGCGGCGAATTCCGCGCAACATGCCTTTGAAAACAATTCCATGCAGCGGCGCGACCGCGTACCAGTAGCAAAGGCCGTGCAGCCCACGCGGCTTGAAGCGTGCAGTCTGCGTGAGCATGCAGCACGAGTCGGCAGTTGGCGCAACTTCAAACGTCAGCGTGGCCTCCCCCGGAAGCCACATCTCGGCGCGCAATTCCAATCGGCGCCCGTCTTCGATTCCGGTCACGCGCCAAAAGTCCACTGCCTCCCCGTAGGCCAGCTCTTCGGGGTGGCGTCGGCCGCGACGCAGACCCGGCCCGCCCACCAGCCGATCCATCGCGCCGCGCAGCCGCCATAGCCAATCCGCGGCGAAATAGCCGTTGTCGCCTCCGATGCGACAGACTGACGAGAAGACGAGATCGCAAGGGGCTGCAACCCGGACGCAGCGCCGGTCCACGAAGACTCGCCCGCCGGCCCAATCGGGATCCCCGGGGATGGCCCCGGCGTCGGACCAGGCGGTTTCGACCTCGCCCTCGGCGGACCTTCCAAGTGCGGCATCGATGGCAGCCTGAACTGTCATGCGCTTATGCGGCAGGAGCCGAACGGCGTAGTCATCGCGGCACACGACGCGGTTTCGCAAACCCTCCGCAAGCGGCCGCGCAATGCGATGGCTGATCGGCGTGACCAGGTGAATCCAAAGCGAACTGAGTCGCGGCGTTAGGACAGGCACCGGCAGAATCACGCGACGCCGCAGACGCAGCGCGTCGCTCATCATGTCCATAAGTCGTCGATAGGTCACAATATCCGGCCCACCGATGTCGAGCGTGCGGCCACTCGTCTCCGGGGCTCGCAAGCACGCGACGAGGTAATGCAGTACGTCACGCACCGCTATCGGTTGACTCTCGGTCGTGACCCACCGCGGCGTTACCATGATCGGAAGCCGTTCGACGAGATAGCGCAGAATCTCGAATGACGCGGAGCCGGAGCCGATGATCATCGCGGCTCTCAGCACGGTGACCGGAACGTTTGTCGAGGCCAGCGCCGACTCGACCTCACGACGCGACGTTAGATGCTCGCTCAGACCGTCGCCAATTTCGCCGAGTCCGCCAAGATAGATGATCCGGCCGACGCCGGCCGCTGCCGCCGCCCGCGCGAATACTGCTGCCAACTGTTGGTCCCGCGCGCGATAATCGGATCCCACTGCCATCATGGAGTGGACGAGATAGTACGCCGCGGCGCAGCCGCGCATCGCGCTGGTCAGGCGGTCCCCGGATTCGAGGTCGCATTCGAGGACCTCGACCGATGGATCTGCCCACCAAGGCCGTGCTTTGATCTTGCGCGCGGAGCGGACCAGACAACGCACGCGATACCCGGCGGCAACAAGGCGCGGAACAAGCCGTCCGCCTATGTACCCGGTTGCGCCGGTCACCAGGACACAGGGTTGCTTGGCCGGCAAGTTCTGGTCAGACGACATTGGATCCGCCTCGAATCCGGGCCAGCGCGCCAAGTGCCCGTTGTCGCGCGAATCCATGGTCAACGATAGGCTGCGGGTAATTCTCGCCCAGTTTGACTCCAGCTGCAGCAAGGACGTCAGGCGACGCCTCCCACGGTGCATGAATCCACGTCGCCGGAATCTTCGCCAGTTCGGGTACCCATCGGCGTACATAGGTGCCGTCTGGATCAAAATTTCGACCCTGCAACACCGGGTTGAAGATCCGGAAATACGGTGCAGCGTCCGCCCCGCAGCCCGCGACCCACTGCCAGCCGAGCGTGTTGTTCGCCAGATCAGCATCCACGAGCGTGTCCCAGAACCATGCCGCTCCCTCGCGCCAATCGATGAGCAGGTGCTTGACCAAAAACGAAGCAGCGATCATTCGTACACGATTGTGCATCCAACCGCTCGTCCAAAGCTCGCGCATTCCAGCATCGACGATCGGGTAGCCGGTCCGTCCGCGTTGCCAAGCCATGAAGGCCCGCCGATTGAGATCCCAGGGGAAATCCGCAAACTGAGGCTTGAGCGGTTCGTTCGTCGTTTGCGGGAAATGGAACAGCAGTTGATTCGCGAATTCACGCCAGCCCAGCTCGCGCCGAAAGGCATCGGCCGCGGTCGTCACTGATGGCTCAGATTGTCGAGCTTGCCATGCCACGACTGCGTGCCACACTTGACGCGGGCTAATCTCGCCAAAGTGCAAATGCGGCGAAAGGCGCGACGTGCCAATACGATCCGGACGGTCGCGGCCCGTTGAGTAGTCAACAAGTGCCGCTGCGAGGAATGCGCGAAGCTGCTTCGCGGCGCCGCGTTCGCCTAGCTGCCACGCGGTCCGAAATCCGCCGGCCCAATCAATGCGTGGTTCCAGACAGAGCGCGTCGAGCGCTAAAGAAGCGGGCCAAACCGGCGGAGCCGGTATCCGCCTTGGCGCTGTGGTTGGCGCGGCGGGTTCGGGCAGTTTCAAGCACGCGCGCCAAAACGCCGTAAAGACTTGAAATGGACGGCCTTGCTGGTTCTTGACCTCTTCCGGCTCAAAAAGCTGTGAACCGTTGAAGGTTTCGATACTCACTCCGTCCGCCCGAAGCGCGGACTCGATCCGACGATCACGTTCGACGGCGTCCAACTCATAGCGGCGATTCCAGTACACCGCGTTCGCACTCGATTCGCCGATTAGATCGCGAAGGCCAGCCAGGGTGGGCCCACGCTTGACGATCAACCGTGAGCCCAGGCGCTCCAGTGCGCCGGCCAATTTGACGAGCGACTGATGCAACCACCAGCGCGAAGCAGCACCCGCCGGCCACGGGCCCTCTTCATCCGGCGCCCAGATGAACACCGGCAGAACTGGCCCGCCGCGCCTGACCGCCGCGGTAAGGGCCGGATTGTCGGCGACGCGCAGGTCATAACGAAACCAGACTATGGATATTCGTTTTGGTGTCATCGGGCCTGATCACGTGGTCCTTGGGGCGGCACCTATTCCCACACGGAGGCAGAAATGCCACCCGTCATGATCAAGTGGATGTTGGCGCATCATGGCCGAGCCATTGCACAAGTCAGCTCACGCGGTTTCAGAATGCTGGCTCGGGCGGGAAAAGCAAATCTCGATTCGCCATGAGTTCTTCGCAGGTGTCGATGTCATCCGAGACCGGTATCAAGATGATCGGGTTCAGACCGGGATCGCGCCGCTGAGGCGGGTTGTTGGGCGTGTCCAGGAACGCGAGCGATGCCCCAATCACAAGCTGTTCCGAATCGTCGATGACGCGACCCCGCAAACTACCATCCGAGTAGAGGGTCATTTCGTTTGCGAATATCTCGCGCCGGGCAATGTAAATCTCGCCTTCGATAAAGCCAAACAGCTTCACGACCACGGTCACGCCCGACTTTCCGTCGTTGTCGTCGTCGCTCAACAGGGAATCGTTGCGATCCGTTGAAAGGGGCACGTTCGAATCACCGTCGATACCGTTCAGCGTTGGTGTCGCAGGGCGCCGCAGCTTCCACAGCCCATTCTCCTGATATACGTCGACAAATACGCCAGGGGGCTGAATGGCCTGGGTGGCTGCATCCGAGAAGATCGTGTCGAAGGGCTGATTCGCGATGTACTCGGCATGGCAGAAGCGGTCGTACGCCACGAGGTTGCCATTTTCGATGACCAGGTCCGTGAATCCGTACGAGACAATGAACGTGGCCAACGGGCCGTTGGCCGTCTGGCCCTCGTAGGCGACGATGTCGTAGTGAGCGTAGTGTCCCGCCATGGCGGCCATGGCCTCTTCCTTGGTCTTGGGCGCGACCCATTTCGGATCGTTGGCGGGCGTTTCATACAAAGGGCTTACCGGCCAGGGTTGCGGAATCGAACATCCGACAAGCGATATACAGCCCATCCCGACTGTGAAACGTGACAAGCGGCGAGAGAGCGACGTCAACATCTGAGAATCCTTCGTTAAATGGAACCGGTTCGTATCGCTCGGCGAAAATAACGGTCGTGAACCGTGTCGGCGCTGCGACCCACGGAAATCAACGCCCCTGCGCGTCACCGCGTTACCTTTGAGCAAGACTTTCGTATACGGCATCCATGGCGCGACGGAGTGTCCACGCCTGCTGGCTCGGGTTTTCACTTTCCGTTTTCATCTTCTGAAGGGCCTTTTCCAGCGCGGTACGATCCTTGTCGACTAGCGTGTCGACGTGCGACTTCAGTAGGGACTCGATGGCCACTTCATACACCGCCGCGCAGGCCCCCTGTTGTTTGTTGTTAAACAACGGCACGCCGCGTTCAATCGCCAGTTCAATCACCGCACGGGCCGATTGTGCGGGTGTCATTTTCTTGCTCGTTGGCATGAGGACCGTGTCGATGACGTGAATCACGCCATTCGATGCGACGATGTCTGCCGTGATGATCTTGGCACCGTTGACTTCGATCTCACCGGTCGTCTGGATCGTTAGGGACTGGCCTTCGAGGGTCCCAGGTGATTGCGCGGCGAGCTGTATCGACCCCGGCACGACGTGATAGGTCAGTATTGATGTCAGTCGGTCGCGATTGTCGGGTTTCAGCAGGTCCTCCACCGTGCCTTTGGGCAGCTTGGCGAAGGCCTCGTCCGTGGGAGCTAACACGGTCAGCGGACCCTTGCCCTTGAGCGCGTCCACAAGTCCGGTCGCCTTGACGGCCTGCACAAGGGTCTTGAACTTTCCCGCAGCCACCGCTGTGTCCACGATGTCTTTGGCTTCCGCCGATTTGTTGGGGCCAGCGGAATTCGGCGCGGCTTCGGATTCTGCTTTTTCGCCGGTAATGCGCGCGACTTCGAGCCGGAAGGGGCCGGCCTTTTTGTCGAACAGGGTGAAGCCCACGCTTCGGATGTCACCCGCCGAGATGGGTTCGGCCCCTGGGATGGGCCTGCCGAAGGCCGAGTACTCGAAATCCCGAATGGGAATCCGAATCTCCTGCCAGGTGTCCTCCTGCGTCTTCAGGGGGGCGCGGTATGACGCAGCACCAAAGGTCGTCGACGCCCGCAGATCGAGATGGTAGGTCCTTCCGTCACCCCTGATCCGGACGGCGATCGTGTCATAACCCTCCAGACCCAGGCTGTCAGGCTTTGTGCGGACCGACGCAAAACCGCCGTTGTTTTCGAGCGATATGTTGCCCGAGAACTCCAGAGTGTTTTCATCGGTGATGCGGAATCCGCCCTTTGAGACTCCGCCCATCACGTTGTCGTTGACCGACACCCACTTCTTGCGGGCGCCGGCTTCGGAGAAGTCCGTCACCGCTTTGGACGCCGGCTCGGTGGCCATTCCGGAGGCGAGTACTACTATGGCGGGAAGAATCCCAATGTATGAACTGGCAAGCATGATTGTCCTGTCTTTCCTGAGCGCTACGGCGCTCAAATCAATAGACCTGTACGACTGCACCATGGCAGCAGACCGCAAGAGCAAGCTCTATTCGGTCATCGTCTGCGCCGCGCGGAGCGCATTTTTGCAAACGCGAATACACCGACGGTCGCTGCGAGCGGCAGCAGAAAGCACGGCGCGCCTGCGCTGGCTTCGTGAAACGCGCGAACCTGCTGCAGCAGACCGGGCAGTTGCCCAATTTCGTCGAGCGAGAATTTTTCTTCGCGGCCAGTGGCCACCCACAGCTTCCCAGGCTGGCCGGCGGGACCGAACGCGACGATGAAGTAGGTTCCGGCCTTCGCAAGAGTGACATCTTTCTCCAGCAGAATCCACGAGCGGGTGCTCGAAAAAGGCTCGTCAAAAGCGGTGGGATCGACCACGTCACCGCTGGTAAGTAACACGCCGCCCAGACCGGCGGGAATCTCGAACGGAAGACTGATTGAAGGCAGGTCCGGGCCAAGCACCGCGACGCTCGGCCGATAGTTCGCAAGCCGCTCGATCGCCGGGAGACCCAGCTGAACGTATAGCTCCTGCCCCTCGATGCCCTCGACTGTCATCCACAGCCGCGGAGCGTCGACCGTGACCTCGTGATAGACCACCTTCGACACGTCCACATCGCCCAGCGAGATGGCCGATGCGGCACTGGTGGCCGAACCATCACTGACGATCGGCTGATGGCCGAGGGCCGCATTTGCCGAGCAAGCCACAAATGCGACCGCGACAGAAACAGACTTCAACATGGGTTTTGACCTCCACTCCAAGACCCGTCACTACGACACGACAAACCGGAGGAGCGTCAAACGCTTATGAAGCGTCAGCCTCTCCTACTGGCCCGTTGCCAAAAACTGCGGCATTACCTCCAGGCGCGCAGGGTCGTAGCCCTTTTCGGAGAGCCGCGCCAGAATGCCTTGGTACGTCGCTTCGTCGAGTGTGGGCGTGCGGCTGAGAATCCAGAGTGTGCTTCGGGACGGATCGCCAACCACGGCGTACTGATAATTTTCGTCCAGCTCCAGAATCCAATACGGCGCCCCAAACGGGTAGAAAAAATAGACCGTCAGCTTGGCTTTGCTCGCTGGATCAGCCACCGCGGCGAACCCTTCGATCGTATTGGCGATCGCTCCGTCGGCCGTTCGGCAGGTGTTGAAAACCCGAACCGTCCCGTCATCCTTCAGCGAGTATTCCGCCGTGACGCCGTAGCATCCGTTTTCGAAGGGCACGGGGTACTTGGCGATTTCGTACCACTTGCCCATGTATTTTGCGATGTCCACGTTTTCGACTGTCGCCAGCGGAGCGGTACCGCCGACCGGCGCCAGGCCGCAACTACACAACGGGGCTGACACCAGCGCAACGGCGATTGCCATGCGAGACATTCCGACACTACCAGGAACCAACTTCATTTGAGTTCTCCCTTTTTTTCGCGCGATCCAATCAACGTGAAGCTCAGACTGACAGTTTCGATTCGATGCAACTTCGATCGAGCGCAAGCGCCCCCGATCACCGCCGGCGCACCGGAATCTGTATTTCGGACCACTTATCCACCGAACCCATTTCAGGTCCGTTGTAATACAACGCCCGCGGATCACCGGCCTCTTCCCACTCGGCCTGCCCAGACAGCCAGGCTCGTAGATCGACAACCCCTTGTTTCACTCGATTCAACTTGTATGGACCGCGCATCCCAATCGCGATGACCGTCATCGGCGGAATGTCCTCGACCAGAATGCGATCATCCTTCGCATCGGCGCCATCCGGGCCAAGATCGGGCGTTCGGTACACGAACGACATGGTCCACGATCTCGGCTTCTTCGTGGCATCGGCGTCAAGACCCTCGTAGTTCATCTCGACCGGCGAAGTCATGGCGATCTTTCGCCGCTTGATGTGGTTGAACAGCGGGAAGAACGCGAAGTTCATCCCCCAGTCAGGCGTGATGGTTCCGCCGATTTCCGCGCGACGCACGAGCGGATACCACTTCAGCTCGATCGCGCCGGGCGCTGTCGGGGCCGGATAGCCCTTCGGCAGCGGCGTCGTGATGCGGCATTCGCCGCAGCGATACTCGCCATCCACGAATTCAACAGTCGTTTTCGTGTCCCCGGCGACACGGACAACGTCCCGGTCGTGCTGGCTTGCCGGTGCCGGCTGAGCCTCGAACGCCATTTCAATGTCGCCGGCCGTCGAACTCGTGCCATTTGCCGGGCTGCCCGCCTGTGACGGCGGACGGTGAAGGCTGCAACCGGCCAGAAGGATGGTCCCGGCCCCAAGAAGCCCACCCGTCAGCAGCATGATTCCCAAAGTCATGACGAGTTTCATGTGATCCCCGTTTCCCTGTGAAGGTCGCCGGACGTGGCTGTCCACTTTGGCGTTGTCAAAAAGGGAGCGCTCAGTTCAACCCCTGAGCGCCCCCGATCGCGAGTATGTCGCGGCCGACTCCTCACGCCATGGCGGTTTGCAGGCGCCAGCGCTTCTGAATCGCCTTGAACGCGAGCCCTTGATAGACGGCCGACAGGCCGACCAGCACGTACACGGTCTTGGCCAGCACCGATCCGGCGCCCAGGAGCGTCGCCACAAGGTCGAAGTTGGCGGCTCCGACGAGTCCCCAGTTCAGACCGCCTACGACCAGAAGAACCGCTGCAAGAACGTCTAGCTGTTTCATGACTGAATCTCCTTGTTTTCACGTGGGTTGCGTCCGCGGGGCATAACGGCCGTCCGCTCTGCATGGGGATTCGCCGGCCTTTGCCCGCCGGATTCAAATTATCCAGCTTTCTGCGTATTTCATTCGGTGGTATGGACCGAGAGGGTGGCGCTTTCGCGCGAAATCGGAGTCCGACAAGCGGGGTCAGGAGCGGACGTTTTGAAGGACCAGGCGTTTGCCCAGTTCAACCGCGGCGGCGGCGGTTCTTGCGTGGCCATCCGCGCCCAGCTTGTGCCAAAGATCGGGAATGAGATTGAAAGGCGGGCCGCCGATGATGGCCTTGGCATGCGCGCATTCCGGCTCCGCCCGCAAGGCGGCGATCAGCTCGCCAGCGTCGCGCAAATGCAAAAACGTGCTGGCCGAAAGCGCCAACAGACTCGCCTTGCGCTCGCGTACTTCGCGCACCGCCTCGAAGGCCGGCAGGTTGGCGCCGAGGTAGGCGACGTCCCAGCCATCCAGTTCGAAACAATCGGCCACCATTCGAATGCCGATCTCGTGAAAGTCGCCGCCGACGGCCGCCGCCACGACGCGAACGTCGCGCCGCTTCGCCGCGGTAGAGTTCGCACGGAGTCTGCTCATGACCTCCTGGGTGACGGAAGTGGCGTAATGCTCGTCCGCGATGGAAATCTCATTGCGATGCCACATGCGGCCGATCTCCGCCTGCGCAGGCTCTAGTACACTGGTGTAGATTTCCGTCACCGGCACCCCGGATCGCGACAGGCCCAGAACAAGCGTGATGGCCTCGTGGCGTTTCGACGACAAGAGGCACTCAAGATAGTGCAGCCTGACGTTGCGATGCCGCGTGTCGTCCGCTGCAATCGAATCGAGTGTGTGCGGCTGGTCGAGCGCCGCTAGCGCCGCATCAACACATTCCGTCGCGACCCGCGCCACCGGCGACGGCAATTCGTCGGCGATGACCGCACGAAGGTGTCGCAGGCTCGCCTGAAGATCATCGACGCGTCCATCTCTCCTGGTGATCGCATCGCGGTTCCAAAGCATGCTTGAGGAGAATACGTCCGGGCATCGCACCGCGATCGCCTGCGCGAGGTACGCCAGGCGCGCCTCGACATTGGCCACCCAGTCCGCCTGCCAGCCGGCGCCGTAGCGCCGCGGCAACGATGGGTCGTCCGTGGCATGGCGCTCGACGGTCCATCGGGCCAGCGCCTTGGAAACCGCTTCGAGCGATCGACTCAGTTGTGATGATTTCTTGGTCATGTGTCGCTCAATTGTCCCAGGTCCTCATCACCGGTCGATGGACGCAACCACCAGCAATGGGCCGCCGGATACCACCACGCCGCCTTCTTTTTCGAGCGTGATGGCGAAGACGGTCGGATGCCGCACGCGCAGGCGAGGTTGCATCGGAATCGTAATCGGCCCGGTGCTGGCGGGCACGTCAAATACCCCGCCATCCACTGGATGTGCGTCGCGTTGCGGATCGACGATCCACAATTGGTACTGGCGCCTGCCGGTGTTCGCCGGCAGCCCGCTCAACACCATGTAACCCGCCTGCTCCGCGTCGCTCCACACGACTTTACCGGAAACACCGCGGTAATCGTCGACTTTCGGCAACCACGGCGCCTGCACCATATCCGTGGCCCGCTGCACGAACTGCTGATATTGCACGTCTATCGATTCTACTCGCGTCGGCGCCATCCCCCGCCACCAGCCGACGACCGCCAGTAGTATCGATGCGGCAGCGGCCAGCCATCCCGTCCGGCCGATGCGCCGCGCGGCGGTTTTCGATTCGTTAACCAGGTTGACCGTCGCCGTTCCTGCGTTCGCGGTCCCCCAGCGCTCGGCAACAAAATGCGACGCGTCCGAGCAGAGTTTCGTCCTCATCCGCTGTGGCAATTTCTCCTCATTATCGCCCATCATCGCCAGCGTCACCGCCGCAGCCGCGAGTTCCAGTTCATCTCGTGCAATGCGTGGATGAGCGATCATCGCTTGATCCAGTTCATCATGCTGGGAACCCGAAAGCCCCTCCGTGGCTTTATCAGCCAGGAGTTGCATGAGCCGCTCATCGGTCGTCAGGAATGCGTTCACGGAATCACCTGCGGATCGACGATGACCGTCGAGCCTCGCTGAATCAACTCGCGGACGCGTATCAACCCCCGGCGCACATGCGTCTTGACCGTACCGAGCGGAACCTGGAGGTGATCGGCAATTCGCTGGTGCGACCATCCCTCGTAAACCGACAGCCGCAGAATTTCCTGCTGCTCGGGTCGGAGTTCACGGATTGCCGCGGCCGCCCGCGATGCCTCCTCGGCGCGCTCGGCTGCACCGCTTTCCTGCTCGCCGGACGGCACGTCCACATCCTCAACGGGGATCGACTGGCCCTGATCCGGCCGCCGGGTCCGCCGGCGCTTGCTGTCGATGAGCCTTCGTCGGGCGATCATGGCGACGAAAGTCGGCTCAGATGCCACGTTGGGGTCGAAGCGGTCCGCGGATCTCCAAAGGTCGATGAAAACCTCCTGCACGGCATCCTCCGCATCCGCGTTTGCGCCAACCAGCTTGCGCGCGAGGGACCAGATCAGGCCGCCGTAGCGGTCGATGCACTCCCCGACGGCTGCCGGCTCACCGGCCGCGACACGCTGAAGCAGGGTTGGTTGCACTCCGTCTCACTTTGCTCCGTCGTTCGCTTGCCGCTCCGGAAAAACGCAGGTCTGCGCCACTCGCTCGCAAGCACATAACCCTACGGCATATCTGGACCCGTGCCAAGCAACCTCCCTGTACTTCGTCCGTTCGCCTTGAGCGGATTCGCCGACGGTTGGCAGGTGGCCGGCAGGCCTCACAATTCGGGACAGCGCGAGAATTTTGAATCCAAATCCGGTTGGACCGCGAAAGGCATGGCAAGGACGCGGCGTACGCGTCCATTTCAATCCTGACCCAGAAAGAGGATACCCATGGATCGACGTTTCACCGTGACGAAGTGTGGACTGCTGCTGGGCTTGGCGCTGTGCGGGGCGCCTCCTAACGCTCATGCGGACTGTGCGGACAAGAAGGACATCGTGGACACGGCCGTTGCGGCCGGGTCGTTCAATACGCTTGCCACCGCGCTGACCAAGGCGGGCCTGGTCGATGCGTTGAAGGGAGATGGCCCGTTCACCGTGTTTGCCCCCACCGACGAGGCCTTCGCCAAGCTGCCCAAGGGCACGCTGGACGATCTGCTCAAGCCGGAGAATAAGGGCCGGTTGTCGGCCATTCTGACCTACCACGTCGTGTCGGGCCGCGTCCCGGCTGAGAAAGCGCTGAAGCTGACGAACGCGAAGACGCTCAACGGACAGCAGATCGATCTGGTCGTCAAGAACGGCGGCTTGACCATCGATGGCGCCAAAGTGGTGAAAACGGACATTGAGTGCTCGAACGGCGTCATCCACATCATCGACAGCGTGATCCTGCCCAGCGACAAGAACATCGTCGCGACCGCGCAGGCCGCCGGCACCTTCAAGACCCTGATCGCCGCGCTCACCGCCGCGGACCTCGCAACGGCCTTGCAGGGCGATGGTCCATTCACGGTTTTTGCGCCGACCGATGAGGCCTTCGCGAAACTGCCGAAGGGCACGCTCGATTCGCTGCTCAAGAGTGAGAACAAAGAGAAGCTCGCTTCGATCCTGAAGCTTCACGTGGCGTCCGGCCGCGCCTTTGCGACCGACGCCCTCGCCGCAGGCAAGGTCTCGACTCTCCAGAAAGAAGTGGTCCGTGTTCGGATGGTCGACGGCAAGGCTCGCGTCAATGACGCGAACATCGTCAAGACCGACATCGATGCGTCAAACGGTGTGATTCACGTAATCGACACGGTCCTGATGCCGCACGAGTAGGAACGCGTGCGCGTGTCTGAAGCTCGCATCCTGAGCGTTCGTGACGCCCGGGATGACAAGGGAAAACACGCCTGGATGCCCCAGCCCGCGGAGGGGCGGCTGCGAATGGTCGGAGGGGGCGCCTCCGAAGACGCACCCGTAACGGGTGGTTACTTTGGAGTTAGTCGTGCCGCGATTGTGCCAAGTGCACGGTCGCGGCATTTTTACTTCGGCAAATCCGATGCCAAAAATAAGGTTCATCTCCAATCTCCGGGGTTGAATAAGACCAACGGCAGTCCTGCGTTATCTTGGTGTTGCGTAACGACATCAAGTACGCAGGAGGCTGCCGATGGCGATTTCGCAGCTTATCGA
>WYBU01000034.1 GCA_011525745.1 Planctomycetaceae bacterium | reverse complement strand
GCGGCGCGCCGTCAGGCTTCGGGCGCACGTGCGCGAGCAATGGTGGGTTGAGTACAACCCACCCTACCCGGGCGCACGTTCGCGAGGGGACGGGTCATTTTCCTTCCGGCTTGCAGATCCCGCTTGCTGACGCTGCGCGGCTCGGAATGGCGCGTGGCACGGGCTTGCCGCCTGCGCGCATCAGGGCACCGGGCGCAAACCCGGGGATGATCCGAGCCGCGAAGCGTCAGCGCAGCGGCTGATCCGAGCCGCGAGGCGTCAGCAAGCGGCCGATCCGAGCCGCGAAGCGTCAGCGAGCGGGATCGGGCGGCCAAGCCGTCGACGCAAACGCTCAAACGCGCATGGCGCATGCGGCGCGCCGTCAGGCTTCGGGCGCCGGTGCGCGAGCAATGGTGGGTTGAGTACAACCCACCCTACCCGGGCGCACGTTCGCGAGGGGACGGGTCGTTTTCCTTCCGGCTTGCAGATCCCGCTTGCTAACGCTGCGCGGCTCGGATTGGGCAATCCCTGCTCATATCGAACAACCGCGCCACGGATCGGATAATCACCCCACCGCCTACGGCTTTGCCGCGGCCGCCGCCGGCTGCGCAACCACCGCTTCGGGCGTGTGATGCCGTTCCAGATAGGTGTACCCGCGCAGGCCGCGCTCGTAGCGCCGCAGAAAATAGGCCGACTCCTCGAGCGTCATCTTCTTGGCGCGAACGCTGGCCTCGATGCTGCGGCGCATGCGGTCGTAGAGATCGTCGGCGGAATATTGCACGTAACCGAGCACCTCGCGGACGGTGTCGCCCGGCACGAAGTGCTCGATGCGATAGTCGTTTTCCTCGTCGAGCGACACGTGCACGGCGTTGATGTCGCCGAACAGGTTGTGCATGTCGCCGAGGATCTCCTGATACGCGCCGACCATGAACACGCCGATGTAATAGTCGCTGCCGTTGGGATCGTGCAGCTCCAGCGTCTCTTTCACGTCGCGCAGGTCGATGAACTTGTCGACCTTCCCGTCCGAATCGCAGGTGATGTCGGCGAGAACCGCCCGCCGGTTGGGCTGCTCGTTCAGCCGGTTCAGCGGCATGATCGGGAAGAGCTGCTGCACGGCCCAGCAGTCGGGAATCGACTGAAACGCCGAGAAGTTACAGTAGTAAATGTCCGCCAGCAGCGACTCCAGCCCTTCCAGCTCGTCGGGGACGTAATCCTTGTCCTTCATCGTGCGATAGATCTTCCAGGCGCAGGCCCAGAACAGGTTCTCGCAGACGCTGCGCTCCTCCAGCCCCAGCACGCCGTGATTGAACAGGCTGAGCATCTCATCGCGCGAGTGCAGCGCGTCGTGATAGGCTTCCTGAAAGTTCTTTCGCGTGATCGAGTTGTAGGTTTCGAGCAGATTGCGAATGACCTGTGGCGCCGTCTTGGGCAGCTTCGCCGGAACGGCGCCCGAGGGCATGGCCGTCCGGCTGAGCACGTTCAGAATCAGCACCGAGTGATGCGCCGTGATCGCCCGCCCGGCCTCGGTCACGATGTGCGGATGCGGGACCTGCGCGTTGTTGCAGGTCTCCATGATGGCAGAGACCACGTCGGCCGCATACTCCTGCATCGTGTAGTTGGCGCTCGAGGGAAAATTCGTCGAGCTGCCGTCGTAGTCCACCGCCAGCCCGCCTCCCACGTCCACGTACTTCAGTTGCGCGCCGCCCTTGACCAGCTCGACGTATATCCGACCCGACTCAACCAGACCGGCCTTGATCGTGCGGATGTCCGTGATCTGGCTGCCCAGGTGAAAGTGCAGCAGCTCGAAACACTCGAGCAGGTCGTGCCGCCGCAGCAGCTCGACGGCCTGCATCAGCTCGGTCGCCGACAGGCCGAATTTCGAGCGGTCGCCGCCGGACTCCTGCCAGCGGCCCGATCCGCGCGTCGACAGCTTGATGCGCATCCCGATCCGCGGCCGCAGGCCCATCACGGCCGATCGCTCGACCAGCAGCTCCAGCTCGCTGAATTTTTCGATAACGGGGATGATGGTGCGCCCGGCCTTCGTGGCCAGCAGCACCATGTCGATGTATTCGGCGTCCTTGTAGCCGTTGCAGATGATCAGCGACTCGTTGGAGTCGAGCAGCGCGAGCACCGCCAGCAGCTCGGGCTTGGACCCGGCCTCGAGGCCGTAGTTGAACGGCCGTCCGAAGTGCACGATCTCTTCGACAACGTGGCGCTGTTGGTTGACCTTAATCGGATAGACGCCGAAGTAGCGGCCCTGGTAATCGTGTTCGCGAATGGCGTCGTTGAACGCCTGGTTGATCTGTTCGATGCGCACCCGAAGCACGTCGGAGAAGCGCACCAGCAACGGCAGCGTGATGTCACGCTGGCCGAGGTCGTCCACCAGCTCCTTGAGGTCGATCGAAGGTCCCGACGGCCCGCGCGGGCGGATGATGGCGTGGCCGAGTTCGTTGATGTCGAAGAATCCGTGGCCCCAGCCGCGCACGTTGTAAAGTTCCACGGAGTCGTTCACGGTCCATGGACGAAGAGAGTCCGGCCGTGCCGGCTCCCGCTGAAGCAGTCTGGCCATCTAAGGGGCGTCCTCGAAGCGGATTCTGTGGCTGTCTCCGTTTCCGCCCGCCAGCGGAAACGATGGTGGCGCGTGTGCCGTCCGTGGCGTGATTCGCTTTCCCTCCGGGAAAAGCGCTGTTAGTCATCCGGTGGCGCATGGCACGGAACTCGCGTCCGTGCGCGGGCTGAATAACATCAATTGACTGATTGTAGCCGCTTGCGTCAAGAGAATTTGTAAAGATTGGTCCGGAAAATTCGCGCCGCCCGTTTCGACTCAGACGTGCGCGCCCGTGCCGCTGCCGCTTTTCATCGGGCCGGCCGGCCGCCGCCTGGTGGTCCTCGTTCAGGATCGCCGCTGCTTTTGAAAGTCGCGTCGAATGCGCTTGCAGCCCGTTCGCGCGGGCCGAATGCCCGCACGACGCGATGCATGGGTCGCGAAAAGGCCGACCGATCGCACTACGACCCCGCCACCGCGCCGACGATCGCGTTGTTGAGGAAGCCGAAGAAAGTGAGTATCGACTGGTTGATCGGCAGCGTCCAACTGGAGAATCCGATGCGCAGCAACGTCAGTTGCCCTTCATCGATGCAGTTCGTGGCGGCGAAGCTCATGCCCATCGTCATCGCCACCAGCATCAGGCCGCGCTTTCGCTTGAGCATCCACATGCCGTGTCTCCCGGGTTTGGCCGCCGATACCGGCGTGCGCGGGCGTACTATAACGCCGCGGCCGACACAACGCCAAGCCCCGCAGCGCGACACCGCTGGGGCCGGCCCGCGGCGGAAATCGCGCCGAAGAATTCGGGCCGCCCGTGGCCCAACGGCTCGCCCGTGAGTCGCCCCGCGCGCCGCGTCCCCCAGGCGCTTTCCGCATTGAAACCCACGAACCATCCGCTCAAAGTACCCGACACAAACGCGGCCCGCCGCAATCCGTCGGCCAAGCGGTGAAAATGGTTCCGCACGGGCGCGACGCCCGTCCGACCCTCACGCCGTTCGTCAGCCGCACGCTGGGAGCAATACCCGTATGAGCAGCACCGTCGCCGTCGACGCCGCACCCATCCCCGATCCGCCGCGTACCGGACTCGGCAGCACCTACTGGCTTTGCAACGTCATCGAAATGTGGGAGCGACTCGCCTACTACACGCTCCGGCCTGTCGCGCCTATCTACATCATGCAGGCCACGGAACCCGGTGGCCTGCACCTGACCGCCGAGCACAAGGGCCTGATCTACGCCCTGTGGGCCGTTTTCCAATCCGGTCTGCCGACCGTCACCGGCGGCTACGCCGACCGCTACGGCTACAAGAAAACGATCGCCTTTGCCGTCACGCTGAACATGATCGGCTACCTGATCATGGCCTTTCAGCACAACTATGCCGGCTTTTTCGCCGGCGTGCTGGTGCTGGCGACCGGCACGGCGTTCTTCAAGCCCGGCCTGCAAGGCACGCTGGCCCACATGCTGACCAAGCAGAACTCGTCACTGGGCTGGGGCATCTTCTATTGGGTCGTCAATTTCGGGGCGTTCTTCGGACACCTCATCAGCCCCCTGTTGCTCGGTGCGCCGCACTCGGCCGAGGGCTGGCGCAATCTGTTCCTGGCCTGCGCCGGCTTCACCGCCCTGAACCTGCTGCTGTTATTCCCATTTCCGAGCATCGCCAGCGGCGCATCGCTGACCGAGAGCCCCTGGGCGGTCTTCAAAAAGACGATCGTCAACGTGTTCGAGCCACGTCTGCTCGTCTGGCTGCTCATCATGTCCGGCTTCTGGATGATGATGTACCAGTTGTGGGACCTCCAGCCCAACTTCATCGAAGACTGGATCGACAGCTCCGCGGTCGCCGCCGTCACACCCGTTGAGTCGTGGGTCGAATACGGCCCCGAGGGCCGCCCGCGTGTCGCGCAGCAAATCCTCATTTCGCTCAACGCGTTCCTCATCCTCGGCCTGATCATTCCCATCTCGTGGCTTGTCCGACGCATGAGAACACTCTCGACGATGCTGCTCGGCATGTTCGGCGCGACCGGCGGCGTGCTGCTTGCCGGGCTGACGCAGAACGGCTGGTTCCTCCTGGCCGGCATCGTGCTGTTCTCGCTCGGCGAAATGCTCACCGGCCCCAAGAAGAACGAGTACCTCGGCCTGATCGCTCCGCCCGGAAAGAAGGGGCTTTATCTCGGCTACGTCAACATCCCCGTCGGCATCGGCGTCGGCATCGGCTCGTGGCTGGCCGGCATGGTCTATGGGAACTACGGCGAGAAAGCGACGCTGGCGCTGAAGGAGTTGGCCGGCCGCCCGCAGATTGTCGCCCGTGCCGCAACGACCATCGACTGGAGTGACGGCCTCGACAAGCTGCCCGCGCTGCTGAACCTGCCGCGCGAGCAGGCGGTCGCGGCGGCGGTCGAAGAACTGGGCGTGGACCGCGCCGCGGCCGAGGCGGCGCTGCGCAACGCTTTCCGCTACGACTCGGGGCAGATCACCAATCTCGCCCTGCAATACCTGGCGACCGAGACCGATCTGAAAACGACGGCAATGGAACGCCTGCCCCCAGTGGCCGAGCCGGACGCCGCCACGAGGCGCACTGCCGGCCTGGCGAGTCGGGTCATTGAACTGCCCAAGGCGCTGGGCACGTCTCGGGCGGCGGCGTTTGAACTGTTGCGGTTCCACTTGAACAAGGACAAGCCGCCCGTATCGGCGATGCCCGACGACGCCATCGTCGCCATGCTGTGGGAGCGATACGGTGCGGATGCCGACGTGCTGTCGAACCTGGCGTTGGAATACCTGGCGCAAGGAACCGCTCGGCTCGAACGCGCCGTCGCCGCGACGACGTTTCCCGAAGGCGCGGCGGACATCCAGTCGAAGCTGGGCATAACGCGCACGAAAGCGTTCGCCGCGCTGTCGCGAGCAATGGGCGCCACCGAAACCGAGCTGGCCCAACGGCTCGACCAGGAGTCGTTGCGCCAACTGCCCGCCATGGACCGCGCCTACGCTGCGCTGATCGCGTACGACCATCAGCGCTTCCTGGCCGTGGCCCGCAAGAACTGGCCGGCCGACGTACCATTGCTGCGCGAGATGATCGAATCCGACCCGGCCGCGCTGGCCGTCGTCCGCGAGGCGCTGCCGGGAGATCCGATCGACTGGACCGCGCTGGCCGGCAAGCTCAACGTGATACAGGACGCCCTCGAGAAGAAGAACTGGGCCAACTCGCCCGCCCACGCCGCGCGGCTGCTGGGTCTGGGCGCGTTTGAGACTCGCGCCACGCTGGCGGGTGAGATGAACGGGGCCGCCATCGCCGCGACGACGCTTTTATGGGATAAGTATTATCCGCAATATTTCACATGGTTCCCCTTCGCCGCCGTCGGCGTCATCTCGGCCATCGCCCTCGGCATCTTCGGCCAGATGGCCAAGCGCTGGGCGGATATGAACGCGTAGCGCGGTCGCGCAGGCAATTTCGTTCAGCATGCGCGCGGAAATAACAGCGCCGTTCCGTGGGGGGGCATTGTCAAGCCCACGCGCGAGAAGGGCCCCGTGACGCCGAGAATCGTGCCTCGCGAGCGCAGGGCCATGTTGAAAGCTGTCGCACGCAACGGGGCGGTGATTCGTTCAAGAGAATAATGGGCGCGCCCTCAGCGCGCCCGTAAAGCGCGTGCGAACGTGATCGTGCGAAGGCGTCGCACGCCTTCGCGTCGTACAATTACCCCATGCCCGACGCCCCCGCCCATCCCGCCCTGCGGCCGGTCGAGATCGTCCAGGCCCTCTCCGGCGACGGGACGATCGCCCTGCGCGATCCGTCGGGACGCTCGCCGCACATCGTTTCGGTTTCGCACGGCGTCATGTACATCCTCGCCCGACTCGACGGCACGCGGTCGCTCATCGACATCCAGGCCGACTACATGCGCCGCTTCGGCCGCATGTTGTTCTCCGACGAACTGGCGAAGCTGCTGGCTCAGCTCGACGAGGCCATGCTGCTCGACGGTCCCCGTTTCCGCGCCCATATGGCCCAAGTCGAGCGGCGCTACCGCGAGTCGCCTGTCCGCGCCGCCATCCACGCCGACGGCGTCGGCGACGATCCGCGCGCCTATTTCGGCACGCTGCTCGACCATCCGGCCGACGCCGAGCCGCGTGGCGGCGGGCGTCTGTTGGGCGTCATCGCGCCGCATCTCGATTACGCCCGCGGCCGGCCGTGCTACGCCGCCGCCTACGCCGATCTGTTGCGGCATACCGACGCGACGCGCTTCGTGATTCTCGGCGCGAACCACTTCGGCGCGCGCCGCGCGGTCGTCGCCACGCGCAAGGATTTCGCAACGCTCGACGGCGTCGTGCCGCACGACGGCGAATTCATGCAACGAATCGAGCGCCGCCTCAACGCCGACTTGTGCGAGGGCGAGCTGGACCACGAGCGCGAGCACTCGGTCGAGCTGCAAGTACACGTGCTGCGGCACGTGCTGGGCGACCGCGACTTCCGCATCGCGCCCTATCTGTGTCCCGATCCGTGCGGCCCCACCGGCACGCGCCCGAGCGACGGGCGCGGCGTTGATCTGCGCGACTTCGCGGCGGGTCTGGGCGAGACGCTGCGCGATGATCCGACGCCCACATGCCTGATCGCCGCGGCCGACTTAAGCCACGTCGGCGAATACTTCCAGGACGACACCGGCATGGACGCCGCGTCGCTGGCGCGCGTCGAGGCACATGATCGCCGGCTGCTCAACTCGCTGGCGGCCGAAGGCCCCGAGGCGTTCCGCTCGGCGGTCGCCGCAACACAGAACGCGACCAACATTTGCAGCGTCGGCTGCATCTACGTTCTGGCGACGGCCCTGCACGGCCGCGCGACCGCGACGATGCGGCGTTACCACCAGGCCGTGACGCGCGAGATGCGGAACTGCGTCACCTGCGCTGCCGTGGACTTCCGCGAAGAATAGTCAAAACGATTGAATGGGCGCTGGAATGCAGGGTCCGCAAGGTCAATCGGCGCGTGAACGAAATCGTTTCGACGCCGGTTTGTTCAAAAGCGCCGAAGCCGGCCGACGGGCGGGCGCAATGTCGTCCGCATTTGCGGGCTTCGGCGAAGAGAGCTCACGCGCCCCGGAGCCTACGGACCGGGCTAATGACTGCCGCCCTGAGCGTGCCGGGACACATGGCGACGATCGGGAAACCTATCGACGATGCGTCGTGCACCGCGCGAACCAATCAGCATTACAGGGGGGGTTCGAAGTCAGAGTCGGATCGAAGCCTCCCGCACAAGCGGACGGACCGGCCCGCAGGGCGGCATTGAATCGCCGCGGGCGTCAGCGCTCGGATCGCGCCGATCACGTTCCACACGATGGCGCGTTTCCCGCCACGGACTTCGCCTCGCGCCCAATGACGCAACACGTCGTTAAGACTTTGCGCCAGCGGTGATTACGTTCGCCATGCCGCCGTGACTCGGCATCGGCCGTTTACGAACCGCCGCAAGACGTTACGACCGTTACAACATTACGCCCCGATTCACAGCCATAACCATCAACAAGACAAAAGGTTACGCACGCGTAACGGCGAGCGACCCATTGGGCGCGGCGGCTGCCCTTCCTGTCACGCCGGGCGAATTCTGGGCCAGCGCCCAGAGGGAGGGGTGGCATGAGTGAAGCATCCGTCAGCAGCGTTGCATCCGTCACGGTTCAAAGCGGGTCCTATAGCGCGCCGGTCGCATCGGCCGCTGCGGCCACGTCCGGTCGCCCGTTGACCCCGCCGACCGGTGCGTCGGATCCGAGCGTCGCAGCCGGACAAGGTCTGTCGCAAACCAGCAGCTCGTATCAACTCTTCGAAATGCTGACCACCGCGCCCGGCGATGAATTCATGAAGCTGGCTCTGGCGCTGCTTCAATTGGCGCTGCTGCGCGGCGGGGACAAGAAAAACAAACGCGACGAATTGCTCGGCATGGCCGGCCTCATGTTGCTGGCGCAGGCGGGGCAGCAGATGACCTACGTGCAATCCCTGCGAGCGACGACGGTCCAGGCGGCGAGCACGCCCGCCTCCGGCGCGGCCATCACCGCCTACACGACGACTTCCGTCACCACGCCCAGCATGAGTGTCGTCGCATGACGCATCAATCGCGGTGCGGCGGGGGCGACCCAACAAATCGATTGTCACCGTTCACGTCATTGCGCGAATCGCCGAACTGAGCCGGCGGCTGATTCCAGATGATCTCCGAGTAGTAATCGAGCGCCACCGCCACCGCCTTACGACGCGGCAGCGAGGCGATAATCGCCATCACTGCCGCCGAAACAACCGTTGCGCGGCCCATCCAGATTTCATCGGGCTTGATCAGGAACATGGCGGCGAGAATCAGCCCGGTCAGAAACGCCGTGCTCAGGTACATGAAGGCCCACGTGTTGCCTTCGTAGCACTCGTAGGTCAGTCCGCACGTGCGGCAGGCGTCGTCGAGCGTGTACCACGCGCGGAACAGCCGCCCCCGCCCGCACCGCGGACAGCGCTTGCGCACGCCGCGCGCAATCACCTGCCTCAACCCCGGCCGAATCATGTGATCCATCGGTCCATTGTAAGCACGTCGCATCGCACCAGCGCGCCATGTGCCCCTTGCGTACAGTCTCGTACGCCCGCGCAGCGCACACGCATCCCGCGAGGCTTTTCTTCCCTTTGTACGTGCTCCCGCCAAAACGATGTGCGGTGCGCGCGGCGTCGGTGCCGCCGGCACCGCGGCCGCATTGCACGCCGACGGAGTGCCGGTTTGTTGCCACCGGTGCAGCGGGGCCTGCCAGGGCCGAGCGGAACCCGTGGTCTGCGTCACGCCCCTATCCACACCGCCCCGGACGGGGCGGTCCGCTTCGTCAGCCGATTCCCACACACCTTCCCTTCGTCGCTTCGTCCGCCGTTGCCGATCCCTGATCCCTGTTCCCAATTTTCGACATCTCGAGTTTTCAACGTTTCATTTCGACTTTAGACGTTTCGACGTTTACTCCCGAAACCGCTCCACCAGCTCCGCGTGCAACCGCCGCCCCGCGCCGAGCACCGGAAGATCGCGCCCGTCATACGTCGCCGGATCGATCGGCCACAGCGCCCCGCCATCGGGCGACGTGAGGACGCCGCCGGCTTCCTCGATCAGCAGCGATCCGGCCGCGATGTCCCACACCTTGGCCACCAGTGCGTACACCGCGTCGTAGTCCCCCGCCGCAACGCCCGCCAGATGCAGGCACAGCGATCCGACGTTGCGAAACTGATACGACTTCAGCAGATGCTGCACGAATGGTGGCGCATCAGCGCCGAAAAACGACGACATTGCCACGATCACGTGCCGATCCAGCGGACGATCGCCGACCTGCATCCGCCGGCCGTCAACGAACGCCCCACCGCCGCGCTGCGCCGAATAGACGCGCCCGAAGCACGCGTCATAGGTCGCCGCCACAATCGGCCGGCCGGCGTGCAGCAGGGCGACCGACGTGGCGAACGTGCGAATCCCGCGGGCGAAGTTGCGCGTGCCGTCGATCGGATCGATCACCCAGCAGTATCGCGACGGCCGCGCGTGGCGCGGATCGTCCAGAAACTCCTCTGCCAGCACGGCGTGATCGGGACAGGCCGCCTCGATGGCCTCGAGCATGAACTTCTGTACGGCATGATCTGCTTCGGTGACGGGCGATTCGTCGACTTTGTACGCGGCGTCGCGCGAACCGCTCCAATGTCGCGCCAGTTCGCCGCCCCGGCGGGCCAGATCGACGGCAAATGCCGCCAACGCGGCGTCGTTCTCGGCATTCATGCCGCCGATTAGAACGGATCAGGTCGTTGGCGGCCATTCGGCGTCGCGCGAGCATGCCCGGGATTCGCAAACGTGATGCGCGAACGCTCGCCGGGCAGACACACTCACGCCCTCGCGCGAAGTCCGCCAGGGTGGCAATGTCAACCCCTCGCGCGGACTTTCGTGACAACAATGAAAGCCGTGTCCCGCGAGGGCTTGGCGCGTGTCGACTCCGCGCGCGATGCCGCTGTCCAGCCGTGGGTAATACAGCCGGCGGCGGCAGTGCCCCATTGGGGCGACACTACAGAACATACGGTTGCCGACGCCATTGCGGCAGCTTAGGATCGAACCGGATCGAGCGTACGGTGCGACCGGCCTGCACCGGTCGCGGGCGACGGCTCCACGGCCGCAGGCCATTCGCACCGAGACGCACCAAGGAGAAGCTGAATGTCGATGACGCGGAATCAACACCTCATCCCGATCGTGATCGAAAAGACCGGCCGGGGCGAGCGGGCCTATGACATCTATTCGCGGCTGCTGAAGGACCGCATCGTGTTCCTCGGCGGCCAGGTCGACGACGAGGCGGCCAACACAATCGTCGCGCAGATGCTGTTCCTGTCCAACGAGCACCCCGCCTCGGACATCCACTTTTACATCAACTCGCCCGGCGGCAGCGTGTCGGCCGGGCTGGCCATTTTTGATACGATGCGCTTCCTGCGCTGCGACGTGGCCACCTACGGCATCGGACTGTCGGCCAGCATGGGCGCGATCCTGCTGACCGGCGGTACAAAGGGCAAGCGATACATTCTGAAGAATTCGCGCGTGCTGCTGCATCAGCCGCTGCTGGGCGGCGTCATGCAGGGCACGGCCACGGACTTGTCGATCGAGGCGAAGGAGATCATCCGGCTGCGCGGCCTGCTGTATGAGATACTGGCCGAATCGACCGGCAAGGACATCGCGCGCATCGAAAAGGACTGCGACCGCAACCTGTGGCTCGACGCGCGCGAGGCGGTCGAATACGGCCTGGTCGATCACGTGCTGACGCGCATTCCCGAGGCGCTGGTCAATCGGCCGAAGTCGAATGGGGAAGAATGACGGAGCGCGGGTTGAACGTGTGAGCCAATTTGTGACTTGAAAAGGCACGGAGGCCCGAAGGGGAAAGGGGCGAGCGTCGAAGCAGCCGCCGCAAAAGCGGGGAAGCGACGAAAGGCGAAACAATGGCCATCGCCTTGAGTGTCTATGAGTCGTTGGTCTTGCCGTAATGGAGCGAATCGCTCGACAATCGACGCGCGACGCGAAGGCAACCGGCATGAGCGGCGGCTTCGATTGTGCGAAACGTGTGATGTCGAATACAACGCTGCGCTCAATCAGAATTCCCACCGCGCCGGACCAGCACGGTTTGGGCAGCGCGCCGCACAACGCCGACCGCGAAAGCGACGCGCATGGGTCCGAACGGCGGCGCATCTCCTCCCTTCGTCGCTCCCCCGCTTGCGACGGGGCCGCTTCGTCGCTTCATCGCTCCAATGTTCCCTCTTCCTCGCTCCCGGTTCCCTCTCCCCTTCGGGCCTTCGTGCCTTCGCGCCTTCGTGCCTTTTATTGCCCGCAATCGGCTCTCAAGCGCGGCAGGCGCACGACATTAACGCTGCTGCTGCTTCTCCCCCTCGGCGCATGCGAGCAGCAGAACAAAACAATCGCGGATCTCGAGGAGCGCAACGCCGCGTTGGAACGCAAGAATGCCGCGCAGGCCAAAGACCTGATCGCCCGCGAGGAGACCATCCGCGGACTGCAACGGCGCGTCAAAACGCTGGAAGCCATCGGCGGTCCCGGCCGCGTGCAGCTTCTCTATCCGACCGCACGAATCGAAATCGACTCCAAGTCGCGGGGCTACGATCAGGACGGCCAGCCCGGCGACGACGGCGTCGTCGTCTATCTGCGTCCCTACGACGCCGACGGCGACGTCGTTAAGGCGGCGGGAATCATCCACGTTCAGGTGCTCGATCTGGCCGCGGCGCCGACGCAGCAGTTGGTGGCCGAAAAGCGCTGGTCGCCGGAGGAATCGCGCAAAGCGTGGTACGGCCGGCTGATGACGAATCATTACACGCTGCGGCTGCCGTGGGGCGACAAGGGTCCGCCGCGGCACAGTTCGGTGACGCTGCGCGTGGTGTTTCACGACGTCATCACGGGAGAGATGTTTGAAGCGCAGAAACTCGTGAGCATCACGCTGCCGCCGACGCCGAGCGGCGTGTAACATTGCGATACGAGCAATGCCACGAAAGCGCTGGTTCGAAGTCGAAACTCGATCAGAACCCCCGCGCAAGCGGGGGGACCGGCCCGCAGGGCCGGCTTTCAAACAGCCAGCGCTGTCGTGATGCCGGGGCGGCTTGATCAAGCCCTCGCGCGATCGACCGCCCGCTTGCTCCGATTCGCACCCCGCGAGGGCTTGGCAATGTGGATCGCCCTGCGAGCAGCTTTCACTGAGTGTGCACAGCGTCCCCGCCGCGCGCCCCCAGTTGCTGAACGCCGCCGCTCAACGCAGGCCGCACCACGGACTTTGGCGAGATGATCACGCGACCCATCGGCGACAGCGGACTTTCTTTCTCGGCGATCGGCCTCGGCTGCGCCGCCATGGGACGTGATCCGCGCCTATGGGGCGCCGTCGACGACAACGAGTCGATCGGCGCCATCCACGCCGCGCTCGACCTGGGCGTCAACTGGCTCGACGTCGCGCCCGCCCACGGCGGCGGCCATGCCGAACAAATCGTCGGTAAGGCGATCCAGGGACGCCGCGACCAGATTCACCTTGTGTCGCGGTGCGGCACTCCACTCCACGACGCGCCTGCCAGCGGACGCAGCCTGCGGCCGGAGAGCATCCGCCGCGAAATCGTCGCCAGCCTGCGGCGACTGCGCACCGAGCACATCGACCTGCTCATCTGCCAGCATCCCGATCCCGAAACGCCGCTCGCGGACACGCTCGGCACGCTGTCGGAGCTACGGGACCAGGGAAAGGTCCGCGCGATCGGCGCGGCGGCGTTCAGTTGCGACCAACTCCTGGGCTGGATTGATCTCGCCCCGCTGCATGCCATTTGTCCGCAACTGAACCTCCTCGAGCGCGAACCCCTTCACGACCTCGTGCCGTTTGCCGCCGAGCACGGCGCGGCGGTGCTGGCCTGCGGGCCGCTCTGCCGGGGCATGCTCGGTGGGCGATACGACGCGAGCAGCCGCTTCAGCGACGTCCGCGCCCGCGACAAACGCTTCAACCCGCCGCGGTTTGCGATCAATCTCGAAGCGGTGGAAGCATTCAAGGCGCTGGCGGCGCGGCGAGAACGGCCCGTGGCGCAGTTGGCTGTCGCGTGGCTGTTGGCCCAGCCGGGCATCACGGGCGTCTGTTGCGGGGCGAAGCGCGCGTCGCAGATTCGCGAACTCGTCGGCGCAGTCGACTGGTCGCTGGCCGAATCCGAGCACGAAGCGATCCGCCGGGCGCTGGCGACGCTGGACGAAAAACGATCGCGTCTTTATTGACGGCCCGTTCAGGAACCAGGGCGGGCCGGCCGGTTCTCCACGAAGCGCCGGCCTCGTCGATCCGAGTCGCAAGCGCCGGCGCTGCGGTTGGCCCGCATCGGCGTGTCCTGTCGCAAGGCGATGGGATTATCATGAAGCCGGCCCGGCTGACCATCCGACATTTTCAACGGTGCACCACCCTTGACGCCGCGTTCCAAAATCGACGACCTGATCGCCGCTCGCCTGCCCGACGATCTGCGGCCGACGCCGGTCCTGCGCTGGGCTGGCGACGAAACCGAATGCGACGACTCCCCCATCGTCGACGAGCGTCTCCTCGCCGACCTCGAATGGCTCGAGCGCCGGCAGAACGATCAGGAATCCCGCGCACGGCTCGAAGAATCGCTCAATCGCTGCGCCGCGGCCTGGAACGAACTGGTCGCCCAGCATCAGCAGTTGGTCGAATATCGCGAACAGCTACTGGCATGGCGGCAGCACGCCGGAGATTCGCTGGCACAGCGCCAGCAACGGCTCGATCAGCAGAAAGCGGCCATCCGCGAAGTCGCGCGCCGACTCGAAGCCGTCTGGCGCGCCGTCGCGCCCGGCGGCGAAGCGCCGGCGCTGGAGCGGCTGCTGGCCGGCCTCGACGTCGCCGAGCCGCCGCCGGGCGCCGCGTCGCCTCGTGACGCGCCGCCGTTCGGCCCGAACGCGATCGAGCCTGCCGGGACATATGGCCGGTCGCTCCGCGATATCATGGGAACCCGTGGTGCGCCGCGCGCAATCGTGCGGCAAGCCGCCGCGCGCGGAGCCACCCCCTTGCAGGAAACACGATATTCGTTGTCAGATACAACGGCAATGCCGTCGCGATTCGTCCCGACACATCGCATCGTCGGCGGCTGCCTGCTGATCGCGCTGCTCGCGTCGGCGATCGGCTTGCTCTGGCCGACAGCGCGATGGGCGACCGTTGAAATCCACGCCGCCCTCGACAAGGCGCGGGGCGACGAGTCCCTGCTTGTGCTGGAAGCCGGCCTTTGGGACCCGTCCGTCGTCGCCGATGCCGCGCACCGCACCGGCACGACGGCCGGCGCATTGTTCTCGCGCGTCGCGGCGGGCGAGGTGAAATCCGAAGTCGATCGCAACGACCGCACGCTGCGCCTGATCGTGCCGGTCGAATCGTCGGAAACCGACGCCGCCGGCCGGCTGGCCACGGCCTGGGCCGAGGCCTTCCTGGTCCGATGCACGGAACTGGCCCGCGGACCGTCCCCCGAAGAACTGGACGCCATGCGCGCGCGTCGCGACGAACTGGCCTCCGCGGCCGAAAAGCTGGACAAGGCCGTCCGAGAGGCACAGGCTGAACTCGATGCCGACGCATCGGACGCTGAGTTGCGCCGCCTGATCGCAACTCAGGAAGACGCCGCCGGATTGTTCCGCCGCCGTCAGGCCGAGGCCCGCCTGGCCGCCCGTGAATTGGAATCGCTCAATCTGCAAACCGAAGAGGACGCCGTGCGCGTCATGGATGCGGCCCGCCTCGAAGCGGCGCGCCAAGCCGACGGCTTGCTTCAGACCGATATCGAGCAGCTCGCCCACGAGACCGATCAGGCCGCCGCGGAACTCGATCGCGTCGTCGCGCGCGTGGCGCCGCTGGCCGCCAACCACGTCGCGCGCATCGAAACGGCCGACCGCAAGACCGAAGAGCTGCTTCGCAAAGCCGACGAGTCCGACGCCGCGGCGCGCCTCGACCGCATCCGCCGAACGCTGGCGGCTCATTGCGCATCGGTCGAGCGATTCGCATCCGACTGGCAGGCGGCCTGGGCGAGCGTGTCCGCCGCGCGCGGCCCCGACCGTGCCGCGACACTGATTCGACAGCAACAGCGCCTCGTGCAGTTGCTCGGCGCTGCCTCGTCCGCCGCCGCCGAACGGCTTGCCGCCCTTCAAGGCGAATGCGAGGCCATCGCCGGCGGCGGCGTCGAAGACCTGACGCGCCGCATGGTTCTGCAAGCCGCCCTCAATCAGGTGATCAACCCGCTGCACACAAGCTGGCGCGAAGTCGCCCAGGCCGCGGCAAACGCGGATGGCGCCGTCAACGCCGCACTCGATTCGCTGGCGTCGACTATTCGCACGCTGTCCGCCCGCGTGACCGATCGAACCGCCGACATCGCCCTCATCGTCGCCGACGAAATGCGCGCCGAATGGCGGGCCACGCGCGGCGCCCGACTGGCCGCCGCTCGCAATGCGCTGGAACTGGCCGTTCGCCGCCGCGAAGAAGCCGCCGACGCCTGGTCCGTCGTGCAGGAACAAGTCAACGACCTCATGAGCCGCATCAAGCGGCTCGACGCCCAGAGAGAGGAATTGCGCCTGCGTCGCGAAGAATCGCAGCGCATCGCCGGCGAAATAGCCGCCATCGACCGGCGCATCGCCGAGGGCGGACGGCCGGACCGCGCGATGTTCGCTTCCGTCGCGTGTTCGCCCACGTACATCGACGGACCGCCGTTCACGCTTCGTGCGTGGCGCGCCCTTCAGGGCGGCGGGGCTGCCGCCGCCCTGTGCGTCATCGGACTCTGGATCGCCCCGGCCGTCGATCGACGGCGAACCGCACGGAAATCCGCCGCGTGACCCGCGCAATGCTGCTGGTGACGGACCTGCAACGCGGCGGCACGCCAATGCGCGTCGTTCGTTGGGCATCGTGGCTGCCTCGCATCGGTGTGACGCCCATCGTCGGCTGCCTGGCGCCGCGCGGCCCGTTGAACGACGAGCTTGATCGATGCGGCATCGAGAACTTCCACTGCGACGCTGCAGGTCCCTTCGATCTGCGTGTCTTCCCGCGCCTGACCGTACAGATCATGCGAAGACGACCGGACCTCGTCCACGCCTTCCTGTTTCACGCCAACGTCGCCGCCCGCCTGGTCGGCCGAGCGCTGGGACGGCCGGTCATCACCGGCACGGCCACCGTCGAAATCGAGCGCATCTGGCACCGCCGCGTCGAGACATTGACGGGCAGAATGTCCCAACTGCACGTCGTTAACTCTCACGCCGTCGCACGACACGTCGTGAACGACCTTCATTTCCCGGTCAACCGCGTCGTCGTCGTTCCCAGCGGCATTGACCTGGCGCACGTCGACGCCACGCCCCCGATCGACCGGAAAGCCTGGAACCTGCCGGATCACGTGCCGCTCGTCATCTGGTGCGGTCGGATGGATCCGATCAAGCGCCTGGATACATGGATCGAAGTCTTCGTTCGGGTACGCAGCCAAATGAACCTGTGCGGGGTACTGGTGGGAGACGGTCCCACTCGAGGACCGCTTGAGATGGCGTTGCGCGGCCGGGGACTGCTGTTGGAAGCGGGCGGCGGCGCACCGGATCACGCGGTCAATCGGGTCCGAATGATCGGTTGGACCGATCAGGTCATCGCCTGGCTGAAAGCCGCCGACGCGTTACTGTTGACCTCCGGTACCGAAGGAAATCCAAATATAGTCCTTGAAGCGATGGCCGCCGGATGCGCCGTTATTTCATCTGCCGTCGGAGGTTGCGTCGATTTGATTGAGCCGGGACGATCCGGCTGGCTGGTGTCGCCCACCGATATTGCCGGATTCGTTACATCCTTGGAAGCAGCATGCGCAAATCCCGCGCTCCGCCGGCGGTATGCGTCTGTCGCCCGTTCCCACGTCGAGCAATGCGAGTCGCCCGATTCGGTTCTGGCCATGCTGGATAGGGTGTATCAGCGAGTTCTGCGCGATTCGCGTCGCTAAGAAAATTCTTGTGCGTCCAATCCGACGCTAGCTTTCCATTTGACAAAAGCTTGTGAATTCAGCGCGAGATTGCCGAAAAATATTCGCATATTTTCGGCGGATTCAGTCTTGCACCTTGTGTCATAAAGTGGTATGCTTTCCCATACAGAGCCAAGGCGTGGCAGAAAGCACTGAAGCTATCCATGATCGCCGGATGTCATGTTCTTTACCGGAACCTCTGAGCACACGATCGACGACAAGAACCGGGTCAGCATTCCGGCCGTGCATCGAAACCAACTGAAGGACGCTCCCGAGGGCAACCTCTGGTTCGTCGTACCGGGAAACGCCGCTCGCTCGTTACGACTATACCCGGCGAGCTGCTTCAAGGAAATGTCTCGCGCCATCGAAGGCGGCTGGTTCGCGCCGGAAGAAGTGCAGGAGTTTGAGGACACGCTGATGGCCTTCGCCGAGCGCGCCGAAGTCGATTCGGCCGGTCGAATCGTCCTTCCGGCCGGTCACGTTCGTCGCGCGAACTTGGGACGGGAAGTGACGATCGCCGGTTCGCGAGATCACTTGACGATCCACGACCGCGAGGCGTTCGCCACGCAGAGCGACGAAAAATGGCGTGATTACCCGGACACCGTGCGCAAGGCTCGACAGGCGGCGAAATCCAGATGGCGGCAACCCGGGCGCGAAGCCGGCGGCGGCAACGGCCCGGTAGAAACCTGATCACGCGTTGCGTTTGGGCATGCGTGATGAGGACGTGTTTGAGTCCGGGATTCCGGGGAGGTTCGTTCGCGCGGGCCTCCCCGGCTCCCATCCCGGCCGGCGGGCGGAAGTACTCTCGATCGTTCGACACAGTGCGATTCGGGCGGAGGTCCCGGAGCAGCCGCAGGGTGGAACCCGATCGGCCTCGGAGAGGCCGCTAAGCATCGTCTTCATACGATTCGCGCTTGTCGATTGGTGATTCCAACCCTTGTGTTGGGCCGACCTGTTCCGTCACGGAGGGTGGACAGGTCGGGCTTTTCTTGCCCCCCGGGGGCGCTCCCGTGAACCAGCCGACCGGCGGTCATTGGCCCGTGCTGGTCCGCGACGTCGAGACCTGGCTGACGCCGGTCATCGAACGCCGCTGGATCGACTGCACGATCGGCCTGGGCGGCCACGCCCGCGCCTTGTTCGAGCGGGCGCCCGCCGTAGTACGCCTGCTGGCCCTCGATGTCGACGAAGAAAACCTGGCCGCGGCCATCAGTAACCTGGACGCTTATCGCGACCGCGTCGACGCCGTATGTGGCAACTTTCGCGACCTCGGCGACATCCTGTCGCGGCACGGCATCGAACCGGCGGACGCAATCCTCGCGGACCTGGGCTTCAGCAGCAATCAGGTCGCCGACCCCGGCCGCGGCCTCAGTTTCGAGCTGGACGGCCCGCTCGACATGCGCCTGGATCGGACGCTGCGAACAACCGCGGCCGACCTGGTCAACCGGCTGGGCGAAAAGCAGCTCGCCGATCTACTTTACTTCGAGAGTCAGGAACCGTTCAGCCGAAGAATCTCGAAGCTCATCTGCCGCGCGCGGCGCGACGCGCGCATCACGACCACGTCCCAACTGGCGGCGATCGTGACGCGTGCCGTCGGCGGACGGCGAGGCCGGCTGCACCCGGCCACTCGCACCTTTCTCGCGCTCCGGGCGGCGGTCAATCGCGAGGGCGAAGCCCTGGACGAACTGCTGGCCGCGGCGCCGGCGGCCCTGCGGCCCGGCGGACGCATCGCGATCATCAGCTTTCACAGCGGCGAGGACCGCCGCGTGAAAGAGAGCTTCCGGCGAAACGCCAGGCTGGGCGTTTACCGGCTGTTGACGCGTTCGCCGGTGACGGCCGACGACGAGGAGGCGTCCGCAAATCCGCGGTCGCGCTCGGCCAAGTTGCGTGTGGCGGAGCGGACGGACGTCCCGCTTTCAGAAGTGTCGGCCGAAACGCGTTGACCGCCGGCCGCCTCGCGATCATGGTGGATGTGCGGACGTATCGGGACTCATCGCGCATAGCGCGGAACCGCGGTACGGGCATGCATCAGGCGGCGCCGCGCGGCGGACCCGCAAGTGACGTTCGCGAAATTGAATCTGATACTTGAAAAGCGCGTGCATTCGCGCGACGACCGGATAACATTCAGCGCCGTATGTTGACTCGTTCCGACGACAGGGAGGTTTCGGGTGTCTACTGAGAGCAGGCTGGGACTTTTCATCGGGTTTGTCTTCATCGTTCTTTTCGCCGTCGTGATGTTCGGACCCGCCTCGTCGAACCAGCGGAACCAGCCCGCGATGTTCGGCGCTTCGGAGTCCGTCAAACCCAACGAGCCGCTGGCCGCCGGCGCGCAGGGCGATCCGTCGTCGAACGGCGCCGGTCGCCTCAACGTCACGCGCAATCTGCCCGCGCCGCGCACCGTCGGCACGCAGACGCCCCAGCCGACGCCGCCCGCCGCTCAAGCGGAAGAAGACGACACGTCGCTGATCAGCGACCGCATGATGGTGCACGCCGAGCCGCGAGAGACCGGCCTGCCCGTCGTTCCGACCTCAGTCGAACGCAACGCCCCCCACGAGCAATTGGCGGACGCGTCGCGCGCCGCCGGTCACGACGACGCGACGCGACCGCCGACAGGCGTCGATTCCCCGGCCGCATCGGCGGCCGCCGCCGCTGCACCGGGCGCTTTCGCGGCGAATGATCCTGCGGCAGCCGATTCGCCGCCGGCCGCCACATTGGCGATGGGCGCGACGAAGACGCCGGCCGACATCCTGAACGAAGCCGCCGCGAGGCGGGCCGCCGGCAACTCACCGCCGCGCCCCGGCAACGAAACCGCCAGGCCCCAGCCTCCTGTGGGCGGCGCCGCGAAAGACAACGTCGTTACCGACGCCGTCGGCGGCAAACCCGCCGATGTCGCCGCCCATCGATCGCGGGGCGCCGACAACACGCCTCGTGATGGCGGGGCCGCGAAGACGCACCGTGTGAAGCGCGGCGAGAACCTGACCATGATCGCCAAGCAGTACTACGGCAGCGAGTCGCCGCGCATGGTCAACGCCCTGTTCGACGCCAACAAGCACGTGCTCAAGGATCCGAATTCGGTCCGCAGCGACGTGGAACTGGTCATCCCGCAACTCGACCGATCCAGGCCCGCCGCTGCCGCGGGCGATGCGTCGGCCGCGACCACGCCCGAGCGAAAGCCCGGCGCGCCCCGCATTCCGAATCCGGTCGATCGCCCCGACCGCAGCGCTGCGGCCGACAGGAAGAGCGACGAGCCGACTCGCTCCGCGGGCCGCAGCGCCACCTCAAGCGATCGGCCCGATTCGAAGAACCAAGAAAAAGCGCCGGCGCGGTATCGCACCTATACCGTCAAGAAGGGCGAGACGCTGGCCAGCATTGCCGCCCGCGTGCTGGGTGACGCCCGCCGCCACGATGAGCTTTTCGAAATGAACCGCGACCGGCTCAAGTCGGCCGACCGGCTGATCACCGGCACCGAGCTGCGCGTGCCCGAAGCAAAGAAACCAGCCCCCACGCCGAAAGGCAGCCGCGACAATCGCTCGACTGCGAAAAAGCCGGGCGCAGCCCGCTAGTCCGCCGGCGAAGGGGAAAAGCGGAAAGTCGAGAATCGTAAGTCGAAAGTCGAAATGGAACGTCAAAGGGTCGAAACAAGAGTTTCACGCAGAGGCGCCGAGGCCGCGGAGGAACTGGATTCCCGCCTGCGCGGGAATGATGGTCGGTGGCTGTCACTGTCAATCGAGAATGGCAACTGACAACTGAATCTAGCTGACGGCTCTAAACCAATGACTCGCATTCTGCTCGTCGTCATCCTGCTGTCCCTGGTCGGAATCGCCGTCATCGATCTGCGCAAGGAAATGGCGCGAACGTCCTACCGCATTCAGGCCCTGCACCAGAAACAGATTCGCCTCGAACAGGAACTCTGGAGCCGCGACATCGAGTTGGCCCGCCTGCGCGTCCCCGAGCGACTGCGGGCGCGCGTTGCCGAATTCGGACTGCCGCTTCTGCCGCCGCGCGGCGAGCGGATCGACCTGACCGCGACAAGGGCTGCCGGCCATGGCGCTATTCGAACCGACGACTGAATCCCCGCGCGAGAACGTTCCATCCATCGCCCCCCCACCGCCGCCGCCGCGCGCCGCGCGAGCGGGAGTCGGCATCCTCGCGCTTCTGATCGCCGCGTTCGTCGTTTCCTTCGGCCGACTCGCCTACATCCACGCTCAGCACGGCCCGCAACTCGATCGAATCGCACAACGCCAACACCGCTCCGTCATCCCCATTCCCGCCCGCCGCGGCAGCATCGCCGACGCGCGCGGCCGGATCCTGGCCGGCACGCGACTGAGACCCGGCGTCTTCGCCGATCCCAAAGTCATCGAAGACAAACAGCAGGCAGCCCGTATTGTGGCCGACGTCGTCGGACAGCCGCTCGAAGAAGTGTTGGCGGATGTGACCGGCGACGAAAACCGTCGCTTCGTCATTCTGTCGCGCGACCTCACCGACGAGCAGGCCGCCCGCATCCGCGACGCCGACATTCACGGCGTCGGTCTGTTCGACGAGCCTTACCGCGTTCACCCGATGACCACCAACGCCGCCGCGCTGATTGGATTCGTCGCGCCCGATGGTCACGGCGTCAGCGGTCTCGAACATCAGTATGAATCGTGGTTGCGCGGCCAGGATGGCTTCAAGACCGTCGTTCGCGATGCCGGCCGCCGCGCGTTCTGGTTGTCGGGCGCCGGCTACCAGCCGCCGCGCGACGGCCTGAACCTCGTGCTGACGATTGACGCCGTCATTCAGGAACACGCCGAGCGTGCCATCGCGCGGGCCGTCGAGCAATATCAGGCCGAGTCCGCCGTCGCCGTCGTCATGCGCCCCGGCAACGGCGACATTCTCGCCATTGTCAATCATCCCGGCTTCGATCCGCAGAACTTCCGCGACTACGCCCCCTCGCGCTATCGCAACCGCGCCGTCGCCGACGCCCACGAACCCGGCAGCATTTTCAAGCCCTACGTCGCGGCCGCCGCTCTTTGCGAACGCGTCGTGCGCCTGGATGAAATGATCGACTGTCACAACGGTTTGTGGCGCGACGGCGCCCGCCGCCTGCACGATCATGTCCCCCACGGCCTGCTCAGCTTCACCGACGTCGTCGTCAAGTCGAGCAACATTGGCATGGCCCAGATCGGCAAGCGCCTGGGCAACACGCGCCTGCACCGCTACATCACCGCTTTCGGTTTCGGCTCGCGCACCGGCGTCGATCTGGAGGGCGAAACCTCGGGCATCGTCCAGCCGCTGCACCGCTGGAATGACTTCTCGACCACCAGCCTTCCGATGGGTCACGAGATCGCCGCAACGCCGCTGCAACTCGTACGCGGTTTCGCCGCGCTTGCGAACGGCGGGCGGCTCGTCACGCCGCGCGTCGTTCGAGCCATCGTCGACGACGCCGGGCGTGTCATCCGCGAGTTCGAGAGCGACGAACCGCCGCCGCGCATTCTGCCCGAGTCGATCGCAGCGACCGTCAAGGACCGCATGTTGACCGACGTCGTGCTGCGCGGCACCGGCCGCAACGCCGCCCTGGCCGAGTATCAGGTCTTCGGCAAGACCGGCACCGCCCAAGTTCCGCTTAAGGATCGCCCCGGTTATGAGCCGCGCGCCTATTACAGCAGCTTCATCGCCGGCGCCCCGGCCGAAGCGCCGCAGGTCGTGGTGCTCGTGTCGATCTGCAAGCCCAACGCGTCGATCGGCTACCTCGGCGGACGCGTCGCCGCGCCCGTCGTCGGCGAAATCCTCGGACACACGCTCGCTTACCTGAACGTACCCCCCAGCCCGCCACGTCCTTCGACCGGCTCGATCCGACAGGTGAGCCATTGAAGCAGGGTCCGCTGTGAGGCTGGGAATCTATTGACAAATCAGCGGTTTTTACCGCGTCTTCGACGGTGAAATCGCCGTTGTCGACTGAGATCGTCGATCAACTCCCATTCTCGGTGCGGACCACAAGCCGTCAGTCATCTGGCGCCGGCATTCAGCATTCAGCTTTCAGCTTTCCACCTGCGTCGCGACGCTGTCATTCCCGCCCGGCCGGAAATCCAGTCCTCCGCGCCCTCCGCGCCTCTGCGTGAAACTCTTGTTTCGACGTCTCATTTCGACTTTTGCCGAAATAATCGCGCCCCTTCCGCAGAATTACCCACTGGCAAGATTGGCAATTTCGCTCCGCCCCAGTCTTCACGAGGGCGCAGAGTCGGACCTAAATCCTTGCGCCGGGAGAACTTGCGATGTTCATCGACTACCTCATTCGCACCGCCGTATCGGTCATCGTCCTGTTGAGCGCCGCGGCGCCGGCATTGGCCCAGGCCGAATCCTGGCCGCCGGAGTACTACCAGGCCCACTACGTACTGACCGTTCAGAACGACCCCGCCGCCGCCGCCGCGCTCTACGAAAAGGTCTATCAAAACGGCAAACTTTCCGAGCAGCAGCGCCAGGCCGTCCGATCGGCGATCGACGACTGCAACGAGCGCATCGTCAGTCGCGAACTGTCCCGGCTTTGCCCGCCCGACACCATCGCCTACCTTCAGATCAACCAGCCGGGGGCACTCGTCGAGCGTATCACGACCATGATGGGCGTCGAGACCAGGCCGGTCCGCCCCATGCTCGCCAAACGACAGCCCAAGGAACCGATCGACTGGCGCCATCCCAATCCCGCCGCTTTCATCCCCGACGAAATCGTCCTCAGTCCCGCCCTGGCACGCTGCCTGAAATCTTTCGGCGGCATCGCCGCCGCGTTTACCGGCGTCGAGCAGATCAGCCCGCGCACGACCATCGTCCACGGCCTGTTGATCCTCAACCCCGGCGACGCCGATCTCATGCGCGGCCTGATCGAGATGGCGGCGCAGTTCGGCCCGATCGCCGAGCCGATCGAAGGCTGTCCGACTTACGCGCTGCCGTACGGCATTACCGCCGCCATGACCGAGCGGCTGGTGCTCGTCGGCAGTTCGCGCGCCCAGGTCGAGTCGGCCGTCGCCCGGCTGCGCGACAACGGCAAGGGCAGCCTCGCCGAAACCGCCTCCTACAAAGAGCTGTCGAAGAATCGCGGAAACGCCACCGCGTTCGGCTTCGTCGACGCTCAGCGGCTCATGACGCTGATTCGGCCGTTCGTCGGCAACAACGACGAATTCCAGGCCGCCCGCGCCCTGCTCGACCTCGACAATCTCATCGGCGCGTCGTTCGGCCTGGGCGCGATCGAAGGCGGACTCGGCCTCGATCTGTCCGTGGTGATGAATGAGAATCATCACAACCTGATCTATAACCTCATCCGCACACCGTCGATGACGCGACGCTCGCTGGAATGTGTGCCGGGCAACGCCGCCGTAGTCTTCGGCTTCGGGCTTAATCCGCCCGCCGGCCCCGCGCCCTCGCACGAAGGCAAGAGCCGCGCGCTGAAATCCGTCACCGGCCTCGACATCTTCCGCGAGCTTTTCGGCAACATCGAGGAGCTGGCCGTGTACGCCGCGCCGATGACCGGCGGTCTGCTCGCCGGCAACAGTGACGCGGCGCCGCCGTTTATTCCCAACGCCGCGCTGATCATCGCCGCCGGCGACGCGGACAAGTCGCACGCGCTGTGGACGCAGCTTCTGTCGATTCCGTCCATGGCGATGCCTAACCGCGTTCCGCCGCCGCGGGACGTCGAGATTGGCGGCCAAAACGTCACCGCGTTCGCGCTTCCCGAGGGCGTTACGATTTACGTGGGCCGGATCAACAACTGCCTCGTCGTTTCCGGCCGCAAAGAGTCGATCAACGCCGTCTTTCGCACGGCCAAGGGCGGCAAGTCGATTCTGCAAGACAAGGTGCTCGAACCGATCGTGTCGCGCATGAATCCGAACGTGGGTGTTGTCGTCATCGCCCACGGCGGTCGACTGGCGCAACTCGCCGCCGGCATGGCGCCGGCGTTCTCAAACGGCAATGGTCCGCCGCCGGCCGTGCTCACGATGATGAGCACAACGTTGGCGACAGCGCTCGAAACGACGATGGTCTACATCGGCGTGGCTGAATCGGACACGGAGTTCAACGTGCGCATCTGCCTGGCCGGCCTGCCCAACGTCAATCAACTGCTCAAGCAGTTCGGCCCGATGGCCCGCACGCTGGCCGGCATGCCCGACCGCGGACCGCCGCGCGATCCGGTCGCCCGGGCGCTGCCGCAACCTGAGTGAGCGTTGAGCCAATCAGGCGCCCCACTGCACAATCGCCGCGACAATGAACCGAGCCTCAAGCGCCAGCGCCGGGGTTACCCGTCCAAGCGCGAAACACCGAAGCGTTTGCGCTTGCGGCTCTGAATACCCTGGCGCACGCGTTCGCCGAGCCGCCCGTCCCGTCCCCAAGTACGTACTTCATCCCTTACCTTCCCACCCAACCTCCCTGCCATCTTGACGAATCCCTGTCAGGCTGGCATAAACCGCCGAACTGAGCACCGCGCCTCAATTAGCTCGTTACTTCATAATTTACAACATGTTACGATAATCATACCCGCCGTATCCAAGCTGGCACTCCGGTTGCTCTTACCGCCCCCTAGAGTCTGGTGACGGACGGTCATCGTCCGCGCCGACCCGCGGAAGGAGACCAGAATGTCCAAGATTATCGGAATCGACCTCGGTACGACGAACTCCGTCGTGGCCATCATGGAGGGCGGCCAGCCCAAGGTGCTTGCCAACGCCCAGGGGTCGCGCTTGACTCCTTCCGTCGTCGCTTTCACCGACAAGGGCGAGCGCCTCATCGGGCAGATCGCCAAGCACCAGCAGGTGACGAACCCCAGAAACACCGTCTATTCGATCAAGCGCTTCATGGGCCGGCGGCATCACGAAGTCGCCTCAGAAGAAAAGATCGTCCCCTACGAAGTCGTCGGCGGTCCGGAAGAACTCGTGCGCGTTCACGTCCGCGGCAAGGACTACAGCCCGCCCGAAATTTCCGCCATGGTCCTTCAGGACCTCAAGAAGACCGCGGAAGACTATCTCGGCGAGAAAGTCACCGAGGCCGTCATCACCGTGCCCGCCTACTTCAACGACTCGCAGCGCAAGGCCACGAAGGAAGCGGGCGAGATCGCCGGGTTCAACGTCCGCCGCGTGCTGCCCGAGCCGACCGCCGCCGCGCTCGCCTACGGCATGGACAAGAAGAAGGGCGGCAAGCTGGCCGTCTTCGACCTCGGCGGCGGCACCTACGACATCAGCATCCTCGACGTCGGCGACGGCGTCTTCGAGACGCTGGCCATCAACGGCGACACGCACCTCGGCGGCGACGACTACGACCAGGTGCTGATCGACTACGTCGCCGAGGAGTTCCGCAAGCAGCACGGCATCGACCTGCGCAAGGACGCGATGGCGTTGCAGCGCCTCAAGGAAGGCTGCGAAAAGGCCAAGTGCGAGCTGTCGACCAGCATGGAGACCACGATCAATCTGCCGTTCATCACGGCCGACGCCTCGGGTCCCAAGCACCTGATGACTACCCTGACGCGCAGCAAGTTCGAGCAGTTGACCGCCGCGCTGACCGAACGCTGCCGCGGCCCTGTCATGAAGGCCCTCGAAGACGCCAAGCTCTCACCGCGCGACATCGACGAGTGCATCCTCGTCGGCGGCTCGACCCGCATGCCCGCCGTCCAGACGCTGTGCCGCGAAATCTTCGGCAAGGAGCCGAACAAGAGCGTCAACCCCGACGAGGCGGTCGCCATCGGCGCGGCCGTGCAGGCCAGCATCATCAGCGGCGAGAGCAAGGACATTCTGGTGCTCGACGTCACGCCGCTGTCGCTGGGCGTCGAGACGCTCGGCGGCGTGATGACGGTGATGATCCCGCGCAACACGACGATTCCCACGAGCAAGAAAGAGACCTACAGCACGGCGACCGACAACCAGACCGAGGTGACGATCCACGTGCTTCAGGGCGAGCGGCAGATGGCCGCCGGCAACCGCACGCTGGGCCGCTTCAACCTGACGGGCATTCCGCCCGCGCCGCGCGGCATGCCGCAGATCGAGGTGACGTTCGACATCGACGCCGACGGCATTCTGCACGTCTCGGCCAAGGACATGGCGACCGGCAAGGAGCACAAGATCGAGATCAAGGGCAGCTCGGGCCTGAGCAAGGACGAGGTCGAGAAGATGAAGCGCGAGGCCGAGCAGTACGCCGAGGACGACCGCAAGAAGCGCGAGCTGGTCGACCTGCGCAACCGCGCCGATCATCTGATGTACCAGACCGAGCACACGCTCAAGGAGCACGGCGACAAGGTCCCGGCCGAGGAGCGCGGCAAGGTCGAGGCGGCGCTGAACGGCCTGAAAGAGGCGCTGAAGAACGACGACGCCAAGCCGATCGAGCGCGCCATGGAGAACCTGGCGACGGCCAGTCAGTCGATCGGCAAGATCATGTACGAAGAAGCCGCCAAGCGCGCCGCCTCGTCCGCGGGCGCCAAGACGAGCAAGGACGAACCCGTCGGCGCGGGCGCGAAGTCGAGCGGGAAGAAGGACGACGATGTGATTGATGCGGAGTTTGAAGTCAAAGAGTGAAGAATAAAGCCCCAGGCAATTGCCTGGGGCTTTTTCTTTCGCACACAATGCATGCGTGTTTCACGTCGGCGCCGCATCGCGAAAAGTCCACACGCTCGCGCCGCGTTTCGCGTGCGCGACGATGTAATGAAATACATTCAGTTGATGCGCCCGATCCCGCACGGGCTGCGCCCGCGACTTCAGCGCCCACAAGCGTTCGTAACTCTTGATTCCCTGCTTCTTCAGCGAAGCCCGGCGCTTCGCCAGCCATTCGCCATGACTACCACGCGGATCCAGCTTGAGCAGGCGGTGTAGGCCTACCTGCCTGTTTTGTTCCTTCGTCCTATGGAGTATCCGTGAACGCCGTCCTACAATTCCCACAATGTACCCACTGGTTGCCTACAGCAAATGCATCTATTGCGCACAGGCTATTGACTCCGCTCGAGGCCAGGGTGACCACATTATTCCCGTGCAATTCGGTGACTTCCACAATGCACGCCGATTCCGCGGTGCGTGCTCCGCTTGCAACAACCATGTCGGCCGTTTCGAGGAACAACTCATGCGGTGCGGGCCCGAGGCTCTGCTGCTTCGGGAGTTCACTCCCACATTGCCCCGGAGGCGCGACCGAGGCAAGCGATCGCTATCGGGGGCACACGGTGCGCCACCCCCCCGCTCCATTGCTTACCTGCAAGACACCCAGATCCCAGTTCAGATCAGTCTGTCCGTCCCAGGTGTTGTCGAACCCTATGACTCTTTGGTCGTCACATATTCAGACGGGTGCACTTCGACTGTTAGAAAGTGTTTGAAAAGCCCGGAGAATGCCGATGAATGGGAATGGAACGGAGTTCTTACCCATCCGACGTGACGGACGGTCAGTGGAACCTGATCGTGCCGTGGATTCCGCCGGCAAAGCCGGG
>WYBU01000033.1 GCA_011525745.1 Planctomycetaceae bacterium | reverse complement strand
TGCGGCTCGTGCGATTGTGCCGATATGGACAGCGACGGCGACGTGGATGACGACGACCAGGCCGCGTTCGTGGCCGCGTTGCTCGCAGGCGGCTCCTGCCCGTAAAGGGTTCAAAGGAGCCATCCGCTTCGGGGCTGGCGGCATCGCCGGTTTCGGGGTGGGATGAGTAAACAATCGGGCGGCCTCCGGACGAGCGATCGTTCGGAGGCCGCCTGTGTTTTTACGGATGCAACGCTGAACCGAACCGCGACCGTAAGGGAGCGACTGGAACGTGCGCGGTGTGCGTGGAAGCTCCGACTTCGGATGCGGCTCATCCGGAATCGTTCGTTGTGTCCGTGCGTGATGGGAGTGGCCGCCCGTCAGGCATCGCTTGGAGATAAGGTGATTGAATAGACGAGTGGTGGTACGGGCGTCCCGCCCGTCCGGAACGGGCAAGATGCCCGTACCACCCGCAACAATCGAACGGGCAAGATGCCCGTACCACCCGGGACAATCGAACGGGCAAGATGCCCGTACCACCTGGGACAATCGAACCGGCAAGATGCCCGTACCACTCAGCGATCGTCGTATCAGCCGTGCGGTGTCGGATTTCGCTTCGCTCCAAGGGAGCGAGCTGGTATGATGGGTAATAGTCCTCGCAACCGGGAGTCGATTCCCCAGCGGATTTGCTCCGGAAACCCTCTCCCGACGCTTTCCATGCGGTTGGCATGAGCGATGCTTAAGAGGTGGACGGCAGATTGAGCCGGACCGTGACGGATCGGGTCAAGTCATGGTTCCGGGTATTTCGATCGACAATTTTCCGCGAAAGGAAACCACCGATGAGCGCTTCCCCCACGCCCTCGCCGGGCAAGCCCCGCAACGGCAGCACGCAATCCGGCGTCGACGCCTTGCTGGCTCGAGCAGACGCCGGCGTGCTTCAGACGTTTACCCCGGAACAACTGAGCGAAACCCGGCGGCTGCTGAGCATGGCCGTCGGCAAGCCGGGTCCCAAGCTCGTGGACCTGCGGTTCACCATTCCGCTCGGCTTCACCCGCCTTTACATGGTCATGCTAATGGGTCAGGACCGGCGCACGCGCTCCCGCGCGCATGCCGTGGCCGGCCCGGTTCGCTGGGGCAACGCACTGGCCGCGTTCTACCTCATGCTGACGTTCGCCATGACCATCTCGGCGTTCATCGTCGTCGGTTGTCAGACCGGCGCCGAAAAGCTCGGGCCTGCGGCGCTTTTCGTTCCCTCGGCCCCCGAAACCGTCACGCAGCCGCCGCAAGAGGGCTTCGGCGTGGCGGACACCATCATTCCGCCCGCTGTTACCCAACAGCCTACACCGGCGGGTGAGGAGACCGGCGGCGATACGGAGATGCCCGCGGACGAAACGACTCCCGACACGGGCGCCTTGGCCCCGGGCGACGCCTCTACACAAGGCGCTGGCGGCGGCGAAGAAGATGAGGGCGACCTGGGGCAGGACGCGCCCGATCCGGATGCGATGGCCGCTCCGCCGCCTCCTCCGCCGACTCCGCCGGAGGAAGGCGATGAGGGTGGCGAAACCGGCGACGGCGATGACTCGACTCCGCCGGACGGTGATGACTCGTCTCAAACCGGCGACCAGCAGGGAGGCGATGATGAGACGCAGAGTCCGCCGCCGGATGAGACAACCAGTCAGCCTCCGCCGGCCCCGCCGGCCCCGCCGCCGCCACCGCTGGCCCCGATGCCGGTCGGCGTGCGTAACTTCGTCGGCTATACGCCGGATGGCGGATATCACGTGGATGAAGGATTCGCGCCGAACTCGACCCCCATGCGCGATCTGATTGTGCAGGCGATTCCGAAGCTGGCGACCTACGGTTTCGGTCGCTACACGACGATCAGCTACATCGGCGTGGCCCGATCCGATGCGGATGCGACGGCGTACTTCGCGCCGGTTCGCGACGTGGCGGCGGCGAACAACATTGCGTTCGTGCCGGGCTTCTGGATGCATCACATCACGCACATAGTCTTCGGGCCGGCGGACGAGGCCCCTTGGAACGTGACCGGCTCGAACCCGGAGGCCCGGCATCCGATGATTCTTCAGGGCCTGCTGCAACAGGCGTGGTGGGACGAGTTCGTCAACCGCGCCCGCATCCTGGCGCACGGCGCCGGCAGCAACATGGTGTACGTCGATGGAGAAGAGGTGTTCTGGAAGCGGCGGCTCAGCCCATTCTGGACCGATGATAACCTGGAGCAGATTCGCGTCATGGCGCGCAACGCGGTGGCTCAGCTTCGCAGCGAGGGCATCTACCTGTCGCTGTACCACCCGTACAACAGCCCGTGGGTGCCGAATCTGCGGCGCATCGCGCGGGGCATCTACCGGCCCGACGATGCAAACGACCCGCTGGCGTTCGTAGAGCACATGGGCACCGATCCCTACTTCGCGCAGGCAAGCTGGGATCCGGCGGAGCCGTCGTTCGTGGACAACTACTACAACAACAGCGGATTCTTCGCCGTGCAGCAGGTCCGGTCGGGATTCATCTCGAATCACGCGGCCTATCCGTCCTCCGGCCTGTACGGCTTCACGCCGCAGCAGTACCACGACTACTGCGAAGCGCGACCCGGTGTGGCGGAGCGGACGTGGTACGTGGCTGCTCACACGCTGTTGCTTCAACAGGCGGATCAATTCGAGGCAATCGCCATGGGACAGACCCCGCCGGATGATCCCGACACGGCGGATGCTTCGGGCGGTACGAGCGATCCCAGCGGCGGTCCGTGACGCGGCTCCGCGGCACGGGTCGATCGCTCCATACGGGTAAGTTCGCGGCGGCGTTCCGGTCATCATCGATCGGAACGCCGCTGCCGTATTGTGCGACGGCGAGCCTTCATCGCGATGCGCGGGATGACGCACGATTCGTCCGGGCCGTATGATGCCGCAGCAGGTATCCGGGCCATCCTGCGAAAGGCCGCGCTGCATGATCGAACCGCCCCGCCAGAACGATGCGCCGCGAGCGGCGAAGGTGCTCGCCGGCCTGCACCTGGCGGTTACGACGACGCTCGTGGTGGCGCTGAGCTGGTTTGAGTTGTCGAGCGTCGATCTGGGCTATCACATCGAGTACGGTCGGCAGTTCCTTCGCACGGGTCGCATCGTTGAAGTCGATCCGTTTCTTTACAGCGAACCGGGCCGCCGTTTCGTCAACGCCAACTGGCTGAGCCAGGCGGTGATGGCATTCGTTTTTGACGCGACGGGCTGGCAGGGGCTGTTCGCGCTTCGGTTCGTGCTGACGCTCGCTGTTTTCGCGTGCGTTGCCGGCGCGCTGCGGTCGCTGGGCCTGGGCGCCGGCGCGATCGCCTGGGCGTGGCTGTGCGCGGCGCTGGGCGCGTACGAGCGTCTGACGGAGCGGCCGGAGCTGTTCAGTTACGCGTGCCTGGCCGCACAGGCGTGGCTGCTGCTGCGCGGGCCTGAGAAGCGATCGACGCGGCTCGGCGTGCCGCTGATACAAGTCTTGTGGGTCAATCTTCACAGCTACTTTCTCGTGGGGCTGATGGTTGCAGGGGCGTTGGCACTCGGCGATTTGTGTCGCGGGCGGGGGCGGTTGCGCGTGTGGGCCGCTAGCTGGCTGCCGTTGCTGTTGATGCAGGCCGCGGCGTGCCTGGCCAATCCGTGGCTGGTCGAAGGCGCGACGTTTCCGCTGCGGACGGTGGGCTATCTGCACCGCGAGAACGTGATGGCGCAGGATCCGATGGATCCGGTGCGCAGTCCGTGGGGGGTGATTTCGGAGTTTCAATCTCCCTTTGGATTCATCGGCCAGATCGGCGCGAACCGCACGACGCAGGCCTACCTGGCGCTGCTGGGACTGACGGCGGCGGCCTTGCTCGCCGCTGCCTGGCGACGCCGCTGGGGCTGGCTGTTGGCGCTGCTGGTGTTGGTTGCGTTGTCGACTCAGATGCGGCGGAACATTGCGCTGTTCGCCGTGGGCGGCGCGCCGCTGATTGTGGCCGCGCTGTCGCCGCGCCGAAGCAGCGCAGGCGCACCGATCGTGGCCGGCACGGTCAAGCGACCGCCCGAAACCGGCCCCGAGTCGCAGCGTGTCGCCGGCAGCGGTCGCCTGGCCGTGAACGAACGATCGCCGGGCATGGGTGAATCCCTCTCCCGCCGCCTCGGACCGGTTCTGCGCATGGCAGCAATCGTCCTTGCGCTCTGGTGGCTCCACGGCATCTGGTCCGGTCGCTTCTACTTCGACGAACGCCGCCCCGCTCGGCGGCTGGCCACAGGCTGGTGCGATCACATCTTTCCATTCGATGCCATCGCGTGGATGAACCGGCAGCCCGAGCTGCGCCCGCGGCTGTTCAGCGATCTGACGCTGTGCAGCAACGTGCTGCCGTGGATTCGCGACGAACTGCGTCCGCAGTTCATCACCACGAACACGTTCGCCTACTCGCCCGACCGGCTGATGGAGGCCTGGGACGTCGGGCTGGGCAAGGTCGACTACCGCCGACTGTTCGATGAACACGGCATCAACGTGGCGATGCTGCGGGCGCACGATCCCATGCGCGAGCTGATCGGGGCGCTGGCCCGCGACGCCGGCTGGGCGCTGGTCTATTTCGACACGCGGTTCGTTCTTTTCGCGCGGCGGACGCCGGAGCATGCCCGGCTGATCGCGGCCTGTGAGCAAACGCCGTCGCGCCTCGATCCGCAGGGATGGATCGCCGAATCGCCGCGACGGCATGAAACGACGGCGTACCGGCTGGCGGCGATGGGGGGCGTGCCGCTGTGCCTGGGCTGGCACGCCCAGGCGCGGCCGCTGTTCGCCGAGGCGGTCGCGCGGCAGCCGGTGTACTTCGAGGCGTGGAACAACCTGGGCGTCTGCTACGTGGGTCTGGGTCGCGCGGCCGCGGCCGCGGGGCGCATGGACGATGCGGAGCGCGAGCTGACCGAAGCGCGGCGTTGCCTGGAGCGGGCCGCGCGGTTGTATCCGACGTTTGTTAGTGCCTGGTACAATTTGGGACTATGCCGCGGCGCGCTGGGCGGCGCGGCGGGAATGCGCGGCGACATGACGCAGGCGCGGTTGAACTACGCCGCGGCGCGAGACTGCTTCGCGAAAGTGCTGAGAATCTCGCCCGACAACGCCGCGGCCAGGTCGAACCTGGAATTGTCGGAAAGGGCGCTCGGAACGCTGGGCGGGACGGGCGGTCCGTGAGGGCGATGCGGCACGGATGCGGGGACGAACGCGCGTGCATATACTGAAGGCCCTATGGCCAATCGCGAGCTGGCGGACATCTTCGAGCGCATCGCCGATTTTCTCGATATCAACGGCGAAGATGCTTTTCGCGTGAATTCCTATCGGCGCGTGGCCCGCGCGCTGGAAGACCTCACCGAAGACGTAGCCGATCTGGCCGCGGCCAAGCGGCTGGAAGAAATCCCCGGCGTCGGCAAGGCCACGAAGGAGAAGATCGAGCAGTACGTTCTGACCGGCCACGTAGCGCTGCACGATGAGCTGAAGGCCTCGATGCCCGACGGTCTGCCGGCGCTGCTCGAAATTCCCGGCATGGGGCCGAAGAAGGTGGGGCTGGTCTGGAAAGAACTGGGCGTCACGAACATCGACGAGCTGAAAGCGGCGGCGGAGTCGGGCAAGCTGGCGACGCTGAAGGGCATGGGGGCCAAGACGGCCGCGCACATCGTGCAGGGCATCGCGTTTCTGGCGCAGTCGCGCGGTCGCACGCCGCTGGGGCTGGCGCTGCCGCTGGCCGAGGAACTGGCCGAGTGGGTGCGCCGTATACCGAAAGCCAAGCGCGTGGAAATCGCCGGGTCGCTGCGGCGCGGCGCCGAGACGATCGGGGACATCGACCTGGTTTGCGAATCGACCGACGGGGCGGCGGTGATTCGGGCTTTCGGCAAGCTGCCGCTGGTAGTGCGTGTGCTGGCCGGCGGCGACACGAAAGGTTCGGTGATCGTCAGACGGCGCGACGGCGAGGAGGTGCAGGCGCAACTGCGCGTCGTGCCGAAGGAGTCGTTCGGCGCGGCGTGGCAGTATTTCACCGGCAGCAAGGAGCACAACGTTCGGCTGCGCGGGCTGGCGAAGGAAAAGGGCTGGCAGCTCAACGAATGGGGCTTGATGGACGGCGAGAAGCGGTTGGCCGGCGCCGAGGAACAGGAGATTTACGACCGACTGGGTCTGAAATGGATGCCGCCCGAGGTGCGCGAAGGCAACCGCGAATTCGAGCCGAAAGCGCTGGCCCGCGGGCTGATCGACCGCCAGGACATTCGCGGCGACTTTCACATGCACACGACCGCCAGCGACGGCACGCTGACGGCGGCCGAGATGGCGGCGGCCGCCGCGGCGCTGGGCTACGAGTACATCGCCATCGCCGATCACAGCAAGAGCAGCACGATCGCCAACGGCCTGTCGGTCGATCGGATGTGGCGCCAGATCGAAAAGTTGCGGAAGCTGAACGAGAAGCTGGACACGATCGCCGTGCTGGTGGCGTGCGAGTGCGACATCCTGGGGGACGGGTCACTGGACTATCCCGATACGATCCTGGCCGCGTGCGACCTGGTGGTGGCGAGCGTGCACTCGGGCATGAAGCAGGAGCGTGACAAGAACACGGCCCGCGTGATCCGCGCGATGGAGAACCCGCTCGTCACGATTTTGGGCCATCCGACGGGCCGCTTGTTGAACAAGCGCGAGCCGATGGATCTCGACATGGAGGCGATCGTCGAAGCGGCCGCGCGAACGGGCACGGCGTTGGAGATCAACGCCTCGTGGCAGCGCCTGGATCTGAACGATCGCCACGCGCGCCTGGCGCGCGAGAGGGGCGTGATGCTGACGATCGACACCGACGCCCACTCGGCGCAGCAGTTGGAGCAGATGTCGCTGGGCGTCCGCACGGCGCGGCGCGCCTGGGCCGCGGCCGAGGACGTGCTGAACACGCGTCCGCTCTATGCGGTGAAGCAGTGGATCGCAAAGAAGCGGAAGAAAGCGGCGAAATAGTCGTGGCGCTCGCCCGGCGCGGCGACGGTCGGGGACCTGAGTTATCGTCATTTCGCGTGGACCGCCGCAACGGAACATGACGGAACCCTTGAGGAATACGCTGCACCATTTCACCGGGGTGGCACGGACCAGCCCTCGCGCTGGATGGACCTGACGATTTCGAACGGCGCGTCGAGCGAGGGCTTGTCCGCGTTGTGCCTTCGCGTGGCGCGGGCTTTCAGCCCGTGTCGAGTGCCCCCACGCGCGATCGCGGCAAATCGTGTAAGTTACTTCCGGACGAACCATAACTGATGGGAATCGTTCGCATGGGCCACGACGGCGTCGAGCTACTGGGCAGCGCGGCCATTCTCTTCGGGACGGCGATCGCCGTCGCGCTGTTGTTCCGCGCCGCGCGCCTGCCGACGGTCGTCGGCTTCATCTTCGCCGGCGTCGTCATCGGTCCTCACGTGCTGGGCGCCATCGAGCGCGACAAGATCGAGCGGCTGGCCGAGGTCGGCCTCGTGCTGCTGATGTTCATGGTCGGACTGGAACTTTCGCCCAAGAACTTCCTGCGCACGGGGCTGCGCGCGGCCGGCGTCGGGCTGGTTCACTTCGCCGTCACGGCCGGGGTCATCGGGCTGCTGGCGTGGGACGTTCACGGCCTGACCGCGGGGGCGGCCGTCGTCATCGGGGTGGCCGCGGTCAACAGCAGCACGGCCATCGCGATGAAGGTGTTGTCCGACCGGGGCGAGACCGATTCGGTCGCGGGCGGCGTGCTCGTAACGACCTCGCTCGTGCAGGACGTGCTGATGGTCGCCTTCATGCTCGGCATGCCGCTGCTGGCGGGCCGCGTCGCGGACACGGATTCGACGATGCGGCTCGTGAAATCGACCGGGCTGTTCGTGGCATGTGCGGTTACTGCGTGGCTGGTGTTGCCGCGGGCGGCGACGATCGTCAGCGGCCGGGGCGGCCGCGAGTTGCTGACGCTTTTGGCGGTCGTGTCGGCGTGCGCCGGTGCGTGGGCGGCGGGGCGCATGGGCTGGTCGCTGGCGCTGGGAGCGTTTCTGGCCGGAGTGTTTCTGGCGGAGTCCGAGAGCCGCGACGTGCTGGCGGCGGAAATCCTTCCGTTTCGCGACGTCTTCAACGCACTGTTCTTTATGTCGATGGGCATGTTGCTGAACATGCCGCTGGTGCTCGCGCAGTGGCCGATGCTGACCGGCATGGTGGCGATCACCATGCTGCTGAAGGCGGGCGTGGGCTGGGCGGCGGTGGCGGCGTTCGGCTGGCCGTTGCGCGTGGCGGTGGTTGTCGGCATCGGTCTGTCACCGTTGAGCGAGCTGGCGATGGTGCTCGCGGCCGAATCTCGCCGGCTGAAACTGTTGGATGACGGCACGGTGGACCTGTTGATCGCGGTGGCGGTGGCGTCGATGCTGCTCGGGGCGCTGTGGTTTTTCGTCGCGCCGTGGCTGGCTGGGACGCTGGCGACGGCGGCGGCGCGCATGGGAGTCGGCGGTGCGTCGCGGCGTTCGGTCGATGCCGACGAGTCAGGCTTGAACGGCCACGTGATCATCGTGGGCTACGGACTGAACGGACATAATCTATCGCAGGTTCTGCGGGCCACGCGCATTCCGCACTGCGTGATCGAAATGAATCCGTCGCTGGCGGCGCAGGCGACCTCCGATGGTTGTCCGATGGTGATCCGCGCGGACGCCAGCCGCTCGTGGATTCTCGGCCGCGCCCGTGTCACCGCCGCCCGGGCGCTGGTCGTGGGCGTCAACGACCGCGAGGCGACGCGGCGGATCGTGGCTCAGGCGGCGCGGATGCATCCCGGTCTGTATATCCTGGCGCGGACGCGCTTCGTGAGCGAGATTGACGCGCTGTACCGGCAGGGCGCGCGAATGGTGATCCCCGAGGAGTTCGAGACGTCGATCGAGATTTTCGCGCACGTGCTGAAGGAATACGGCGTGGCGGACAACGTGGTCGAGGCTCAGATCGAGATGATCCGCGCGGGGCGTTATCGCATGTTGCGCGGCCTGCCGGTCGTGTCGACGATGCCGACGGACGTTATTCGACTGCTGGAGGCGACGACGACGCAGACGCACATGCTCGAGCCGGGCAGTCCGGCGGCGGACCGCAGCATTCGCGACTTGGATTTGCGCTCGGCGACGGGCGTGACGATCATCGCCATCGTGCGCGAGGGCCGCGCGACGACTTCGCCGCCGCCGGACATGGTATTGCGCGTCGGCGACGTGCTGGTGCTGGTCGGACCCCATGCGGGTCTCGACAAGTCGCGAGCGGCCCTCAGCGCGCCGCCGGCGGCCCTGGCGGATGAGGCGCAGGACGTGACGGCATGAACGATATCGATCCGCCGCCGGTTGTCGAAGTCGTGCGCCATCGCGACGGATACGAGGCGTCCGCGCGGTGGTGGGGCACGCCGTCGCCGCGCGGAGCGGTGCTGTATCTGCACGGCATTCAGTCTCATGGCGGCTGGTACGAAGGCGCCGGAGCGCATCTGGCGCGGGCGGACTTCGCGGTGCTGATGCCGGATCGTCGCGGCAGCGGGCTGAACGCGGCGCAGCGCGGGCATGTCGAAGGTCCGCAGACGTGGCTGGACGACATGGAAGACCTGCTGCAAACGCTCCGCGACCGCACGGGCCTGACGCGGGCGCACGTGGTGGGCGTAAGCTGGGGCGGCAAGTTGGCGGCGACCGCCGCCGCCTCGGACGTGCGAGGCATCGCGTCGCTGACGTTGATTGCGCCGGGCATCTATCCGCGGATCGACCTGCCGATGGGCCAGAAGATGCGCGTCGCGTGGTCGCTCGTTTCCGAGCCGCGGCGACGGTTTCCCATTCCGCTGGATGACGCGCGGCTGTTTACGAACAATCCCGAACGCATCGCGTGGGTCGACGCCGATGCGTTAAGGCTGCGAAGCGTGACGGGGTCGTTCCTCGTGGCGTCGCATCGGCTCGATCGCGCCGCGCGCGGGCTGCCGCGTTCCCACTGGCGCGGGCCGGTTCATCTGCTGCTGGCGGAACATGACCGCATCATCGACAACGCCCGAACGCGCGACTGGTTCGCCGCGCTGCCGGATGGCGCGCACCGCCGGACGGAGTATGCCGGCGCGTATCACACCCTGGAGTTCGAGACTGATCCGACTCCGATGCATGCCGACGTGCTGGAGTGGCTGGCGGTTCAGTAGCCGCGCGCGGCCGGCCCCAGGCCGTGTTGTGTCATCCATGTTTCGATGCGCCGATGAAACTCGCGCGCCACCGCCTGCTCGGCCACGATGATTTCGTCGGCGCCGGCTTGCAGTGCCTTCAGCCCCGACGACGTGTAGCGCGTGGCGGCAATGATGTGGACCTCGGGCCGGATGGCGTGCGCGGCGGCCGATGCGCGGATGGACGCTTCTTCGTCCGAAATCGCCAGCGCCAGAATCGAGGCCCGCTCGATGCCGGCGCGGCGCAGCACCTCGGAATCGGTGATGTCGCCCTCGATGACGCTCAGGCCCAGTTCGGCCTGCGTGCGTACCGTCTGCGGGTTCTTCTCGACAAGCACGAAGGGAATGTCGGACTTTCGCAGGCATTCGGTGACGAAGCGCCCGCCGATGCCGTAGCCGGCGATGATGACGTGGGGCCGTTCGCTGGTCATGTGCGTATCATAACGCCTCCAGCCGCGCAACCACCGTGGGTAAAAGCTCCCCGCACTTGCCATGCAGGGCCACATCCGCGTGCGGGGTCAGCGGCGTCGGTTCAAGGTTGATCTCCACCAGCGTCGCGCCGTTCGACTTTGCGTCGTAGGCGAACTGGGCCGCCGGCCAGACCAGGCCGCTGGTGCCGATGGATATGAACACGTCGCACTCCCGCGCCCAGGCGGCGGCGCGGCGGACGGCGTCAGGCGGCAGCAACTCATTGAACCATACGACGCAGGGCCGCAGCCAGTCACCGCAATTGGGGCAGCGCGGCTCGGCGGGCAGCTCGCGCCGGCCGACGGTCTCGCTGAAGGGACACGATATGCAGCGGACCTCGTCGATGTTGCCGTGCAGCTCAACCACGTCGCGGCTGCCGGCCCGTTGATGCAGACGGTCGACGTTCTGTGTGACCAGACCAAATCCGGCAACGCGCTCGGCCAGGCGGACCAGGGCGAAGTGGCCGGCATTCGGCTCGACCTTGGCGGCCTGGCGGAGTCGCCAGTTGTAGAACTCCCACACGCCGCGCGGATCGGCGGCGAAGGCCTCGGGCGTGGCGACCTCGGTCGGATCGCGGCCTTTCCAAAGTCCGTCGGGACCGCGAAACGTGGCCAGCCCGCTTTCGGCGGAAATGCCCGCGCCGGTCAGCGCACAGACAAACTGCGCATCGCGAAGATGGGCGGCCAGGGCATCGATGGCGGCGGAATGATCCATGATCGATCCTGAGCGGGAAGCAAGCTACAGGATAACCGCGTTCGTAACGGACGGCGCATGTCTTGCGGTGATGCGCGTCGCGCACCTGCCCGCAATCGACATCCGGGGAGACACGAGCGTGTACTCACACGACTCCTCGGCTGAACGAATGTCCGCCCCGTCCATTCCGTCCACCGCGTCTGTAGTGTTTCACACAAAATGAGACACTCAGCCTGTTCGGCGTAAGCATAGTTCCCTCGGGTGCCCTGGGGGAGAACCAGCGCCGCAGGTTCTCCCCCAGACCCCCTCTCCTTGGGCTTCTTTCCC
>WYBU01000032.1 GCA_011525745.1 Planctomycetaceae bacterium | reverse complement strand
CCCTACCAAGCCGCGTAGGGTGGGTCGTAATCGACCCACCACCTCCGTCGCGCAACCAGAAATGGTGGGTTGAGCACAACCCACCCTACCAAGCCGCGTAGGGTGGGTCGTAATCGACCCACCACCTGTGGCCTCCGCCTCCCGCGAACAACGACAAATGGTGGGTTGAGTACAACCCACCCTACCAAGCCGCGTAGGGTGGGTCGTAATCGACCCACCACCTGTGGCCTCCGCCTCAGATCCGCGGCTCGATCTGCACCTTTCGATCCCCGACGGGCTTTGCGGTCGGCGGCGGCGACAGCGGATGAACGTGCTGCGCGTTGGCCTCGCGATTGGCGTCGGGGTTGTTCCGCCGGTAGATCTCATGCAGCGGCTTCTCGGCCTCCTGCGGCTGATATTTCAGATAGCGTCGCTCGTGCATCCGCGACTTCTCCTGATTGCCAAGCGTTGCGTGCGCCCGGAACAGGTACGAGTGGGCCGACACGTTCTCGGGATCGATGCGCAGCACTTCCTCGAACACGCTGATGGCCTCGGCGAACCGTTCCTGCTTGAACAGCGCCGTGCCCTTTTGGTTGAGCACCTCGCGGTCCTCCGGAAAGGCCGCCAGCGTTACGTCGTATGCGCGAACCGCGTCGTCGAATCGGCCCTGCGCGGCGCGCAATCGGCCGAGAAAGTAGGCCGTCTTGTGATAGACCGGGTGCAGCTCGTCGGCGCGACGCAGCACCACCTCGAGATCGTCCAGCGCGCCGTCGGTCAGATAGCAGCGGGCCATGTTGACCCAGGCGTCCGCGTCGTCCGGCTTCAACTCGGCGGCGCGCTCGAACGCCCAGCGAGCCGTGCGCGTGTCACCCTGGCGCAAGTGCGCGATGCCGAAGTCGTTGACGCGCTCGGCCAGCAGGTTGTCGGCAGGGACCGCGGACGCGGCGACCGGCGGCCCCAGCGTGACGTCGACCTGGTCTTCAGCGACAAGAATGATCGGCATATCGGGCGCGTCGGGACCCAGGGCGAACTCGGTGTACTGGCGCGAGAACTTGCGATAGTGCAGCCGAGCCGACAACCGCAGCCGCGCCCCGTCGGGCAACGCGGGCACGGTGAACTCGTAGCGGATCACGTCCGACTGACCGAGCGGAATGGCGTTGTTGTAAAGAACCGTGTGGAACTCTTCGACGTTGTGAATATCGACCAGCCGGCCTTCGCGCGTCAGCAGCACCAGGTTGAATCGGTGGGCCGAGGGATCGAGCCGGCCGGTTTCGTCCAGCCAGCCGCTGGACATCAAGATCGGGCCGTCGTCCCGCGACACTGCGAACTCGAGCCAGGGTTCGTTCAGGTCGATCGTGCCGGTCGGGAACAGATGACCGACGCGCAGGTTGCGCACGACGACTTCGACGCGCGCCGTCTGCCCTCCGCGCAGCCGCGCGTCGGGGCGCTCCAGCGGCCAGATTCGCGACGCGATCGTGTCAGAGTCGCCCGGAATGGCCGAGAAGATGTCGACGCGCACGCAGTCCTTGAGCAATTCTTCGCATCGCTGGTGAAGTAGCGGCTTGTCCTTGAGCAGGGCCAGCGCCGTGTTGGCGGTGCCCCAGGTGTGATCGCGCGTCAGCCCGTCGCGCGCCGCCGGATCGTTGGTCGGCACGTCCTTCATGTGGCAGTCCTGGCAGCGCTGCTGCTTCTCGCCGTTGTAGAACGTCAGGGCCGACTTCATGCCGGCGGCGCTGTCGTGCCAGGCGTCGAAGTCGTTGGGACCGCGTCGCCAGCGATAGCGGTTGATGCGCTCATCGAGATGCGTCTTATGGCAGGTCAGGCAGAACTCAGACGTGCGATGATGCGGCTTGAGGAACGACTCCTTGTGCTTCTCGGGCTTCGAGCGGATCAGCCGGCGATTCATCTCCTGCTCGTCGGGGTTGTCGCTGGCGTAGAAGGGATAATGATCGGGCGCGGCCACGACGTAGTTGGCGTTGCCGATGCGGTCCTGCACATCGACGACGCCGTGACACAGCAGGCAGGTGATGCCCTCCTGGGCGTTCGTGCTGTGCCGGTCGATGGGACCGTTCATGTTGCCCGTCAGCAGCACCAGCGGATCGTGACAGCCGCCGCAGAACTTGGTGGCCTCGGGCGGGCGGTGCCGCTGCATGGCGGCGAAGGTCTTCTCATAGAACGGATCGTTCTGCGACGAAAAGCGATGCACCGAAGCTTCCCATTGCTCGAATATTTCGGTGTGACATTGTCCGCAATACTGCGGATTTCGCAGATCGTCCTCGTTGAGCCAATGTCCGCTGACGGTCCGGGCGTGCGACGCGCCCATGTCGGCCGGACCGGCGGCGACGGCGGTAACGGAGTAGCCATCGGCGGAACCATATAAGCCCGCCGTTGGCGCGTGCTCCGGCTCGGACTTCGTCGGATCAACGCCTCCCGGACTGTCGAACGTCGGCGGATTCGATACCCGCGTCACCGGCGCCGGTGCGGGCTGCCTGAGGTCCGCCACGATGGCCTCGCGGACCGCCGGCTGCTCCAGCCCCCAATAACCGACGAACAACACGATGGCGACGGCCACGCCGGCCAGCTCGTAACGCAGCACGGGTGTCACGTAGGCGGCCAGCCTGTGTCCGAGGTAGGCGATCATCGCGATGACGAAGGCCAGTTCGTGTGCGCGCACGAGCGAAGCAGTCGCCGGCGATTTGCCCAGCCACGCCAGGCGAACGCCGAGGATCACCCCGACGACGATCGCCAGCAACAAACCGTAACCCAGCCATTGGGCGCGGGTATTGGAGTGGCGACGGTGCCCGGCGTAATGCGGCACGAAAAAGACGAGCAATGCGCCGCACAGCGCGTAGCCCAACCACACGTGCGCCTTCATCATCAGGCCGACGAGGCCCTCCGGCCGGTGCACGGAATAGAGGAACAGGCTGTTGGCCAGCAACAGTACGACGATGACAGCCAGCGCGCGGCCGGCGACGGCCTGAATCCGCGCCCGAATCGACCGTGTATTCATGGCTCGAACGTCCTTTCCCCGGGCCTGTAAGGCATAGGTTCCTCTCCCTCGACGATTCGATAGAAGCGCCCCGCGGCCAGGTTGCGGACGACCTGTGTCGCCGCACTCGGCCAGTAAATGGTCAGTTCGTCAATCGACTCGGCGCCGGCGAGTCCGAGATGCACGCGAAAGTCGCAGATGGACAGATAGCTGCTGGCCCCCTGCACCTGCCGCGTGATTTCGCGGTCGCCGATTCTCGCCACGACGCGCGCCCCGATGGCGTTGCGGTTGGACTTGCGGCCCTCGAGCCACAGCGAAACGAAATTGCCGATGGGTTTTGTCTCGTTCATCCCCACCTGGGCCGTGCCGCCGTTGTTGTTGATGATGAAGTCGAGGTCGCCGTCGTTGTCGAGGTCGGCGGTGGCCAGGCCGCGGCTGACCTGCCGGTCGGACAGCGCGGGACCGGCCGCGGCGGTGACGTCGACGAACTTGTTAAGCCCGACGCATTCGTAGAGCGTGTTGGCCTGTTCGAAGGTGACGTCCTGCCGGTAGGAGTGGACGTTGTCCTCGATGTGGCCGTTGCCCACCAGCAGGTCTTCGTCGCCGTCGTTGTCGGCGTCGAAGAAGTCGAGTCCGAAGCTCAGCCGCGCCCGCGCGGTGCGTCCCACGCCGATGGTGTCCGACACTTCGCGAAAGAACAGCCGCTCGCCCTGGCGATAAATGCTGGTCGTCTCGCCCTGGAAGTTGCTGCACACGATGTCCATGCGACGGTCGGCGTTGACGTCGGACAAATCGACGCCCATGCCCGCTTCCTCGGCGCCGGTCTCGCTGTAGGCGACGCCGGCCTGGCGGCCAATCTCCTCGAACTTGCCGTGGCCGTCGTTGATGAGCAGGAAATTGCGCGAGGTATCGTTGGCGACGTAGATGTCAACGTCGCCGTCGGAATCGACGTCGCCGATCGCCACGGCCAGCCCCTTGCATGCGTCCTGCGGAATACCGGCCTCGACGCTGACGTCGGTGAACGTGCCGTCGCCGTTGTTGCGCAGCAGGCGGTCGGGGACGGCGTCATACAGCACCGGCGTGCAGTAGATGTGAATGCGGTTGTAATAGCATTTCAGCGCGTTCTCGAGCGTGTAGTTCACATAACGCGTGATGTACAAGTCGAGGTCGCCGTCGCCGTCCATGTCGAAGAAGCCGGCGCTGGTGCTCCAGCGGCCGTCATGCGGAATGCCCGAATCGGCGGTGACGTTGACAAACCCCTTGCCGGTGTTGCGCAACAGCGCGTCAACGCCGTCCCAGGACGTCAGGAACAAATCGGTCCAGCCGTCGTTGTCGAAATCTCCGGCGGCGCCGCCCATGCCGTAACCGGGGCTGGGAAGGTTCCATTCTTTGGTGCGATCGGAGAAATTGCCGCGACCGTCGTTGAAGTAGATGCGGTTGGCGGCGCGGTGGGTGCGATCGGGCGTGCGCAGATCGCCTGCGTTGATCAGGACCACGTCGGGGGCGCCGTCGCGGTTGAAGTCGGCGATGACGACGCCGCTGCCCATCACCTCGGGCATGTATTTCTCAGAGGAGCGGCTCGGCTCATTCGCAAACAGCAATCCGCACTTGTCCGCGCCGTCGACAAACTGAAGCGCCGTGCGCACGTCCGGCGGTGCGTCCGGCGCTGCGGATTGGTCGAACAACGCGGCCGGTTTCTCCGGCGTCGGCGTCGCGACGGTAGCGGCCGACATCCGCAGATAGCCGATACCGAACGCCAGTACGCCGATCACGAGCAATCCGATGAACAGGGCCTTCTTCACACGCCGACTCCGTTGAATGACGCGGACGCCATGCCCGCGCGAACTCACGATTCGTATCGCCCGTTTCCGGTTCACGGGCAGTTATGCACTGTCGTTGGTCAGCCGGCCCGTCTTCGCGGCGTCACTTCCCGGCTGCGTTGGCGGCCGCCTTGCGGCCTTCGCGCACCAGTTCCTGATAGTGGCGCAACTGTTCCCGCATGGCTTCGTCCGCCAGCGGCCACATGAAGGCGATCAGCTTGTCGCACCGATCGAACTGCTTCGCCTCCAGCGCGTCGTCCAGATTGCGGGCCGAATTCGACAGCCGCGACCGCCGGAATTCGACCTCGTTCATGGCATTGCGAGTCGATTCGAGTCGCGCCAGATAGGCGCGGGCCTCTTCGTCGCGACCCAGCGCGGTCAGCGCGCGGGCCATCGCGTTGATGGCCGTGATATTGTCCGGTGCAACTTCCAGCACGGGTTTCAGCAGCTCGACGGCGCCGGCCGCGTCGTCTCCGTAGAAGCGAGTCAACGCCCGCAGAATCATTGCTTCAACCCGAAGTTCCGGCCGGCCATGCTGGATGACATGCTCAAAATAGGGCGCCGCCGCTTCGTACTCGCCGATGGCGAAATGCGCAAAGCCCGCCAGCCATTGCAGCTCGGCGTTGTCGGGTCGGCGCGTCAACAAATCGGCCAGAATGTCGAGGGCTTCGGTATGGCGATGTCCCTTGATCAGCACCTTGGCCAGAAACAGGCGGTCGTCCTCGGTTTGCGATTCCGGCGCTTTGCCGCGGACCATGTTTGCCAGGCCGTTCCAGTCCTTCAGCTTGACGAGTATTTGCTTGTACAGGTCGGCGACGGCGCGTTCGGTCGGGTATCGCGCGTAAAGAGCGCGCAGCGTTGCAAGGCCCTCGACTCCGCTCCCACCTGTCTGTTCGATCGTGTCCTGGACCGCCTTCAGTTGCGCCTGGGCGGACGGGTCGCGGGCGAACTCACTGGGCGGTTCGCTGGCCGAGCCGACCGTTTCAACAGCCGGCGACGCGGTCGCCCGCTGAGCCGGGCGTTGATCGCAGGCGGCCAAGCCTGATGTGAAAAGCACGGTAAGCGCAGTACGCGCACACCGCCCGCTCGCCGGCAACGTTGACCGTATCATGGACATGCTCACAGCGCCGTCGGCCCGTCTGCCGGCGAAGCCCTCTCGAAATGCCCGGTCCGCGTTGCGCAGCGAGAACCCCCAGGCAGGCTCCCCCAAGCCCGTGATGCGCTGAGATTCCCGAATACCGACCGCGAAACGCGGTTGCCCGATGCGTCTGCCACCCTGCAAGAACTGTCGAAACCGCCCGCCGAACCGAAGGCCGCGAAGGGGTCCCTCGGCTCCGACGATTATGCAAATGACTATATCGTATTCGGCATAGGAAGGGAAGTGGTTCACCGCTTGATTAGGCGCAATGTTGAGACCTTGGTCCAAGCAGGATCATGATTTCAGGAAAGCGTATATCGCATCGGATTGTCTGATTGGCGCGCGTCGTTTCGACAGTGGCGGTGAGCGGATCGAACGGCCAGCCGCTATCGAACCGCCCGGTCCCAAGCCATTCGAAATGTGTTGATTTCCGGCTGGTCGCAGGCGTTCTTCAAGATTCGGAAATGGCCATCCCGCCATCGCGTACTGCCCGCCGTCTGGCGCGTCAGCCGGGATTCTCCTGTTCTTCCGCCGCGGCCAGTACGCTGTCCCGAAGTTCCGAAAGCGGCTTGATCAGATTCGGCTTTCCCCGGTCGCGAGCCTGTTCGATCATGGACCGGAAGAACACCTCGAAGTACTTCTGCTCCTCCAGCTTTGTCCGCCGCGCCTTGTATCCGACGGTGTAAGCCTCGCCGAACGCCACCGTGTGCGCGAAGCCGGCCATTTGCGTCAACACTTTGCCTTCGGACTGATACTCCGGCATGCGCTCAATCAGCGATACCATGAGTGTCCGGACCTCATCCGACGTGTCCGAGCGACGCTGCATTTTGAAGTAAAACAGCCCGCCGATGATCAGCAGCGACAATACGATTCCGCCCAGCTTGCGACCTTCCATTTGCGTCTCCTGATTCGGGCTGGAGTTCAGCCGAACGAATACAACAATACCGGCGAACCGCGACCGCATCAAGGACCGCGGTCCGGACGGCCGGCGGACTCGCGGACGCGCGACGATCGCCGTAAACTATTGAGCGCTTCCCGCGCAGCGACCGCGAGGTGCGCTCATGTCCGAATCCGACCAGCGATATCTGTTGCACGTCGCCGCCGCCGCCGTTCGAGCCGAAGTGGAAGGCCGCCCACGACCGTCGCTTGATCCGCAACGCTGGCCCGATCCGACGCCGCGCGGGGCGTTCGTAACGATTCATCACTTCGGGCGGCTGCGCGGCTGCATCGGAACCTTTCGCGCCGTCCGACCGCTGCCGGAGACCGTTCAGGAGATGGCCGCGGCGGCGGTGTGCGATCCGCGATTCGTCGATGATCCGCTGCGCCCGGACGAACTGCCCGATCTGGACCTGGACATCTCTCTCCTGTCGCCGCTCGTGCGAACCAACGACCCGCTGTCGCTGCAAGTGGGGTTGCACGGCATCTTTTTTCGCCGCGGGGAATCGTCGGGCTGTTATCTGCCGCACGTGGCGACGGAGGCGGGCTGGGACGCACGGACGTTTCTGAGCCACTGCTGCGCGACGAAGGCGCGAACGTCGCCGGATGCGTGGCGCGAACCGGATGCGGAGGTCTATCTGTTCACGACGGAGGCGATTCACGGGCGGTTTTGCGACGCGGAGCGGGGGGATTGAGCGGCGGCGGGAAACGATCGCACGTACAGGGGCGGTTGAAAGAGGAGAAAGAGCAAGAGCAAGATCAGGTTTCAGAAGATGAGTGCGATCAGGAGCAAGATGAAGAGAAAGAAAGGCATCATTTGCGGCGGCTGGCGGCCGCAAGCTCACCGAATTTCCTGCTCATAATCTTAATCCTGCTCTCGATCGCGCGGTGCGCCGGCATCGGCGAGGCGTCGCGGCCGACCCCGCCCCGCGATTGCGGCTTGACGTCTTGCAGGACCTGTGTTTCCCTGCACTTCACCGTTTCCGCCACACCCGGGAGACCGACAATGTCCACGTACTGCTTCCGCCGGCTTCTGCCCGCGTTCCTCGTTCCGCTGGCGGCGGGTTGTTCCACGACCGCGCGTGAAGCGCCGTCCGAACTCCCCGATCGGTTGTCGCGGCTGGAGAAACACCGCCTCACCGCGCGGCCGAGCGCGATGCCGGTTGAGAAACGCGGTCTTGCGCGCCCCGTCGCCAAAGGCTCGACCGTAACAAACGAGCGCGAAGGGCCGCTCTCGCGCAAAGCGGCACTCAACACGGCCAAACCCGCGCCTGACACGTCGTTCCAACTCGCCAGGCCCGATCCGCGCGAGGGCTTGACCGTGCCACGCCAACCGAAGCGTGACGATGCTTCCGGAATGATTGCGCTATATGAGGTCGTGCGACTGGGCGTCCTGTGGCAGGACGAGCCGCAGGCGGGATCGCAGCCGACCGACTTCGCCGCCGGCGGACCAGTGTCGGGAACGTCCGGCGCGGATCGCCGCCCGCTTCTGCCGCGCTTCTGGGACACCGTCGAGCGCGACCTGCACGATCTGCCGGCCGACCTGTGGCGCGACACCCAGCGCGTCTATGGCAGTCCGGCGAACCTTGTGATTCTGGGCGTCTCCTACGGCGGGGCGCTGGCGTTACAGCAGACCGGGCCGGATGCCACGATCGAGAGTCACTACAACCGCAGCCACTCGTTCAAAGAGGACTGGCGCGACGCGTTCGGCGCGGCCGGAAATCCAGGCACGCATTTCGCGCTGGCGGGCATCTGGTACCTCGCGGGCCAGCAAGGACAGGACGAAAAGACCTACGAAGTGGGCAAGACGCTGTTCAGCGCGCTGACGATCAACGGACTGAGCGTACTGCTGGGGCAGGCGGCGACGTACGATCGCTCACCCAACGGCGAGCGCGGCACATTCCCCAGCGGGCACACGTCCAGCAGCTTCGTCGTCGCATCGGTGCTGCACGAGGCGTATGGCCCGTGGGTGGGCGTGCCGCTGTACGGACTGGCGGGTCTCGTCGCCGTCGAACGGCTGGACAGCGGCGAGCACTATTTCTCCGACGTGGCGTTCGGCGCGGTGATGGGAATGGTCATCGGTCACAGCGTGGCGTCGGGGCGCGATCCGGAGTTTTTCGGATGGCGCCTCGTGCCCTACGCCGACCCGGCGACCGGAACGACCGGGTTGGCGCTTCACAAGAGTTTTTGACCCGGCGCCGTCCCGAAGTGTGCGAACCTCCATGCGGCGAGCATCGTAACGCCTTGTGACATCAGGACCTGCCGCAACGAGGGGACGCTCTGCCGCGCCGCTGTCGATTGAACAAACCGACAGCGTCTTTCGCTTATCGCCCGTTGAGCCGATAATGCGTTATCCGACCCGGACGGGACAACATTGCCCACGGAAGGCGATGCCAGCCCCGTTCGATTTCGCTGGAGGCGATCCATGTGTGGAATCGTGGCCTATACGGGCTTTCGTCGAGCGCAGCCGCTGCTGATCGAGGGGATCAAGCGGCTTGAATACCGCGGCTACGATTCCGCCGGCATCGCCACGCTCAACGGCGGCAAGCTGACGATCCACAAGTCGGCGGGTCGCATTTCGGCGCTGGAGACGGCGATCGCGGGGCAGACGCTGCACGGTACGTGCGGCATCGCGCATACGCGCTGGGCGACGCACGGCGCTCCGACCGACGTCAACGCCCATCCCCATACCGACACCGCGGGTCGCATCGCCGTGGTCCACAACGGCATCATCGAAAACTACCGTGCCCTGCACACGTTCCTGTCACAACGCGGGCTTTCGTTCGAGTCCGACACCGACACCGAAGTGCTCGCCAAGCTGATCGGCTTTCTCTACAAGGGCGATCTCGAGAAGGCGGTTCGCGCGGCGCTGCGCGAGGCGCGCGGCACTTACGGCATCGCCGTGATCTGCGCCGACGAGCCGGACCGCGTCGTCGCGGCGCGCAAGGGCAGTCCGCTGATCATCGGCATCGGCGACGGCGAGTTCATCGTCGCCTCGGACGGCGCCGCGATCGTGCAACACACAACGCAGGTCATCTACCTGTCCGACGGCGAGATGGCGACGATCACGCCCGACGGTTTTCACACGACGACGCTGGACGACGTGCCGGTTACCAAAGAAGTCGACGAGCTGGAGTTCAGCCTCGAAGAAATCGAGCTGGGCGGCCATTCGCACTTCATGATCAAGGAAATCATGGAGCAGCCCGAGGCGCTGGCCAACTGCATGCGCGGCCGGATCGACATGTCCGAGGACCGCGTCGTCCTGGGCGGGCTGGCAAAATACGTGCGCGACCTAGTGCGGGCGAAGCGGATCATCATCTCGGCCTGCGGCACGGCGTGGCACGCGGGACTGGTCGGCGAGTATCTGCTCGAGGACCTGGCGCACGTGCCGACCGAGGTCGAGTACGCCAGCGAGTTCCGCTATCGCAATCCGATCATCGAGGACGGCACGGTGGTGATCGTCATCAGCCAGTCGGGCGAGACCATCGACACGCTGGCGGCGCTGCGCGAGGCGCGCGACAAAGGCGCGCTGACGCTGGGGCTGGTCAACGTGGTCGGTTCGACGATCGCGCGCGAGACCGACGCGGGCGTGTATCTGCACGTCGGGCCGGAGATCGGCGTGGCCAGCACCAAGGCCTACCTCGGACAGGTGACGGTGCTGACGCTGCTGGCGCTGATGCTGGGGCGGCGGCGGCACCTGTCGCAGCCGCAGTTGCACGAGTACCTGCTGGCGCTGTCGAAGATCCCCGACCAGATACGCGACACACTGAACCAGAGCGACGACATCCGCCGCGTGGCCGAGACCTACCGCGAGGCGGAGAACTGGCTGTTCCTCGGACGGGGCTACAACTATCCGACGGCCCTCGAAGGCGCGCTGAAGCTCAAGGAAATCTCCTACGTTCACGCCGAAGGCCTGCCGGCGGCCGAAATCAAGCACGGACCGATCGCGTTGATCAGCGACGGAATGCCGGTCGTGCTGATCGCCACGCAGGGCAGCCAGTATGAGAAGGTGATTTCGAACATCCAGGAAGTAAAAAGCCGCGGCGGTCACATTATCGCGGTGGCGACCGAAGGCGACCGGCAGATTCGCGAGATCGCCAACGAGGTCTTTTTTGTGCCGCGAACGGTCGAGCCGCTGAGTCCCCTGCTCTCGATCATTCCGTTGCAGCTTCTGGCTTATCACGCCGCCGTGCTGCGCGGGCTGGATGTCGACAAGCCGCGCAATCTGGCGAAGTCGGTGACGGTGGAATGAGCGATGCGGCTCGCTCGAACCGGTTTGCGATCATGTTCCAATCGTTAACCGAACCGCGACCGTGAGTGAGCGTCGGAAAACTCTCCGTATCAGTCACCGCGTCATGCTTCGCGTCCGCGCCCGCTACCGCGCGTCGCCCGGTCCGTCCGTGTTCGATGGAACCGAGCGCGGCATGGCGTTCTCGACCGCTCCCTCACGTCGCGGTTCGGATCAAGAGGCATGGTCGCGGCCGCGATCAGCCGGCGTACAATGCCTCACGGCGGCTGCACCCGCGACTGCTGCGCTGCCGCGCATGGAGGTTTCGTGCGCTCCGTGATCGCTCTCATCGTCGTGGCCGCCGCCGGAATCGTCGGCTGGCTCTACTGGGACCAGAACCGGCCGCGCGCGCTGGTCGTATCGGGGTTCATCGAGGCCGATGCGATCCGTGTCGGCTCGCGCGTCGGCGGGCGCGTCAGCGAGTTGCTGACGGCCGAAGGACGCACGGTGAAGCGCGGCGAGCCGTTGTTTCGCATCGATCCGTTCGATCTCAAGGAGCGGCGGGCCCAGGCCCGCGCCGAGCTGGCCGCGTATCAGGCCGAACACGCACGGCTCAAGGCCGGGTTCCGCCGCGAGGAAATCGAACAGGCCCGGGCGCGGCGCGATCAGGCGGCGGCCACGCTGGAACGCCTGGTGAGCGGGCCGCGTCCGCAGGAAATCAGCATCGCGCGGGAGGAATTGAAACGCGCACAGGCCGACCTGGCGTTCGCGCAAAGCGAGCACGAACGAATCAGCGGGCTTGTGAAGACCGGCGATGCGCGGCCGACGGAGGTCCAGCAGGCCGAGCGACTTTTGAAATCGGCGCAGGCGGCCGTCGAGGCGGCGGCGCAGCAGGTGGCGCTGCTGGAGGAAGGCACGCGCAAGGAAGATCTGGCGGCGGCGCGGGCCGCGCTGGCCGAGGCCGAGTCGGCGCTGAAACTTGCGGAGGCCGGATACCGCGAAGAGGACATCGCACGCGCGGCGGCGCAGGCCGAGGCGGCGGCGGCGAGCGTCGCTGCGATCGAGGTTCAGATGAGCGAGCTGGAGGTCGTTTCGCCGTGCGACTGCGTCGTCGAGGCGGTCGATCTGAATCCGGGCGATTTCGTGGCGCGCGATGCGCCGTCAATTACGCTGCTCGATCCGAGCCGGCTGTGGGTGCGGGCATACGTTCCCGAGAATCGCCTGGCGACTGCACAGCTCGAACGCCGCGTGCCGGTCGGCGTAGACAGCGTGCCGGATCGGCGCTTCGCCGGGCGGCTGACGTTCGTGGCGCGCGAGGCCGAGTTCACGCCGCGCAACGTGCAGACGCCGGAAGAACGCAGCAAGCAGGTGTTTCGCATCAAGGTGACGCTGGAGGAGGGCCACGACGTGCTGCGCGTCGGGATGGCGGCGGATGTCTACCTGGATGAGTCGATGTAACGCCGCGTTTGATCCGTTCCCGACTTGATCCGAGCCCCAAGCGCCAGCGCCGGGGTCGCCCTTACATCGTGGCGTTGCCGCTGCGCTGGCGCTCGCGGCTCGGACCAAATCGGATGTCCCATCGCGAACCGCTGGCGTCACCATGATGAAATCTGTACGCGCTGCACGCACGTTCCCCGCGGCCTTCCCCGGGCTTGCGCCCGGGGTTCTGATTCGCACGGGCTGCACCCCCGCGAAGGCGGGGCCGTGCCACGCGGAAACGAGACGCGCACATAAGCAAGCGTGTTCATTCACAGCCGAGGGCGGCTGTGTTACAAGGGCTGTGGGCCGGCGCCACCTCCCGGGTCTTCAACCCATGAGCCCTTTCGCACTCGCAGCGAATTCAACAGGACAATCCATGTCGCGCATGTCGACACCGCCGCGGCCCAGGCGGGCGGCAGCCGGCCGATCACCGCAGCGCTCATCGCCGCGACGTTGCATGCATATGCCACGCTCAGGTTTTGCCGCAATATCTGTCGCGATCTTTCGCTCGGTTCGCCGATCGTCGCAACTGTCGACGCCAGGCCCAGCGCACGCGGGCTGCCGGCCACAAGTACCGCCACCGCCGCGCCGATTGCGTCCGCGTCGTTCATGACACCGACATTCAACATGCCGCCGACCAGCAACACGATCGCCAGAGTGACGCCGACGATCACCAGCAGTTCCGCCGCGCGATCGCTGAGGCGCAAACCGCGTCCCATCTCCCATGATCGCGGTTTCCTCGTCGCGTAAGCCATTCGCGTCAGCCTCTCCCGCGCGCGCGCTTCGAACAGGCGGCCGACGGCGGTAATCGTCACGATCCACGCGACGGCGTCGAAGCGGATGAACTCGCCGCGCAACGTCAGCGTGCCCGCGATGCTGCTGACCGTTCCGACGAGCAGCCCCACTGCGACCAGCGCGTCGGCATTGGCGGCGCGATGCAGCAGTCCGCGCAGGCCGCCAACCAGCATCGGCCCAGCGGCGGGACTGATGAGCAGCATGATGGTCAGCGCGGCCTGAAGAATGCGCCAGCCCAGCGCCCCGGCGACGTGGGCGGCCTGAAGACGAGCACCGAACAGTTCGAGCGCGAGGATGGGCAGCGCCGGACCGATCGCCAGAAGACAGGCCTGCCGCTGGCGGCGCAGCGTCTCGTCAAACGTGGCGGCAAGAGACTCGGCGTCTGCGTCGCGCGCCGGTGGCAGCGGCTCGGCGTCGTAGCCGGCGCTGCGGATGGCGCGGGCCAGCGACTGCGCGAACGTCGCGTCGCGCGCGGCATCGTCGCCGGCTGACACGCGGGCGGTTTCTGACAGCAGATCGACGGTCGCTTCCCGCACGCCGGGGACGTTGCACAGCGCGCGCTGCACGCGCCGGGCGCAGGCGCCGCCGGCCATGCCGACGACGCGAAGTGAGACGGGCGACAAGCCGCTATCGGTCATTGCATTGAATGATACGGGGCGGCACGAAGGATGCGCCATTCGAGTCGCGCCGAATGGCGAGTGCTCGTTCGGCGCGGCTCGATCCCGCTCGCTTACCCTTCGCGGCTCTGAGTGACGGATGACGAATCGGGAGCCGGCAGATTTCCCCGTCGGGCACGGCGCGAGGCACGCCACAACACGCCGCAACCCAGCAACACGTACGCCAGCCCCAGCCACGCCATGTCCGGCCGCTCCTGCCATGCGTATCCGGCCATGCCCACCTGGCCGACCGACACGACGCCCATCCGCAGGAAGTGCCAGCCGGCGAACGCCAGCAGCACGCCGACAACGGCGGCGCGGCGCGACATGCGCCGGTGCATTAACAAGATCATCAATGTCGCGAATACGATCGCTTCACGCCCCCACGGAAAGACCGCCACGCCGAAGCTCCAGGCCACCGGCAGATTGCTCAGCGTCCGCCAGTCGAAGCGGTTGCCGGCGGCGGTCGATACGACGCTCTTGGCCCGTCCCGGCCCCATCAGCTCCAGCGCGGTCGGCCGTCCGTCGGGACCCGGGGCGACGTGTTCGACGCGCACCCACATGTGTCGAAAATCGGTGACGAGGCGGGCGTCGTAGCCCATGCGCGCCAGCAGCGAAGCGGCCAGCAGCGCCCGGCCGTCGCAGTCCTCTCGCAGTCGGCCATCGGGATCGCTAGGGGCGGCGTCGAACAGTTCGGCGACACCGGGCAGGTAGTCGGCGACGTTCCAGGTGTTCCAGTCCCAGTCGTAGCGGACCTTGTCATAAACGAATTGCTCGACTTCGCGAAGCACGGCCTGCGGATGCACCGGGCGCGAAGCGGCGGCGGTGAACAGCGGCGCAGCAGCGGGCGCGGAAGCCGGGCGCGAGGCGGCGGCCTGTTCGAGTGGCGCCAGTCGCGTGGCGCGGAATTCATCTTCCCATGCGGCCAGTTGCGGCACATGGGGATCGATCATGGCGTTGAGGTCGCTGATGTGGCGCAGGTGTCGGACCAGCCGTTGCGGGCTGGGGTATTGCACGGCAACGATGACGAAGAGAAAGATCAGCGATTTTGCCACCGCGCGCTTCATGAGAATCGAACGATATCTTATATCGATAAACAGAATGCCGGCGCCGCAGCGCCGTCCGGTCCGGTTCTTCTGATTGTACACGCCGCCGTCGACCGCCCGCGACCAAAGTGACGCGCGCCGGTTTCAACCACCGAGCTTCTCGATCAATCCGCAAAGCCGGGGGCGGCCGTACACCACGCTCGCGCAAGTTGCCGGGACAACGCGGCGCGGAACGATCGGCGGGCGGCGCGTCAAGCGCGGCGCGCGGTGCGGCGTCGCAGCGCCGTCTTCACGCCGATTTTATGTTTGCCATTTGCGGTCGGAATGGATATAAGCAAAGAGGAAGAGAAAGAGCACTGTCATGCTCGACAGGGAGTTGTCATTTTTTGAACCGATGACATGACCCTGGAGGGATGTCGCGGCGATTCGACGGGCGTAACCCGGTGCCTTGCCTCGTGCAACAGCGGGCTGGTTCGCGGCGCCTTCTTCCCTCCCCCTTGCTTGCAAGGGTTCAAAAACAGGTGCTCCCACCGACATTACGGCGGTGCGATCTTTCTTTTCGGGACCCGCTTCGCGAAGGCGAAACGGGTTTTTTTTTCGCGCATTCAGTAAGCACAGCGCATGAAGCAGGGAAACCCGAACCCGTGACGAGCGACGCAGCAGCGGTCGGAGGCATCCGGCAGAAGTGTGAATGGGGTTGCCTGCCGCCGGATCAGGGTTCGCCCGTCCACATCGTCCACACATTTATTCAGCCCATTCCGACCACCGACACGCACGCGAGTGTCTCCGGCGACTGGAATCCCGCCCGCGCGGGAATGACGATTGATCGCACAACACTGACCGCCGATTGTTGACTGCGGATTGCTGATCGCTGACCCCTGCCCGCCGACCGCGCCACTCCCTTTGTCGCGCACGCTTCGCGCGATATCCTGTCACCCCAAGCGCATCCACGGAGACCCCGCCATGCCCGAATACTCCGGCCGGCCGGCCGATTCGTTTCGGTTCAAAAACATCCTTTACGCCAAGCGCATCGGTCGGGCCTACGTGACGTTCAACCGGCCGCACGTGCTGAACGCGGTCGATGGCGACACGCTGGTCGAGTTGAACGAGGCCTTCGCCGACGCGGCGTGGGACGACGACGTCGGCGTGCTGATCCTGACGGGCGCGGGCGACCGGGCGTTCTGCACCGGCGCCGACGTCAAGGAACAGGCCGATGAGTTTCTGGGCCGGCCGTCGAATTACTGGAAGTGGATGGGGCTGTTCATCCAGTGTCACGAGCGCCTGCGCAACATCGGCAAGCCGACGATCGCGCGGCTCAACGGCATGGTCGTCGGGGGAGGCAACGAGTTCAACCTGAGCTGCGACTTGGCGGTCGCGGCCGAGCACGTGACGATCCGCCAGGTCGGCGCGGCGCGCGGCAGCGTGGCGGCGGCCGGCGCGACGCAGTTTTTGCCGCTGACGATCGGCGACCGGCGGGCGCGGGAGATGCTGTTGCTGTGCGAGCCGATTCCGGCGGCGAAATGTCTGGAATGGGGATTGGTCAACCGCGTCGTGCCGATGTCGGAGCTGGACGCGGCGGTGGAAGAGATGGCCGACAAGCTGATCGCCAAGCTGCCGGAGTGCATCCGCTACGCCAAGCAGCAGCTCAACTTCTGGCGCGATCTGTCGTGGCACCTGACGATCGGCCACGCGCGCGACTGGCTGAGCATCCACAATCTGTCGGGCGAGGTGGCGGAGGGAATGCAGGCGTTCGTCGAGAAGCGGCCGGTGGACTACGAGCGCGTGCGGCGGGAGGCGACGTGACGCGGAAGCGCCGCTATCGATGGTATTGGCGCGTGGCGATGGCGCTGGTTGTGTTTGTTCTGTTGAATCGCACGACAGTGCAGTATGCACCGGCCGTTCATGTTGAAAGAGCGCTTTTGTTTCTGACAAATGCAGTCGGAGTCTTACCCGCGCTGGAAAGCGCTTGGGTAGACGGCCCGATTCCGGGATGGAAGAACCTGCAATCCAAGAGGTCATGGATAGAGGAGTACCTTCTTCCCGGAATCGCACTCGGCTTGGCGCAACTGCCACTCTTGTGGGTGGCACTTTGTGTTTATGACCGGCTGACATTTGCATCAAAATGGCTGGACGGGTACACGAGGTGCGGTGCGTGCGGACAGCAACTACACGACCTTGAGACGCCACGTTGTCCAAAATGTGGAAGCACGATATGAGCCAAGCTGAAATGTCACTGCTACGTTACTGCTCGCGCCTGCTCTGTGCCGTGACGTGTGCTTCTCTCGTTCATGTCACAGCTCAGACACTCATGTGGTTCGGACTCATCGCCTACGTAATGTACGGAATGCCATCCGATAGGCGTGTAGCAGGTTTCGCATCTGCTGTGGCGCAACTCGTATTGGTCGTCGCGCCTGTCGCGCTCGCCCTTCCTGTTTACCACGCCCTTCGCCCCAGGAAGCGCCTGATCGACGGCAACACGTGGTGCGGGCAGTGCGGGTACTTGCTCAAGGGCCTTGTCGAGCCGCGTTGTCCGGAATGCGGCACGCGCATCTGATCGCGGGCGCGAGAATCTCGGCACTATGCGTGGGAGACTCGAACACGCGCCGCCGCTTGCAGATGGGCGCAGCGGCCCAGGGCGGCTTCCAGGCGGTGCAGCCCTTTCTCGATCTGCATGTAGCGCCGCGCGGCGCGCGCGTCGGATAGTTTTTCGCGAAAACGCCGCATCGGCAACACCGTCTTGCCGATCAGGTCGATCACCTCGAAACCGCACTTCTCCAGCAGGTTCCGCAACTGCGCCGGCGTCCACGTGTGCACCGTGAACTGCTCGCCGCGATCGCGCGTCAGCCAGCGCGTCCGGCCGTTACGCAGCAACTCGGCCAGCGCATCGACGGACTCGTGTTCGACGTAATGGTCGACGCACGCCAGGCGGTTGTCGAACGTGGCGACCAGCGTCGCGCCCGGCGTCAGCGCGCGGCGAATCTGGCCCAGTGCCGCGGCCGGCGAGTCGGCGCAGCCGATCGGCTCGCCCATCGCCACGGCGAAGTCGAAGGCGTGCTCGGGCAGCGCCGTCAGGTCCATCAGATCGGCGTGAACGAACTCGGCGCGGCGCGCCAGCGGCGAGTCGGCGATCCTGGCCCGCGCCTGATCGAGCATGTCGGCGGAAATGTCGACGAACGTGACGTGAAAGCCGCTTTCGAGCAGGCGCATCCCCCACTTGCCCGTGCCGCAGCCCAGATCGAGCGTGCGCCCCGCCAGGTTGCGCGGCAGATGAGCCCGAATGTGCTCCCACGTCAGCCGGTCATGCCACGCCCAATAGGCGTCATCGTAAATGTCGTCGTACCGGCCGGCGACGCGATCGTGATAGCGCTGCACGGCGGGCCGCCTGGCGTGCTTCATTTCCGCATAATAGCCCGCCGCGTGGCGCAAGAAAGCGGCCCCACGCACCCGCGAAGCAGAAGCACGGCGGGCATCGCCTCGGCTGCGCGACCACCGCGTCCACGTCGTCCACGGTCACGCGGCGTCCGCCGGTTATTCCTCCTCTTCCTTCTGCGGCTTGTACTGCGCGATAATGGCCTGTGCCTCGTTGCTCGGAACCGGTTCGTAGTGCGAGAACTCCATCGCGTAGCTTCCCTTGCCGCCGGTAATGCTCGACAGCCGCGAGTGATAGTCCGCCAGCTTCGCCAGCGGCGCCACCGCCTTGATGACCGCGTAGCCGCCCGGCAGGATGTCCTGCCCCGACGGCCGGCCGCGCCGCTGCGCCAGATCGCCCGTGATGTCGCCGACGTTCTCGGTCGGCACGGTCACTTCGACGTCGACGTACGGCTCCAACAGGCAGGGCTTGGCCTTGAGCACCGCGTCCTTGAACGCCAGCTTGCCCGCGATGCGGAAGGCGACTTCCTTCGAATCGACCGGATGGTGCTTGCCGTCGGTGATGCTGCACTTGATGTCTTGCAGCGGAAAGCCCGCGATCGCCCCCGACTCCATCAGGTCGTGCACGCCCTTCTTGATGGCCGATTCGAACTGCCCGGGAATCGAGCCGCCGAAGATCGCCCAGTCCCACTCCAGCGACGGATCGCTGCCGCGCTCGATCGGCTCGATCTTGAGGAACACTTCGCCGAACTGCCCCGCGCCGCCCGTCTGTTTCTTGTGCCGGTAGTGCCCCTCGGCCGCGGCCGTAATGGTCTCGCGATAGGGGATCTTGGGCGGCTTGGTGTCGACGTCGACCTTGTTGACGCGGTGCATCTTCGACAGCATCACGCGCAAGTGCAGATCGCCGATGCCCGAGATGACCATCTCGTGCGTCTGCGCGTCCTGATGGGCGAGAAAACACGGATCGACGTCGCACAGCCGCTTCAGAGCATCGCCGATCTTCGCTTCGTCGCCGCGCGCCTTCGGCGTAATCGCCAGCGAGAACATCGGCTTGGGCAGCCGCGGCATCGGAATCCGGCCTTCACCCGGCGCGGTGAACAGCGTCTGACCGATGTGGAAGTTCACCTTGGCGAACGCCACGATGTCGCCGGCCGAGGCGTGCTCGAACTCCTTGCGGTCGGCGCCGAGCAGCTTGAGCACGTGCCCGGAACGCTCGCCCTTCTTGTCGCCCGATAGCATCAGCGTCGTGTCGCCGTGAATCGTGCCCGAGTGAATGCGCACGCAGCAGTACTTGATGTTGCTGCGCGGATCGATCGCCACGCGGAAAACCTGGGCGATGAACGGACCGTCGGCCTTCGGCACGATCGGCTGGCTCTTGTCGCCCACCTTCAACTCGCGCTGCCTGCCCTCGATCGGCGAGGGGCAGACCGCGGCGATGACATCGAGCAGTTCCTTGACGCCCACCTCGTGACGCGCATCGGTGAACAGCACCGGCACCAGCGTGCCGCCCTGAATCGCCCGGCCGATGTTGGCCCGCACGTCTTCACGCGAGACCTCGCCCTGTTCGAAGTAGCGGTTCATCAACGATTCGTCGACTTCCACCACGCGCTCGACGATCGCCGTGTGAATCGCGGCCACGTCGCCGAAATCGGCCTGGCCGGTGGACTGTTCGAGGCAGTCGACCACTTTCTTGCCGCGCTCGACAGGCAGGTTGAACGGCGTCAATTCCTGCCCGAAGGTCTCTTTCAGCGCCGCCAGCAGATCGTCGAGATTGAGGTTCTCGGCATCGATGCGGTTGATCACGACCATCCGCGCCAGACCGTTGGACTTCGCCAGGTCCATCATGCGACGCGTGTTGACCTGAATGCCCGCTTGCGCGTTGACCACGATAATTGCCGTCTCGACCGCCGCCAGCGACGCAATCGCCGGACCGACGAAGTCCGGTGCGCCGGGCGTGTCGACCACGTTGATCAGCTTGCCGCCGTGGTCTGCGAACAACAGGTGCGACTCGATCGAGATGCCGCGCTCCTTCTCTTCGTCGTCCGTGTCAAGATGGCTGGACTTGTCGGCCACGTTGCCCAGGCGGCCGGTGACGCCCGTCAGATGCAGAATCGCCTCCGCCAGCGAGGTCTTGCCGGCGCCCTGATGACCCACGAGCGCTACGTTCCGAATATCTGATGTGCCGACGGATGCCATGCAGCCTCCAAAGTATTGCGCAGCGACGGCGATGATCGAACGCGCGGAACGAACCTCTCGCTCCGAAACGTAAAAGCCTACGGGCATCGCCGCCGCCGGACAAGTGACGCGAGGACCGCGGCAGGCGGCGGCGGCGCGCCGGCCGTCGTATTGAGGCCGGCCGCGATTTCGGATAGATTCACGGTTGGGAGTCGCGGAGATTCAGCCGGCCGGGCCGACGCGCCGACAGCGCCGCGAATTGCGACAATCGCCCATTGCGCGGGCGTGGGCACGTATCGCCGGCATGTCTGCGTCTTCTTGCCGCGTGGTGCGGGCATTCTGCCCGCACGAACGGGCTGCAATCCCGTTATGCGACAGTAACAAGGTGCATCGTTTTCTGACCTGGACCGCTGTCCGCATTGCCAGCATGTGCTTTCGCCGGCACGCCACACCGGGAGGCCGACATCATGAGCCTCGCGTCGCACCGCTTTTCGCCCCAGCGTGCATTTACGCTCATCGAGCTTCTCGTCGTCATCGCCATCATCGCCGTGCTCGTCTCCGTCCTGCTGCCCGCGCTCGGACAGGCGCGCGAGGAGGGCAAGAAGGTCAAATGCCTGGCCAACCTCCGCCAGATGGGCGCGGCCGTGACGATGTACATGCAGGACAAGAACGACAAGCTGCCCTGGATTCATCCCCATCCCGCCGCCAGTATCATCTCGCAATTCGCATGGGGCGGCTTTATCGCGCCGGACCCCGATCCGGCCTTCGGAACCAACATCGACTACATGCACCATCCCGCTGAGGCCCGCCCGTTTAACCCCTACATCGCCCCCGGCTACCGCGGTCGGCAGCAGATCGACCTCTACATCTGCCCGGGCGACCGCACCCGCGGCTTCGGCACCATCGGCGCCCTGCCGCCGTTTCCGTTCAACGACGCCGACTGGCAACAGTCGTGGCAGGCGGCCGGCAACAGCTACGCCATCAACTGGTGGTGGATGAATTTCTACTACCCGGCGCAAAACTGGGGCACGTTCCAGATGGCGATGCGCTCGGACCCCATGATCCACGACCTCATCGGCGGACCGGCGTCGCGCTTCGTCGTGATTTACGAGTCGATCTGCCACTCCGTCCTTCAAGACGCACTGCCCACCGGCGGGGGACTCCAGACGCGCGGCTGGCACCGCAAGTGGTCGCGACACAACGTGCTGTTCCTCGATGGCCGGGGCGACGCGCCTTATATGGACACGCGTTATCCGCGCGGCGTCGACTGGAGCATCTGGCCCGTGCGGTAGGAGGCGTCACACTTGCACGGCTGGCACGGTCAAGCCCTCGTGCGAAAGGGTCCTTGTGGCTCGGGTGGTTCGGGTGGTACGGGCGTCCCGCCCGTGCAGTTCAGAGCCGCGAAGCGTAAGCGAGCGGGATCCAGCCATCGCGCTTTCGCTCGCGTCAATTGGACGGCACAGCCGCCTTTGGCTGTGTCTCGCGTGCCACGGCCACCGCCTTCGCGGGGGTGCAGCACGTGCGAATCCGAGCCCCAAGCGCCAGAGCCGGGGTTGCCCTCACGCCGTGGCGAGACCGCAGCGCTGGCGCTTGCGGCTCGGATCACTCAGCGTAGCACGGGCTTGCAGCAGTGCGGACAATATTCGGTCCGCTCAGCGGACGCTACGATTCCGCGCTGGCCGGTGCGATGACGGGCGGCCGGACCCTGCAAACGCGTCACGGCGGACGCAGCGGATTTGCGACATGGCGGCTCAGAATCGAAGGATGTACCTGCTCGCGCTCGCCGCGGGCTTGTTCACGTTGGCCGGCGTGATCTGGGCGCGCGGCGGGACCTTCTTCGGCGACGAGGCCGCGCCCCACACCGCCGAGTCGCAGACTTGGTGGTACTGCTACGAATGCGTAAACGGTTTCGGACTGACCGCGGCGGAGTACGACGGCCGGACGATCGACGCCCGCCACCCCGCCGCCGAGCTGAAGCCCGGCGACATCCCGCTGACGGTACGGGTCGCGCCCTGTCCGAAATGCCGCAAGTGGGCCGTGGCCGCGCTGAAGTGCCCCGTCGATGGCGCCATTTTCGACCGCCGCCCGCCCGATCGCTCGCCCTCCCAGTGCCCCCTGTGCGGCTGGTCGCCGGCGAAGCCGCGGTAGCGGTTGGCATGCACCAGTCCGCGGCGATTGCGCTTGTGGCTGGCACGCATGCAGCGGCGCCTACGCGGGGTGTTTCGGATCCCGCCGCGGCGCTGACGCTGACACGGCGCGGCGCGTTTCCCGCCTCAAACGCGCTTGCGATTCGATCATCCAGCGACCGCGCCCGCCACTCAGGCCGCTTCGTACGCCATTTTCAGCCAGCCGATCAATTCGGCGTCGACATCCTTGCTCGACTCGACGCGCACGCGATGCGAGACCATGGCGTTGAAGCTGCCCGAGGCCTCCAGCCGGTCCTGGGCCGTCGTGCCCTTGAGATTGATGCCCACGTCGATGCGCGACGCGGTCGACGGCTGGATCAGCGCGAACTGCTTGCTGCGCCGCAGGCTGACGTAGGTCTTCTTCGGCGCGATCTCGACGTCGTCGCCAAACTTTCGTACGGCCGCGATCAGCGCGTCGTACACCGGGCGCAGTACCGCCTTCGGGCCGGCGTACTGGGCCGCGACCAGTTCATCGCCGCCGGGCGCGGTCGCGCCGGCCGGCGCCAGCGCGCGCTGCGCGATCAGGTTCGCGTATCCGTGTCCGACGCCGTGCTCGCTCTTGAGATGCTGCACGATCTCGCCGTGCCGGGCGAACTTGCCCTTTCGCACGACGGCCAGCCATTCGTCCAGCGGCTTGCCGGTTTTTTCCTTGAGATTGGCGATCATGGATTCGGTCATTTCTTCGGGAGATTTCGCCATATGGGCTTTCCTTTGCACTGGTCCAGAAACCGCACGCGCTGTGCGGGCGTTCTGCCTGCACGATCGGGCTGCGCCCCCCTTTCGCAGGCGGGGCCGTTCCACGCGAGTTCCAACAGTTTACGCCTCACGCCAATCCTGCTGGCGACAGGGCATGTCCAAGGCGTCGCGCGGAATTTAGATGAGCGAATTGCAGAGGGGTGGCAAGGCGTCCCGCCCGTTTGGGACGGGCAAGCTGCCCGTACCACCCAGCACAATCGTCGTGGTTACTTGTGCGCGACTCCTGACGACTCCTACGCGCCCAGCGGCCAGTTCTCGACGCGCTGCTTCTTCGGCGACAACGGCTCCAGCAGCCCGAACAGCACGTAGAGCATCCGCACGCCGAACGACGGCCGGCCGGTCTCGACGACGGCCTTGAGCGTGTTGACGATCATCGTTCCGCCCTGCTTCATCTGCTTGGCGGTCTTTGTGCCGGCGGGCATTTCGTCGAGAGTCAGCGTGAACTCGACGCCCTCGGCGACTTCGCGCAGATCGTAGATCACCTTGCAGGGCGGATCGTCGTAATTGGTGAAGCGGAACGTGTGCGCGTAGCGGCGGGGCGGATCGAACTCCAGTACCTCGCCCACGACGCCCGTGTACCGGCCGCTGCCGGTGCGCATCTGGATCGGCGCGCCGGACTTCAGCCCCGGCGTGTGCAGGCGCATGTTGAATATGCACTTCTGAACTTCGTCGGTCTTCGTGATCTCGCGCCACACGTCGTCGATCCGGCCGCGAATCACCACGCGAAACACCGCCCGTTCGGTCTCAGCCATCTTTGCGTCCCTTTGACTCCACGCGGTACTTGATCCGCGTCATCTGACCCGCCCACAGCGCGCTGAACTCCGTCGTCCAGCGGTCGTAAATCATCTGAATCGGCACGGCGTTGACGTATAACGCCCGTCGCCGACCGTGTTTTTCCGAAGTCAGCAAGCCCGCCTCGCGCAGGACGTTCAGGTGTTTCATCACCGCCACGCGGCTGGTCGCGAAGACGGCGCACACGTCGTTGACGCAGCAGCCCGGCCGGTTTTTCACGAAGTCCAGAATCCTCCGTCGGTCCGCATGAGCCAGCGCCGCAAAGACGGCATCCATGTCGTCCTGCTTCATATGTAACCTACAGGTTACATGACGATCGGCGCGGTGTCAAGCCCGCGGCGCAAAAAAATCGCCGCGCTGCATTCCGCACGCAGCGCGGCGACATTAGCTCAATCTCAATGCCGATTCGCGACGGCCGCCGCCTACTCCTGCGGTAGCACCTCGCGCCAGCTCACGTGATACTGCGGCAGCAGCTCCATCAATTCGTCCTCGTGCGGCGCGAAAACCGCCCGCTCATCGCCGTTGCGATAGACCAGCCGCGGCGCCTTGGGAAGCACAGTCGGTTCCTTGGCGCGGGCCGACGAACTGTTCAGATGCTTGCCCAGCAGGCGAATGGCGAAGTTGGGCGTGAAGCCGAAGACTTCGGCATCGAGCTTCGCGAACGGCGCGCCGCCGACCGGACTGACCCACACGAAGCCGGCGCCGATCGGGCTGTTGCCCGCGACTCGCTCGGTGAACTCGAAGCGCGAATGATACGAGATGCCGTACTTGCCGGGCTGCAAGGTAACCGGCGGGGACAGCGTCATCGTCACCCACTTGCCGCCGAAGTGCGACGTCTTGTCTTCGTTGAACTGGTGGATCAGCGTGCCTTCGCTGTTTTCGTCGGTGCCCTGGTAGATTTCGAAGCGCCGCGGCATTACGTCGGTCCGCCCGTAGGTGAACGCCTGCATGCGGCTGATCTGGATCGGCTCGGTGACCTCGATCGGCATGATCACGCGCGGGGCCAGGTTGTCCAGCGGATCCAGCTCCCACCACAAATCGGCGAACGGAATCTTGCCGTTGACGGTCACCGGCTCGCCCGACGTATAGACGATCTCGAGACCGGCCAGGTCCGTCGTGCCCGGATCTTCGCCGGGGTTCAGCGACGACGGAACGATGCGAACCGTGCCGCTGGCCAGATAGGTCTCTTCATGCTGCCCGTCGCTGACGATCGCCCGAATCCAGTAGCTGCCGTACGGATAGCGCGCCGCCACCAGCGGGACTTCATCCGTGGGGTTCGGCTGCGAATACGAACGGATCGGCGCCAGATCCATCTCGTTCATGTTGCCGGGATTCGTATCGGTGTCGAGCAACAGCTTGACCGTCGTGGGCCGCTGCGAAATCACGCGGTACTTCACCATGATCTGTTGCAGATCATTGACGTCGGCGGATTCCGTCGGTGACGTGAAGTTTACAATCGGCTGCGTAGCATCCCCGACGGGCGGATTGCCGCCCCCATCGACGGGCGGCTGGACCGTGACCGGAGTCTGGCAGCCCCCTGCGAGCACAAGCATCGCGACGGCCGTTGCGAAGACACCCACTGCGTGAACATGACGAGAAAGCATGATACAAACCTCCCAAAACAATGCCTGCCGAAAGCCCCCGTGCGGGGCGGGACGGTTGTCAGGTATGGGTTGCACCGTCGATCCGGGCCGGACCCGACGGGCCTACGTGGATTCTAACCCCGTTCTCGCCACGTGAACAGTCCAAATCCACAAAAATCCGCCTGTCGGCCGATTTCGCCCCGGACGCGTCGGACCCCACAATGAGCTTGGGCAACGGCCCCCGCGAACCGCCGCTTTCCCGTTGTCGCGGCCTGATTCCCAGCCCGCCCAACGGCTCGCCCCCGAATCGCGCTCAGTTATTCAGCGGACGCCACGATCCTCCTTGCCCGGATACGCCACGACGCCCAGAATCGCCGATGAATTCCCCATGACCCGACCGGCCGCTAAATCGCCGTCGCGATGTTTCTTCGGATCTTCCGCTTGCCTCGCCATCGCATCGATGTTTGTCGCTGACGCGGCGCCCGGCGCCGTCCAGGCGCAGACCGGCAAACTGGCCCTGAAGCGTGTGACGGAAAACGGCCAGGCGGCGACCCAACCGGCCGACTCGCAGCCACCCCCAGCCCGACCCCCAACGCCCGCCCGGCCGGTCGCGGCCGAATTCGGCGCATCGAAACGGCCGGCCACACCGACGCCGCCCCGAGATGGGGTTCAGCCTGGACGCCTTTCCGGCCGGCTGCTGGCCGTGGCTCGCCAGGCCGCACTCGATCACGCCGGCTTCTCCCCCGGCCTGATCGATGGCGCTATCGGCCCCAAGACCCGTCTGGCGCTGCGGACGTTTCAGCAGGCGCGCGGCCTGCCGGCCACGGGCGAATTCGACGAGGCCAGCGACGCCGCGCTGAGCGTTCACGAACGGCCGGCGACGATCGAATACGTGGTGACGAGCCGCGATCTCGCCTCGGTCGGTCCGGTCCCGACCGACTGGAACGCCAAGTCGCGCCTGTCGCGGCTGGATTACGAGTCGCTGGAAGCGCTGCTGGCCGAGCGCGGCCATTGCACGCGCGCCGAACTAGCGCGGCTGAATCCGGGTCGGTCGTTTACGTCGCTCGTAGCGGGCGACCGCATCTTGTTGCCGAACGTCGGACGGGAAGAGTCGCCGGCGTCATCGGCGGCGGCGGTCGAGGTCGATCTGAGCGCGCGCACGGTGCGCGCCATCGACGGACAGGGCCGCACGCTGGCGCTGTTTCACTGCTCGATTGCCAAATACGCCTCGAAGCGGCCGAAGGGCGACGCGGTGGTGCGCAAGATCGCATGGGATCCGGAATACACCTTCGATCCGAAGATGTGGCCCGAGGTGCGATCGGTGAAAACGAAGCTGACGATTCCGCCCGGCCCGCGCAACCCGGTGGGGCTGTGCTGGATCGGCCTCAGCCTGCCCGGCTACGGCATTCACGGCACGCCGGCGCCGGAGTTGATCGGCAAGACCGGATCGCACGGCTGCATCCGGCTGGCCAACTGGGACGTGCTTCGTCTGGCGAAGATGATCAAGGTCGACACGCGCGTGCGGTTCGTCGACTAACGGCGGCGGAATGGAAAACAGAGGTTCATCGCAGGCTTCACGCGCGACCCAATTGGTGACTGGAAAAGGCACGAATGCACGAAGGGGACGAATGATGCGGCGAAGGGACGGAGCGACGGAGGGGAGAAGTCAAAAGTCGCAACAGCAAGCGCGGATGAGTGGCTGATGAGTTTGCCGCGAACGGGATTTCAGATGTGAGATGAGAGGTCTGAGGGTTCCGATTTGCAGTCTCAGATGTCAAACTTGAGGTTCGAGAATCGGGACCTGAAATCTCGAACCGACAACGGACACCTGCCCTCAGCTTACGGCGTATAGCCTATTCCATGACTCGCGAAGATGACGTCGTTTTGCGCGCATGTTTTTGTTGCCGTGATTCGCGCGCCTGCAAGGTAGAAACAAGCTTGGTTCGCGGCAGCGGGTTGGAAAAAATCATGACCCCAACGGGGCCCCGGCAGGCGTCGCCGGGCGCTCCGCGACCCCGTTGGGGTCGATCGGCCTTGGGGGACGATGGCCCAGGGATGTCGCGGCGCGACACGCCGCCACAGCCCCGAGCTGGAGGACGTAACGCCGTTGCCGTTCAAACGTTGACAGCGGAGCTTCATGTCGCGCGATCCGCGCGAGTTTCAGCGACTGACGAGACGTAATCGAGAAGTGCGCCCAAGACCGCTCTTTGGTTGCGGCCGAAGTCCGCCTTATGGCCTAAGGCTGACCGCTGACGGCTGATGGCTAATGGGATCGTACAGCGGACCCTACGAACCGACGGCACTCCCCCGCTTCTGTCGCGCGGCGCTCGACGCGATTAACCTACTCAACGTGTCATGCGATCTTCGCGTCTTCGATGTCATGGCGTTCGGGCGGTTCGCGCCCGATCGGCTGCGGACCGGATTCGATCCCGCCCCCCGGACGACGACGCCGGCCATCGAAGAGATGATCGCCGCCGAATGGGACCGCCGCGTCGACGAAGCGCGCGGCCGCAACGTGCTGCTGTTCAACGGCGCGCTGTATCGCTACGTCGCCCATCGGCTCGACGGCACGGGCGCCGAAGCGACGTTGGAGTTGGTCGTCGGCAACACATGCTATCGCGACTTCGTGGGCACCAATCTGCACAATCATCACCGCCTGGCCGAGTTTCCCTGGAATTGTTTCGCGAATCCCATCGGCACGACGGCGACTTTGATGACAACGGATGGCCGGATTGTTTACGGCCGCCGCAGCGAGCGCGTGGCCTACCACGCCTCGCACGTCCATACCTTCGGCGGCGCACTGGAACCGTCCGACCGCGACAACGACGGGCACATCGACGCTTTCGGCAGCGTGATCCGCGAATTGAACGAAGAACTGGGACTGATTCCCGAGGACATCCGCGAGATCGTCGCCGTCGGTCTCGTGCGCGATCGCGAAATCCGCCAGCCGGAGCTGCTGTTCGAAGCGCACGTGCTCTTGTCTTTCGCGGAGCTGAACGCGCGCTGGAACAACGCCAAGGCGCGCGACGAGCACGTCGAGCTGGTCGCGCTGCCCGCGCAACCGGACGCGGTCGTGCCGTTCATCCGAAGTTGCGGTCCGATCGCCCCCGTGGCGGTGGCCGGATTGCTGTTGTTCGGCCGATGTCGCTGGGGCGAGCGATGGTACGACTCGGCGATGGCGTCGTGACGGGTCGCATGCGACGCTGCCGCTTCATCAGACGGCGCGGCCCCGGACGCCTCAAATGCACCCAAGAGGCCGCGGAAAACTCGACTCCTCCTCGATGACTTGAATTACTGCCCGTCGCGGATAACATCGTGTGGGTGGACCGTCAGCGGAGAGGGACTGTTTTTCGAGTCCCGGCTGCCCCCGCCGCCGTACCCTATGAACCCCCCGAACCCGACCCCGGAACCGGCTTCATCAGCATTATCGCGCACGCTGCGCGTGCTGGCCGTGCTTTCGGCGCTGCTGGCGCTGACCGCCGCGTTTGCCGGCGTACTCGATGTCTCTTCATTCAATCCGGCCGAGGTGTTTGCCTGGCCGCGCATCGCCCGGCTCGCCGGCTGGTGTCTCGCGGCCGTGTCGATCTGCGGCGCGTTGCTGGGCCTGGCCGCGTTGATCGACGCCACGCGCCGCACCGCGTCCATGCCGGCGCCGCCGCCGCCCGCCTCGGCGCCGGCCGCACAACCCGCGTTTCCTCCCGATGACGCACGCACATCGGCGCCCTCACCAAATCCACGCTCCAGCGAGCCGGTGATCGACGACACGATGGTGACGCTGCCGGGCATCTCGCCCACGCAGTGGCAGGAGCTGATGGCGCTGATCCACGACATCCGCGACAACTTGCTGCTCAACGACGCCGAGCGCGTCGAGAAGCGTACGCGCGTGGTCGAAGAAGACGTGTCCCGCGCGATCAGCGTGGTTCGGCCGCTGCTGGAGGATGGACAGTTCGTGCAGGCCCGCCAGGTCATTCAGGAAATCGCGCGGCGATATCCGAAGCATCCCGAAGTCCATCGTATGACCGAACAGTTGGACGAGGCCCGTCGCCGCGCCGAGGAGGCCGACGTGTCGGCCTACACCAAGCGGGCCGAGGAGTTGATGAGCATTTCGGCGTGGGACCGCGCCACGAGCGTGGCGGCCGAACTGCTGGATCGCCATCCCAACAACGAAAACGCGACGCAACTTGCGGCGCGCGTTCGGCGCGAGCGCGATCTGTTTCGTGCCGAGCAAGCCAAGCGGATGTACGCCGAGGTCGAACGGCTGTCGCGTCGCCGGCGCTGGCGCGATGCACTGGAAGCCGCGCGGGTTTACGTCGAGCGCTTTCCCGACACGCACGAGGCCCAGATCCTGCGCGTGCAGATGACCACGCTCGAAGCCAACGCCGAAATCCAGGAGCGCCAGGCGCTGGAACAGCAGATCACCGACTTCGCCAAGCACGGCCGCTACATCGAGGCCTACAACCTGGCGCTGCACCTGATTCAAACGTATCCTGAATCGCCGCAGGCCGATGCGTTGCGAAAGCAACTGACCCGCCTGAAGGAACTGGCGCACAATCCCGACGCGACGCCGGCGCGCGTCAAGGTCGACGGCTGACGCCGGTCCCGCGGTTCTCGAAATGACACAAATGGACATGGCTGCCAGCGACGCGCGCGACGCGGGAAACTTGCCCGCCGACGTCGCCATCGCCACTACCTCGCGGGCCGACTATGGCATCTACCGGCCGCTGCTGCGCGCCCTGGCGGAGGCGGGCCGCCCGGCGGCGATTTTCGCCGGCGGCGCACATCCGCTCGAACAATTCGGACGTACATTAAATGAAATAACGGCCGACGCCCCCGGCCCCATCCACGTTGTCCGCCACGAACACAAAGGCGACGCCCCGCGCGACGTGGCCCGCTGCTGCGGCGACGCCGTTCGCGCGTTCGCCGACGCTTTCGACCGCGCGCGGCCCGCTCTGCTGTTCGTCCTGGGCGACCGCGGTGAGATGCTCGCCGCCGCGCTGGCCGCGACGTTCTTCCGCATTCCGCTGGCGCATCTGCACGGCGGCGACCGCACCGCCGGCGCGATGGACGATGCCTTTCGCGACGCGCTGACGCAACTTGCCCACCTGCACTTCCCGGCGCTGCCCGAGCACGCGCACCGGCTGCGGGCACTGGGCGCGCCGCCGGAGCGAATCCACGTCGTCGGCGCGCTGGCCGTCGATGCGCTGCGCGACTTTTCGCCCGAACCGTGGAAGACGCTGGCCGCAGGCCTGCCGTTCGACGCCGACCGACCGACGATCGTCCTGGCGTATCAGCCGGAAACGCTTTGCGATCTGCCGCCGGATTCCGCGTTCGCCGCCGTCGCCGAGGGCCTTGCGGACTTCGACGGCAACATTTTGGCCGTCGGCGTCAATGCCGACGTCGGTCATCAGACCCTCGCCCGCGCGGTCGCCGCGTGGGCGTCCCGAAGGCCCCGAACGCACGTCGTCGCCTCTCTGCCGCAGGCGCGCTTCTGGAGCTGGCTCAAGGCGGCGGCGGCGCTGGTCGGCAATTCCAGCAGCGGCCTGATCGAAGCGCCGAGCCTGGGCGTGCCGGTCGTCAACGTGGGCGACCGGCAGAAAGGGCGCATTCGCGCGGCCAACGTCATCGACGCGCCGCATGACGCGGCGGCCATCGCTGCGTCGCTGCGACGGGCGACGGACGCCGACTTTCGTCGTCGCGCGGCCGCCTGCGCGAATCCGTGGGGCGACGGCCGAACGGCGCAACGCATTCTCGGCGTGTTGCGTGCGATTCCGTCGCCGCGCGTGTTGCTTGAACGACCGGGTTAGACCCTCATCAGTTTGGGTGAAACGATGAAGTGGAGGTCGGGCGGAGGGTTTACGGCTTCACCCGCTGAATTTCTCGCTGCCGCGGCGTAAACTGCTCGAGTCGTTCGACCCCGCGAGCCGCCGCATGGACGCCCCGCAGTTCTCTCCCGCGCCGTTCCGCCTGCTGTTGCAGGTCAAGCGCCGCATCCTGCGCAACCGCGTCAATCAGCTTCTCGACGAAGCCCCGCTCCGCGTCGGCGTCAGCGCCGCTTTCGTGGTCCTGATCTGGGTCTCGCTCTATTACCTCTTCAACCGCATCTTCGGCGTGCTGGCCCGCTTTCAAGAACAGACCGCCGTCGCCATCCCCTACGTCTTTCACATCTTCTTTGTCGCCATGATGGTCTTGCTGGCTTTCTCCACCGCCGTGCTCTGCTACGGCGCGCTGTTCGCCCGCGAAGAACCCGCGTTTCTCCTCTCCAGCCCGACGCCCCCCGCCCACGTCGTCGGTATGGCCTATCTCGAATCGCTCTTCTTCGCGAGCTGGTCAATGGTGCTGCTCGGCCTCCCGCTGATGCTGGCCATCGGCCACGCCGAAGACCTCCCTTGGTATTTCTTCGTGCTGTTCACGCTCACGTTTCTGGCGTTCGTGCCCATCCCCGGCGCCATCGGACTGCTGGCCGCATGGGCCGTGGCGATGTGGATGCCGCGCTCCGCGCGCCGCGTGCTCGGATTCTCGGCCGCCGTGGTCCTTGCCGCCGGCGCAATCTGGTGGGCGCAGCTATGGGCCAGACCCGCCGAGGGTGACGGCAGCGCCTGGCTGAACGACTTCCTCTCGCACCTGGCCCTGTTGCGTTCGGCGGCGTTCCCCTCGACCTGGGCGTCGAAGGCCATCTCGCTGGCGCTGCAATATCAGCCGCAGGCCTCGGTCTTCTACCTGTACGTCACGCTTGCCCACGCCCTGTTCCTGAGCTGGTTGGCCATCGGAATCGTCTCGGGCCGGCTCCAGACCGCCTACGCCCGCGCCCGCTCCGGCATCGGCCGCGCGGCCGGGGCGTCGCGCGTCGGCGTGTCGCGATTTCTCACCAACGTGGTGTTCTTTTATCAGCCGCCGCAGGTGCGCACGCTGATTCACAAGGACCTGAAGGTTTTTTTCCGCGATCCGCTCCAGTGGTCGCAGCTTGCGATCATGTTCGGCCTGCTGGCCCTGTATCTCATGTACCTGCCGCGCTTTCACGGCGAGGGGATCAACCATCAGATGCGCATCCTGTTTGCGTTTCTGAACTACTCGGCGGTCACGCTCATCATCAGCACGTTCACCAGCCGCTTTGTGTATCCAATGGTGTCGATGGAAGGCCGCCACATCTGGCTCGTCGGCCTGTGGCCGATGTCGCGCACCGACGTGCTGTGGGCCAAGTTCCATTTCTCGCTGGCCGTCACGGTCTTTGCGGCGCTGACCGTGACTGTCATGAGCGTTCGCGCCATCGGCGTGCCGCCGGTGCTCGGCGCGGTGTTGTTTCTGTCGACGCTGTCGGTCTGTTTCGGGCTGTGCGGGCTGGCGGTCGGGCTGGGGGCGCGACTGCCGAATTACACCGAGCGATCAGCGGCCCGCGTCGCCAGCGGCCTGGGTGGGACGGTCAATCTGATCGTCTCGCTGAGCCTGGTGCTCGTGAGCCTGGCGATGACCGGCGCGATGTGCCTGTATTGCGTGCGCCGCGGGATGGACATGGGGCTGCCCTCGGCGTTTCATTGGGACGCGGTGACGATTTCGCTGACGTCGCTGCAATTTGTGCTGGGGCTGATCGTGGGCATTCTGTCGATGAAACTGGGTGTGCGGCACTTCAACCAAGCGGAGTTTTGACGTCGGCCGGCACGACCTGACGAGCGAGTGAAACGGCGCCGACCGCGCCATGCTGCGAGCCGTCGGCGTCCACGCTGCGGCTATCAGAGGTGCGATGCGTAAGCGAGCGGGATCCACCGGCCAGGCACGCCGGCACGGCCGGGCGCGTATGCTTGACGATGCCACGCGCACATTCAGCGGGAACCCAGGTATGACCGCCATACCCGACGCACGAGCGCGATCCGCCGCCGACACGGGCTTTCCCGAAGTCGTCGCCGAGATATTCACCGACCACCTCGTTCATAACGTCCGCGCCTTACGCGCCTGCTGTAAACCGGACGTGCGACTCTGTGCGCCGCTGAAGGCCGACGCCTACGGCCACGGCTTGTCGATTGTCGCGCCGGTCCTGGATCGCGTGGGCGTCGACTGCGCCGCCGTCGCGACGCTCGACGAGGCCGTCGCCCTGCGCCGCACCGGCTGGCGTCGCCCCATTCTCGTGCTGGGTGCGGTGCTGACCGTCGGTGCGGCCGGCGAACGCACGGCACGACTCGAAGCCGCCCTGAGACATGAACTGACGCTGACGCTGGCCGACGCCGAGCTTCTGGCCGACATCGACGCAGCCGTTCGCTCCGCCGGCCGAACGCTCGGCGTGCACATCAAGATCGACAGCGGCATGGGCCGCATGGGCGCGCCGATCCAACACGCAGCCGACCTGATCGACGCCGTGCGCCGCTGCGACGGTCTGCGCATCGACGGCATCTACTCGCACTTCGGATCGGCCGAATTGGAAGACACGTCGCTCGTCGACGGCCAGCTTGCCGCATTTCATCAACTGCTCGAGCGCGTCGGCGGGCTGCTGCCGCGCGACGCCGTGCGGCACTTCGCCAACACCTCTGCGACGATTCTGCGGGCCGATGCCCACTTCGACATGGTCCGGCCGGGCCTGGGCCTATACGGTTATCTGCCCGCCCCGCGCCTGGCCGAGCGGGTCGATCTTCGGCCCTGCCTGCGGCTGAAGTCGCGCGTCACGCTGGTCAAGACGCTGCCGGCGGATCACTGCGTCGGCTACGGTTGCACGTTCCGCACGCGCCGTCCCACGCGGCTGGGAATCGTGCCGATCGGCTACCACGACGGTTACGTGCGGGCGTTGTCGAACCGGGCGGTGATTGGCACACCGTTCGGCGATGCGCCGGTTGTGGGGCGTATCAGCATGGATCAGACGGCGATCGACGTAACCGATCTGCCGCAGGCGGTTTGCGGAACCGAGGTGACGATCCTGGACCCGCAGCGGAGCCGTCCCAATTCGGTCGAGGCGATCGCAACGCTTTTAGGGACAATACCTTACGAGGTCACGTGTCTGCTCGGACCGCGCATCCGGCGGATTGCTACTTAAACCAGACGGCGCGTTTTATCCGATCATCTTGTGAGGTTTTGTGTTGCTTACGACTGACATGAGCCGGTGCGGTTCAACCGTACGCGCAGCCGATCGAACCCGGGGAGGTTCCACAATATGAAGTCGAAATTTCTGCTGGCCAGGCTGAATCGCAAGCTCCTGATTTCGCTCGCCCTCGGCGGCACGCTGTTGCAGGTCAGCTTCAGCGGCTGCGATCAGACCCTGCGCGACACGGTGCTGACCGGCGTCCAGGCGTCGCTGACCGGCCTGGTCACGACGTTCATCAACGCATTCTTCCAAGCGCTGATGACGGACAACCAGACGTCGCAACCGATCGTTCAGGCCGTCATCGAGGCCCTGCCCAAGTTTGCGTAGGCGACGGCAGCCGATCGCTGATCCGACCCCGCACGCGCCGGCGCCGTGGTCCTTCTCTCCCTGTTCCGAGCCGCGAAGCGCAGGGAATCGGCCGGAAACAGACCACACCGTTTCGCCCGGGTGGCCCGCCGCTTCAGCGGCGGGTTCGCGATGATGGGAACACCCATAGCGCTCTCGCAAGCACGAAGCACGAGGCACGATGCTGAAAATGACCGGCGCCCCCGCCGGGTGGCCCGCCGCTTCAGCGGCGGGTTCGCGATGATGGGAACACCCATAGCGCTCTCGCAAGCACGAAGCACGAGGCACGATGCTGAAAACGACCAGCGCTCCCGCCGGGTGGCCCGCCGCTTCAGCGGCGGGTTCGCGATGATGGGAACGGCAACAAGGCCGCCACATGAATGATGTTGGCCACGCCCTGCACCGCGGCCGGCTGGCCCGCCGCCTCAGCGTCGGATCCACCATGACGTGCATGTGAGCAACGCGATCGACTCCGCGCCGCCGCCCAAGCGCGCCCACAACACCCCATCACTGCTCCAGCACCAGCCGGTTGGGATCGCTGTCGGGCATCGCCTCCTTCTTCCGCAATGCCAATGGACGGAGAACCGACGCAGTCGTCCCGGCCGCAAGCAACATGAATAGCCGCGGCTCAAAGCAAGGGACCATTGTAAACGTAGCATTCATTGGCACGGCCGTGCGACTAACGTTGTCCAAGATCATACTCCGTTTGCGGTCAACGGCAATGTCGCCCAAGTGCCGATCATTTCGGGAATGATCATCTTGCCCTCAGAGCCGAGGGCCGTGGAGCATCTGTTTCAGGTCGTTAAAGATCTCGAGAGCCAACGCTCTAAGGACTGGATTCTGACTTGCCGGTTTGTTCCCCATAGCCTGAAGATGTTCGACCCCAAATATCTCCAAGTCAACGTACTGATCAGTGAATATGTTTCTGAGGGGCCCGCATTGACTTAGAATCGCGCTAACTCTCTCATAGAACCAGGCGCTGCTCGTTTGCGTTTCCAGGTACGACTGTGCAACCTGCAAGAGTGCATTCGCTGAAGGGGCGTTACCCTCGACGACTCGACGGCGGCTCTCCCAACAACGGAGATCGTAATCACGCTCCTCCTCATTCGGGCCGTTATCTGAATGTGTCGCTGTCATGATCTATACACCGTCATGATCTTCCCGGCATTACGCCCAGTTGTCTCCATAAAAACGTGAACGCCGTCCTTTACATAATGAACGACGACAGTGCCGTACTTTCCAAAGTACGCACAGGCCGCATCGGCTTTGTTGATAACATCCATGATCTGTTGTATAGTGAAACCTCTTGATGTGAACCGTTCGGCACCGTGCACGGTCAGCGGCAGTACAGTTACCGCGGCCCTCCCTCCCAGCATCAATTCAGCAAATAACAGTGCACCGACATATGCAGCGAGCCCTCCCAAGACACTACAAATGACCGCACCCTGCCACCCTCCAAAGTAATATCCAACCGCGGCACCCACGATGACGCCAATTGCCACTACAACTACAATCGCTTCTCCATTGATGTCCCAGAAATTCACCGGATCATTCGCACAGTACACCCACCGATTGTGCTGCCCCCACGCGAACGGCATCGGGTCGACGAACATCGGATCGTGCTGCAAAAACCGGCCCGTCGCCGGCTCGTAGTAACGCACGCCGACGTGCACGAAGCCCGTGCTCCGCCCCGCCCCCGGCGCCGGCTGGCCGCCATCCGGCCTTAGCAGCTTGTCCATGTCGATCAGGTCCGTCTCGTACCGGTCGCCGCCGTGATACTGATACGGACCCGCCAGCGCCTCCTCCTGCGGCATCCCATCCGCCGGCTCGCACCCCTCGGCCGTCGACGCGGTGCAATCCACGTCATCCACCGGCAGCGCCGGCGGCAGGCCGTCGAGATACACCGGCGAAATCAGGTTCCCCCACGCGTCCATCCGCGAAAACCGCACCGCGTACAGGT
>WYBU01000031.1 GCA_011525745.1 Planctomycetaceae bacterium | reverse complement strand
GGGAAAGAAGCCCAAGGAGAGGGGGTCTGGGGGAGAACCTGCGGCGCTGGTTCTCCCCCAGGGCACCCGAGGGAACTATGCTTACGCCGAACAGGCTGAGTGTCTCATTTTGTGTGAAACACTACAGTGGCGTTCAGTTTTTTTCAGACGTTTTAGTTATAGGACGCAATACTGCGGCCACTGTGCACAGATCGCAGCCGCAGCCAGTAACATTCGGTTCATGCTATAAGTCGCTTAATCACATAAGTTTACGCGGAATCCAAGCTTACGAACCATAGCACTGGCATCGAAACGAATAGCAGACGTCACATGGGCCAACCCAAAGTATCTGGCCCCACTATACTCGCACAAAAAGCGTCGACCGGTTCAGTCAGCCCTTTGGCTTTGGGCAGTCACACGCGCGTCGAGCCGTTGGCCTCTCTGTTCCAGCAACGGCCGAGCGCAGCGATAATAACAAGCGATTCGGAGTACTTGCTCAAACAGCCCGAAGATGCTTGTGCATCAGCCCCTTGTGGGGCTCTCTTGGTTCTGTTATACGGAACGGTGACGGCCCCGGCTCGCCGCGTCGACACGCACGCTCTTGGCCGACATCGTGCATTCCGCTGAATGGCGTCAACTGGCTAGGTCGCAACGCGTATGCCAGCCCCGGCCGGGCCAAGCAGTCGCCGCGAAAATCCAGACCAAGCTACGAGTCATTACGTGATTGATATCCACGTCGGTGCCTTCATCGAGCCCAACTTCGCCGAGAACGCCTACGTCGTCTCGACGGCCGGCGCGGCGCAGTGCTGGATCGTCGATCCCGGGCTGCCGCCGTCGGTGGCGCAGATTTGCGGACATGTTTCCGAGCGAAACTTGACGCCGATCGCGATCGTGCTCACGCACGCGCACGCCGATCACATCGCCGGCATTCCCGAAGTGCTGTCGGCCTTCGGCGATCTGCCCGTCTATCTGGCCGACGAGGAGGAGCGCTTTCTGGGTGATCCGGGCGAGAACCTGTCCATCAACGTCGGCCTTGCGCTTCGCATCGACGTGCCGGAACGCCGCGGGCTGGCCCCCGGCGACACGCTGACGCTCAACGGTACAAGCTGGCGGATACTCGACGCATCGGGTCACTCCCCCGGCGGGCGGGCCTTGTACTGCGCCGCGGCCGCAACGGCGATCGTGGGCGATGCCCTGTTCGCCGGCAGCATCGGCCGCACCGACTTTCACCACAGCAATCACGCCCAACTGATGCGAAACATCCACACACACCTGATGAGCCTGCCCGACGACACGCTGGTTTACAGCGGCCACGGTCCGCGAACGACGATCGGCCGCGAGCGGCGGAGCAATCCGTTTCTGGTCACAGAGTCGCCCACCGAGATCTGACCGGCCGGGTGGCGTCGGCGTAACCTCGTAAGAAGCGGCGGCATCAAGGATGACAGACGGCGGCGCAGGAGGGCGGCGCCCCCGCGGCGGCGTGTCCGCCGCAAGCCGACGACCGAACCGAAGGGTTGCGTATGAGATGAATTCCGCATTGCTTGACCAGCCTGAAATCACGACGGGAACGACGCAGTTTTCGGACGGCCCGACGTTAAAGTGGGCCTATCGCGCCGTCCGCCTCACACCGCGGCGCCGAACGCGGCGGCGGCGGATTGCCGTCACTCCATCAGCGGTACGCCTCCCGTGGACGCCCTACGCCGAACCGCCCCTGATAAACAATATTGAGTCGCGACCCGGTCAGCGGTACGCTGTCGGCATGTCACAAGCGGCATTTTCGTCGCGACATGAGTTCGGGCCGGATTCTGACGACGAACCTCAATTGCTCACGCGGTTGCGGGCGCAGGAGCCGGCTGCCTTCGAGCAACTCGTCCGCCGGCACGGCGGCTGGATGCTGGCCGTCGCCCGCCGCATGTTGGGGAGCGAGGACGACGCCCGCGACGCCGTTCAGGATGCGCTGATTTCCGCGTATCGAGCGATGAGCGGCTTTCAGGAACAGTCGCGGCTGTCGACCTGGCTTCACCGCATCGTCGTCAACGCCGCGCTGATGAAGCTCCGCAAGCGCGACCGCAGGCAGGAACGCTCGATCGAAGAGCTGCTGCCGCGCTTTCTCGACGACGGGCATCCGGCCGATCCGGCGGTGGAGTGGCCCATCTCAGCCGATGAGCTGGCGCAGCAGCGCGACACGCGCGAGATGGTGCGCCGCTGTATCGCTCAACTGCCCGAGAACTACCGCACGGTGCTGATGCTGCGGGACATCGAAGAGCTGGACACGCGCGAAACGGCCCGCCTGCTGGGCATCGAAGAAAACGCCGTCAAGGTGCGCCTGCATCGGGCGCGGGCGGCGTTGCGCAAACTGCTGGACGAACATTTTCGGGGCGACGCAAATTGATTAGCTGCCGCGAAGTCTTCGATTTTCTGGTGGACTACGTCTCGGGCGAGTTGCCGCCGCACGTGCGGGCCGAGTTCGAGCGGCACCTGGCCGTCTGCCCCCCCTGCGTCGCGTACCTCAACAGCTACCGCGACACGATCCGCCTCGGCCGCGCCGCCTGCCGCGACAACGATGTCCCGCCGCCCGAAATCCCCGAGGAACTCGTGAAGGCCGTCATGGCGACGATGCGCGGCGAGTGTTCGAATAGCAAGTCGCCGCCGAGCGGCGAATCTCAATGACATCCCATGCATGCGCAACGCCTGTTGCTGGCCGCTCCGGCGTTACGTCCGCTTTTCGCGTGATGGGTTTCGAGAGTCATGAATCGTTGCACAAAAGCACTGCTCCTCACCGCACGCTCGTGCAGCGCTGAACGGCCATCGTGCCGCCCTGGACGGTCACGGATTTGAACCGCGTTTCGGGGCAGTGCATCCCTGACCACGCGATCCCGCACTTCGCTCACGGCCCTGCAATACTCGGAGCAATACCGCGTTTGGCATGATGCGAAACCGATCGTCGATCAAGACAGTGTGCCCGTTTCGCACGTGGTAAGGAACACGACCGCTTTCCGCAGGTTCTGGTCAGGAGTTGCGCATCATGATCGTTTCAAGACTCGGCAGTTTCTGTGCGTTGTTCGTATTCGCCGCCGCCGGGGCCGCCTGGGCGCAGGACGAGCCGCCGCCCGACCGGCCGGAGCCGCCCGATCGACCCAGGATGCGACGCCAGGCCCAGCCGCCCAAGGCCGAACCGGCCGAACCGCCGCTGCGCGGTCCGCGCCGACAGCAGCCGCCGCGCGAGCCGGGCGACAAGCCCGGCGAACCGATGAAGGACCGTCCCGCGCCACCGGGACCGGGTCAGGACGGCCCGCGCATCCCGCCGCAAATGCTCGACCGCGCCTTCGACGCCATCGACAGGAACGGCGACGGCGTGATCGAAAAGGCGGAGTTCAACGAAGGCTTCCCGCGCGTTTTGCGTCGCATTCATCAGGCGATGCGCGATCGCGCTGATCGACCGCTCGGCGGTGAATTCCGACGGCGACAGGGTCGCGGCCCGGACGCCGGTCCGCCGCAGGGGCCGCGTCCGGAGGGGCGGCCGCAGGCGGACCGCGCGCCGGCGCCTCCGGGTCGTCCGGCGGATCGCGCGTTTGCACCGCCTCGCGATGGCCGCGGGCAGCAGCGCCGCGGCGTCGGTCGCGACACCGATCGGCCGCCGCCGCGATTGGATTTCGCCCCGCCACGCGATGGTCGCGGGCCGCGCGATGGATTCGGACCGCGCGACGGACGCGGTCCGCGTGACGGCCGCGCATGGCGCGACCGCCGCCGCGACGATCGACGCGACTTCGATCGGCCGCCGCCTCCACGACCGGCGCGCCGCGTCGAGGCCGAGCCGCCGTTGACGGATCTGGGCGACACGGCCGCGTAGGGGCCGCTGCCGGCATCCGGCAAGACGTCCGGCGCGCGGACTGAAATCACCGGATGAACACAGGGTTAGGCATGAGGAAGGCCACGGGCGTATGCCCGTGGCCTTGTTTTTGGGTTTGTCAACAATAAGTATATATTAGTTATCGCGTTTTCATGCCATCGCAACGAACACCGGCTGCAAGCCAATTCTGTCCGGGAGGTGGCGTGGCGTGTACCGAACGTAAACTGTAAGCCGGCGGTTTCGCGTGGGGGCGGCGTGGGGGTGATGGAGGTGCGCGGTGTGCGGGGCAATTGCGGCGCATGCC
>WYBU01000030.1 GCA_011525745.1 Planctomycetaceae bacterium | reverse complement strand
GTCGCTGACGATGCCGAGGAACTGCTCGCCAGGCGTGCCGCCCGCAAAGCCCTGAGCGATAAGCTGCCCGGCCTCGTCGTAGGCGAAAAGATAACTATGGCCTGCGAAGTGTGCGCCGACGGCAAGGGCGGGAAGCAGGGGGTCGGCGATGATCCAAGTGCGGTAACCGGGGAGGGGAAGAGGCATCGTCGCTCGCAGGTCGAATCCCGTATCAGGGTTGCCGGCAAGAATGGGCGCGATATTGGCAGCGGAAAAATGGACACCATAGGCATCATAGTTATACGTCGCCGTGATCGGAACGCCCCCCTGGCTGGGCATCCCGTTGGGCTGAGTCTCAAAGTCGATCAGCGACAGCGGCCCGCTCGCGGCGGCGAAACCGGCGTAGTCGTTGACGAACGTCTGCACATCTGCCCGTGCAAGGCTGCCCGTGCAGGACAACAGAGCTATTATGAGTGCGCGTCGATTCATGGCAATTACCTCCACGTCATGGGGATCTCAAGTCCACAGTCCAACATGACTTCGATACACAGTTGTCGGTACTCCAGTTCAGTCAGGTGCGGATAGTCGCGCGGCATGTTCGCGCGCCACCATTCCAGGTAGCACTCCAGCTTCGGAATGAAGTCCGGATCGGGTTGCCAGGTCCATGCGCTCGATTCCGAGGCACCCTGACCCGCCTGGGCGCTGCCCTCGGCGGATGCTGACGTTTCTTGTGCTCCGTCGTCCGAGGAACCGCCCGCGTCTTCACCGGCGCCGCACGGGTCTAAGCACGCTTGCAGAAGCAGCGTGGCCACGAAGCAGTCCACGTCGTCGGCCGCAAGTAAAAGGTCGCCCGTAAGGTCGGCCGCACAGTATTGGTAGGGCGTGGCCGATGCGGGATCGTAGTACACGGCGAGAAAGGGCTGAATATCATCGCCGTCGACGAGGCCGTCATTGTTCATGTCACCCGGGAGCGCGCAGTAGTTGCTGCCGATGCACTCGTTGTATGTGAGCCGGATGGCGCTGAGATCAATGTTCCACGACGTGATGAGATCCGCTTTGTTATTTGCGTCGAGATCGCAACACGTTACAACGGTCGGGGCTTCATTTGCTTGGAGGATTATCCGACGAGACGGCTCGAATCCACCTGTGCCATCATTTAGGAGAATCGATAGGGTGCGATTTTCCAGCTCCAGGACCGCGATATCATCGCGACAGTCGCCGTTGAAGTCAGCAACGCAGACGTCGACGGGTATCTTACCCACAAGATAGTCGGTTCGAATCATAAGCGTGCCCGGATTCGTTGAATCGTTAAGCAGGACTGTGACGCTGTCCGCGCCTGCGTTCGCTGTAACGATATCCGGCAAGTCGTCTCCATCAATTCGTCCCGCAGCCACCGCCCGTGGGCTAAGCCCCACATTCTGGTACCCGACACCAGCGCCAGGGCCGGGTGGCGCAAAGCTCCCGCTGCCGTCGTTGTGCATGATGGAGACGGTATTCCCCGTTTCATTTGCAGTTACCACGTCGAGGTCGCCGTCCAGATCAAGGTCGACGAGGACCAGTGAGACGGGATCGTCGTTGCGGGTCTCCGTGACGTCGTCAAACAACCCAAAGTGCGTTGATACCTCAAAAAGCCCGTCTCCCGGGTCCAGCAGCACGTGAATCCTGCCGTCCAGGCTCTTATCCGTTATGACGAGATCCGGCCCGTTGGAGTTATCCACATCGCCCGCCTGAATGTCGCTCAACTCCTCGCTGTTGGGGATGTCCATCTCAACGACGACTTCGAAGTCGACGCTGCCGGCCGTGGCGGGAATGGCATGAAGCACGCGAAGCTGCTTGAACTTGTCGCCCGTCCCGCGCAGATGAAAGATCATCGCAATGTCGTCGCGTTCCAGATCGTCCTCGTCGATTCCATTGAAGTTGGCCACCGCCGCCGCCACGCCGTCGTCGGTCCATTCCGGCGGCGAATTCGGCTCCGAGTCCTCGTCGCCGGCGCGATAGACGATCAGGTGCGTCCCATCGTCTTGCTGCGCCAGCACCGTCAGGTTGATCTCGTGCAGGTTGGTGACCGCGATGTCCATGCGCTCATCGGCGTTGAAGTCGCCGCAGTCGATGTCGACAACAGTCTTGCGAAAGATGCCGTAATCGGTCTGTGCCCGCAACGTGCCATCGCATCGGCCGTGGAGGAACGACATCGAACCGCGGGGCGGGTTGTACGGATAGAACGTCCGCGCGAGCACGGCGGCGTCCAGGCAGCCATCGCGCGAGATGTCGCCGCAGGTGACCGCCACGCCCTCGTACGTCAGCGGGTAGTCGATGCGCTCGAATTCGGCCTCGTCTTCTACGTCTGCCTCGGTCACATTGTGCAGCACCGTCAGTGTACCCGCGCCGCGAAGGAAATCCTGGTACTCGGGCAACCGGAAATCCTGCTTGCTGGAGACCAGCACGTCGTCCAGCCCATCGGCGTCAAGGTCGCAAACGGCCATGCCGGTGGCGAAGGTCGGTACGGCATCGACGGATGAACCCGCGAAGACCTCCTGCGCGTCCACGGCCCACTGGTTCAGAAATACGTAGACGCGGTTCGCGTCAGGGGCGAGCCACGCCACGTCGGGAAACTGCTGCTGACTGGCGTGATCGTCGCGATTGAAGTGCCCCACGGCCAGCGCCTCGGCTGCTTGCTCGATGGCGAATGTGCCATCATCGTTGACGAAATCAAAGCGCGTCGCGTGGTCCCCGCCGTCGGTGCAGCCGCGGTTCAGATAGACGTACAGGGCAGGCGACTCCTCTCCGGCAAACGCGGCGATCAGCAGGTCCGGCCCGCCGTTGGTGTTGCAGTCGGTCACGTGCGGGTCGAGGTCGCCGACGGCCACGCGATTGGGCGTGCCATCGCCGATGAACGCGTGCTCGTCCAGCGAATTCTGCGAAAAACCGTTGTCGTTCCAGGCGATCCAGATGCGCGGGCCTTCACTGTGCGACCCGACGATGACGAGGTCCAGGTCGCCGTCGTTGTCGAGGTCCGCCGTGGCGATGTCCAGCGGGCCGGACATGCTGTCGGACGTACCGAGCGACAGGTCGATGTGCGGCGGTGCGAACGAGCCGGCATCGCGGTTTTCAAGGATGATCAACCGATGATCGCGAAAGGGATAGCCCACGATGCAGGCCACGTCCGGCAGCGGATCGCCCAGCAGGTCAATCACCACCATGTCGGCCGACAACGGCGGCCCGCCGCTGGTGTTGAAGTCGTAGGTGTCGGCCGCGCCGGGCGTCTCGAAGAAATCGCCGGCGCACAGGTTGCGATGCACGAGCAGATAGGTCGGCAGCCAGGCGTCCTCGTGCGGTCCGTGCAGCGTGAGGACATCGACGGCGCCATCGGCGTTGACATCGGCCATGGCGATGACGCTGCCGTTCGTGCTGACGTCGAAGACCCGTTCGGCCACGGGGCAGAAGGGGGCCGCCCGGTCGAGCGGATCGAGGCAGGCCTGACCGAAAGCGGGCGACACGGGAACGGTTCCGAGGACCGCGCCAAGCAGCGCGCTCAAAAGCGCAACTCTTTGCAGCGCAGCGTTTTGCCGCGAGCGGCGGAGAACTCGTGAACGACAGCCGGGCGCGGCTGTTCCACACTCACAGCCGAGGGCGGCTGTGCTACATTCACACCCGATCGGCCTGCGTGTCATTCCCGCGCAGGCGGGAATCCAGTTTCGCCGAAGCACGTGCTGGACCCCCGCCTGCGCGGGGGTGACGGGATTGAAATCACAGCCGAGGGCGGCTGTGCCACGCGCTTGCTTCGCGCGGAGGGGGTCGGATGACCGGACCATGAACGCTCCATTTCCACGCCCTCGATTGGTGGATATTCCAAACCAGGCGCGTCCCACAGTACCGCACCCGCGCCTGCGGCCCGAACGGGCCCTGCATAAGAACCTTACACCGGACCTGCGTGTCCGTCAAGAAGAAAATTCGGAATTTCCGCAGGGACCTGAAGGTGGTTGAAAGGGGCACGCGTTGCGGAGCGGCTTCAGGGGCGCGGATTCTGACAAAGCAAGTTACAGCCCGAATTGCCGCTGTCGCCGGAAGCGGTCCGACAGCGCCGCGTACTCGGAGTCGGGCGCCAAGGCCCGGACCGATTCCCAACAAGCGTGCGCGCGGTCGATCAGGCCCATCTGCTGCAACGCCAGCGCCAGATTGGCCTGAATGTCGGGATTCAGCGGATTGCCGGCGGCGGCGTACTCGAGGTGTTCGACCGCCAGTTCGAAGTTCTGCCGCCGCGCGTAGGCCAGGCCGAGCTGATAGTGCAGGTCGACGTACTCCGGCTCCAGGGCCACGGCGCGCTTCAGCGCGTCGATCATGCGCGTCTCGTCGCCGCGCTCCAGCAGCGCCAGGCCCAGTTTGATCAGCGCCTTGACGTAAGTAGGATTGATCGCCAGCGCCCGCTCGTAGGCGTCGATCGCCCCGTCCAGATCGCCGCGGTGTTTGAGCAGCAATCCGTGGCGATAGTGCAGATCGGCGTGCCGCGGGTTCTCTTCCAGAGCGGCACGATGCCGCTCGATCTGCCGCGCCAGCAGGTCGTCCAGATCGCCCAGCGAAGGCGTCGCCCGCGGCGCGCCGTACTCGGTCAGCCGCCGCGACTCGCGCTGCGCCTCGACGCGAAGCTGCATCCGCGCCATTTCGGCGAAAAGCAGCGAGCTGTTTGGCTCGATGCACGCGGCCATCTCGAACGTCTTCATGGCCTGGTCGATCTTGCCCGCGGCGCGCTGCGCCACGCCCAGTCCGACGTACGCCGTCAGCAGCCGGTCGTTGATCTCGGTCGCCAGCGTGAACCAGCGCGCGGCGTCCTCGTAGCGGCCGACTTTGAGGTGCTGTGTGCCGATTTTCACCGTCGCTTCGAGATAGTCCGGATGGATTTCGACCGCCGTCAGGTAGTTTTCCATCGCCGCCACGTCGTTGCCGATCGCGGCATACAGATCGCCCAGCCGGGCGTAGGTGTCGGGGAAGCCCGGCTCGCGCTCGATGACCTGGTGCAGATGCTCGATCGCCTCGCGATACAGGCCGGCCTTTTCGTAGGCGTTGACGATTTCGTCCTGCGCCGTCCAGTTGTCCGGTTCCAGCGACAGGGCACGCTCGTATCGCTCGACCGCTTCGGCGTATTGCCCGTTCTCCAGCAGCAGCGTCGCCAGCAGCAAATGCAAGTCGGTTTCCTGCGGCTCCCATTCGCACAACTGCTCGTAGTGCTCGATCGCCCGCGACAGATCGCCCTGACGAACATAGATCGCCGCCAGCCGCTCATGCGCGTTGCGCAGGCCGGGGCAGAGATACAGGACCCGATGGTAAAAGTCCGCCGCGCTGCGCGGGTCGCGCAGCCGCTCGAGGCAGTAGCCCAGCGCGAACAGAATCGCCGGACTGCCCGGATCGAGCACGTGTGCCCGTCTCAGCAGCTCGACGGCATCCTCCGCGTCTCCCAGCTCGTCTCGCGCGCTGGCCAGCCCCAGCAGCGCCGGTACGTGGTCTTCGTGCCGTTCGAGCACGCGCGAGAACAGATTTCGCGCCGCCACCACGTCGTGAGCGCGTAGCATCGCCGCGCCCTGCCGCACGGCCGCATCCGCGTCCGACTCATCCGTTGAATCAACGCGACCGGCCGCGGCCAGCGCCGTCGCGGTTTCTTCAACCGCCAGTGTGCCGGGAAAGGCGCTCCACAGATTGGGCAGCAGCCCCTTGCCCAGGACCTCGAGTACATATGACATGATGGCGTCTCCCCCCGACTACGCCGCCGCCATCGATTGCAATGCCCGTTGTGCGCGGTCGAACGACTGGTTCAGCCGCAAAGCGCGCTCATAGGCCTGCCGGGCCTCACTCGTGTGGCCCGCCTGGCGGTGGAGTTCTCCCAGTTCAAAGTAGACATCCGCATAGTCGCCTCCTTGTGCGACGGCCTGTTCGAATTCGACAATCGCCTCTTCCAGCCGGTTCAGTCCGGCCAGCGTGCGCCCGAGCTGAACGCGCGCCGCGACGTATCCCGGATTGATCGCCAGCGCCGCCCGCTCAAATTCCACCGCGCGCTCCAGCCGCCCCAGCCGCGACTGCACGCATGCCGCGTAATGCCGCAGATCGGCGTACTCCGGGTGGTGGGACAGCGCTGCGCGAACGGCGCTTTCCAGCGCGGCGAATAACTCCGCGTCGCGCTCGGTTTGCGGGAGCGTCAGAAATGCGTCGACCAGTTCCGGTTCCTCGGCCAACAACGCGCCCAGCCTTCCCGCGCCCGGAAGGATCGCCTCCTCCGAAATCGTGCCCGCGCCGCTCGCGACGCCCCGCGCCGCGGCGGCGATGAATTGCGTCGCCGCGCCGGTCGACGTCGTCTTCAGCACCAGCGCCAGCTCCATCGCACATGCCGGCTCGTCCGGCCGCAGGCGCGCCGCGCGCGTCAGCATCCGCGCGGCGTCTTCCATCCGTCCGACCGTGCCGTAGGCCAGACCCAGGTGTCGCGCCGCGTCGGCCAGATGCGGTCCGTGCTGAACGGCGGCCTCGAACGCGGCAATCGCGCCGGCCGCGTCGCCGCATTCCATGCGCATCAGACCGAACTGATGGTGCAGTTCGGGATCGTCCGGCGCGGCCGCCGCGGCGTCGTTCAGAAGGGCGATGGCGCGATCGCGCTCGCCGTGCCGCCAATGCGACCACGCGGTCGGCAGCACGCGACGCGCGTTATCGGGATCAAGCTCGTTGGCCTTCCGGAACGCCTCCGCGGCCTGGTCGTGCAGCTCCTGTCCGGAGCAGGCGCGAGCCAGATAGTCACATAACTCGGCCGACGAGGGATTAAGCGCATGCGCCGCGCGCAACTGCTCGGCCGCTTCGGCGAAACGATGTTCGCGCAGCAGCGCAAGGCCCCACTCGGTGCGGGCCTGGTCGAGGTAATAGCGGGCCAGCACGCCGGCCGCGCCCGCCGCAGGTTCGACCTGTTCGAGTTGGGCGACGGCGGCGGCGAAATCGTGCCGTTCAAGCGCGGCCACTCCGGCGCGATAGGAGTCCAGACTGTTTTTCGGGACCAGCGGCAGATTGGGACGATAAAGACTCATGACGCCACGCTCCCGACGTCGGCGCGGTCCGCGCGCCGATCATCGGGACTATCGACCTGCCCGGCGCGCGGCATGACTAATCGTCAGGGGGCGAGAACCGCCCGCTGATCGGGCGATGGACGCGTGCTCATTCGGGACCACGGACGCCTGCCCGGGGACATGCGGCCACGTCCGCTACACTTCCCCGTCGTTGCTCGTTACCATGCACGCGTCACAGGAATTCGAAGGAGCTAGGATGGCTGCCGACAACCTTGCCCGTTCTCGCAATCGTTCCGACGAAGCCCATCAACTCACCCTGACGTTCGCCTCCTCGCCCGATGTCCGCGCGGCGGCGTCGACGCAACGGTCGAAATCTCCGCCGGCCCCTGCGGCGGCAGCCGTCGCGCCCGCCGAAGCCGCCGCCCCCTCCACGAAAGCATCGCGCCGCGCCGCCGAGCGCGCGCTCGACGACGATTCGACCGAAGCCACGGCGCCGGCCGGTCGAAAGCGATCGGGCCGCAACGGCAAGTCCGGCGCCGTCCCGGCCACCGCCGAGACGATGGCCAAGGCGCAGCGGGAGATTTCGGTCTCCGAATTTTTCGCCAAGAATCGTCACCTTCTCGGTTTCGACAACAAGCGCAAGGCGCTGCTGACGACCGTCAAGGAAGCCGTCGACAACAGCCTCGACGCCTGCGAGGAGGCCGGCATTCTGCCCGATCTCGAAGTGTCGATCGCGCAGGTCGACGAAGACCGCTTCCGCGTTCGCGTGCGCGACAACGGGCCGGGCATCGTCAAGCAGCAGATTCCCAACGTCTTCGGCAAGCTGCTTTACGGCTCGAAGTTTCATCGCCTCAAGATGAGCCGCGGACAACAGGGGATCGGCATCTCCGCCGCCGGCATGTACGGCCTGCTGACGACCGGCAAGAGCGTCCGCATCACGTCGCGCACCGGCGCGCGAAAAGAGGCGCACTACTACGAGATCCAGATCGACACCCGGAAGAACCAGCCCACGATCGTCGAAGACCGCACGGTCGACGTCGACTGGCCGCACGGCACCGAACTGGAGATCGAACTGGTCGCCAGCTACAACAAGGGCCGCCAGTCGGTCGACGAATACGTGGAACTGACGGCCATCGCCAATCCCCACGCGCACATTCATTATCGCCCGCCAACGGGCGATCCGGTCGATTTCCCGCGCGCCTCGAACGAGCTGCCGCCGCCGACGCACGCCATCAAGCCGCACCCCTACGGCATCGAGCTGGGCGTGCTGATTAAGATGCTGCATGACACCAAGTCGCACTGGCTCAGCGGCTTTTTGTCATCGGAATTCTCGCGCGTCAGCGCCCGCACGGGCGAAGAGATTTGTGCGCGCGCGAAACTTAATCCCCGCGCGCACCCGCGCCGCATCGCCCGCCAGGAGGCCGAGACGCTCTACAAGGCGCTTCAGGCCGCCAAGTTGATGGCCCCGCCCACGAACTGCCTCGCGCCGATGGGACCGAAGCAGATACTGGCCGGCTTGCTCAAGGGCGTTCAGGCCGAGTTCTACACCGCCGCGACCCGCGATCCGGCCGTCTATCGCGGGAACCCGTTCCAGATCGAAGTCGGACTGGCCTACGGCGGGGATCTCGGTCCGGAGGCGGCGGGCGAAACCGACAGCGGCGCCAACGGCAGCGCGGGCAGGTCGGAATCGGTTTCGTCGCGGGTCATTCGCTTCGCCAACCGCGTGCCGCTGCTGTATCAACAGTCGGCCTGCTGTATCTTCAAGAGCGTCATCGACACCGATTGGCGCCGTTACGGGCTTTCGCAGCCCGGCGGCGGCCTGCCGCAGGCGCCGCTGCTGATCATGGTTCACATGGCCAGCGTGTGGGTGCCGTTCACGAGCGAGAGCAAGGAAGCCATCGCCGACTACGACGAAATCCGCAAGGAGATCAAACTCGCCCTTCAGGAGTGCGGCCGGAAGCTGCAGGCCTACGTCAACCGCCGCAAGCGCCAGAAATTCGAGGGCGAGCGACGGAACATCTTCGAGCGCTACATCGGCGAAGTCGTGACGGCGTGTGCCGCGCTGAAGCGCGTCAATCAGGACGACCTTCGTCGCAATCTGCTGAAGCTGGCCCAGTCGGTCACCGCGCGGGCGGATGAGACGCTCGACGAGGAGGGCAAGGTCGTCGCGGCCGGCGGCAAACCCGCGCGCGGCCGATCGCGCAAGCCGGGCAAACGCGGCGCCAAATCCGCTGAATCGCTCGCCCCCGCCAGCGAGTACGGCGAGAACACCGTGGTCGTCGAACGCCAGCCCGCGCCGCCCGAATCGCTGCTTCAGTAGGGGCCGCCGTGCGGCACACGCAGAGCGTATTCAGAACGTTGAACCGAACCGCGACCGTGAGGGAGCGGCGGGTTGCTTTCGCGGGGAGCGAATTGCTGGCCCGCAACGGTCTCGCACGAATCAGGCCTTTGAACCACTCCCTCACAAACCCGGGTCCGGCTTTCAGCTGGAGAGCGACAAGTCGTGCGGCATGTTCAAGCCCGCGCGCCTGTACCTGATTCGCGGACACGGCCGCTCGCGAGCGCTTGGTGATCGCCGCAACCAACATGCAAGCCTCCGCCGCCCCCGTGGAGCGGAATGATGGACAATAAACATCTGTCACCACGGCCATCGCTCGGCCGCAAGCGGCCGCGCTTCACCCGTGGCAATCGCCCGCCGGCCCATCCGACGCGGTCCGCTTCGCGAGCCGATCCACTCCGAACTTCCCTTCGTCGTTCCGTCGCTCCGGTCCGCACTCAACGCTACACCCGTTGAGTCGCGGGCACAGCCCGTGCCGGGTAACACTCGACGCCCCGAACGTATATGATTCCGCGGCGGACTGGTTCTCAGCGTGGGCCGACCGTTGCGGTCGCGGAGGAGCGTCGGCATGACTCGCCGTCAGGGTTCAAACGTCACGCTCAAGGACATCGCCGAACGCGTGGGCGTATCGGCCATGACCGTGTCGCGCGCGCTGTCGGGCAAGGAGTCGCTGGTCAATCCCGAAACCGTGCGCCGCATCCGCGCGGTCGCCCAGGAGATGGGCTATTCGCCCAATCTGCTGGCCCGCAGCCTGCGCGGCGAGCGGCTTCCGACGATCGTGGTGTTCGCCGAGTTCATCTCCAGCCACCAGTACCTGGCGTCGCTGGTCGATTTCGTCGCGCGGGCGATCGAGTCGCACGGCTACAGCGTGATCGCGTGCCAGAGCGGCCAGAGCCTGCTGGAGTCGCTGCGGCAGTTCAAGCTGGCGGGCGCGGTGATTCTGGCGCCACCGGAATCGCTGCTGTTCGATGAAAAGGGCCGGCCGCGCGACCGCGTCGATGCCGAAGCGCCGGTGGTGTTGATTCACTCGGCCGTCGAGCAGCCGTTGTACAACGAAGTCAGTCCCGATCTGACGGACGCGGCATATCAGTCGGCGGCGCACCTGGTCGGGCTGGGTCATCGGCGGATCGGCTTTCTGGGCGGGCCGCCGCCGGAGGAAGAACCGCAGTGGTTTCGCAAGCGACGCGTCGGCATCGAGCGGGCGCTGTCCGAGGGCGGGTTGCCGCCGGATGTACTGCACTACCAGCCGTGCCCCAACGCGGATGTCGCGCCGGCCTTCGTGCAGCAGATGCTCCAGCGAGTCGAGGGGCTGACCGGGCTGCTGTGCCTGAACGACGAGATCGCGCTGGCGGCCATCAGCGGCCTGCACGAGCGCGGCCTGCGCGTGCCGCGCGACCTGTCGGTGGTGGGGAGCAACGACATTCACCTGGCGCGGTTCTTCCGGCCGGCGCTGACGACAATTTCCATCGACATTCAGACGATGGTGGATACGGGGCTGAACCTGCTGTTCGAGGAAATCCGCCGCGGCCGCTCCGCCGCGACGGCGGCGCCGGTGAAGGTGCTTCAGAAGTGCGAACTGATCGTGCGGGAGAGCAGCGGGAGGGCGGGGGGGAGCTAATTATATTAGCATTAAGTACGTAATTCGTGGATTACGGGAAGCTTTTTCGCAGCATGTGAACACCAAATGGATTGTTTCGCTCTGTGTCCGTAATGGCATAGAGCTTTTTTGCCGTTAGCATGATAACGGAAAACATTGTTGCGACTACTCGTTTCCTTCGAATCGCGCCTCTATGCGAACAACGGCGGGGCCGAGTTGTTGCGTAATTTGCTCAAGCGAAAACGCGCCGGTCCGATCTGCGGACTCTAACCTAATCTGCTCGAGCATTTGGGCAGATTTCAGTAGTGCACGAAGTACTTCACTTTTCACCGCAAACGAAATGTCCTCAGGAACCTGGACGTTGCCATGGGAGTTTCCAACCGACAGTTTGCTTGATACTATGCCCACAACTGAGCCGCTCTCAGTTACAAGCGGACCGCCGCTGTCTCCATAGTTCAGTCCCATTTGGACTTGAAACTCAGTTGCGGCACCAGCGTATCCCGACAGAGAGCTTATGATGCCCTGATGCACACGAAGATCCGTACCAAGTAACTGAGTGAGCGGATAACCAAATGCAAAGACCCGCTGCCCCAAACGCACACTGGAGGAGTCTCCAATTGAGAAAACATCGGCATTGTCCCCGATGGGGTGGTCGCAGAGAAGTAACGCGATATCGTTCTTTGCGTCATGGGCAATAGAATGCGCAGCGGACACGCCATCCTTGTGGTGGCATGAAATACGAGTGGCACCGTCAGTTACGTGATGATTTGTTACCACAAGTCCGGGTGCTACAAGAAATCCTGATCCGTAGACCGCGCTCGTGTTGCTGCTGGGAGGCCTGCTGGAATTAGAAAAAGTCTTGATGCGCGCTTCCATTTCTGATGCCGGACCAGCGAAGTGCATTCTTTGAACGCTCCCACCAAGTACCGGCCCAGTAACATGTATGGCGAGCTCTGCAGTTGTCGAATCGAGCAGGGTCAGGGTGGCATCCGTCCAAAACATTGAGCCGTGGCCGTCGTCCATAAGAAGTTGTCCAGCATATACTCCGCTTTGAGCCGAAGGCTTCCATCGGCCGACGATCCGGTCGTCAGGTGGGTTGTACGGCAGCACGTAGTGCCACTCGCATTCAATCGTGCGTTGAGCAAAAGCGAATCCCCGATTGGTTGTAGGATCGGTTTTGAAAATAACGGCCTCGCCGTGCATATACTGGTTATCAAGACGCCAAAACCCCTCTAGCTGATGAAGGACTCTTGAAGAGAACTCGTGTTCATAATGCTGCCGCAAATGTTGGTCATGATAGGATGCGCGGTGCGGCAGAGAACATCCGTTAACACAAACGAGCTGACCCGCACATGCCACAAATAGGACAAGCCGTGTATTAGGTGTCATGGCTACGCTCCGGTATCAAGGGGCGATCATGGGGTCGCTGCGGCTGACATAGCGACCAACGCATTTCCGCACAAAGCGAGCATCTTTGCTTGGCTGCGATCGCGGTTTCTGCGCTTTGCTGGCTCCAAAGGTTACGCACACAAGGCCATGTCATAACCGTCCAATGTGGCGACAATCGCGCCACATTTGAGTAACAGGCGCGGGGCGAGCCGGCCCGCCGGGTGTTGTTGGAGACCCCAGCGTACGCTGGTCCATAGGTGCGAATTGCGGAGAATCGCATTTCGAGCATATCATATCCTCTGATCGGTTGGGGCCACGCCGATGCGCTTCAGCGCTTGCTCGGGAAGCCAAGTGTAGTTGCTGCCTGTATCGACCAGCAGCTTGGAGATTCGCGCCGTGCGGCGGCGATCGACGTGCTTTTCGATTATACAGTCAACGTGAAATGTGCCCATGCTGCGTTTTCGTGTTCGGCGTTTCGTGGCTTGGGCAGCGGATGGCATGACGCGTCCCTCCAAAACGCGGCGGCGCAGAAGAACAGTTACTTGAGCTTCGGCGGCCGCGGAATCAGGCGCTCGCCGCGCGGATCGACCCAGAACCCGACCGATTCGAGCACCGTCACGCCCAGCAAGGGCTCGTCCTGTTCGCCGGCGAACACCAGCGATCCGCCGGTAATCTCGCCGTGAATCTCGATGACGCCCACGCCGAACGGCAGCACGTGCTCGGTACCATCCGCCATTTCGTAGCCGCGCCGGCCGACCGGCTTGATCCCCAGTTTTCGGAGGACGCCGGCGGGAACAAAGGTATCCGTGGCGCCGGTGTCGACGAGCATCCGGCCGGTCCAGGCTTTTTTCGAACCGACGGCGGAGCGAATGGTGACGTCAGCGTAAATGTGTCCCAAGTCAGTCTCCCGTATCGGCATCGGCCAGAGGCGGCCCTGTCGGCGACGCTTTCGTCCGATGGTGATGGCACGCGTGAGATTCATGCGACCGGCTCCTGTCGATTCGCCGCACACGACTCATACATTGTAACAACCGTATCGCCGCGCGTTCGGCAAGCGGATTCCGTAATACAGGCTTGTCGCAGGCTCGATTTCGGGCAGCCTGCTACGCGCGCAGTTGCGACGGCCAGTAGCGCTGTCCGCACTCGGGGTACACGCGCGACGTGTTGCCGACGAGGGAGTAAGCGCAGTTGGGGCAGAGCGTGCCGTTCTGGACCGGCAACGGCGGGCGGACGCGATTCAGGACGGAAATCAACGCGAGGCTGAGCAGTCCATAGAGTGTCATGGCCGCAACCGATGCAATGAAGACGCCGCGCCAGTAAGCGAAGCTGGCATTTCCCAGGACAGCGATGTAATAAAACGACGTTGCTCCCAGGCCGCACGCCGCTCCAGCGAGAAACGCGCGTCCGCGCGTTCGCACGATCGACTGCAAGCGCCAGAGAAGCGCCAGCGGTACTGCGCCCAGCAGGAGCAGGATGCCCACCATCATCTCCATGAACCGTGGTGGGGGCGCGGTATTCGACTCGTAAAGGGCGAAAAACTGGATCAGCAGAATGCTCAGCCTGGCTAAGAAGATGCCTCGGAGACCGTCCGAGTAAAACACTCCAACGTCGAATCGACCCGCCTTGTAGTCAAGAAGCCCTGGGTTTTTTGACCCCAACATGGCCTTCCGAGGGCCTCGGCACCATTACTCGGACGGTCTCCTAGAACATCCGTCGTATGCGTTCCACGTCAAGCCGCAAGCCGTCGATGACGCGTGAAACGTAGAAGTCGCCGGCGGGCGACGCTTCGCGGTAGGTTCCGTCCTCCAGCACGAAGAACCGCAGCGATTGTTGCTCGGGGTCGATCAGCCAGTATTCGCCGACGCCTGCGGCCTGGTAATCGGCGCGCTTCGTTTGCGTATCGAGACTGCGCGAGCCGGGCGAAACGACTTCCACCACGAGATCAGGCGGCTCGATGATGCGCTCAGCGACGCGGGCGGCTTTGGCGGAACTCAGAAACACGACGTCGGGCCGGTAGACGAGGTCGTCGCGCAGCTTCACGTCGATGTCCTGCACGAAATCGCCGATGGGATGCCGTTTCAGGTGGTCGTCAATCTGCCGGCAGATTTCAAAGACGATTTTCTGATGCCAGTAGCTCGGACTCGGCGACACGATGACCACTCCGTCCACGAGTTCAAGGCGGACATGAGACTCCGGCAGGGCGAGGAAGTCGTCCGCTCCCATTCGCAGCCCGAGAAAGCTGTCGACTTCCGGACGTGAAACCGCTTGAACGACCACGCGAAGACTCCGCTACGGGGTACTTCCGATCTTAGCGGCAGGGACGTGCAACTTCACGTATTCCCGCTGCACCTGCTCGGCCGCGGCCGGATCGGGCACGTTCTCGCTGTGGCACGCGTGCTTGATCGCGCGCTGCGCCAGGAATTCCTGCTGCTCGACCGTCAGGCCGGGCGACTTGCGGGCGACGCGTTCGGGAACGAATCCTTCGGCCTTGCCCGACGCCCATTCTTCGATCTCCTTGCTGATCCTCATACTGCACCAGTCGTGCCCGCACATGGCGCAGAAATCGGTGTCGACCTCGAGGTCTTCGTCGTGCAGCGCGCGGGCCGTCTCGCCGTCGAACGCCAGCTCGAAGTGCTTCGGCCAGTTCAGCGCCGCGCGGGCCTTGCTCAGATCGTCGTCCCACTGCCGCGCGCCGCGGATGCCGCGCGCGATGTCGCCTGCATGGGCCGCGATCTTGTAGGCGATGCAGCCGGCCTTGACATCGTCGGCCTTCGGCAGGCCGACGTGCTCCTTGGGCGTGACGTAGCACAGCATGGCCGCGCCGGCGCGGGCCGCCTCGGTCGCGCCGATCGCCGACGTGATGTGGTCGTAGCCGGGAAAAACGTCGGTCACCAGCGGCCCGAGCACGTAGAACGGCGCGTCGTCGCAGATCGCCCGCTGGTGCTCCATGTTCCAGGCGATCTCGTTCAGCGGCACGTGACCCGGACCTTCGACCATGACCTGAACGCCGGCCTCGCGGGCGCGGTGCGTCAGCTCGCCCAGAACGTGCAGTTCGGCGATCTGCGCCGGATCGGAGGCGTCGGCCAGGCAGCCGGGGCGGATGCCGTCGCCGAGCGAATACGTCACGTCGTACTGCCGCATGATGGCGCTGATCTCGTCGAACAGTTCGTACATCGGATTCTGCTTGTTGTGGTGGATCATCCACTTGGCCAGCAGGCTGCCGCCGCGGCTGACCAGGCCGGTGATGCGTCCGCGGATCAGGGGCAGATGTTGCTTGAGAACGCCGGCGTGGATGGTGAAATAATCGACGCCCTGCTGCGCCTGGCGCTCGATTTCGCGCAGGATGTCGTCGTAGCCGAGGTCTTCGATCGACCGGCCGATGATCATTGAATAGATCGGGACGGTTCCCACCGGGACGACGCTGTGGTCGATGATGGCCTGGCGGCATTCGATGAGATTGCCGCCGGTGGAGAGGTCCATGACGGTGTCGGCGCCGTAGAGGATCGCGTGGCGGAGTTTCACCAGTTCTTCCTGCGTGTCGCTGGAGACCGGCGATGCGCCCTGATTGGCGTTGATCTTGGTCGTGATCTGCCGGCCGATGCCGGTCGGATCGAGTCGCTTGGCGGCGCGCTGACCGCGGCAGTGGTTGGGATCGTCGAGCCAGGCGCGGCGCTGCGCGACGGTCTGATTCACCCACAGCAGCGAACCGGGCGTTGCCGTTGGATGGCCGAGGCGGTCGGTCGAGTACGGATGTGAGGTCTCAGAATGCGGATCGACGTCGGCGCGGCCGCCGGCGCCGTTGACTTTTTCAGCGCCGTTGCCCTTCGTGTCCGCGTGCCTTGACGCCTTTGCGCTCGGCGCGTGCCCCGGCGCTTCGTCGCCGGGCCGCGCGGCTGCCGGCGTCATGCCGCCGCCGCCGGCCAGGTGGCGCACGTTGGCGGGGATGACGACGCTGCCGCGGGCCACGCAGTCGCGGACGAACTCGGGCGTAACGTTCTCGCGGATGGCGACGCGGATCATTTCGGCGGTGATGACGCCCTCGCGGGCGGATTCGAGTTGGGTCATGCTGTCACTTCTTTCTGGACGTATGCGATCGTCGCGGTTTTTTCTGAAATCGTGGGTGTACGCCGGAGGACACACGAAGCACGATACGCGCGTGCGCTCGTACGCGCTTGCAAGCTGCGACGGCAGCCTGGGCGCGGGACTTGTCTGCCCAGCGTCCCGGGTATCGGAAGAACACGGCGTATTGCGTCAGAAGTATCACGTCGGCTCGCAGCAACTCCCAGTCGTTGCGCAGCGTCCTCAATAGATCGAGCAGGGCGGCCAGATCATGGGTTCGGGGAAACGACGCGTTATGTTGAAGCAGCGATCCTTTCATGTATTTCTCGGCCGCCTGTTGCGCGTGAAAGCACGTCGCGTCGTAGTTGGGGCACTTACGCGCCCGCAACTCGCGGTTGGCTGTGTGCCAATCGCCCTCAGCCTTTTCAAGCCACTGCCGCACGTCGGGCGTCATGCAGTGTGATTCCCTTTTTAACAATCTCGTCAAGAAAGTAGTTGCCGCGGCGAAGCTGCTGGTTCAGTTCCTTCGGCTCGAAGACCAGCAGGTCGAGAGGAAACGGCGCTGATATTCGACGCCTGATCTCGATGGACTGATCCACCGGGTGAACCGAGCACTTCATGACAACGAGCAAATCGACGTCGGAATCCCCAGTCGGTTTTCCGTAGGCGTAGGAACCAAAGAGGATGATGCGCTGTGGCCGAAACTCGCGCACGATTCGCCGGGCGAATGCGCGGATCGCACGCATGGAAGCAATGGTCATCGTTTGCTCCCGTCATTCGGACGCCCGCGATTTACAGCGACATGCTCGTGCAGGCTCAAGGGCAAGTCCTTCCCTACGCAGCCGGCTGATGGGTCGCTTCGGCCGGGTCGTGACCGGCGGCTCGCGTCCACGGTCGCCGTCAACCGTGCGCCATCGGCTCGTCGCTGATCAGGTTCAAAGGGTCTGCCGGCGTCCGCGCCGACATCTCAGGCCCGCCGCGGCGGACCGCCCCCAGGCACTGATATTGTATGCGGAGCATTCCAGATTCGTCAGCCGGCCGACCGGCGCGAATACGCTTGACGTCTCAGCGTCGGATTTACGAGACTCCGCTGAGTGCGGCGTTCGAGACACGCCCGCGGGGACATGCCGTTTTGAGGACAGGCGTGCAAAACGCCCGGCGCGCCTGAGCCGCTTGCCAGTGTTCCGCCGCGCGGCCGACCCTCAGCAGCGTTCGTACTTCCAGTTCCGCGACTTGCCTTCCGCGATCCACTCGATCGCCGTTGCCAGCCGCCGGTTGCGCGTCTCCTCCGTCTTTGCCTCCGTCAGCCACTCGATGTAGTCCTTGCGCTTCGAGTAGCTGAACGCCTCAAAGTGGTTCGCGGCGGATTTGCTCCTGCGCAACGCGGCTGCCAGGTCCGCAGGGACGACCAGTTCCGTCGGCGGCTTGCGCGGCGGACGCGGGACCTTCACGCCCTCTTCGTTCAATTTGACGGCCTTGCGCACGTAGCCGATCAGCACGCGGCGCGACGGCAGATCGGAGATTTTCGTGATGCGCCCGAATTCTCCCATCGCCTCGTCGGACTTCGCGCCCGCGCGGTTGGCCTTCCGACCCCGTGCGGCCGCCGACGCCCCGGCCTTGCCGGAGGCGCCGCCGCCGTCACCCACCACGAGCGCGTGTTTCCAGAATCCGAACGTGCAGTGCTGCTTGAACGCGGCCATGCCGCAGACCAGGCCCTTATACTCGAACGAGGGCATGCCCCATTTCAGCGTTTCCTCGATCTGCGGAGCGGCTTCGTGGACCAGTTCGCGCAGGTACGTGAGGATCGGCCGGGCGAATTCGGCGGACTTGACAATGTATGCGTCGATTCGCCGATCGTAGGCGGGGTTTTTCGTTTTCATAGACCGGCATTTTACCTCCGAGGCCGCCCGCGCGTAAATCGGCGTCATGCCCGTGCCGCAAGTGCGCCGGAATGCTATTACCCGGGGTCGGGGCGGCGGAGCGGCGGCATGAAATCGCTCATCGCCGGCCGAACAAATCCGCCAGCGCCTCACGAAGCGTCGGGAACCGAAACTCGAATCCCTCCTCCCGCAATCGCTGCGAAACGACGTATCGCCCGTACAGCGCCAGCTCGGGGTCGGTCCGCATGATCAGCGGCGCGGCGATGCGCACCAGAAACGCCGGAGCGGGCAGTCCCAGCGGCATGCCCACCGCACGTCGCAGTTCGCGCATGAACTCGCGGTTCGACACCGGATGCGGCGCGGTAGCGATGTAATCGCCGCGCATCGACTCGTCGAACAGAGCGCGCTCGAACAGCCGGTTCATGTCGGTCAGATGAATCCAGCTCATGCCCTGCCGGCCGCTGCCGACCGCGCCGCCCAGACCGAGCCGCGCCAGCCACGCAAGCTTCGTCATCGCCCCGCCGCCGCGTCCGAGCACGAAGCTGGTGCGCAAGACCACGCCGCGCGTGTCGTCCGGCAACGCTTCTCGAAAGGCCTCTTCCCAGGCGCGAGCCACGAACGGCGCCAGGCCGTAGCCGAAGGGCGCGTCCTCGTCGCACACGACCTCGGGCGGATCGCCGTAGCCGTGGGCGGTGCTCATCTGCACCCAGACGCGCGGCCGGACGGCCGCGGCGCGAATCGCCGCGCCCAGGATGCGCGTGGCCTCGACGCGCGATCGGAGAATCTCGTCGCAATGATCGGGCGTCTTTACGCAATCGACGCTGCGGCCGACGAGGTTGACGAGGCCCGTGGCGCCGTCCAGTTCGCGCGCCCAGTCGCCGAGCGAGCGGGCGTCCCACGTCACGTGTCGCCAGCCACCGGTCGCGGCCGGCGGCCGGCGCGACAGGATGACGATATCGGCGTTGTACGTTTGCAGATGGCGCGCCAGCCCAAGCCCCAGAAAGCCGCTGCCGCCGGCGATGACGATTCGATTGCACGTGTTGGAATTCATGGTTTGCGTTAATTCAAAGCGTCAACGACGTTCAGCCGTGTAGACGAAGCCGACAGGGCCGACGAACCGACAAGGGCGCCGACGGAGGCACGCGGATCTGCCGACGATCTCCTGTCCGCCATGGTCGATCAGGCCCGGTCCGATGTGAGTCTAATTGCAGACAGCGCCCAGCGCAAGTCCGCAGTTCAGGACCGGTTGTGCTTCGCGGGTTTCGTCGCTGTTGAACGTGTGTCGTCGAAGTTGTATTCTGGCATTGCGAGTCAAGCGTTCGACCCCTGGGCCAGGATTCAAAGGAGCCGATTTCATGAAGCTCGTAGTCACATGGGCGCTGGTTCTGTGCGTATCGGTCGTCGCGACGGCCGCCGACTTCGAGGCGGCTGTACGACTGAAGGGCGGCGACGAGTTTGTTCGCGTCGAATCCCCCGGCTGGGCCTGTCCGTGCCTGGCCGACATCGACCGGGATGGCAAGCCCGATCTGCTCGTCGGGCAGTTCAGCAAGGGCAAGATTCGTGTCTACAAGGGCCTGGGCGGATCGAAGTTCGCAGCAGGCGAATGGCTGAAGGCCGAGGGAGACGTGGCCGAAGTGCCGGGCGTATGGTGATGCACCAGCTCAACTCCACAGTTTGTGGACCTCAACGCTGACGGACACTTGGATCTGCTCTCGGGTTCGTATTCGCGCATGGAAGGGTCGATGGCCGGCCTGTTCCAGGTGCTGTGGGGCCGGTCGGACGGGACGTTCAAGAAGGCGGCCGTGCTCAACGGCGCCGACGACAAGCCGCTGATCATCCCCAGCAAGAACGACGACGACGTGGTCGAGTCGATCTGCACGCGGCCGACGGCGGTCGACTGGGACGGTGACGGCGATCTGGACCTCGTGGTCGGCAATTTTGCCGGCAAGTTTTATCTGTTTCTCGGCGAGGGGCGCGGCCGGTTCGCGCCGACGGCTCATCTCATCAAGGCCGGCGACGATCCGTTGAAGATCAAGGGCCATCACGGCGATCCCTTTGTCGTCGACTGGGACGGCGACGGCGATCTCGATCTGCTGAGCGGATCGGATCAGGGCGGCGTGCAGTGGGCCGAGAACACGGCCGGCCCGAAGAAGACGCCGGAACTGAAGCCGTTCCGCGATCTGATCGCGGCCCCGGCCGAGGTGAAATGGGAATGCCGTCCCGAGGAAGTGACCGCCCCCGCCGGCTCGACGCGCGTGTGGGCGGCCGACGTTACCGGCGACGGCAAGCTCGACATATTGGTTGGCGACAATATCTCACTAATCTCGCCGGCCAAGGGCGTCAGCGACGAGGAATTCGTGCGTCGTCGCAAGGAATGGCAGGAAAAAATGGCGGCGGCGCGGAAGGAGACCGATGGCGTTGAGGACTCGGAAAAACTCAAGCCGATCATGGAACGCATCAACAAGCTCTACGAGCAGAAGAAGGAGTTCATGAACGAGGATCGCACGGGGTTTGTGTGGTTGTATGTGCGAAAGTAGTTCACATGAGAAGGAATTTCGAGCCGATTGCCGGCTCGTAAGCGGGACGCCCAGTTCGTGACGCATGAGGTGCACGTCCAGGCGACACCGCCGTCACAGGAACTCCGCGCTTGTTTTGCAGCAAAGCATTGTGCCCTGGTGCCTCGGGACAGATTCCATGAAACCTGTGATCGTTGAGTGAAATCGGCTCGCAGCGCGATCGTGTCTGCAGAACGCCCCACCAACAGCCAATGCCAACGATGCGAATAGGCTCGAAGCTATTGCGTTAGTTCCGCATCGAGAAACCCGTCGATCACCTCCCACGCCTTCGCCGCCTGCTCGGCGTGGTAGCCGCGCGCGTTGTTCTCATTCAGGAAGGCGTGACCCGCGTCGGGAAAAACGTGGTGCGTCGCCCGAACGCCGGCGGACTCCAGCGCGGCTCGGAACGGCTCGACCTCGATGCCGCGGTCGCGCTGACCCCAGATGCCCAGCACCGGTCCGCGAATGCGGCGAAGCTGCTCCACGTCCGTCACCGGCCGGCCGTAACAGACCACCGTGCACGCCAGCTTCGGCTCGGCAATCGCCAGCTTCAGCGCCAGGCCGCCGCCCATGCACCAGCCGATGACGCCGACCCTTGCCCCGCGCACCTGCGAATGGGTAGACACGTATTCGAAGGCCGTCGTTAGATCGGCGATGGCCCGCTCGTCGGTCAGGCCGCGCATCAGCTCGTGGGCGTGCTCGGAATCGCGGGCGACTTCGCCGCGATAAAGATCGATGGCCAGCGCTAAGTAGCCGCGCTTGGCGAATCGCTCGGCCTGCGCGCGGACCCAGTCATTGAGGCCCCACCATTCGTGGATCAGCAGCAGGCCGGGCGCCGGCGCGTCGCCGGCCGGCCGCGCGAGATAGCACGTAATCTGTGCATCGCCGCGTTGCAGCGTCAGGGTCTCGCCGCGGATGCCGCCTGCGGCCCTGGCCGGCTCGGCGGCGTGGCCGGCGTGCGGCGATTTCGTCGTTTTCGACGAGTGCTCGTGAGAATCGCGGTGCATCATCATCATGCCGGCGCAGCAACCGGACGAAAGCAGCAGCGCCACGACGAGCGACAGCGAGCCGGATCGGCGAAGCATGGGGGAACTCCAATGGGGCGGATTGTACCTCGTGGTGCGGGCCGATGCACCGGCGCGCGGGCGTGAGCGTGCGCGCTCTCGCTGTGATCCGAGCACCGTAGGGTGGGTTGTACTCAACCCACCATCGCATCAATGGGGCCGCGGCGTTTCAGCCGCGGAGCACCGTAGGGTGGGTTGTACTCCACCCACCATCGCTTCAACGGGGCCGCGGCGTTTCAGTTGCGGAGCACCGTAGGGTGGGTTGTACTCAACCCACCATCGCATCAATGGTGCCGCGGCGTTTCAGCCGCGGAGCACCGTAGGGTGGGTTGTACTCAACCCACCATCGCTTCAATGGGGCCGCGGCGTTTCAGCCGCGGAGCCGCGGGATTCCAGACCCTGATTGCGCGCGTCAGCGAGCTGGTATTCGGGTGGTACGGGCATCCTGCCCGTGCCCCGCTCCCTGCTGATCCGCGCCGCAAGCGCCGTAGGGTGGGTTGTACTCAACGCACCATCGCTTCAATGGGGCCGCGGCGTTTCAGCCGCGGAGCCGCGGGATTCCAGACCCTGATTGCGCGCGTC
>WYBU01000029.1 GCA_011525745.1 Planctomycetaceae bacterium | reverse complement strand
TCGCCGCGGGCGACTGCAACGGCGATGGGCGGATCGACGGCGAGGACATCGCGGCGTTCGTCGGCCTGCTGATCGAAGGCCCCGCCGCCGCCGGCCTGTCTTGCGCCGCCGACCTGACCGGCGACGATGACGTTACTCTAGCCGACCACGCCGCGTTTGTGGCGTTACTGCTCGGGGGATAAGGAATCGTCCAAGACTGAATTGCGCTATTCTGATGAGGCGGCACGGTCGAGCCCTCGCGCTCGCCAGCCGTGACGACTCAAAGGAACGTGTCTCGCGAGGGCTTGGCCGTGTGGCGCCTCGCTCCGCGCGAAAGCGGCAATGGGCGTAAGTTGACTCTGAATGCGCCCTCACAAACGACCTCAGCTTGCGCTCAACGACTGCGCCACCGGCGTGCCGCACTCGGGGCAACGCTCCGACTTCAGGTTGAACAGCAGATACTCGCACGTCACGCAGCGCGGCTCCTCAAAGCGTGTGAAGATGCGCAGCCGGCAGTCGGGGCATGACGCCGCGCCGGCCGCCAGCGTTTGCTTCCGCCCGCAGGCCGGGCAGATCAGCGTGATTTCGCGAATCGCCTCGAGCACCGGCGGCGCTTCGGAAACGCGGCGGTTCATGCGCGTCAGCACGATCAGCGCCAGCGAGCCGCACGACGTGATCAGCCCCGACGCCGACGCGACGCGGATCAGCAGGTCGATGTCGCGCTTGGCCGCGTCGAACGTCACGCACAGATCGACCCCGATCGCCGTGGCGACGCCCGCCGCAATCGTGGCGATGCGCAGCCACTCCTGACCGGGCGTCAGCGGCGCCAGCCGGCAGAGATTGGCGTGCGTCGCGACGACCGCGATGGAAATGAGCGTGGTCCACAGGCCGGTGTCGCTGCGAATATCGTTCCACACCGCGTACAGACCGAGGGCAATCGCCGCCAGCCCCGAGATGACGCCGAGGCGCCGTAATCCGTACCACGCTCGCTCAGCGAGATTGCCGCCCGGCTGGTCTGTGCCGATCAGTGATCCGGCAACGGCCAGCCCGATCCATCCGACCACGGCGGCGGACTCGAACAGCTTCTCGCCGCGAATGCCAGCGAGATTGTCGACCCACGTCGCGACCATAAGCAGTGTGATCGTCGTCGCGGCGACGATCAGCCCGACATTGCTCGCGATGCGCGCCACTGCGAGGGGGCGGCTTCGCAGCATGGCCATCGACGGCGGCGTGCAGATGAACAGCCACACCATGCTCAGGGCCACCGCCTCGTCGGGCCGGCGGCCGGGCAGCAGCCGCCAGAATTCCCAGATCAGAAAGACGGTCCCGAAGTATTCGAGCAGGATGGCGGCCAGGGCGAGCAGGCCGGCGGAGCGGCCGTTGGGGCGGTCCATGAGGATCGAGGCGGCCGTCATCAGCCCGGCGGCCGCGGCGGTCGCGCCGGCGGTGCCGCAGATGCGCCAGATGGTGTCCGTGCTCGAGAACAGAATGGCAATCGCGCCGAGCACGGCCGCCGCGGCGAGCGACATGAGCATGACGCGAAACAACAGCTTTCGCAGAGGCATGGGCAGGCTCCGTTGTCGAGTCGTCATGGTAAGCGGCGGCGAAGAATACCGCCCGCCGAGGCAGGCGCGCGGCTATAACGGAGCGGGCGACCCGATCGAGCGATCGCCGATCCGGTGCGGCACGGTCACGCGACCGCCGCGGCGACCGCGAGGATTTGGGAGCAATCACAACAGCGTTCGCCCGGCTGTGTTCAGCCGGCGTTTGCAGGCTATGCCCGTGTGACACGGGCGTGCCGCCCGTCGTTGGGATCGTTCGCGCGACGAAGGCGAGTTGCGGGTGTACGCTTCGAGCGTCGCGGGAAGGGATTCCCGCGGGCAGTGCGTGCGGGAAAAGATTCCCGCACGAGTGAGTCCACGTGGTGCATCGTTTTGTGAACGACGACCTGCTGCGACTGGAAAAGCTCCGTATCGACATCCACGCCGCGCGCGGCACGGCTGCCGTCGTCGATGACGTGTCGCTCGCCGTCGCCGCCGGTCGCGTCACGGCGCTGGTCGGCGAAAGCGGCTGCGGCAAGTCGATGACGGCGCTGGCCGTGCCGCGCCTGCTGCCGGCGGCGGCGTGCTGCGTCGGCGGGCGGATTCACTTCGACGGCCGCGATTTGCGCGTCATGCCCGAGGAGGAGCTGCGCCGCGTGCGCGGCCGGCGGATCGGCATGGTGTTTCAAGAGCCGATGGCGGCGCTGAATCCGCTGATGACCATCGGCCGCCAGGTGGCCGAGGCGATCGAGTTGCACGCCGGCGTTCGGCCGCGCGAGGCGGCGCGTCGCGCCGTTCAGAAACTCGCCGAGGTCGCGTTGAGCGATCCGCAGCGCGTGGCGCGGCAGTATCCGCACCAGCTTTCCGGCGGCATGAGACAACGCGCGATGATCGCCGTGGCGCTGGCCGGCGACCCGGACCTGATCATCGCCGACGAGCCGACGACCGCCCTGGACGCCACGATCCAGGCGCAAATCCTTGAACTATTGTGCGCCGTCACGCGGCAGCGCGGCCGGGCGCTGCTGCTGATCACGCACGACTTCGGCGTCGTTTCCGCCGTCGCCGACGACGTGGCCGTGATGTATGCCGGGCGCATCGTCGAGCGCGGGCCGGCGGCCCAAGTGCTGGCCCGTCCGCGTCATCCCTACACGGCGGCGTTGCTGCGATGCGTGCCGCGCCTGCGCGGTCCGCGCGTCGCACTGCCGGTCATTCCAGGAGCGCCGCCCGCGCCGTTCGCCTGGCCGGGCGGCTGTCGATATCATCCGCGATGCGCGCTGGCGTCGGACGACGCGCGTTGTCGGCACGAGCAGCCTACGGACGTATCGGTGGGCGCCGATCACGTGGCGGCGTGCTGGAAGACGGAGAATACGTGAACACCCACGACGGCCGCGTTAACTGAACCGCGACCGTCGGGGAGCGCCGCGGAGTCTATCGGCGCGGGCGGTTCTCAAGCATTTGAGTCGCACGGTTCTTGCGGGAACTGATGTTTGGCGGGATGCCGGACCCACCGGGGATACAAAGGCTCGACTCGCGCGAGGGCGTGACCATGTCACACGCACGGAATGATGCACCTTCATGCCGTGCGATTCTGCGACCGATGCGCATGATCGGCATACGGATATAGAAAGTCATCAATCGGAGGCCCGCATTCGCATGTCCGCCTCGACGGCGCAAACGGCCGACGCGATCGCGGGCGGCGCCGCCGCGCCGAGTCCCTGGTCGCGCCGCGAAGCCGTCGGCCTCGCCGCGATCGTTGCGCTGGGCCTGGCGCTGCGCCTCGGCGGCCTGTGGGCCTGGCCGCCGACCGAGCCGATGGGCGATGAGTATGACTATCTCGCCCTGGCGCAGCGCCTGATCGACACCGGCTCATTCGACGCCGTCGGCCGCGCGCCGGGATACGCCTGGTTCCTCGCCGCCGTCAGCGGCCTGTCGTCCGACCTGGCGCAGGCCGGCCGGCTGGCGCAGATCGGCCTGGCAGGCGTGTCCATCGTGATGCTTTACCTCATCGGCCGTCGCGAGCTGGGATCGCGCCCGGCTCTGATCGCCGCGGGGCTGTTCGCGGTCGATCCGACGTTGACTGCGTTTTCTCATCAGCTTTTTACCGAGACGCTGTTCATCACGCTGCTGCTGGCGGCGGCGTGGGCGTGGTTGGCAGCGGTTGCGACCGGCCGCGCCTGGACGTTCGGCGCGAGCGGCGCGTTGTTCGGCGCGGCGACGCTGGTGCGCGGCGGGACGTGGGTCCAGGTCGCGGCGCTGGCGCTGTTGACGGCGATATGCGTCCGGCGTTCCGGCGAGTCGCATCGCCCGGCGGAGGCCGGCGGAAGCGCTCCCACGGGAAGTCCCTCGTCGCCCAGGCCCCGCCGTGTATTCGCGATAACGCATGTCGCTATATTCCTGCTCGGCTGGGCGGTCCTGGTTGTGCCCTACAGCGCACACGTCAGCCTTCGCAGCGGGCGATTCGTGCTGGTGGACGTTTCCGCTGCGCGGACGCTGTGGCACGCCAACCGGCTCGATTACGTGCCGGGATACGACTGGGGCATTACCGGTCCGCGCGTCCGCGCGGCCGAACGAAAGTGGGGCGTGAAGCATCCGCCGCTGGAGCACGAGACCGCCGAGTCGGCCGCGGCCATCATGCGGCAGGAGCTGGCCTTTGTGCGCGATCACGCGGAGCTGATATTCGGCCGCGTGCCGGAGAAGTGGGCGTCCTTGTGGAACCCGACGAACTATCTTCAGCGCCGCATCGCGCGCGGACAGATGCAGGGCGTACAGCGCGAGTCGGCCGCCGGGCAGATCATCGGCATCTGCTCGACCGCGATCTACGCGATCACGCTGTTCCTCGGCGTCGTGGGCTTCTGGCACGCACGGCGCGGCGGACTGCGCTCGTTTACGCTGGTGATGTTCGTCGTGCTGATGCTGGTGCACGCCGTCATGGTCAGCTTTTCGCGCTATCGGCTGCCGTTGATGCCGTTCGTGTTCCTCTACGCGGCGGCGGCGCTGTGCGAAGCGAGCCGCTGCTTCGCGTGGCGCCACTGGCGGACCTGGGCCGCGGCCGGCACGATGGCGCTGCTGATCGCTTCGTGGCGGCCCTACTGGCCATACGCACTGATGCGCGTGTCCGAGGCGCCGCGCGTCCGATCCGAGCGCCGCGCGGAAAATGAGGCGCCGCGCGATCCGCGTGCGGGCATTCCGACCATCGACTTCATCGCATGAACAAGACCGCCCGCCTTCCGTGGTTTCTCGCACTGGCCGCCGTGCTGGCCTGCGTCGGCCTGCGCGGCTGGATGTGGCGCGACCACGCGCCGCAGGCGCTGTTGATGGACGAGTGGTGCTATCTCCAGACCGCTCAGTGGTTCTTCGATACCGGCGAAATCGACACGATCGCCCGCGGCCCGGCCTATCCGGTGTTTCTCGCCGCGATGTTTCGACTGCTGCCGCTGGATCTGCTGCGCGCAACGTACGCTTCGCAGATTTTCCTGGCCGCCATCTGCACGCTGCTGCTGTTTGTGCTGGGGCGGCGCTATTTCGGCGTCGCCGCGGGCCTGATCGCCGCGGGGCTTTTCGCCCTCGATCCGACGATGGCGGCCTACAGCCTGTTTGTCTTCAACGAGCAGTTGTTCCTCGCGCTGATGCTGATCGGGACGCTGGTGTATCTGTCGGCGCTGGAGCGAGGTTCGCTCGTTTGGATCGCGATCGCGGGCATCGTTTTCGGCGTCGCCACGCTGACGCGCGGGCAAACCGTGTTGACCGCGCCGTTCTTGTTGGCGTGGATCATTCTTGCGCTGCGACGACGTGCGTCGAACGACGCCGAACCGCCGGCGACGCAACGTAGCCGGCTGCGCGCGGCGCTGGCGTTCACGCTGTGCTGGGCGGCGGTCGTGCTGCCGTGGTCGGCGCGAAATCAGGCGAAATTCGGCACGTTTCTGCTGGTCGATGCGACCGCCGCACGGACGCTGTGGCACGCCAACCGCATTCCGTTTCGCGTCAGCTTCTCGTGGCCCTTCGGCAGATACATGGAGAATCCCATCAACGGCCCGATGCCGTCGGAGGCCGACGACGCCGCGCGCGATCACGGCGCGTTGCTGCGCCAGGAGTTGCGTTTCGCGGCCGACCATCCCGGCCTGATCCTGCGGCGCATCCCGGAAAAATGGGGCGCGCTGTGGAACCCCACGTCGTTCCTTCAGCTTCATCTTTATCAGCACGGGTTCACCGGCTGGGAGAAAGGCAGCCACGCCGCACAGCGCGTCTCACTGATCACCACGATCGCCTATGCGCTGACGATGTTGCCCGCCGCGGCGGGGCTGTGCTTCGGCCGGCCGTCCAATCGGCTGTGGACGTTCATCCTCATCCAACTGCTCGTGACGATGGCGGTGCACGCTTTGATGGTCAGTCAGTCGCGATATCGCGTGCCGCTGATGCCGTATGTGATGCTGCTGGCCGGGTATGCGTGGACGGCGCCGTTTCGCGCGCTGGCGGAGCGACGGCGCGCGGCCGGCGGCGGCGAGGAGACATCGGGCGGCGGCAGTCGCGACGCGTCCGGTTCCGGCGCGGTGGGCGCGCGGGCCGGGCGCGGTACGGCGGCGGTGCACGCCGACGATCGAGGCGCGCCGGCAGCGCACCCGCTGCGCGCACGGCTGCCTTTGGGCGCGCGCATCGGGCTGACGCTGCTGTTGATTGCGGCGTTGCTGGCGGGCTGGCGGCCCTACTGGCCGTACGTCACGTTTGACTCCAAGGAGATGGCGCGGCAGAACTACCCGCGCAACGTCTGGCCGCCGGAGAAGGCGGCGCTGCTGAAGTAAGTGCACGGGTGGCCCGCCGCTTCAGCGGCGGGTTCGCGATGATGGGAACGCGAAGGAGCCGTCACCCCCCGCGCAGGCGGGGGCCGTGCCACGCGACCGCAGCGCTGGCGCTTGCGGCTCGGATCAGATTTGCACGGGCTGCAAGCCCGTGCCACGCGATTCGCTCACGCCCTCAACTCCATCCCGAGGCGCGCCAGGTGCGCCGTAAACGCCGCGCGGAAGCGGGTCAGGTCCGCCTCCGTCAGCGTGCGCGATGGATCGGCCAGCACCGCACGCAGCGTGATGCTGCGCTTGCCGGCCGGGATCGAGCCGCCCTCGAACGAATCGACGAAATGCAGCCGCCGCAGCAGCGGATCGGAAAACGCGCGCAATTGTCCGGCCAGCTCCGCGTACCGCCGCGAGGCATCGTAGATCGCGCTGAAATCAAGCTGTACGTCGGGAAACGGCGGCGGCGGCGCCAGCCTGCGCGGCGCGCGCGCGTCGGGGTCCAGGCCGCTCAAATCGATCTCGGCCAGCCCGATCGACAGTGTGCGCAGCCGTTCGTCGATGCGCAGCTTCAGCGCCGACGGCACGAGCGTCGCGCGGCCGACCGCGCGGCCGTCCAGCAGCAGCGTGCAGCAGCGCTGCGGATCGTCCCACGGCGCGACGGGCGGCGCGGCGGCATACGTCAGCGCGCCGCGCGCGACCTGGTCCGCCCACGTTTCGATCGACGCCTTGAGTTCCGCCCATACGGCGTCGTCGGCCTTCTTGCCGGGGCGCACGACCGCCAGCGCCAGATGGCGCGACTGAAGCGCCGCGGGGTCCGAGGCACGCGCTTCACCGTGTGCCGCGCCCGCAGTGGTCCGAAACACGCTGCCCAGCTCCAGCAAGTCGAACGACCCAACGCGGAAGCGATTGCGCTCGCAGGCCGCCAGCAGTCCCGGCAGCAGCGTCGTTCGCAGGCGCACCTGCGACGGCGCGACCGGATTGCGCAGCGTCAGGCACGCGCCGGGGTCGAACCCCAGCCGCGCCAGCCACTCGTCGTCGAACCACGCGTACTGATGCGCCTCGATAAACGAACCGCCCAGGCACAGCAGTTCCAGGCTGCGCCGCTCGACGATGCGCTCGGTCGATTCATCCAGCGGCCGCGCCTCGACGTGCGGCAGCGCCGGCGGAATGTGGTCGTACCCGACGAACCGCGCGATTTCTTCGATCAAGTCCTCCGGGATGCTGATGTCCTTCGTCGCGCGAAACGTGGGCGGCGTAACGAGCAGTCGCGAGCCGGCGTCGCGGACCTGGAATTCCAGCGGAGTTAGAATGTCGCGAATCCGTTCGCGCGACACGTCCTGCCCGATGATCCGCGAAACGTGCGCCGCATCCAGCTCGATCGTCGGTACGCTCAGCGGGCGCGGCCAGGCGTCGCTCAGCCGGCGGGTCAGGCTCAGATCGGGCAGCTCCGTGCGGGCCAGGTGTACGAACCGCGCGATGGCGTGCACCGTCAGGTTCGGATCGAGGCTCTTCTCGAACCGCGCGCTGGCCTCGGTGCGATGGCCCATCGCGGCGGCCGCGCGGCGGATGGTGGCGGCGTCGAAGTTCGCCGATTCGAGCAGGATTTCGCGCGTTGTCGGCGAAACTTCGGTCTCATGACCGCCCATGATGCCGGCGATCGCGACGTTGCGTCGACGGCACTGGATCATCAACGTGCCGGGCGGCATCGCGCGTTCGACGCCATCGAGCGTGCGGAACCGCGCCCCCTCGGCCGCCAATCCCACCTCGATACAGTCGATCGTCGCCGCGTCGAAGGCGTGCATGGGCTGGCCCAGCTCGGCCATGACGTAGTTGGTCAGATCGACCAGAAAGCTGATCGGCCTCATCCCCACCCGCGCCAGGCGAAGCTGCATCCGCCACGGCGCCGGTCGATTGCCCAGCGCCTGCATGCGCAGTCCGCTGTAGCGCGGGCACTTCGCCGGATCGTCGATCGTGATCGGGATGGCCGGCAGGCTGTCGACGACGAGTTGCTCCATCGGCGCAACCGGCGGCGGGCGCAGCGGCAGCCGCAGAATCGCCGCGACCTCGCGGGCGATGCCGACGTGCCCCCAAAGATCGGGGCGATGCGTGATCGACTTGTTGTCGATCTCGATGATCCAGTCATCCTGCTCCGCGGCGTCGGGCCGGACGCCGTCGGGCAGGCGCACCTCCGGCGGAATCGTGCAGACGTGTTCAACGGAATCGACCTCGGCGGTCGTGATGGTGAGGCGTTCGGCCAGATGGCGCGGATCGAGATCGGCGGGCAGGTCGACGAAATCGCGAAGCCAGTTGCGGGATATCAGCACGTGGGCGTTACCGTCCTTCTTCCGCGGCGGCGGGGGCCGAGGGCGCGGGCAGCATTGTCATAAGCCGCTCGACGTCGATCAAGGCCGCGTGCACCGCTTCCGGCGCGGCGCTGTTGAGGTTGACCGACGCATCCACGCCGAACGGCCCGACGCGCGTGCGACGAAGCGCCGTGCAAACCGCGCCGCAACCCCACCGCTGGCCCAGATCGCGCGCCAAAGCCCGAATGTACGTGCCGCGCCCGCACACGACCCGCAGCCGCATCACCGGCCAGGTGTGACCGAGCAGGTCGATTCGCTCGATGAACACGCGCCGCGACGCCAGTGGCTGAACGTCGCCGCGCCGCGCGAGCCGATAGGCGGGCCGGCCGTCGATCTTCAGTGCGCTGAACTGCGGCGGCGTCTGCTCGATCCAGCCGACGTATCGCCGTAGGGCCTCGTCCACGTCGCGCGGATCGGGATCGCGCGCGCCGGCGACCGGCAGGAACGGCAATTCGGGATCGTGCGAGGCGTTCTCGACGCCCAGCCGCAGCTCGACATCGTATTCCTTGGGCAGTTCCATCAATCGCTCGACGCAGCGCGTCGCCCGACCGACGCACGCCAGCAACACGCCGTCGGCGAAGGGATCGAGCGCCCCGGCATGGCCGACGCGCCGCACGTTTAGAATCGGCCGCAGGCGATAGACATACTGTGCGGAACTGGCGCCGATCGGCTTGAACAGATTGACCACGCCTTCGACGCTCATGCGGGTATGATACCGCGGTCGATTCGCGGGCCGGCGGCGGAGAACAAGGTACGGAAAGTCGAAAGTCGAAAGTCGAAACAAGAGGCTCACGCAGGGGCGCAGAGACCGCGGAAACGTGGATTCCCGTCTGCGCGGGAATGACGGCTTTGGGCTGAAAGCTCAAAGCTGAACGCTGAAAGCTGACGGCTGATGGCGAACGAGCCACTGTCGCCGGCTCACTCTCGAAGGAGCAAGAATTATGTCTCACGAAATGTCCCGCCGCGGGTTTCTCGGGGCGACCGTGGCCGCCGCGGCGGCGCCGTCGGCCGATCTGATGCGCCTGGCAAATGCCGCGCAGCCCGCGGCCGCGTTGGCGAAAGGCCCGATCGTCATCGCCAGCGCCAACGGTGTGGCGGCGGTGACGCGCGCGATGGAACTGCTGCGCGGCGGGTCCGATCCGCTCGATGCCGTCGTCGAGGGCGTGCGCATCAACGAGGACGATCCCAAGGACGGCAGCGTCGGTTTCGGCGGCGGGCCCAACGAAGACGGCGAAGTCGAGCTGGACGCTTCGGTCATGCACGGTCCGACGCACAAGGCCGGCGCGGTCGCGGCCCTGCGGCGCGTGCGACACGCGGCGTCGGTCGCGCAGCGCGTCATGCAGCGCACCGATCACGTGCTGATCGTCGGCGAAGGCGCGCTGCGCTTCGCCCGCGCGCACGGTTTCCCCGAAGAAAACCTGCTGACCGAGTCCGCCCGCGAAGCCTGGCTGCGCTGGAAGGAAACGCACTCCGACGACGACGACTGGCTGCCCCCGGCCTCGCAGCCCGCCACGCGGCAACATTCGCGCCTGCCGCGCGAGGGTCCGATCGAGCGCGACTACGGCACGATCAACTGCCTGGCGCTGACGGCCGCCGGCGACCTGGCCGGCACGACCACGACGAGCGGACTGGCGAACAAGATCGCCGGTCGCGTCGGCGATTCGCCGATCATCGGCGCGGGGCTGTATGTCGACAACGGCGTCGGCGCGGCCGGATCCACCGGGCGCGGCGAAGCCAATTTGCAGAACTGCTCGTCGTTTCTCATCGTCGAGCTGATGCGCAACGGCAAGTCTCCGCAGGACGCCTGCCTCGAAGCGCTGAAGCGCATCGCCGATCACACCGAGCCGCGCCTTCGTGATCGCAACGGCCGGCCGGCGTTCGGCCTGGCGTTCTACGCGCTGGCCCGCGACGGCCGTCACGGCTCGGCGACAATGTGGTCGGGCGGCAACTACGCGGTGCACGACGGGACCGATGCGAAGCTGGTGGCGTCGGCGTATTTGTACAAGCAGCCGGGCAATTCGTAGGGTCCGCCGTGCGGACGAGTCCAACTTGCTCGGCGGATCCTGATGAAACGCTTGCCCGCGCCGCGCGTTCTGATAGCATGTTTCCCATCCGGACCGGGAATACGAATCATGAATCGCCACGTCTCATTTCGGCGCGTCGTGCCCGCATTCGTCGCCGCGCTCGCGGTGCTGTCGCTGGCGCGTGCCGGCCAGGACGAACCGGCCGCGACGACCAGTCAGCCTGCGAACGAGGCGCCGCCGCCGGGCCGCGTGACCGGCCGCGTCACGGCCGAAGCCGGCAAAACGCTGCCCGAGATGATCGTCTATCTGGAATCGAGCGAGCCGAACCGGCGCTTTCCGGCCCCCGGCGAGCCGGCCGTGATTTCGCAAAAGGGTGCGAAATTCCAGCCCAATCCGCTGATCATCTGCGTCGGACAGGCGGTCGAGTTCCGCAATGACGAGGACCGCCCCATCGAGCACAACGTGTTTTCGCGTTCGCCGGCGCGGACGTTCGATCTGGGGCTGTATAAGCCGGGCGTCGACAAACGCGTCACGTTCGAGCAGCCCGGCGCGGTGCGGCTGTTCTGCTCGATCCATCGCTACATGGACGGAATGATCTTCGTCTGCCCGACGCCGTTCTTCGCCAAGGTCGGCGCCGACGGGCGCTTCGACATCGCCGACGTTCCGCCCGGCTCGTACCGCGTCAAGACCTGGCAGGCGCGGCAGCGGTTCAAGGAGCAAACGTCCGACGTGGAAGTGACGTCCGGCCAGGCGGCGGAAGTCGCGATCGAAATGCGGCGCAAGTAGCGCCGTGTCAGGATGCTGGAATGCCGCACAACTTGAAACAGGCGCGGCACGACTCGCGCAGTGCGTGGCATGGGTCGTGCGACCGGTGGCATGGTCAAGCCCTCGCGCAGAGCAAACCTGTCGATCCCGCGGAACGCGTCCCGCGTGGGCCTGGCCATGTTGAACCGCGTCGCGCGCCAACGCTTCGCGCTGCCGCCATGCTCATTGCTCTTGCCGCAGCGCTGGCCGGCTGCGAAGCGCCGGTGAAAATCCAGCCCGGCCTGTCGGGCGCGCGCATCACGATTCAGGCAAAGCCCAAGTCAGGCTATCATCGCCCCGTCGCCGGCGTGTCGGGCGTCGATCCCTATGGCATGAGCACACCCGCCTCGGTCGATGACGAGGTTCCGCAAACCGGCGCGTTTGCCCTCGTCGATTACGACCATCTCGACGATATCGTCGTCTGGCTCGAACCGCAGAACCGCGTGACGCCCGACGCCGTCCCGCCCGACATCACGCTCGACGTCGCCACGCCCGATCCGGCCGGCCCGCCGCTGTTCGCCACCGGCGTCGGCGGCGTGTTGCGCGTGCGAAACACCGGCCGGCGGGCCGAAAGCGTCTATTCGGTATCGGAGGGCAACGAGTTCGATCTGGGCGCGTTGCCGGCCGGCGGCATGGCCCGTAGTACGCTGCACCGGCCGGGTGTGGTCGAGGTGCTGCTGGATTCGCGCAATGAGCCGTTGGCGCGGGTCTATGTCGCGCCGTCGCCCTGGGTGCGCCGAGCGCGAGGCGGTCAGAGCGTCGTGTTCGCCGATCTGCCGCCCGGCGCCTATCGCGCCGCGTGCTGGCATCCGCGCCTGCCGGGTACGGAGCAGAACGTGCAATTGCGCGCCGATCAGCTTACGCGCGTAACGCTGGTCGTGGGCGTCGATGCGCTGGCCAGGTCGCGGTGAATGCCTGGAGTTGTGCGCTGCCGGCGCCGCGCCTACGCTCTGGACATGAGTTCGCACGCGCCGCTGTCGCGGCTTCAACGCATGGGGTTCTACGGCCTGACGCTGCTGGCGCTGTTCATGGTCAGCGCCGTCGGCTACGTGCTGGCCACGGGCGACGCCGAGCCGGCGGTCGCGCTGGACGACTTTTCCGACGAGCCGGCGCTGGAGCCGAGCAACGCGCCGAACATCGAATTCCCCGAGCGGCTGCGGACGTTCGACAGCGGCGTCAACCGCTTCATCGACCGCTTCATCCGCGTGACGCGCGAGGGGCGCTACAGCGAGTTCCGCAAGATGTGGACGCGCTCGATCGATCCGGTCAGCAAGGACGGCTATGCCCTGATCTGGACGCGCGTGCGGCAGGTGCGGATCACGAGCGTAGCGAAGATCGCGCGGCCGGAGCGGCCCGACGAAGTCGCGTACGTCATCACGGCCGACGTGGTGATGGACGACGCCGCCGTTCAGAAGAAGGCGCAGGAGACCTATCGCATGTTGATCGTGCGCGAGGACGGCGCCTGGGTGTTCGCGCCGGTGTCGCAGCTCAAGCGCGACGAGGCGGAGTGACATGATTCCAGGCCCACCGCCCGACCGGCTGCGCGTCGCGTCCAGCTACCGCAAGACTGTGCCCACGTGACACCTGCACGCAGAGCGCCTGCATCGAACCCGGAAAAGTGAGGCGACCGTATCAAGTCGCGGGGTGCGACCGCAGCAGCGCCCTGAACCCGGCCTGTTCGAAGTGATGATCGCCGGTCAGCGCGTCGCTCAAATCGTGCTGCTCCATCACGACGAAAGAGATGCAGTCGGTCAGCGACCAACTCTTGTCCGGACGCAGGTTGTAACGCTCAATCCCCAAACGAAACAACGCGTCAGATGCGGGAACGAAAGTCGTCTGCTCGTCGAAGACAACCGCATGGTACAACTCGCCGAAGGCCGTACGGCGCTCGCTCTTGGCGATCGAATTGGCAACTTCCGTCAGGACCCAGGCCGTAGTGACCAAGAGAGGCTGGTGCTCGTCAAGAAAGGCGCGGGCGATTGCGTGGGCCTCGTCTCGGCGATTGGGCAGCGCCAGACACAGTTAGGTATCGGCAAAACAGCGCGTCATTCCTTCTGGTGCCCGTACAGATAGTGATCGTGGTTCCTGGCAAGGTCACTCGGCAGGTCGGTAATCGTACCCGCCAGGCTCAACAACCTCGCGCGGCCCTGCGCCGTGGACGCAACAGGCTCCTCCAGCGGCTCAATGCGCACCAGCGTGCCTTCGGCCAGTTCATTGCCGTTGTCAAGGACAACTACTCCGTGCCGGACTCGTCCCGTGTAGGTCGCCATGTCAAATCCTCGACTCATCATATTGTAACGTGCCGCAGCCGATTCCTCACTGCTCAGGCGGCCGCCAATGCGCATTTCTTCAGGGACAGCAGAACCGCCGCGACGGCGTGCAATCGCTGGGATTGCTGAATGAGAGCCGCCCGCGTTGGGGTCGTAAATAGTCGCTCGATTCGCTTGTCGCGCGGCTTCAAGAAACCTGCTGTTCACACGGGTCATCCGCGACATGTACTGCTACTCATGTGGCTCTCTCAACCCCATCCGTGCCAGAACGCGCTTCAGGTCTGCCGGCCACGGCGAGCGAACCTGCGCCCGCTGCTGTGTCGTCGGATGAACGAAGGACAACTCCGCCGCATGCAGGCACAGTCGCGGCACGCGCGGCATGTTCCGTTCCGTGCCCCCGTACATCTCATCGCCCAGGATCGGACAGCCCAGATGCGCCAGGTGCACGCGCACCTGGTGCAGCCGACCCGTTGCCGGCCGCGCCTCGATCAACGAGACCATGCCCGGGTCCTCGCGGCCGGCGGCATCGAGCACTGCGCTGTCGAGCACTCGGTATGACGTAGCGGCCGGCCGCCCCGCGCGATGGATCACGGCGCGCTTCTGAACGCCCTGCACTTCGCGAATCGGCTGTTGCATGACGCCGCCGGGGCAGGGAGGCTTGCCGAAGACAATCGCCCAGTAGGTCTTGCGGATGCGCCGCTGTTCGAACGCCTCGCGCAGGACCTGATGCGCGGCCGGCGTCAGCGCGACGATCAGCAAACCGCTGGTGTCGCGATCGAGTCGGTGCATCAGTCCCCAGTCGCGGGCAGGCCCCAGCGACTGCAATCGGCCGCCGAATCGGGCGAACAGGCCGTTGAGCAAGCTGTCGGTCTGATGGCCCTTGCCGGGCTGCGAGACAACGCCGGCGGGTTTTTCGACAACCAGCAGATCGTCATCTTCGTAACAAATGTTGTACGCGACGCCGGAATTGGGCGATATGGATAGGGCCACGGTCCGAGATTGTAACTGCGGGGATCGGCAAGGCTCGCGTTTGGCAAGGAGTCGCTGTGCGATCTATACTTGAGTATCCGCGAACCGGGGGAGGTGGGGCGATGATCCGATCCACTACGACGGCCGCAGCGCTGCTGGCAGGCGTGATCATTCTACAGAACGGGAACATCGCCCTGGCACAGGGCGTCGGGTCGCTGCGCGGCGTCGGCAACGTCGCGAACAACACCGCGTCCAACCGGATCGGATTCGTGGGATCCGCACGAACACGCTCGTCCAGCGCCTCGCCGTTCAATTTCGTCAGCCCCGCACGCAGCGTGGCAGCCGGCCCGCTTTCGGCCGATCTGATGGTGCCGCTGCGCGACACCTCAACCGTACAACAGGCGTCGCTGGCGCGGCCGCGCTTCGGCGCCCGCGTCGATCAGAACTTCAACATCTACGGCAGCTATTCGTCGACCAGCATCGGACGACCGTTCACGGACGCGACGCGCCTGGGGCAATATCGCGGATTCATCAGCCGCAGCAATCCGATGCTGCAATTGAAGGACTTTCAGCGCGAGGTGGGGCGGGCAGGCCGGCTGATGCTGGACGAATACAGCACGCCGCTGGCCGGCACGCCGGTCACCATGGCGCCGTCGATTCCGCCGGCGCGCGTTTTCGAGCACATCGCGTCGTCGTCGAGCATGGCTTCGGTTGCGGGGTCGGTAACGGCGTCTCCGCCGGAAAGCGGCCTGCCCGACACTCTGGGCGAGGCCCTGGGCGACATCGACATCCGCGAACGCGCCGAGCGCAGCACCGCGTTCTTCATGAGCCGGGCCGTGGAGCGTCTGTTCTCGCCGACCGATCCACGGACGGGACAGGTGGATGTGACGACGGTTCAGGGGGCGGGGCGCGATTTCGAGATGGTGCGGCTGCTCGATCCGCGCTTGCCCAGCGCCTACTTCGGCGGCACGCTTTCCGCGCTCGAATTAAACAACACGCAGCAGGCGATGGAGTCGTGGAAGCAGGGAATGACGCTATTCGGCGCGCGGAACGGCACGCTGGACGATCTGTCGTTCGACTTCGCGGGACTTACATCGAAATCCGAGGAGGTGCGCCGCCGCGCCGCGGTGACGTTCCAGCAGTTGCGACGAAATCTTGACCTGCTCGACGTGCAGCCGCAAGTTCGTCCCAGGCGCGACGCTCTGGTGGCCTATCTGACGTGGCTGACCGGCGACATCAACGTGGCCGTCCGGCGGGCGCGCGAGGCCAGCGACGCCGACAGCCAGTTGTCTCCGGTGGATCGAAACAGCGGCATCCGGCTGCTGTATGAGCGGTTGGAGGCCGAGCGAACGGCGCGGCTCACGGGATCGTCAATCCCAGCAGGAAGTTGACCAGGCGGTTGCCTGCGGCGTCATCGGCGACGCCGAGAATCTCGCGCAGCAGGACGCGCTTCTCGGTGATGTCGAGTGTCGCGTCGACCTGGATTTCGCGGATTCGCTGAAGCGTCAGGCCGTCGATGCGATCGGGCAGCGGCAACGGCACAATGTTGGTGGCGGCTTCGCATCCGGCGAGCAGGGCACAACCCAGGATCAGTCCCAGCCCCATTTGGATCGACTTGCGCAGGCGTCTCATCAGTGATTCCCCAGGATTCGTCCCCGTAAAGTTCACGCGCTGAGGCGCCCGCGCGCCCTGTCGACGGTCGGGCCTGCCATGCACTGCCTGGCGTGGAGGCAATACGGCCAAGCTCTCGCCAGACGCGTTCGAAGGGCGCGACGCCCGTACCACCCGAAACTCAAATGCCCGCCCTGCGCGAGGGCTTGACCGTGCCGCCCCTGTGCATGTGCGCAGCCCCACTCAGTCCGCGTCCCTCGCGGGCCGAAGAACGGCCCGACGCCCCTACGTTATTCGGTCATGTGGCTCCGTACAAGGCCGGCCTCGTTTGACGCGGCTGGACATCGTCGCGTACAGCCCCTAGATTAGATTCGTTTTTCAGGGCAGGATCAGCCGCGCGCCAGATCGGTCCGCGCGGTTTTTTCGCACAGGAGCGGCCCGATGGGACTGATGAACGGAAAGAAGGGCGTCATTCTGGGCGTGGCCAACGATCACAGCCTGGCATGGCACATCGCGCAACGGCTGCACGCCGAAGGCGCCCAGCTCGGTTTCAACCATCTGCCCAACGAGAAGATGGAGCGGCGCGTGCGCAAGCTGGCCGAGCCGATCGGCGCGGCGCTGATCGCGCCGTGCGATGTCGCCGACGACGCGAGCATCCGCGAGTTCGTCGGCCGCGTACGCGAGACCTTCGGCACGATCGATTTTCTGGTTCACGCCGTCGCCTACGCCAGCCGCGAGGCGCTGTCCTGCCGCTTTCATGAAACGTCGCGCGAAGACTTCAAGCAGGCGATGGACGTCAGCGCCTATTCGCTGATCGGCGTCTGCCGCGAGGCGCTTCCGGTGCTGCGCGAGGGCGCGTCGGTGGTCACGTTGACCTATCTGGGCAGCGTGCGCGTCGTGCCGGGTTACAACGTCATGGGCGTGTGCAAGGCCGCGCTGGAGAGCACCGTACGCTATCTGGCGGCCGACATGGGCGATCTGAAACGCATCCGTGTCAACGCCGTCTCGGCCGGTCCGTGTCGCACGCTCAGCGCCTCGGGCGTCGGCGGATTCGACAAGATCCTCGAGCACTATCCCACCAAAAGCCCGCTGCGTCGCAACATTGATCCCGACGAGGTCGGCAAGAGCGGCCTTTATTTTTGCAGCGACCTGTCCACCGGCGTCACCGGCGAGATTCACTACGTCGACGCCGGATACAGCATGATCGGCTGGTAAGCGCGGGCCCGCCCTGTCGCGGGCCGGGGACGAACCGCGCGTGAGAGTTCTGCACGACACATCCCGAGTCGATCCCGATCTGCGGCGCGGCGTGGTCACCATCGGCAATTTCGACGGGATCCATCAAGGACACGCCCGCCTGCTGCGCCGCTGCGTCGAACGCGCCGGCGGCGGGGCCGTCGTGGCCATGACGTTTGATCCGGCGCCGGTCGCCGTTCTGTCGCCGGATCGCGCGCCGCGCCGGCTGACGCCGCTTTCGGAAAAACTGCGCTTGCTTGAGACGCGGGGCGCCACGGCGGCGATGGTGCTGCGTACCGACGCCGCGTTGTTGTCGTTGACGCCGGAGCAGTTCGTCGAGGGCGTGCTGGCCGCACCGCTCGCGCCGCGCTGCGTCGTGGAAGGACCGACGTTCCGCTTCGGCGTGGGGCGCAGCGGCTCGGTCGATACGCTGCGCGAGCTGGGACCGCGATTCGGCTTCGACGTTGACGTGGTTCCGCCGGCCGAGATCGAACTGCCGCCGCCGGACGTGCGGCAGATCGTGTCGAGCAGCCTGGTGCGGCGGCTGATTGCCGAAGGACGGGTCGAGGCGGCGGCGGGCTGCCTGGATCGCCCGTACGTGCTGATCGGTCCGGTGATTCACGGGGCGGCGCGCGGGCGCGGGCTGGGTTTTCCGACGATCAATATCGATATCGGCGACATGCAGTGGCCGGCCGACGGCGTCTATGCCGGGCGTGCGCGGTTCGAGTGCGCGACACAGGCCGGCCCGTTTCCGGCGGCGATCAGCGTAGGCAGCCGGGCGACATTCGGCACGGGCGTGCGCGTGATCGAGGCGTATCTGTTGGATCATGAAGGTGAGCGATACGGGCAGACCGCGCGGCTGGAGCTTGTATCGTGGGTCCGGGCGCAGCGCGCGTTCGCCTCGCCTGAGGAGCTGACGCAGCAAATCGCGCGCGACGTCGAGGCCGTGCGGCGCGTGGCTGCGCTGTGTTCCGAACCGCGACCGTGAGGGAGCGGCGCCCATCTGTTCCGAACCGCGACCGTGAGGGAGCGGCGCCCATCGGATCCGAACCGCGACCGTGAGGGAGCGGCGAGAAACGCGGCAATGGCCGTGCGGCGTACACGGGCTGCAAGCCCGTGCCACGCGATCTGTTCCGAACCGCGACCGCGAGGGAGCGGCGGACAACGCTGAAGCGCGGTGTGAGCGTGTACGCGGTGCAAGCCCGTGTCAGGCGGGCAACGAGACGCGCACGTCAGTAAGCGTTTGCCGTTTCACAGCCGAGGGCGGCCGTGCCCCATTTCAACCTGCTCCCTGTTTATTCGGCGGCGGAAGACCCGCGGGCGGTCCGCACGCGATGATCCGAGTCGGAGCGTCCCCCCGGCGCTGCCTCGCGGTCGCGGTTCGGTTAAGAATCGCTCCCGTCGCGATTCAGTTCAGGCGTGCCAAGACGCCCGCCCGGTTCATCCTTCTCTTGCCCCCTCGGCGTTCATAGAATCCTGTCACGATGCCGGTGCACCCGCTGAAATTCGAGCCGATCTTCAAGCCCAAAATCTGGGGCGGCCGCGCGCTGGAGCGGCTGCTCGACAAGCGCCTGCCGCCGGGCGAGGCGATTGGCGAGTCCTGGGAAGTGGCCGATCTGGAATCGGGGCAGAGCGTCGTCGCGGCCGGACCGTCGCGCGGGCGGACGCTGTCGCAGATGGTCGCCGCCTGGGGGGCCGACCTGACCGGTCGGGCGTCGCTGGCCGACGGGCGCTTTCCGTTGCTGATCAAGTTCCTCGACGCGCGGCAGCCGCTGAGCATTCAAGTGCATCCCGGGCCGCGGACCTGCGCACAGCGCGGCACGTCGCGCGACCTCAAGCACGAGGCGTGGTACGTCATCGAGGCCGAGCCGAACGCGGTGATCTATCGCGGGACGCGCCCCGGCGTGACGCGCGAACAGCTTGCCGCGGCCGGACCGACCCGCGCCGTGGTCGATCTGCTGAACGCCGCGCCGACGAAGGCCGATCAGTGCGTCTATTGCCCGGCCGGCACGTTGCACGCGCTGGGCGGCGGATTGGTCGTGGCGGAGGTGCAGACGCCTTCGGACGTGACGTATCGACTTTACGATTGGGAGCGCGTGCGGCCCGCGGCGGACGCGGGGATGCATGTCGCGGAGTGCCTCGAAGTGATGGAGTGGAACGAGCCGGACCCGCGGCACACGGCCCGCAGCCACGTCGGCGGGTTGTTCACGACGGTGACGCGGCTGGCGCGGTGCGATGCGTTTGCGATCGAGAAGGTGCGCTTCGTCGAGAGAATGGAGCAGGACATTCCGTATGCCGAGCTGGTGATCTGGATCGTGCTCGACGGCCGCGGCGCGGTTCTGCATCGCGGCGGCGAGGCGACGCCGTTTTCGCGCGGCGACGTGGTCGTGCTGCCGGCGGCGCTGTCGGGCGGCCGCGTGCGGACCGAGACGGCGTGTGTGTGGCTGGAAGTGACGATTCCCGTGGCCAGCGATCTGGCCGGATACGATCGTCCGTCGGCGGAGGCGTTGCGAGCGCCGCCGGCGACGCCGGGCGTGGTTCCGTTGCGCGTGGAGCAGAGGGAAGTGCGGGGCGATCGGGCGGATTAGCGCGGAAACGAGACGCGCACGTGATGGAGCGTTTCCTGTTCCGAGCCGCAAGCCAGCGCTGCGGTCACGCTACGACGTGAGGGCGACCCCGGCGCTTGTGCTTGTTGCTCGGATTCACACGGGCTGCAAGCCCGTGCCACGCGTCACAGCCGAGGGCGGCTATGCCAGACCCACAGCCGAGGGCGGCTGTGCCACATGTCCGTGCCACGCGAAACGAGAAGATTGGGGCGACATGCTCGACTGGCTGCGAGAGAGTTTTCTGCATCCGTGGGTGCTGTTGCACCTGCCGCTGGCGCTGCTCGTATGGCGGCCGTGGCCGCGACGCGCGCGCTCGGTCGCGGTTCTGTACTCCAGCCTCGATCCGCTGTGCGACGCGCCGGTCACCTGGACGGTGCGGCTGCGGCGATGGCTGCCGCTGCTGCGCGTGCTGGCGGTGATCCTGCTGATCGTCTGCCTGGCGCGGCCGCGCAAGGGCAACGAGCAGACGCGCGTCGATACCGAGGGCGTGGCGATTCAGATCGTCGTCGACCGATCGGGCAGCATGCAGGCGATGGACTTTCGCATCGACGGCCAGCGCGTCAACCGGCTGGAGGCGGTCAAGAAGGTCGTCCGCGACTTCGTGCTCGGCGGCGGCGGACGGCTGCGCGGCCGGCATGATGATCTGGTCGGGCTAATCGTCTTCGGAACGTACGCCGACAGTCTGTGTCCGCTGACACTGGGGCATGAGTTTCTGGTCGAAACGCTGAGGCAGGTCGAGGTGGCGACGACACGCGAAGAAGGCGCGACGGCAATCGGCGACGCGATCGCGCTGGGCGTCGAGCGGCTGCGGGCGGTCGAACAGCAGCGCGGCCTGCGGCCGGCGCAGAAGATCAAGAGCAAGATCATCATTCTGCTGACGGACGGCGAGAACACGGCGGGGGACATCGCGCCGCTGAAGGCGGCCGAGATGGCGGCGGCGTTCGACATCCGGGTCTACACGATCGGCGCGGGCACGCGCGGGCTGGCGCCGATGCCGACGATCAATCCGTTCACCGGCGAGACGGTGCTGACGCAGGCGCGCGTGAACATCGACGAAGAAACGCTGACGAAAATCGCCGACGCCACGGGCGGCAAGTACTTCCGCGCGACCGACACGGATTCGCTCGAGTCGGTGTATGCGGAGATCGACCGGCTGGAGAAAACGCAGACCGAGGTGCGGCGCTACACGGAATACAAGGAAATGGCGATCGAATGGGTGACGCTGGGACGCGTCACGATCCCTCCGCTGCTGCCGATCGCGTTCGGGCTGGTGGCGCTGGAGGTGATCCTGGGCAGCACGGTGCTGCGCAAGGCGCCGTAGCGGAAAGTAAGTCGAGAGTCGAAAGTCGAAATGAAACGTCGATCAGTCGAAAAGTCAAAACGTCGAAACAAGAGGCTCGCGCAGGGGCGCGGAGGCCGCGGAAGGATGGATTCCCGCCTGCGCGGGAATGACCTTGTATGGCCGAGAACCGACAACTGGCAACTGACAACTGCATTGAGCTTACGGATTAGGGCTTAAGGCTGACGGCTGATGGTTTCCCCATGGACTTGAAATTCTTCCAACTCGGCTACCTGCACGCTCTGTGGATCGTGGCGGCCCTGGTGGGCGTGATCGCTTATGGCCTGGCGCGGCGGCGGCGCGCGCTCCAGCGGTTCGCGACCGCCAACCTGCTCGGCGCGCTGACGCCCGAGGCCAGCATGGGGCGGCTGTGGGGCAAGTCCTCGCTGGTGCTGGCGGGGCTGGTTCTGCTGACGGCGGCGATGATCGATCCGCGCTGGGGCGTCTATTATCAGGATGTGCGGCAGCGCGGCATCGACGTATTCATCGCGCTGGACGTGTCGAAGTCGATGCTGGCCGAGGACGTGTCGCCCAACCGCCTGGAGCGGGCCAAGCAGTACATCCGCGAAATCCTCGACGCCGCGGGCGGCGACCGCATCGGACTGATCACGTTCGCCGGCACGACGTCGCTGAAGTGCCCGCTGAGCATCGACTACGGCGCGGTGCGGATGGTGCTCGACGAAATCGACGTGCAGAGCGCGCCGAAGGGCGGCACGCTGATCGGCGATGCGATCCGCACGGCCGGCAAGTCGTTCACCGACGACGTGAAGGGATACAAGGCGATTGTCGTGTTCACCGACGGGGAGGATCACGACAGTTACCCGGTCGAGGCGGCGCGGGAGGCTTTCGACAAACTCGGCGCTCGCGTGTACCTCGTGGGGCTGGGAGACTCGAACGAAGGGGCGCGCATCCCGGTCGTCGTCAACGGCGTACGACGGTTCCTGGAATACCAGGGGCAGCAGGTCTGGTCGCGCATGAACCCCGCGGCGCTGGCCGAGATCGCATTGGCCGGCGGCGGCGCGGCGATCCCGGCCGGCACGGCCCGCGTAGACATGGGGGCACAATACCGCGAGCGCATCGCCTCGCGCGATCAGCGCGAGTTCGAACAGCGGCAGGTGGAACGATATCACGTGCGGTTCGCATGGTTCGCCGCGCCGGCGCTGCTGCTGCTGTTCGTCGAAGCACTGATGAGCGAGCGGCGCGTTCGGGCGGGGTGAAAGTCGAAAGTCGAAACTCGAAAGTCGAAATGAAACGTCGAAACGTCGAAACGTCAAAACGTCGAAACAAAGGCACGAAACCACGGCGCGGCCTGTGCGGTGTGTGCGCCGCGCTGCTCGTGTGGGTGCTGGGGCCGGGCGCCGCCGTCGCACAGGAGCTTTCGCCGGCTTCGCGGAGTTCGACCACCGAAACCCAAGCATCGTTCAACGACTGGGTGGCCGAAGCCGCGGCGGCGATGAAAGCCGGGGAATACGATCGCGCCATCGAGGCGTATCGGGCCGCGGCGGAGCTGAAGCCCGACGCGGCCGAGCTGGCCTACAACGAAGGCGTGGCCCACTATCGCAAGGGCGACTATCGCAAGGCGGCCGAGCTGTTCACGCAGGCGCTGGGCGCACGCGACGCGGCACTGAGCGCCCGCGGCAAGTTCAACCTCGGGAACTGCGCCTATGCCGAGGCGCTGGACAACGTGCGGCAGGCCCAGAGCGGCGATCCGGCAACCGCGCCGAATTTGCTGAAAGCGGCCGCGACCGGCGTCAAGGAAGCCGCCGGTCACTTTCGCGAGGCGCTGGCCGCCGAACCGGGCGACGCCGATGCGCGGGCAAATCTTGAATTGTCGCACCGGCTGCTGAAGCTCATCGAGGAAATGCAGAAGCAGATGCAGCAATCGCCGTCCTCGCAACCCAACGAACAACAGGAGCAGGACCAGGAACAGCAATCGCAGCAGGAACAACAGTCGCAGCAATCCGGCGAGTCCGGTGCGACTTCCCGGCCGAGTGACGCGGAGCAATCGCAAGCCACGCAGCCCGGCAGTCAGCCGAGCGAGGAGGAGCAGCAGTCGCAGCCGACGTCGGCGCCGGCCAGTCAGCCGCGGGAATCGCCGTCGCCGGATGAAGAGTCGGCCCAAGAGCAGCAACAGCCGCCGCAATCGCAGCCGGCCGCGTCGCAGCCGCAAAGCCAGGAAGAATCGCAGTCGCTGAGCCGGGCCGAAGCGGAGCGGCTGCTACAGTTGATTCGCGACAAGGAGCGTCAGCGGCGGCTGGAACAGGCGCGGCGGGCGCAGATGAAGAAGGAACCGGCGAAGAAGGACTGGTAAAGTCGAAAGTCGAAAATCGAAAGTCGAAATGAAACGCCGAAACGCCGAAGCGTCGAAAAGTCGAAACATCGAAACGTCGAAAGGCCGGCATGTCGCTGGTTCTTCGGCGCAGCCTGGTATTCGAAACGCTGCGGCGCTGCTGTGCGTCGTGACGTTCATCCTCTTTGCACAAGCGCCGGCGCGCGGCGCCGAGGTGGCGCTGACGGTGTCGCCGCGCGAGACCTACGTCGGTACGCCCGTGACGGTCGATCTGACGATCGAAAACGGCGACAACGTCGATCCGCCCGTTTTTCCGAAACTCAACGGCGCGCGTGTGACCGGCCCGCAGGGACCGTTCCGTTCGTCGCAGACGATGATTGTCAACAATCAGATTTCGCAGAAAAATACGCTGCGCTATCGCTGGGTCGTCACGCCCCAGACGCCCGGCCGGCTGAACATCCCCCCGTTCAAGGTGAAAGCCGACGGGAAGACCTACGCCACTCGGCAGACGGTGATCCTCGTGTCGGCGGCCGACTCGTCGGACGTCTTGCTGGCGGCGGTGACCGGCTCGCGCGAAACGGTGTACGTCGGCGAGTCGCTGACCGTCGTGCTTCAAATCTGGATCAAGCCTTACCTCGACCGGCAGTTGCAGGTGCAGCTCGACGAGGCGGACATGTGGTCGCTGGTCGACTTTCAGGGCAGCGAATGGGGCGTTTTCGTCGACGCGTTGCGGCTGATGATGGCCCGGCGCGATCGGCCGATCGGACGCGAGGTGATCCGCAAGGACGCCCAGGGGGAGGAACGCGCCTATTTTCAATACGAGCTGGCGACCGAAACCTGGGCGCAGAAGCCCGGCGAATTCGATCCCGGCCAAGTGCGCGTGCGGATGCGCTATCCGACCAAACTGTCGCGCGACAACAGCTTCTTCTCGATGGGCGGCCTTCAGATCGCCGGCTCGCGCTGGGTCGAAGCCGCCGTCAACGCCGCGCCGATCCGCATCAAGCCGATCCCCGCCGAGGGCCGACCGCCCGACTTTCGCGGCGCCGTCGGGCAGTTCAAGATCGAAGCCTCGGCCGCGCCGCTCGAAGCCGCCGTCGGCGATCCGATTACGCTGTCGCTGAACGTCGCGGGTACGGGCCGGCTCGAAGTGTTGCAGGCGCCGCCGCTGCACGAGCTGCCGGAGCTGACGCGCGATTTCAAGGTGCCCGCCGATCCGCTGGCGGGCGAAGTCGCCGGCAAACACAAGCGCTTCACACAGAGCATCCGTCCGGACCATGAGGGCGTGACGCAGATTCCGCCGATTCCGTTCACCTACTTCGACCCGCTGGCCGAGAAGTTCGTCACGGTCCGCAGCCAGCCGATTCCCATCCGCGTGCGCGCCGCCGCCCGCATGGCCGACTCGATGATCGTCGAAGCCGCCGGCGGCCGGGCCGGCGCCGTGACCCAACTGACGGAACTCTCGGGCGGCATTTTGGCCAACTGCACCGGCATCGACGAGCTGCTGACCAGTCAGGACTTCGCGCCCGGCTGGCCGACGGCGCTGGGCTTGGCCCTGCCGCCGTTTGCCTTCGCGGCCTGCTGGCTGACGCAGCGACGGCGCGAGCGATTGCGTAACGACGTCGGCTACGCGCGGCGGCGATCGGCGGCCCGCGCCGCGCATCGTGCGCTGCGCGCGGCCAAAGGCGACTCCCCCGCGCAAACCGCCCAGGCCGCCGGCGCGGCCCTGCGACATTACGTCGCCGACCGCTGCAATCTTCCGGCCGGCGGACTGACATCGGCGGAGGCGGTCGCGGCGCTGCGGCGCTGCGGCGCGCCGGAGGCGGCATGGCATCGGACGGGCGAACTGCTGGACGAATGCGAGCGGATGGAGTATGGCGCGTTTTCCGGCGGCGATTCGGCGGCGGCGCGGGTGTTGGAGGCCGTGACTTCATGCATCAGCGACCTCGAGCGCGCGCGGTTCTAGCTGACCTGGTCGGGATCGGCGCATCTTGCGGAAACCGCGTGGAACGGGCTTGCAGCCCGTTCGCGCGGGAAGTACGCCCGCACCACGCAGCGTATCACTTGCAGACATTTCCGCCCCCTGCTACCGCGCATCGCGCGGAAACAAGTCGCGCAGTCCCGCATGGGTGGCATGGCCAAGCCCTCGCGCGATGCACGCGCTGCCATTTCGCGGGACGGGCCTCGCGAGAGATTGGCCATGTCGCGTCTTGCGGCGCGCGAGAGCGGCGCTGGGCTTGCGTCGGCGCATGGACGTGTGCGGCGGCGCTGATGTTCAGCATCCCGGCGATGGGCGCGCCGACCCATCTCTCACATCAGCAGCAAGTCGAAGTATTGCTCGAAGCTCAACGCGCCTTCGATCGCGGCTCGGAGCTGCGGCGATCGAACCCGCAGGCGGCGGCGCAAGCGTTCGCCGAGGCGGCCGACCGCTTCCAACTGCTCGTCGACGCCGGCGTGCGGAACGGGCGGCTTTACTACAATCTCGGCAACGCGTGTCTTCAGGCCGGGCGGCTGGGTCGCGCGATCGTCAACTATCGCCGCGCCGAGTTGCTGCTGCCGGGTGATGGACGCGTGGAAGCCAACCTGCGCGTGGCGCGCGAGCTGCGGCGCAATCAGATCGCGGCCGTGGGCGAACGGGCACTGTTGCGCGCGCTGTTCTTCTGGCATTATGGGTCTGCGCCGCGAATGCGGTTCGTTCTGGGGCTGGCGGCCTACGTGTTGTTCTGGCTGATGCTCGCGGCGCGGCTGTGGGCGCGGCGGTTTCGCTGGCGATTCGCGCTGCTGCCGCTGCTGGCGATGTGGCTGGCGATGGGCGGATCGCTGGCAGTCGAGGCGTGGGCCGGCGGCGGCCGGCGCGAGGGCGTGATCGTCGTCGACGACGTTGTGGCGCGGAAGGGCAACGGCGAGGGTTTCGATCCGCAGTTCGAGCAAAAACTGCACCAGGGCGTGGAGTTCCGCCTGCGCGAACAGCGCGGCGACTGGCTGTTCATCGAGCTGCCGGACGGCAAGAGCGGTTGGATTCGCTCGCGCGAGGCGGAGTTGGTCATCCTCCCGAAACCGAAAACATTGGAGCCGATCATGGTTGATCGATTTGGGCTGATCCGGTACTCCGGACAGTCACTCGACGAGTTGCTCGCACTCGAAGGGAAGCACGACAACCACATACTGATGTTCGCCATTGAGGGCGGCCTCCAGCGCAAGGCAACGAGAAAGGGTAACGACAAGCTTGCGCCCGAAGAAATGAGCGTGCTCGCGGTGATGGCATTGGATCGCGAGGTCAACAACGGCGGTTACCATCAGTTCTTTGTCAACGAGATGCAATACGCCCCGATCGTCGTCGAGTCCTTGAATCGCGTCGGATGCCCCAAGACGGCAGTAATCACAGAAGCCGCCATCGCGGCGCTGCGACTGCCTGCCGTCAGCGTCGCCGCGATCGAGAAGGTGATCTATGACGACGACGACGAGCGCGATCGCAAACTCGGCGAATGCGATGATAGGTTCTTTGAATATCCCGAGAACCTCGCCGAGCGATTATTCGCGTACGTCAAGGCTAACCGCAGCAAAATCCGCCTATCATGAACCTACTTAGACTCACCGCCGCATGGTGCCTCGCGATGTCGCTCTCCGCCCAGCCGCCCTCGACGCAGAACGCGCTGACCGGCGGTCCGCGCGTCGTGCATGAGCTGATATTCATCCACGACCTGGCCGCCGGCCGCTTGGCGTTTCGCCCCGTCGATGCGCGGCCCGATGCGCCAATCCATGTGATTGAAACGTCGCCGATCGCCACGCCGATGCCGTTTCACGAGTTGATCCCGTCGTGGAACCTCGACGCCGCGGCGTCGGATTCGTGGCGGATCGAGTTGCGCGTGGGGCGCGCGGCGGACGACACCTGGTCCGCCTGGTTCTGCTTCGACGGATCGACGGCCATCACGGATGAGCAGCCGGCCCATCAGCCGATCTGGTCCGACGATTGGGGCCGCGTCGAGACCGACTATCTCCTCTGCACGCGGCCGGCCGATCGGCTGCAAGTCCGCATCACGACACGCGCGGCCGACAAGCCCGACGCAATGCCGCTGCGGATCGCGCGGTTCGCGGTCGTCGTCAGCAACACCTCGGGCGACAAGGCGCTGCGCGCCCGGCGGCGCGTCGAAAAGCCGCGGCGCTTCGACCGCGCCGCATTTACGCGGCGGCTGGACGTGCCCTTCATGACGCAACACGTCGAATCGGCCGAGATGCAGGGCAACATTTGCAGCCCGACGTCGGTGGCGATGGTCATGGCGTTTCGAGGTGTGCGAACGACGCCGACGGAAATCGCACGCCGCGCGTACGATCCGGTCCACAAGATCTACGGCAACTGGCCGCGCAACGTGCAGGCGGCGTTTGCACTGGGCGTGCCGGGGTACGTCACGCGCTTTTCGAGTTGGGAAGAAGTCGAAGCCCACGTCGCGCAGGGGCAGCCGATCATCGCCAGCATCCGCGATCCGGACGGCCGGCTTGAGGGAACGCCGTACAAGACGACGCTGGGGCATCTGCTGGTGATCTGTGGATTCGACGACCAGGGCGACGTTCTGGTGAACGATCCGGCGGGGCGGACCGAGGCCGAAGGGCGGCGGACCTATCGCCGTGATCAGTTCGCGCAGGCGTGGTTCGATCGCGGCGGCGTGGCGTATGTGCTGGAGGCGAAGCGCGGGGAATAGGGGAGCGTTGAGCAAAACGGACTTGGATTTGCCACGTCAAAGCCGCGCGGCGTAAGCAAGCGCGATTCGTACCTCCCGTGCGAGGGGGGGCATTCTTCGCACAGGTGCAGCCGAATTCCGGGCGGGCGCCCCAACGCGAAACGGCGGGGTGACGATGATAGGTTGGTGATCAAACGCTCAGACGCAAATAAGACCATATCCCGCGATCAGCCGCGCGATTCGCCGGCCGCGGTCGCCGCGCGACTCATCGGTCGCGCCGGTCGGTGTGTGGGTCTTGTTGTCGTATCATCGTGCCCCCGCCGCTTCCCGGCGGGTCACCCGGACCGGGGGGCGGCGTCACGGCGCTGTCGGTTCGGATGCGGCGGGTCCTGACGTCGGCGAGGCAGGTTCGACGCGAAGTCGTACAGTCAGCCGGTTGGCGCTTTGCCCCGCGATTTCGCAGCGCAGCACGCCGCCCTCGAAGGCGACGCTCAACTCCTCGAGCCGGTCCGCCAGTTGCGACAGATCGTATTTCCAGTTCACTTCGACCGCGGCGACCTGATTCTCCAATTCGCGCAGCGCGAAGCCGTCCGCCCCGCCGGTCACTCCCTTGTGCGCGATCATCGCCGCTTGCAGCGCTTTGAACCGCGACCGCGTGCACGGCTCGAACGTCACCTGGATCGTCCGCCCGGCCGTGGCGCGCTTGCGCCACGCCTCGCCGATGTCCGACAGAATGTCCGGGGCACGCTGCCGCGCGACGGCAATCAGCGCATCCCGCGCCGTTCCCAGCGCCGTGCTGCGCACGTCGGCGGCCGCGTAGTTGCGCGACACCAGCACCGCGCCCGAGTCGGTCTGAATGACGCGGATCGACAGCGGCGCATCCCAGCGCTTGATCTCGCGCCCTTCGAGAAACACCGACGAACCCTGCCGCACCTCGACCTGGCCCACGACCACTACGTCGGCCTTGAACGCCGCGCCGGCTGCGGCGGCCTTGCTGTCGTCGCCGCTGCGCGCGGCCAGCTCCAGGTCGCGCCGACGCACTTCGTCGCTGATGTCTTTGTCCATCAGGCGCACGTCGTGTTTCAGGAAGAAGTCCTCCAGCTCGCGCTGCGCGATGCCGTTGACGACGGGCGGGTTCAGATCGGTCGGATCGTCGTCCTCGACGACGATCAGGACCATGCGCGGATTGCCCTCGCGCTGCTTGATGTGCGCGAATTCCGCCCAGCGACGCTCGAAAATCGCGGGAAACACTTCGGCCTCGAGCGTGATCTGCGTGAAACCCTCCATCGCTTCGGGGCCGCGGACGACCTTGACGACGCGAGCGAACCCCACCGGCTGCTCGAGCACCTTGTCGCGCACCAGGGCGAATTCTTCAATCTCCGACTGCGCGTTGATGAACGAGCCGCACACGTTCTGCACCGCCACGCGCAGCGCGTCGAGCCGCGCTTCTTCGGCGGCGGCGGGCGTCACGCCCTCGGCCCGACCGGTCACCACGATGCGGCGGCTCGGTTCGGAAGTCGGTTGTGCGGCGGCGGCGACCGCCAACGACGCAATCACGCACATGGCGAAGCCGGGTATCTTCATGGGACCAGGGCCCCCGGGTCGTCGATCGGCGACTCTTCCGTCTTGACGGCGGGCGGCAACTCTTGTGTCGACGTCGCCGGTGTTGTGGCAGGCACTTCGACTTCATCCGCCGGTGCGGCCTGCGCGGTTTCGCCGCGCTCGTAACCGACCCAGAACGGCGGTTCGACGCCGGCCGACGACCGGGCCGCGTCGTGGTTGTAGTTGCCGAGCAGGTCGGGACCGAGGCGGCCGTCGCTGACCATTACGGTTCCCGGCGGCGTGACGATGGCGGAAATCGGCCACAAGCCGAAGTTGGCCGCCATTCGCAGATAGTTGTAGGGCGCGGCGAGAAAGTCGTTGCAGTTGACGGCGAAAGTCTGATCGGCCGCGTCGCGGTCGTTCGGATCAAGCGGATCGTTGCCCTTCTCGATCACCGGATTCTCGAACCACAGCGGCCAGTGCGTCACGCCGGTGCGGTGGTAATAGACGACGCCGTCGGGCGAGTCGCGATGGGTCTGCTCGATCGGCTCGTCCATCGCCAGGTATGCGGCGGCGGCGGGCGTGGTCATTTCGACGCGCGCCGCGGCGCCTTCGTCGCGGAACGGATCGTTGATCTGCGATGCGCAGCCAGCGACCAGCAGCGCGATGGACAGCATCCAGGTACGTGCACTCGCAGGTGAAGTCAACACGGGCGTCCTTTCGTTCTCATTCCGACGCGGGGCGTGGGATACTCGTGCTTGGCAAGCGGCCAGACGGTCGATCAGTCAGTTGGAGGCAACCGCCGCAATGCAAGCAGACTCCGCGAAGATTCTGCGCGGCCAGGCCCTCGCGAAGTTTCGACGGAACGGGCGGGACGCCCGTACCACCCGAGTTACAAGGTCTCACGTCGCGCGAGGGCTTGACCGCGCCGCCCTCGCGGTGCGAAGCGGATTGTAGGCGGCTTACGGCTCAGGCGTCGATGTTGTGTGCCACGCCGTAATTGGGCGCTTCGCGCGTGATGGCAATGTCGTGCGGGTGCGACTCGACGACCGCGGCGCTGCTGACGCGCACGAAACGCGCCTTGCTCTGTAGCTCGGCGACGCTCGCCGTGCCGCAGTAGCCCATCGCCGCCCGCAGACCGCCGACGAGCTGATAGGCGAACTCGGACAACTTGCCGCGATAGGGCACGCGCCCCTCGACGCCCTCGGGGACCAGCTTCTCGCGATTGCCCCTGACCTCGTTCTGCCCGTAGCGATCGGCTGAACCCGACACCATCGCCCCCAGCGAACCCATACCGCGATACTGCTTGAACCGCCGCCCCTTCCAGATGATCAGCTCGCCCGGTGACTCGTCCAGCCCCGCGAACAGCGAGCCGAGCATCACGCAATCGGCCCCGGCCGCAAGCGCCTTGGCGATGTCGCCCGAGTAGCGCACGCCGCCGTCGGCGATGACCGGCACGCCCGCGTCGCGCGTTACCGAGGCCGCCTCCATGATGGCAGTGATCTGCGGCACGCCCACGCCGGTGACGACGCGCGTCGTGCAGATCGATCCGGGTCCGATGCCCACCTTGACGCCATCGACGCCCGCGTCGATCAGCGCCGCGGCGCCGTCGGCCGTGCCGACGTTGCCGGCGACGATGTCGATGTCGAACCGCTTGCGGATGTTGCGAACCGACTCGACCACGTTTTTCGAGTGGCCGTGGGCGGTGTCGACCACGACGACGTCGACGCCGTTCTCGATCAGCGCTTCGACCCGCTCGTATTCGTGGACGCCCACGGCCGCGCCGACGCGCAGCCGGCCGCGCTGGTCCTTGCAGCGCTGCGGGTACTGGCGGTTCTTTTCGATGTCCTTCATCGTGATCAGGCCGGCCAGGCGGTAGCCGTCGTCGACGAGCAGCAGCTTTTCGACCTTGTGGCGGAGCATGATGGCTTCGGCGGTTTCGAGCGTCGTCTGCGGCGGTGCGGTGACGAGGCCCTCGGCGGTCATGACTTCGTGTATGGGCCGGTCGCGCGATTCGAGGAACTTCAGATCGCGGCGCGTCAGAATGCCCTTGAGCACGCCGTCCTCGCTGGTGATCGGCACGCCGCTGATATTGTGCAGCGCCATCTTCTCGGCGGCCAGGGCGGCGGGCTGCTCGGGCCGCAGCGTGACGGGATCGAGGATGACGCCGTTTTCGCTGCGTTTGACCTTGTCGACCTCGCGGCACTGCGCTTCGACCGACATGTTCTTGTGGATGATTCCGATGCCGCCTTCCTGCGCCAGGGCGATGGCCAGGCTGGACTCGGTGACGGTGTCCATCGGGGCCGAGACGAGCGGAATGTTGAGCGTGATGTTGCGCGTCAGGCGCGTGCGCACGTCGGCCTCGGCGGGTAGCACGGAACTGTAGGCGGGGACCAGCAATACATCGTCGAACGTGATGCCTTCACCGACGAATCGGCCGCTTTGGAGAGAAGTGACGACGACCATTGGACAAGTATAACCGTCCACCGGGCGCGGGCAAGTGCCCGCGGCGTCATTCCCGCGCAAGCGGGAAACCAGTCGGGCCGCGCGGTATTGAACCCCCGCATTTGCCTGGGAGGCGCGAAGTTACAGGGGCAATGATCGAGCCGGAGGACGAAGCGCGGGTGGCACGGTCAAGCGGCCCGTGCTGTGACTGCGGTGTCGTGGTGTTCGCTTCCGCGGGCCGCTTGGCCGTGCCACGTGCATTGCACACGAGCACGGATGCGTTGCCGCGCGAGCCGCCGTCGTCCGGTTCGGTCCCATCGTGCGCAGCGCAAACGGCGGATTTTGCTTGCCATTGCCGGCAACGCAATTTATAGGGTAAGCGCGAGCCGGGGAATCGGATGCCCGGCGCAACTCACACCTCGAAACACGGAGGATGCCGTGTCCCGGAATTCCCGTCGAGCCGAACGTCATCGGGCCAAACGGATGGAAAAACACCGCATGATGCAGCGGGCCAGGAGCGTCAGCCCCTACCGCCGCGCCGCCGCGCAGGGCGAAGTGACGGCCTGTTACGTCAACGAGCACTGGCGCGACAACGGCATGGCGGCGGTGTTCGTCCTGCGCGGCGCGCCCGGCCGCGGCATGTCGATGGCGTCGTATCTCGTCGATATCTGGTGCCTGGGCCTGAAGGACGCCTGGGGTCGGCTGCAATACAGCCGTGCGGAATTCGACAAAGTCATCGAGCGTCAGTTGCTCACCAATGCGCTGGTCCGGCTGGATATCGAAACGGCGCGGCGGATCGTCTTCGGCGGCATCCGCTTCGCGAAGCAGAACGGCTTCCGCCTGCCGCACAAGTATGAACGCTGGACCGCCATGCTGGGGCCGGAACCCGATCCGGAGTCGCTGGACATGTCGATCTTCGGCAAGGACGGCAAGCTGTTCTTCGTGGGACAACTGTCCGATCTCAACGAGCGGCTCATTCGATCGACGCCGCAGGAATTTGTGCGGCGCCCGGACGTCGAATGGGCTTTGGAGGCGGACGCCGACTCGGCCGAAGACATGGGGGAAGCAGGATACGACTCCGCCGCGTGGGAAGCAGCCTGCGATGCCCTGGTGGATGAACGCGCGGCGGACATGAGCCGGCGGTGCCGCGACTGGCTGACATCACGGAATCAGGTGCCGCATCCGATGCTGCATGAAGCATGGCGGGGCGTGTTGAACGCCGTTTCGGACTTCGACGAAGAGCGGATCGCCGATCTGGATGCGCCGGATATTTCACTGGGGGCGTGGCAGGACTTCGAATACCGGGCAGCCAACTTCATTGACGCCGATCCAGACGACGAAGACAGAATCGAGTCGATTCTCGATGCGATACGCCAGGCAATGGCTTACATGCGCGAACGCGGCGTGCCGTTCGATTTCAAGGAAGAGTACGTTCGCGTCCAGCGGGAAGCAATATCTTCCACTGCGAAGTGAGCGGCGCGGCGTCTCCGTCGAACAGAATGCGTTGCCAGTACACCGCCGCCAGCCGCGCGGACAGTCGGCCGCGCCCGACCGGATAGCTGGGAATGACCGGCCCGCGAAACGGCTCGCGCAGCGCCAGCGTCAGGAACTGTTCCGTCTCGGCGATCATCCGCCGCCGCGTGCGATCCCAATACTCGTCGGATCTCAACAGTCGCATCACAACACGCTTGGAGCCGGCTTTGCGCTCAGTCGGAACGTGACGCGGCCAAGCCCTCGCGGAACAAGAGACTCCGCTGCCCCGCGGCACGCCTGAAGCGGGCGCTTGTCCGCGGCGCCCCGCACTTTCTGCGCCTCCGTTTACGCCGACAAAGCGCCGCGCAGATCAGCCGCATCCAGCGCCCGCCCCGCCCGCACGCCCAGCAGGCCGCCGAAGGCCCCCAGCGCGGCGTATTCGATCGGCAGCGGCCGGGCCAGCACGTCGGGCAGGATGCGCCAGGCGACGTAGGCCGATTCACCATTCACCGGCGGTTCGCCCGACAGATACGCCACGGCCCCCAGCACCGCCACGCCGACCAGCGGCCACCACGACACGGCCGGGCGAAACAGCAACTGCCCCGCCATTGAGGATATCAGAAAGCTCGTGCCGACGGCAAAATAAATCTGCTGCTTGAACACGCCGCTGACATCCGAACCGCTGAAAACCAGCATCAGTACGTAGGCCAACAGACAGCCGACCACCAGCGCCGGGAACATTCGGACGCCCATGCCCGTGGGCTGATCCGTCTGCGTCGTGCCGCCGGCCGGCGTTTCCATCGGCTCGCGCGGATCGCGCGGGCAGAGCCTTCCCGCGCACCAGCGGCCCACGGGTATCGCCAGCGCAATCATGCCGATCCACAACCACAGTTCGAGAATGAGCTGGTATGTGGGCCAGACCGGACCGTCGTTGCCCGCACGTGCCAGATACGCGCCGATCTTGTCCGACTGCGCGCCGCGCCAGTTCAGCGCCGCCAGACCCACCGCGGTTCCCAGCGGCGACATCAGCGACGCCGCCCGCCCGGCAACGACCGCCGCCAACGCGCCGGTCACCAGGCCCACCAGCGCCAGCGCGCCCATTGTCGGAACCGGCCTTTGCATTCCCAGCAGGCTGATCGGACCCAGCGGATCAAACGGCTGGATCACCGTCCAGCCGATCGTCCAGAAGATCACGGCTGCCGCGGACAATCCGCCCAGCACGCGCAACTGGACGATCAGATGGCTGCCGGGCGCATCGTTCGCGCCCGGCGCAGGCTCGGCGGTCGTCTGGTCGGCGGCGGAATGCGACGGATGGCTCACGCGGGAACCTCTTGAAGAATCGCGGACAGGCGCGACTTGTTCTCGGCGCTCATGGGACACATCGGCAGGCGGAACTCCTCGGCGATCAGGCCGCGGATGGCCAGGGCCGTTTTGATGGGGATCGGATTGGTCTCCAGGGTCAGCAGCGCCCGCGCCAGCCGCCAGGTCTTGCGATGCAGACGCAGCGCCACTTGCCAGTCGCCGCGCAGCGCCGCGTCGGTTAGCCCCTTCACGTCGGACGGAACCAGATTGCCGATGACGCTGACGACGCCCACGGCGCCCACGCTCATCATCGGCAGCGTCAACGGATCGTCGCCCGACAGAATCGCCAGATCGGTCATCAGCGACAGCTCGCTGACGCCATCGACGTTGCCCGTGGCATGTTTGACGGCGACGATGTTGCGATGCTCGCTCCGCAGCCGCGCGAGCGTGGCTGGTGCGATCTCGACGCCCGTGCGGCCGGGGATATTGTAGAGCATGATGGGGGCGGAGGATTCGCGCGCGATCGTCGAGAAGTGACGCACCAGCCCTTCCTGCGTCGGCTTGTTGTAGTAGGGCGATACGAGCATCAGGCCGTCCGCGCCGGCTTCCAATGCGCGGCGCGACAAACGCAGCGTCTTGTCGGTGCAATTCGTGCCGGTCCCCGCGACGACGCGCGCCCGGCCGCGCGCCCGGCGAACGACGGCGGCGACAACGGCGGCGTGTTCGTCATCGCTGAGAGCGGGCGATTCGCCGGTGGTGCCGCAGGGGACCAGGCCATCGACGCCGGCGGCGACGAGGCGGTCAACCAGGGCTTCGAGCGCGGACAGGTCGACTTGCCCGTCGCGAAACGGGGTGACCAGGGCAACGTAGCATCCCTTGATCATGATGAGTTACCTGCTCAATGCCGCGCCGAATGGCCCCGCGGACTGATCCGAGCCACAAGCGCAATCGCCGTGGTCTTCAAATCTCGCCGCGGCGCCGCCGAATTTCAAACGCGCTGTCCATCGCTCGATCTCCTACTCGCGCTGCTCTTCGCCCTGCGCCAGCGGCTGCGACTCGTCCAGCGGCCCGAGACTGACGCTGACGATCCCCCAACCGGCGGTCGTCTCCCGCAGCGCCACAAGGATCAGGGCGCCGGGTTGCGGTGATAGCCCGCGCTCCAGTGCGCGGCGGCGGACCCACAATTCGTACTCGTCGCCGCCCGGCCGCAGCAGCTCGCCGCGGACGTTCCTCGTGGTAGCCGCCTCGCGGCGGATTTCGGCCAGCGCCGCCTCGGCCTCGGGTTCGCGCGCCACAATCCGGTAGACACGGTGGGCGTTTCGCGCGATGCCGAGGCGATAGTCGTGCGGCTGAATGATCGAGGGTTGCGGAAGTTCGCTCGTGACACCGCTGATGTACCGCGCAACCACCGACGGCCACGAACGGATCACGCCATCGACGCGGCGGCGGCGGGCGCGATCGCTGCGTGCAGCGCCATACACGCGCGCGTATTCCTCATCGACGCCGTTGCGGTCCGCTACGGCCATCAGCGTTGCCTCGGCCTCTTCGAATTGTGCCTGTGCCTCGGGTGATTTCATTCCCTCGCGGCCGACCTGCTCCAGCACACGGCACGCCTCCAGCAGAGCGCGCACTAGCTCGGCCGGTTCCTGACGGTTCAGCGACTCGCCGGCGACCGCCGGATCGCGCGGCGGTTGCTTGCGGCGCGGATCGCGGCAGCCGAGGGGCAGGCAGAGTATCAGCAGGGCCGCCGCCGCATAGCGCCACGCGGTCGAACGACGCAACGGTGATCGGGCGGGTTTGTTGGCGTGCGTCACGGCCGATAGTCTAGCGGCGGCTTGCCGCGCGGGAAACGCGACGCGCCCGTCAGTAAGCGTCGACGCCAGGGAGGCGAGCTGGACCTCGGCTGCGCGCGGCGAATGGTTCCGGCCGGCTGGGCGTGACGTCGCGAGTGTGCCTGAGAAGCCTCGACCGTACCGCGACCGTGTGGCAGCGGTGGAGAACGCGATCTTGACGGAAACGGGCACACGTGCTGCAAGCCCGTGCCACGCGGAGACCCCTATGATCGGTACGAATCTCTTCTGCGATCTGACTCGTCTGCGCGACTATCGCTCGGCACGCGTCAGCAGCTTCGACCGCGGTGGGGCCAATCGCGACGCGTGGACCGTCAAGGCCGACAAGACGGCCGTCATCGCTGACATCGCCGGCCCCGGCTGCATCAAGCACATTTGGATGACGCTGGGCGGCAGTCACTTGCCCCCGGCGTATCCGCGACGGATCGTGTTGCGCATGTTCTGGGATGGACATCCGGAACCCAGCGTCGAGTGTCCCATCGGCGATTTCTTCGGCATCGGCCACGGTGTGCTTCGCGACTTCGTCACCGCACCGCTGCAAATGAGCCCCGACGGCGGGCGCGGCATGAACTGCTGGTTCGCGATGCCGTTTGAACGCCGCGCGCGGATCGAAGTCGTCAACGAGTGCGAGGCGCCGATCGACGTCTTCTTCTACATCGACCATGAGTTGTATCCGCGGGCCGAACCGACGGCCTGTTTCCACGTGCAGTGGCGGCGCGAAAACCCGACCGTCGGCTGGGGCGATGAGTACGGCCGGCTGCGCGAAAAACCCGACAGCAACTTTCCCGATCTGTGGTGGGGCCGCGATCCGCGCTCGCTGAACACGACCGGCAAGGACAACTACGTGATTCTCGACGCGCGCGGCGACGGCGTTTATTGCGGCGCGCATCTGGACATCGACGTTTTCGAGCGGCAGAAGAACGACTGGTACGGCGAGGGGGACGACATGATCTTCATCGACGGCGAACCCTGGCCGCCGTCGCTGCACGGCACCGGCACCGAGGACTGGTTCTGTTGTGCGTACTGCCCGCGCGAGGAGTATCACGCCCCCTTTCACGGCGTGCTGCTGTACAACGGCACGCCCGGCTGGCCGTGGAAGGGCAAGCAGAGCGCCTATCGGTATCACATCCTGGATCCGATTCGCTTCCGGCGGAGCATTCGCGTAACGATCGAGCACGGCCACGCCAACAAGCTGTCCAACGATTACAGCTCGACGGCTTACTACTACCTCGCGACTCCGACCCGCGGTGGTCCGCCGCTGCCGGCCGTTACCGAGCGGTTGCCTCGGCCGGATGAACCGGAGTTCGTCGAACGCGAAGCGGCAAGCCGTAGCGGCCGGCACAAGCAGAAATCGTGAGTCTCTGATTACCGGACTAGTTATTATTGGACTATTGCCTTGACCATCGACTTGCCCTTGCGTAGCATCGTTACGCCGCTAAGATAGAGGGGTTGTCGACGCGATTCCGGCGCGGTTCATACATTTCCCTGATTTTGGAGGCGACGAGCCATTCATGGTGACGACGCAGGATTTGTCCACACTGATCGAACAGCCCGCTTTTGACTCCGACATACTTAACGGCATGAAGGCCCTGGCCTTCTCGTCACACGAATCGCTCGCCCGATTCGTTGAACTGACGCAGGGGCAGGAGCGGGCCATCGCCACGGGCAAAGCGGAGGGTCGGCCGGCGGCGCTGAAGCTGGGGTTGTGCCACTGGCTGCTGGGCCGTCCGCGGCAGGCGCTGGAGTGGCTCTCCAAGGGGGGCGACTCGAAGGAGCGGCACTACTACGCCGGCCTGTGTCAGCGTGACCTGGGCGACAACGCGGCAGCGCGGCAGTCGTTCGAGAAGGCCGCGACGCACGGCTGGGACGCGCTGGTCTGCGCCTGCGAGCAGGCCGAGTCGGTGCTGATGGCGGGTGACATCGACGCGGCCAAGAAGCTGCTCGATGACCACGGACGCAACGGTCTGAACGCCGCCGCCTGGCACTATGTCATGGGCCGGTTGCAGGATCGGCTGGGGAATCTGGACGCGGCCATCGACCGGCTGAACCGCGCAATCGAGTTGGATCCGCGGCATACGCGGGCGCTGTTCCACCTCGCCTATCTGACCGATCTGCACGGCAAGGAAGAGACGGCGATCGATCTGTACCGCCGCTGCATCGCCTGTCCGCCGATTCTGGTCAATGCGCTGATCAACCTGGCGGTGCTGCTCGAGGACGCGGGCGACAACACCGGCGCGGAGCAGTGTTTGCGGCGCGTGCTGGCGACGCATCCGAATCACGCGCGGGCGCAGTTGTTCCTGAAAGACGTCGTGACCAGTTCGCAGATGGTGATCGACGAAGAGTGGGAGCGCGTGTCCGAGCAGCGCAGCGCCATCATGGACACGCCGATCAACGACTTTGAGCTGTCGGTGCGCAGCCGCAACTGCCTGAAAAAGCTGGACATCTGCACGCTGGGCGATCTGTGCCGCGTGACCGAGGCCGAGCTGCTGGCGTACAAGAACTTCGGCGACACGTCGCTGCTGGAGATCAAAGCGATGTTGACGCAGAAGGGGCTGCGGCTGGGCCAGTTGGCCGAGCAGGGCGGCGCGCCGCAGGCGCGCTCGGTGATGCGGACGCGCATGGTCGTGACCGGCAGCCCGGAAGTGCTGAACAAGCCGGTGACTGAACTGGAGTTGTCGGTCCGCTCGCGCAAGTGCCTCCAGAAGTTGGGGCTGGTGACCGTCGGCGAGTTGATCAGCCGTTCCGAGGCCGAGTTGCTGTCGATTCGCAATTTCGGACAAACTTCATTGAATGAAATCAAGCGCCGGCTGACGGAACTGGGCGTGAGCCTGAGGACCAGCTAGCGTCGCCGTAGGAGCGCAACATCGGAATGAACTGGCGTTACCGGCTGATGCGCGCTACTTCTCCGCGATGGCCCGAGGGCCGGTCGCGACGGCGGGGACGCACGCTGGTTGCGGTGGCACTGATCACCGCCGTGGCGGCGATCGCTATTTTCGACGTCGGTTGTCGGATGACGCGGACGACCGGGCCGGAGGCCGGACCGGGCGTTGTGCCCGACGTTCCGACGACGCCGCTGACGGCGGCGCCGCCCGACCGCACGGTGCGCGTCCGCCTGTGCGGGAAGTACGGCTGCGAGTCTTTCACGCTGGCGCTGAAGAGCGCGTATCAGATCCGGGATGTCGACAGCGGCGCGCTGCTCGTCGATGCCCACCGCGGCTTTTCGACGCTCGCGGTCAGCCCCGATCCGCGGTCGGAGCGATTCATCCGCATCGGCGCCTATCCCTACGCCTCGGGGCACATCGAAGTCGTGCCGGCGCGCGAGCCGGCGCTGGTGATCAACGGAAATCTGTATCCCGGTTCGCTCGTCATCCGCCGCGACGGCCGGCGCGTGCTCGTGACGAATCACGTGGATGTCGAGGCCTACCTCCCCGGCGTGCTTGCCGGCGAACTGCCGGCTTCGTTCCACGGCGAGGCGTTCGCGGCGCAGGCCGTCGCGGCGCGCACCTACGTGCTCTATCACAAGCAGGTCTATGGCGCCAAACGCGACTACGACGTGCTGCCCGACGAGCGCAGCCAGATGTACGTCGGCGTGCCCGGCCCCCAGTTCAAGATCGCCACGCTCGCCGTCGGCCGCACGCTCGGCGAAGTCTGCACGCTGCCCGATGCGCCCGAGCCGGCGCTGTTCTCGACTTACTACGCCTCCTGCTGCGGCGGCATGTCGCAGGGCGTCAACGCCGCCAAGCCCGGCGATCCGCAGGTCGGCCCGTTGCGCGGCGGCGTGGCCTGCGACGCCTGTCGCGACGCCCCCTACTTTCGCTGGAAAGACGTGCGGTTGAGCAAGGCGGAACTGACGAAGCGGCTGGTGGAACGCTATCCGTCGCTGGCACGCCTGGGCGCGATGGTGCGATTCGAGCCGACGGCCACGTCGGCCGACGGGCGCATTTCGCGTATCCGCCTGTCCGGCAAGAACGGCGAAAGCGAGACGCTGGTCGGCGAGGACTTTCGGCTGGCCGTCGGCGGGCGGCAGATCAAGAGTACGCGCTGCAATCTCCTCGACGACGGCGACGGCGTTGTCTTCTACGAGGGCCGCGGCTTCGGTCACGGACTGGGGCTGTGTCAGTACGGCGCCAACGGATTGGCGCGGCGCGGCCTGTCCTATCGCGAGATTCTCGCCCATTATTACCCCGGATGCGTCATCCGGACCCTTCAATGAGCGCTTCACAGTTCCCCGGCGACGCGCCGGCCGATGGTGGCGCGCGCGGCGACGGCGCTGCCGCGCATGACGGCCGGCTGCGCCCGCTGATCGGCGCGGCGACCGGGCTGCTGATCGGCACGGGCGTGGCGATCGGCTCCGGCATTTTCCGCAATCCGCAGCTTGTCGCACAGCAAGTGCAGACGCCGGCGCTGATGCTGGCGGCGTGGCTGTTCGGCGGACTGTTCTTTACGCTGGCCGGGCTGCTCACGGCGGAGTTGGCGACGCGATATCCGCGCACCGGCGGCGAATACATCTTTCTGCGGCAGGTCTATGGCCCCTTCGTGGCGTTCTTTTTCGGCTGGGGCTACACGGTGTTCGTGGTCGGCGGCGGCGTGGCCACGATGGCGGTCGCCTTCGGCGACTTCACGCGGCAACTGCTTCAGTGGACCGGCGGTCCGGCCTGGCACTCCGGCGCGATCGGGGCGACAGCGGTCGCGGTGATCGCGGGAGTGAATCTGCTTGGCCTGCGTGCCGGAGCAGGGACGCAGAACCTGCTGACGCTCCTGAAGGTCGGCGCGCTGCTGACGATCGTGGTCGTGGCGGCGATCAAGGGCCGGCCGGTGGGCTGGTTCGATTCGCCGCCGCCGGCGCCGATCGCGACGCAACCCGCGGAGGCGGGCGGCCTGCTGTTGTGGCTGGGGTTGTTCGGCGCGGCGATGATGCCGGTGATGTGGTGCTATGAGGGCACGACCGACTCGGTGAAGATGACCGAGGAAATCCGCGATCCACGCCGCGCCATGCCGATTGCGCTGGTCGGCGCGGGTTTGCTGGTCACGTGCGTGTACCTGCTGCTGAATTGGGCCTTCTTGCGCGTGCTGACGCCGGCCGAGATGGCCGCCAGCAAAGTCGTGCCGGCGGAGGTGTTCACGCGCTGGGCCGGACCGGCGGGCGAAAAGCTGGCGCTGTTGCTGGCGATGGGGGTGGTGCTGGGAGGCATCAGCTCGGCGATCGTCTCCTGCGTGCGAGTGACGTACGCCCTGGCGCGCGACGGGATGGCGTTCTCGTTTCTGGGGCGAATGTCGGTGGACCAGGCGCCGGTCGGCGCGCTGTTGGTCGGCGTCGGATTCGCGATCGTGCTGGCGCTGAGCGGCGCCTACCGCGACGTGTTGACGGTCTACACGATGTCGACCGGCTTGCTGTTCGGGCTGGTCAATCTGAGCCTGTTCATCATCCGGCTGCGCGAATGGTGGCGCGGCGTTGAAGCGACGCCGATCGCGTGCTTCCGTTGTCCGGCGGGCATGGCGGTGTCTTTGTTCTTGGCGGGGACTCAGTTCGCCATCGCGGCCGGTGTTGCATGGGGCGACGTAACGGATTACGGCGGCGTGCTGACGAAGCGCACGCTGCTGACCTTTCTTGCGATCACGGCGCTGTACCTGGTCTGGCCGAAGCCGCGTCACGAGAATCGCACGTAAAGATGCGTTCACGGCGCTCTGATCCGAACCGCGACCGTGAGGGAGCGGCGCAAGACGCCGCCGCCCGGCGTGGACTCGTGACATTTACCATCCGATGAACGGCTTCCCGGGGGGGCGACGCGCGCCCCTTTGACGTTGTTCCCCTGCGGGGAACCATGTCCTCCGGCACGTCCGCGCCCCATCGAACGCCATTTCATGGGTGCACGGTGTTCCGGCGCTGCCTTACGGTCGCGGTTCGGTTGAGTCGCGTTGTGCTCACGTCGCCGCGATGTCGCCGCGATAGTGGGCGCCGTCGAACGAAATGCGCGAAACGGCGGCGTAGGCGCGCCGTCGCGCGGCGTCGATGCTGTCGCCCAGCGCGGTCACGCCCAGCACGCGCCCGCCGGATGTTACAGGCCCTCGCCCCGCAACGTGCTTCGTGCCGGCGTGGAAGACGAACAGATCATCGGGTGAACCGCCTTCGGCGCCGGCCGCCTCCTCAAGCCCGCGAATGTCGAAACCGTCCTGCACCGCATCGGGATATCCGCGCGACGCCATTACCACGCACACGGCCGGGCGCGGATCCCATTCGAGCGTGATCTGATCCAGCCGCCCGTCGACCGTCGCCTCGAGCGCATCGAGCAGATCGCTGCGCAGGCGCATGAGGATCGGCTGCGTCTCGGGATCGCCGAAGCGGGCGTTGAACTCCAGCACTTTCGGCCCGCCCGGCGTCAGCATCAGTCCGGCGTACAAAACGCCGCAATATGGCGACTCGTGCAGCGACAGCGCATCGACGATCGGCACGAACACCTGCTCTTCGATCTGATGCAGCAGCCCGTCGGGCAGCAAGCCCGCCGCCGAATAGGCCCCCATCCCGCCGGTGTTCGGTCCCTCGTCGCCGTCATTGATTCGCTTGTAGTCGCGGGCGCACTCCAGCAGGTAGATCGTCCGGCCGTCGACCAGCGCCAGCACCGACGCTTCGCGGCCGGTCAGCCGCTCTTCGACCACGACCGTCTGCCCCGCCTCGCCCAGAATATTTTCGATCATCAGTCGCTCGACCGTCCGCACGGCATGCGCCGGATCGTCGCACACGAAGACGCCCTTGCCCTTCGCCAGGCCGGCGGCCTTGACCACGATCGGCTCGTCGCGCGTCAGGAGGTAGTCGCACGCCAGCTCGAAGCCGCGCTGCACGGCGGCGGCGCGGCGCTCGCGCTCGCGGGCGTCGGTCGGCGGCGTCAGATCGTCGGGGCCGAAGATGCGCGCCTCGGCCGTCGGCACGCCGGCTTCGCGCATCAGCCGCTTGGCGAATGCCTTGTTTCCCTCGATCCGCGCCGCGGCGGCGGTGGGGCCGAAGATGCGCAGTCCCTCGGCGGAGAAGCGATCGACGACGCCGCGGCACAGCGGCTCCTCGGGGCCGACGATCGTCAGGTCGATGCGCTGCGCGCGAGCAAACGCGGCCAGGCGGTCCAGATCGTCGGCGGGGATGTCGACATTGAGCGCCGATCGACCGGCGACGGGAATCTGCGTGCCGCCGTTGCCCGGCGCGACGAAGACGCGCGGCCGGCGCGGCGAGCGCAGCAGCCCGCGCACGAGGGCATGTTCGCGACCTCCGCTGCCGAGGACGAGGACGTTCATGGCGTGCAGTATATCGGCGTGAGCGCGAGTCCGTCGGGTCCGCCGTGCGGACCGAGTTGCCATCAGCTTGAATCAGTTGTCAGCGCTCAGCGGTCTCCGCGCCTCTGCGAGCGCCGCTATTCCCCCAGCAGATCGGCGACGAACACCGGGACGTCGGCCGTATCGACGACGCCATCGGCGTTGACGTCCGCGCGGCGGCGCTGGTCCGCGTCGGCGTTGAGGCCGGCCAGGGCCGACATGAACGGCGCAATGTCGTCGCCGTCGGCCAGGTCGTCGCCATTGATGTCGGAATGAACGAACAGAATCGCCTCCATCGCGCTGACGATCCCGTAGCCGCGAACGTAAGTCGCGTCGTAATCGGCATTGGCCAGAAAATCGTTGGCCGTGTGGAACAACGCGCGACGCACCTTGTCCACGGTCCAGTCCGGATGAGCCTGCACGACCAGCGCCGCCACGCCGGCCACCACCGGCGTCGAGAGCGACGTCCCGCTGGCTGTGACCAGGCCGACGTCGCCGTAGGGGTCGACCGTGACCGTCGACGTGCCCCGCGCCAGCACCTCGGGCTTGACGCGCCCGTCGGCCGACGGCCCGTCGGAGCTGAACCCCGAAATCACGCCCGTGCTGCGAACCGATCCGCAGGTCAGCACGCGAAAGGCGTCGGCCGGGGCGATCAGCCGTGCGGTGGCCGGGTCTTCGTCGTGACCGTAGTTGCCCGCGGCCGTGCAGCAGACGACGCCGTTGGCCGTCGCGACGTTGACGGCGATCGTCGTAACGGCGGTCTGGCCGTCGAGGTCGGCCTGCGTGTACCAGTCGATGTAGCCGAGCGAGCTGGTGGCGACGTCGCCGCCGAGGGCTTCGATGAACTCCAGGCCGGCGACGTACTGGTCTTCTTCGAGCGGGACTTCCTGCGTGATGTCCTCGGTCTTGGCGAGGATGAAGGTGGCGTCGTAGGCGGCGCCGACAAGCACGAACGGATAATTCGCGCCGAGCACGCCCAGAATCAGCGTGCCGTGCACGTGCTGATCGGGATGGTCCTCGGCCTCCGGAGCAGTCACCGGGTCATCGTCGACGAAGTCGTACTCGGCCAGCACCTGGACCGCATGAGCCGGCGAAGCCGTTTGATTGAAGGCGTCATGCGTGCGGCGAAAGCCGGTGTCGAGGATGCCGATGATGACACCGGCGCCGGTGTAACCCGCCGTGTGTGCCGCGACGACGCCGACCTGATCGAGCTGATCGAACGCCGCGCCCTCAAAAACCGGATCGACGCCGCGCGGATCGAAGCCGTTGCCGGCGTCCGGCGGCGACGTTTCGGGCCGCGGCAAGGGGCCGGCCGAACGCGCCAGCGGTCGAACGCCGCGCACAAACGGCAAGGCCGCGATGGCGCGAAGTTGATCGGACGTGGCCTCGACGCTGACGGCGTTGAGCCAGCGGCTGACGCGGCGCACGCGAGCGCCGCAGGCGGCGACGGCGTCGACGTACCGTTGCGGGACGGCGATGTCGTGAACGTCGAGCAGGCCGGGGGCGGTGCGGCGCAGGGCGCGGCGCTGAAGCGCGCGGGCCGACAGCTCGTTGCGCCGCTGATCCAGCGCGCGTTGCAGCGCATCGTCGGCGACGGCCTTGTCGGAAAAGAAGACCCAATAGCGCGCGGGAGTTCCGAGTAGCGGCGCACGAACGCTCGGGACACCGGGCGCGGCGATGCGATGAACAGCCTTGAACGTGGTTCCGACGTCGTCCGAGAACGTCACGGCGCCGCCGATCAGAACGACGCCGACGAATCCGAAACTCATGATTGTTTCCTCTCCACGCGGCGTGACCGAACCTGGCCGCTGGCGCTCATTATAACGAACGGACCAGACAACTCGAAACGGCGGTATGCGGGATGCGCTCGCAGCACGTGAGGCCGGGATGTCTTCTGAGCAGCACATCTCCACACCGCCGCGACGGGTGACGGCGGAAACGTGATCGATCCGGCCCTGAAGCATCGTCCAGAAATAGGTCCCATCATTTCGCCGGGGTGGCGCGGCCAAGCCCTCGCGCACGACGGACTTGGCGACTCCGAAAAACGCGGCTCGCGTGGGCTTGGCCGTGAGGCGCCTCAATGGGCACATCCGCCCCCGGCGATGACCGCGCAACGCTTACTTATGTGCGCGTCTCGTTTCGAGCGGCACGCTTACGGCGCGTGGTTCGCTTTTCCCGTGCAAAGCGGCAATGGTTTTACGTCCATTCGGGACGCGCCCTTGCGAGGCCGCGCGATGCGATCCCGCTCGCTGACGCTTCGCGGCTCGGATGGTTGCGGCGCTGGCGCGGGAGCCTCCGACCATTATGCTTGACCGCGAGTTTTTCATTACTCGGAGAATTCACATGAGCGCCGCAAGAGCCTGGATCGCCGTCGCCGCCGCCAACGGGTTCATCGCCGTGGCCGCCGGGGCGTTCGGAGCGCACGCGTTGAAGGAACGCCTGGCGCCGGACCTGCGCGACATCTTTGATCTGGCGGCGCGCTATCAGATCATTCATGCCCTGGCGATGCTGGCGGCGGGATTGCTCGTCGAGCGATGGTCCACGGACCGCCCGCGCGTGCTGATTGCGGCGGCGTGGTGTTTTTTTGTCGGGATTGTCTTGTTCAGCGGCAGCCTGTACGCACTGTCGCTCAGCGGCGTGCGGGCGTGGGGCGCGGTGACGCCCTTCGGCGGCGCGGCGTTCCTGGCGGGTTGGCTGCTGTTGATGATCGGTGCGATGCGCGGCGGTTCGGCGGGCGGAGCGCCATGAGCGGCTGGCGGATGTGGGGGCACACTTTGTTATTCCCGCGCAGGCGGGAATCCAGTCCTTCCGTCATTCCGCCGCAGGCGGGAATCCAGTTGCGCTGCCGCCCGCTGTCCCCTCGCCTGCGCGGGGGTGACGGTCGACATCCATTCTCGTCATCGTGATCCCACCGCATCGCGGTGGGCCACCCGACATGATCCGAGCCGCAAGCGCCAGCGCTGCGGTCACGCCGCGATATCAGGGCAATCCCCGGTGCCGGCGCTCGGGGCTTGGATCGGTACACCACCGCTGCGCGGCGGGCAACCCGGTTGCCGCGAACGTGAAACGCATGGGGGCGGATCGAGTCGATGCAGCCCGCGGACCCCGCTCGCTTACCCCTCGCGGCTCTGACCGCCGGCGGCTTCCCGCGTCGCGGAAGTGATTCGCACCATCGGCTGCGGACAGGGCATGCCGCCGAGGCGCGACTCGTCGCGCGTCTTCGATACGGCGATCTTGTCGATCACGTCCATGCCCGCGACCACGCGGCCGAAGACGGCGTAGCCGGCCCCGCCGGAGACCGGCTGGTCGAGATTGTCATTGTCCGACAGGTTGACGAAGAACTGCGACGTGGCGGAATTGGGATCGGCCGTTCGCGCCATCGACAGCGTGCCGCGGACGTTTTTCAGTCCGTTTTTCCATTCGTTGGCGATCGGCGGATTGGTCTTCTTCTGCGACAGCCGCTCGTCATAGCCGCCCATCTGAATGACGAATCCGGGCACGGCGCGGTGCACGATCGTGTCGGCGTAGAAGCCTTCATCGACGTAGCGCAGGAAGTTGGCGACGGTCACGGGGGCGCGCTGAGCGTCCAGCTCGATGGTAAACGCGCCGACGGATGTCTGAAATACAACGCGGGTCATGGGCCTGGCTCCTGATGCGGGAATGTCGAATGAGCGACGTCGGCGCCTGCTTCGCCGGCGCCGCGCCGCTCCCTTACGGTCGCGGTTCGGTTCAGCGCCGCTCCCTCACGGTCGCGGTTCGGTTCAGCGCCGCTCCCTCACGGTCGCGGTTCGGTTCATTGCACGCGCGCGGCACGATTATATTCGCGCGCGGTTCGCTTCGGTACTGTGCCTACAGCAGCTTTCGCAGCGCGGCGCACACATGATCCGCTTCCGACTCGCTGAGCTTCGCATGAAACGGCAGCGCCACCGTCCGCGCCGCGACCGCTTCGCACACGGGAAAATCGCCGGGCTTGCAGCCGTACCGCTCGCGGAAGTACGCCTGCAAGTGGATCGGCGCAAAATAATTCGAGCAGCCGATGCCCTGTTCGCGCAGGCGATGAATCATCGTGTTGCGCTGCTCTTCGCTGTAGCGGTTGTCGAGCTTGACGACGAACACGAACCAACTGATGCCGCATTCCGCCGGTACGCGCTGCATCGTCACGCGCGGCTCGTCTCGCAGTCGCTGCGTATACCACGCCGCCACTTGAGCGCGGCGGGCCAGGATTTCGTCGATGCGCCGCATCTGCACCGCGCCCAGCGCACAGTTGACGTCCGACAGTCGATAGTTGTAGCCCAGCCGCTCGTGCGACAGCCACGCCATGCCGTCGCGGCCCTGATTGCGCATCGAGCGGCACAGCCGCGCGATCTCGTCGTCGTCGGTGACGATCATGCCCCCTTCGCCGGTCGTGATCTGCTTGTTGGGATAGAAGCCGAAGACGCCCGCGTCGCCGAGCGAGCCGGCGCGGCGTCCCTTGTAGGTCGCGCCGAGCGCCTCGCACGAGTCCTCGATGACGCGCAGCCGCCGGCGCTGCGCGATGGCCCGCAGCTCGTCCATCGGCGCAACGACGCCGAAGACATCGACGGGCAGCAGCGCCCGTGTGCGCGGCGTGATCTTCTCTTCGATCCGCGACACGTCGATGTTCCACGTCAGCGGGTCGATGTCGACGAATACCGGTCGCCCGCCCTCGAACAGCACACAGTTGGACGACGCCACGAACGAGAACGGCGTCGTGATCACTTCGTCGCCGGGGTTCAGCCCGATGGCACGGATCAGGAGGTGCAGCCCCGTCGTGCCGCTCGAGATCGCAACCGCGTGTCTTGTGCCGCAGTAGCCGCGTACCGCATCCTCGAACTCCTCGACCCGCGGTCCGAGCGACAGTCGCCCCGAGCGAAGCACCTCAACCACGGCGTCGATTTCGGCCTGCGTGATGTCGGGACTCGATAATCCGATCTGCATGAAGCTCCCTCGATCCAATCTGTGTCACCTTGGCGTGGCCGCGCCGGGGCGGCTTCGCTTTCCGCGCCGGTCGATATCACGCCGCCTCAGCCATATACGCCAGAGACAGGTACTTCGGCCGGAATTCCCCTCGATCTGATCAGCCGGCCGGCCAGGCCCTGTCTCGAGACCCGGTGCTTTCGGGCACGGGCGGCCGGCGCCGCAGGGCGGTAAAGTCGCCCCGTGGCATGTTAACGGACGGTCGCGATTCTAGGCTGGATGAGGATCATCCGATACGACGGAAGGGCGATCGCCGCCGTGTCGCCTCATGCGTGATTACAATGGCGGTGCGGACCGAGCCGTTGCGCGCTGGAAAAACGACGAGGAAATGACGTTTGGGGGGCGGGCGCGTGTATTGACGGTCAGGCGCGTCACCTCTAGAATGTTCGCGTCAGGGTCTGTCGTCGTAAACTCTTGGTGCAGGCGGACTTCAATTCGACCGGCCGGGCAGTGGCGGGAATCGGAGCAGGACCATCGTGGCAGACCTGGAGTCGGGTTACAACATCATCGAAAGAATCGGGACCGGCGCCCGCTCCACGATTTTCAAGGTGGTCGATCCGAAAACCGGCGAGACCTTCGCCCTGAAACGAGTCATTCGCGAGCCGCACGAGGACACGCGGTTCCTCGAACAAGCCTGCACCGAGCATGACATCGCCTCGCAGACGAGCCATACTTATCTTCGTAAGTCATACGAAATCAAGAAGATACGACGAATGCTGCGCCTCACGGAGGTGCAGGTCGTGATGGAGTACGTCCAGGGCGTCAGCATCGAGCAGCATCGGCCGACCGAAATGACCGAAATCGTGGCCATCTTTCTGAAGGTGGCCGAGGGCCTCGATTCGCTGCACAAGATCGGCTATCTGCACACCGATCTAAAACCAAATAATATCCTCGTCTGCCTGGACGGTTCGATCAAAATCATCGACTTCGGCCAGGGCTGCCTGATCGGCACGCGCAAGCCGCGCATCCAGGGCACGCCCGACTACATTGCCCCCGAGCAGGTCCATCGCAAGCCGCTGACGCAGCGCACCGACATCTTCAACCTCGGGGCGACGCTCTACTGGGTGCTCACCGGCCGGGCCTATCCCACGCTGATCTCGAAGACCAGCCCGGCGCGATCGCTGAACCTCGTGGCAGCGCCGCGCGGCGTGCCCAGTCCACAGGAACTCAACGACAAGGTGCCCGCCCCGTTGTCGCGGCTGGTCATGGAATCGTGCCAGGAACGGCCGCAGGACCGGCCGCGCGACATGAAACTGGTCATCAACCGGCTGGAGGCGGTGCATCATCTGCTGAACCGCGGCCAGCGCGATGACAAGAAGGGTCCGCCCGACGAGAAGCCCGGCAACGACAAAGCGGAAGACCATGAGCCGCACATCGACGACGAAACGAGCTACGCGGGCATCGACCTGTCGGGCTTCGGCGTGGTCGGCGACGACGATTCGACGCTGTTAAGCGCCGCGGACGAGGCGTTCGATCCGGATCGCGACGCGCACAAAGATCACAAGGCGGCCCGCAAGAATCCGGACAAGAGCAAGATCCGACGAACCACCTGATTCCGCCGGTGCCATTATCCTCCATACGCGCATGACTCCGCCGCCGATTTCCCCCGAAGCCGCACTTGATGCGCTGCGTCAGGCGGCGGAATTCAATCGTACCGATCCGATCCGCTCCGGCTCGCTGCTGAAGTTCCCCGATTACGGACAGGTCGTGATGACCGGGGACATGCACGGTCATCGGCGCAATTTCGAGAAGCTGTGCCGCTACGCCATGCTCGATCGCGCCGCGGCGCGGCACGTGGTCCTGCACGAGCTGATCCACGAAGATTCGGTGCCCGGCCAGCCCGACACCTCCTGGGAGCTGCTGATCCGCGCGGCCGAATACAAGTGCCGCTTTCCCGAGCAGGTTCACTTTATTCAGTCCAATCACGAGTTGGCGCAACTGACCGGTCAGCGTATTTCAAAGGGCGGCCGCGACGTGGTGGCCGAATTCGCCGATGCGGTGACTGCGGCGTTCGGACGCGACGGACCGGTCATTCTCGCCGCGATCAATGAACTCATCGCGTCCTATCCGCTGGCGGCGCGACTGCCGCACGGCGTGTGGCTGTCGCACTCGCTGCCCGATGCGCAGGACATGGATCGATTCGATCCGCGGGTGGTCGAGCGCGTGACGTTCGATCCCTACGATCATCAGCCCGGCGGCGACGTGTATCGACTGGTGTGGGGCCGGCGGCACACGCCGCGGCTGCTCGAACGGCTTGCGGCGGCGTGGGACGTGAACACGTTCGTCATCGGCCATCAGCCGCAGGACACCGGATACGACGTGCCGCTGGATCGACTGCTGATCATCGCCAGCGATCACAATCACGGCGTGTTCCTGCCGATCGACCTGTCGCGCGTGGCGACGGTGGACATGCTCGTCAGTTCGATCCGCAAGTTCGTGGAAGTCGCGTAACGCGGCGCTGTGCGCCAGGGTCGATTGGGATTGCGATTGTTTACAGCCGGCGGATGATTCGACCTCGCGTCAGATCGTAGGGAGACAGCTCGACGCGGACCAGGTCGCCCGGCAGTATTCGGATAAAGTTTTTGCGCAGCTTGCCGGAAATGTGCCCCAGCACAGAGAGCGTCTTACCGCTCATCTCGACTTCCAGCCGGAACATGGTGTTGGGCAGAGCGGCCACCACCTTGGCGTCCATCTCAAGCGTTTCGGTGTTGGCCATGAGTGCGATCCTGCGGCTTCGTTTCCCACGTAATCATATCGGGCCGTATCCTAGGTTGCACTTGACCGATTGACAAGCGAACGGTGCTTGGGGGTTCCGTCGAGGGACGGTCGAATCGGGTGCTTTGGGCCATGACGTAACCGGAGACACCCAGGAAGCGGCCCGGTATTTTGAATGGGACTTGTGCCGAAGCAAAGCCTGCGGCCAAGCTTGCCACCACCGGTGCCTGGGATGCGACTCAAACCGTCGCGATTGTTTGGATGCGTTGCCGCAAACGCTCGCTGCAAGTTTGCCCCGATCCCAGGAACTGACCAGGTCCAATAAAACACACATCCCGACAGCGCCGCCGATCGAATGCTTGTCAAAGCTCACCATCGCGCCCTCGCCGTGCGATATCCCGTTTGTGAAGCGCGGTTCCGATCCCTAGAATCCAAGCTCCATGAGTGGATGGCGCCTGGTAAAGCTGCGTGCCTTTATGCCGGTTCGGACCTGCCCGCGGCGGATCGCGGTCGGCACGGAAGCCCAGGGCGTGATTCGCATCTGATACATTCCCGATGGTCAGCCAAAGCCGAGTACGTTCAGTTCGTCGCGCGGCTCAATCCAAGCCCGGGCTTCTCGCGCGCCCCAGGGCGTGGGCGCAGCAGTCGTTCGGGCGAGGCGGCTGGAAATCTGAACTCGTCGGCCTGGCGTTCGTCGCCGGCGTCGTGGCCATCACGCTGACCGAGACCGACCGCGTTCCCTACCTGCTCGAACAGCGCGTCGACCGGCCGATCCTGGCGCGGGTCGCGTTTTCGCGCATCAACCAGGCCGAGACCGACTTGCAGCGGCAAAAGGCGCGGCTGACCACGCCGAATTACTACCGCTTCAATGACACGCTGTCGAAGTGGGTGCAGGCGGAGTTGCGGAATATCCTCACGACCGTCCGCGCCGCCGAGACCTATGAGAAGTTCGCGGCCGCAGGTCCGAATCGCTGGAACATCGACGAAGCCGTCTTCGCCGCGTTGGGCGAGTTCCGGGACACCGAGGCGGCCGACCGGTTCGACGCGCTCCTTGCGGCCGTGGAAGAAGGTCTCCGCCACGCAGCGCTGGTCCGCCGGCCGACCGAGTCCGAACGCGGCACGTCGGGCGATTCGGCCGAATACGCCGTGCTGATCGACGGTGATCACGAACAACAGGCGCCCAAGAGCCGGCTGTGGTATGTCAGCAACGCGCAGCACGTGGAACTGGTGACCGATCAGGTCGTCGCCGGCGCGGACGTCGCCGCGCCGCTGCGGCCGCTGTTTCGCCGCGTGTTGATCGACGCGATTGACGGTGACGAAGCCACGAACCGCCCGCCACAGGGGCCGTATGTGTTCGATCGCGACCGGACGCAGGCGGAGCTGGCCCGTGCGGATCATCTGCCGCCGGTCGAAATCCGCTACGAACCGGGCGACGTGCTCATCTCGCGCGGCAAGATCGACGCCGAGCGTTTGGCGCTGCTGACGGCCGAGCATGAACAGTATCTGAAAGTGCGGGCGACCGATCCGACGCTGCGCGGCCCCTGGCTGCGCGAGCGGACCGGCCGGGTGAGTCTCGCGGTGCTGATCTGCGCCGGACTGATGGTGTATGCCGGCTTGTTTCAACCGCGGATCATCCAGATTTATACGCGCGGACTGGCGCTGGCGATGCTGTTCTGCGGCGTGCTGGCGGTGAACCGGCTGGGATACGCGTTCGCGTCGGTGTCGCTGTCGCCGCTGTGGTCGGTGACGAGCGTCACCGCGGCGGCGGCGATTCTGGCGCTGGCGTACAATCAGCGGTTTGCGCTGGGGGCGGCCGGACTACTGACGCTGCTGTCGACCATCGTGATGCGCGAGTCGATGGAGCTGCTGATGGTGCAGCTCAGCGCCGCCGCGGCGGTCGTGGCCCAGATGTCCGAAGTGCGCACGCGTCTGCGGCTCGTGCAGATCGGCCTGTTCACCGGCGTGGTGTCGGCGACCGTGGCCGTGGCCGTCGGGCTGATGCAGCTCGAGAGCACAGAGCTGGTGATGCGGCAGGCGGCCGTGGCCGGCCTGGCGGCGGTGATGGGCGTGCTGTTCGTGCTGGTGGTGCTGCCGCTGATCGAGCGGGCGTTCGGCATCGCGACGGCGTTGACGCTGCTGGAATGGGCCGACACCAGCAAGCCGCTGCTGCGGCAATTGATTCAGAAAGCGCCGGCGACGTGGCACCACAGCCATCTGCTGGCGACGATGGGCGAGGCGGCGGCGAACGAAATCGGCGCGAACGGTTTGCTGGTGCGCGTGGGTGCGATGTATCACGACATCGGCAAGCTGAACAAGCCCGAGTATTTCGTCGAGAACCAGCAGGCGCGCGTCAACGCGCACTCGAAGCTGTCGCCGACGATGAGCATGCTGGTGATCCTCGGCCACGTGAAGGACGGCCTGGCGCTGGCGCGGGAGTATGGACTGCCGACGATTCTGCACCGGTTCATCGCCGAGCATCACGGCACGACGGTGGTGCGCTACTTTCATCACATGGCGGCGCAGCGACACGCGGCCCGCGGCGGCGATCCGGACGATCGCGAGGTCGACGAAACCGAGTTCCGCTACCCCGGCCCCAAGCCGTTGTCGCGCGAGACGGCCATCCTGATGCTGTGCGACGGCGTGGAGGGCGCCGTGCGGTCGCTTCAGGATCCCACGCCCGGCCGCATCGAGTCCGTCGTGCACGAGATGACGATGGACCGGCTGATGGACGGCCAGTTCGACGACTGCGACATCACGCTGGCCGAGCTGCAACGCGTCGAGCAAAGCCTGGTCAAGAGCCTGTGCGCCATTTATCACGGCCGCATCGCTTATCCGAAAGTCGCCGCCGAGCCGGCCAAGGGCGCGGTGGCGCAGCCCGCATGAGCCGCCGGGCGGGGCAGGGTCCCGCGGCGCAGGCGCAGCGGGACCGCCATACAAGCAGCGCGGCAAACCGATTTCGCATTCAACTGCATTCCTGTCCGCGCGGCTGGGCCGACGTGGTCCGGCGCGCCGTCCGGCTTGCGTTGCGACTGTGCCGCCACTCGCATGACGGGGGTGCAAGCCGTTCGCGGGCCGGTTCCCTCTCGATCGCATTCGTTTCCGACGACCAGATCGCCGCGCTGAACGAGTCATGGCTGCGCCACGTCGGGCCGACGGACGTGCTGACGTTCGATCTGCGCGACGACCCGGACGCGGATCGCATCGACGGCCAGATTGTGGTATCGCTCGACACGGCGCGGCGCGAGGCGCGGCGGCGCGGGCATGCGCCGCGCGACGAGGCATTGTTGTACGTCGTGCACGGCGTGCTGCATCTGCTGGGGTATGATGATCGGCGCGCAGCGCAGCGCCGCGAGATGCATGAGAAGGAAGACGAGGTTCTGCACGCCCTGGGCGTCGGGCGCGTGTATCATTCGCGGCGCCGAGGCGGAACCAGACGTGCTCGAAAGTGAACTTCAAGCACGTCGCGGGGACGGCAGGATTCCATGGCTCATACCAGGCGAGATCGACTTGGCATATGAACATCGCCGCCATCCAGCTCGCCTGTTCGCCGCGCCATCGGGCGGCCATGCTCCGCGCGGCGCTGACCGCGATCGCGTACGCCGGTCAGGACGAGCCGTCGCCCGATCTGATCGTGCTGCCGGCGCTGTTCGAGGCCGCGCACCCGTCCCTGGGACACGACGAAGTTTTTGAGCCGATTCACGGCGCGACGCGCGCGGCCTTCGCCGAAGCGGCCCGCGAGTGGGGCGTGCCGATCGCCTTCGCCATGGCCGGCTGGGACGGCGATCGCCGCATCGTCGCCGGCGTGCTGCTCGATGCGGACGGCGACACGCTGATCGTGCAGCCGCAGATGCACCTGCCGCAGCGGGAGCAGCGCGGATTCACCGCCGGGACGCAGCCCATCGCCAGCGCGTCGCCGCCGGACGGCGTCGTGCTGCTACCGCGCGAAGACGCGACGAACGAGGAAGCGTGGAACGCCGCGGCGGGAATCGGTGCGAAGCTGATCGTCGGCAGCATCTGCACGGCGGCGGCGAAGGGCGAGGGAAAGAGCCTGAAGGATTTGGCGCGGTGGGCGCGGCGGCTGGGCGTCGCGGCGGTCATCGCGGCCGCGGCGGGCGAGGATCACGCACACAACGGCATCGCGCAGCGGACGGGAATCATCGCGGCCGGCGGCAAGCTAATCGCACATTCCACGGGCGGCGGGACGCACATAGTGACGGGCGCGCTGTAGCGGTTGCAGACTCGCAAGGGTTTCAAGTCCGGGACCGGCCGTAACGAGACGCGCACGTCAGTAAGCGTTTACGCCGCGCGGCGGAGCTGCGCTTTTCCGCGCGGGAACGCCGCTGGCGGAACGAACGCATGACGCAACGTTGCAGGCGCGTCTCGTTGCGCGGCGTCTTTTTCGTTCGCACGGCGGACCCTGCGTGGCTGTGCCGCGCGAAAGAGTCCGGAGCCTGCACTTTGGCCCTGATTCACGACGAGGCGATCGTGCTGCGGCGGCTGGACTACAGCGAGACATCGCAGGTCCTGCTGGTCTTCTGCCGCGCGCACGGCGCACAACGGTTGATCGCCAAGGGAATCAAGCGCGGCACGAAGCGCCGCGTCGCCGTCGGCGTCGATCTGCTCGAACGCGGCACGGTCGTCTTTTCGCGCCGGCCGGGCAGCGAGGCGCTGGGCACACTGACGGAGTGGCGTCAGCGCGATGCCTTTCCGCACCTGCGTCGCGACCTGCCGCGCTGGTACGCCGCGCAATACGCCGCCGAAGCGGCCGCGCACCTCACGGAAGAAGGCGATCCGCATCCGGGGCTGTTCGACGCGACGATCACGATGCTGGAGTCGCTGGCGACCGCCCCGCCGCTGGCGGCGCTGACGCACTGGGTGCACGTTCTGTTGCGCGAAATCGGACTGACGCCCGAATGGTCGCGCTGCGCGGCCTGCGGCCGGGAAGTTTCGGCGGCGGAACCGGTCTTTTTCAGTTCGCGGCAGGGCGGCGTGGTCTGCCGCGACTGCGAGCCGGCGCTGGTCGAGAAACGGCGCGTTCCGCGCGAGGCGATCGAAGCGCTTCGATTCGGCGCGAAACAGGCGTCACCCAACGGCGAATTGCTCGTCGAACACGACGAGGATGAGAACGCCGCCGCGCCGCGCGGTCCGGCCGGCCGCAACGCGGTCGTCGTCGCGGCGCGCGGATCAACGGCCGAAATGGGCGCCTTCGACGTGCTGGACTACCACCTGCGCGAAACGCTGGCCCGCCCCCTGCGGCTGGCTCAACCCCTCAGGGATGCCATTCGGACCGGCCGGGCGTGACAACAGTGCATGATTATTTCCGACTTCGCGCATCGTGAATCAGGCGGTTCTTGAGCTGCCACAGGCGCAGTTCCAGCCCGACCGGGAACTGGTGCGGGAAATCGAACCGCTTCACGCCGGAGTGAAAGCGCGACAACTGCTCGCCCGCACGGCGGCGAATCTCCTCCAGCGACGGCGAATCGTAGACGCGCTGGCCGCCGCGCCAAACGGGGACGAGCAGATCCTCGTACCGCGCATCGGCCGCGATCGTGCGCCGCCGGCTCATGTCGAGCGGATCGACGATCGTGCACTCGCCGTGCAGCCCGGCGGGTTCGTCGTAGATGGCGTCCGCCAACGCCTCGCCGTCTTGAAAGTAGCGCCGCACCTGGAGAATGCCGGGGTTCGACGTCTTGATCGCCTGCTCCGACAGTTTGACTTTGTAGCGCCATTCCTGCCCCGGTTCGCGCACGGCCGTGAGTTTGTAAACGCCGCCCAGCGCCGGCTGATCGTAAGCCGTGGCCAGACGGGTGCCGACGCCCCACACGCCGATGCGGGCGCCCTGATCGTTGAGGCTGGTAATGAGATGCTCATCGAGGTCGTTGCTGGCCAGGATGACCGCGTCGGGAAAGCCGGCGGCGTCGAGGATGCGCCGGGCCTCGATGCTCAGATAGGCCAGGTCGCCGGAATCGAGCCGGACACCGATCATCTCGTGACCGCGCTCGCGCAGCCGCCGCGCGACTTCGACGGCGCGGCGGACGCCGTCGAGCGTGTCGTAGGTGTCGACAAGAAACACGCAGTTGTTGGGCAGCGCTTCGGCGTAGGCGACAAAGGCCTCGCGCTCGTCGTCGAACGACATGACCCAACTGTGCGCGTGCGTGCCTTTGACCGGAATGCCGAAAAACCGACCCGCCAGAACGTTGGACGTGCCCGCGCAGCCGCCGATATACGCCGCGCGGCTGGCGGCCATCCCGCCGTCAATGCCCTGGGCGCGGCGCAGTCCGAACTCGAACACCGGCTTGCCCTGCGCGGCCAGACAGACGCGCGCGGCCTTGGTGGCGATCAGCGACTGGAAGTTGAGGAGGTTCAGCAGCGGCGTTTCGAGAAGCTGGCATTGAATGATCGGACCGGTGACGCGGGCCAGCGGTTCGTGCGGAAAGACGACCGTGCCCTCGGGAACGGCATGCACGTCGCAGGTCAGCCGCTGCCCGCCCAGATAGGACAAGAAGCCGTCCTCAAAAAGCGGCGCGCCGTCGTTTCCGCGCAGGCCGGCGAGATAGGCCAGGTCGTCGGAGTCGAAGCGAAACTGCTCCATGAACGCCAGCACGTGTTCGAGTCCGCACGCGAGCGTGAAGCCGCCGCCGAAGGGATTCTGCCGGAAGAACAAATGAAAGGCGGTTTCCCGTCCGCTGACGCCCGACTTCCAGTAGCCGTAGGCCATCGTCAGTTGGTACAGATCGGTCAGCAACGACAGCGACGGCCGATAGAGTTGCGTGAGGATGTTCATGGTTGTCCCGACGGAATGGCCTCATCAGGTCGTTGACCGAACCGCGACCGTGTGGAAGCGACGAGGAACGTGCGGGGTTCGGGCATGCCCCTGCGGACCGTAGCGTGCTTCCCAACCCTGCCAAGTCACTGTAGCCTACACTTTCACGTCCGACCCAAGGAGAACTTCATGCACCCGCAATCGATGGAATTGGCTTGCGCGCGGCCGGCGCTCCCGTTCGCCCTGTTTATTGTTGCGTCGCTGATGACGCCCGCAGCCGCATGGGCCTTGGACTGGCCCAACTTCCGCGGTCCGAATCACGACGGCATCAGCCCCGAAAAGGGGCTGGCCAAGCCGCGAACGCAGCCGCCGCCGCAGTTGTGGGAACAGAAGATCGGCGACGCCTTCAGCGGCATGTCGTGCGTGGGCGATCGGCTTTACACGTGCGGCAGCGAGGACGGGCAGCAGGTGCTGTTGTGCCTGAACGCCGAAACCGGCAAGCCGATTTGGAAAAAGCCGTTCGAGAAGCTGTTCAAGGATCCGCAGGGCGGCGACGGCACGCGCGCGACTCCGACGATACACGAGGGCCGCGTCTATATCTTCGGCGGACACGGACTGCTGCTGTGCGTCGACGCCGATACCGGCAGCGAAGTCTGGAAGAAGCAGTTCAATCACAAGCCACAATGGGGCTACAGCGGTTCGGTGCTGATCGAGGGCGACCTGGCGATTGTGTCGGCCGGCGAGTCGGATGGCGCGCTGGCGGCGTTCGACAAGAAGACCGGCGAGCAGAAGTGGAAATGCGGCGACGACCCGGTGGGCTACGCCACGCCGTACCCGTTCACGCACAAGGGGCGGCGCTACATCGCCGGCTTCTGCGGCGTGTCGGCCATCATTGCAGACGCCCAAACGGGCAAGCAGGTGTGGCGCATGCCGTGGAAGACCGACTGGAACGTCAATGCCTCGTCGCCGATCTACCACGACGGCCATCTGTTCTTCAGCTCCGGTTACCGCCACGGTTGCATCGTACTGAAACTCGGAGGTACGCCGGATAAGTTGACGCACGAGACGATCTGGGAGAGCCGCGCGCTGCGCAACAAGTTTCAGTCGTGCATCCTGTACGAGGGCCATCTTTACACCAGCGACGAAACCGCCCTGAAGTGCGTCGAGTTTCTCACGGGCCGCGAGAAGTGGAGCGTCCCGCGGGCCAAGCACGGCACGGTGGTGCTGGCCGACGCGAATCTGCTTTTCCTCAGCGAGGATGGCAAGCTGGAGATCGCGCCGGCGACGCCGAAGGAGTTCAAGCCGGTGTGCAGCGCGCCGATTCTGGACGGGCGCTGCTGGACGGTGTCGACGCTGCATCGCGGGCGCCTCTACGCGCGAAATCTCGAGCGGCTCGTGTGCGTCAATCTGAAGGGTTGACGTCAGCCGACTTCGCGCGTTTCGAACAGTGCGGCGCCCAGCCCCAGCATTCCGAGCGAATAGACGCCGGCGTAGGCGAAGCAGTTTCCCAGATAGGACCAGGGAATTACCCGGTCTTCCGAGATCGCGTCGATCAGCCAGAAGAATTGCATATTGGGCAGGGCGTAATAGCCGATCGCCGCCGGAATGCTCCACGCGCCGCCGGAACCGATGAGCGGCCTGAGGAAATAGTCCGACACGAGTCCCGCGGCCAGCAGCACGACGGTTAGCATCAGCGTCCAGGCGGTGCTTAGCCGCGTCGAGACCATCACGGCAAAACTCGTCAGCACACCCAACACCGCAACGAGCAGGATCGCAGCCTTGGCGATCTGGGGCGTCACCGTCTTGCGCGTCTCGATGACGAGGAAGTCGACGTTCATCCGCCACGCGCGCTCGTCGGACAGTTCCATCAGGTATTCGCGATCGGCGTCGGAAATCGGACCGAGCCACTCGTTGCGCACCAGCAGGCCGTGCTTTTGGGGGCTGCCCGGCTCGGTGAGATCGCGGTAGATGATGATGTCTTTGAAGTCCTTCTCTGGGTCGATGTTCTCGGGGATGCCGGGTACGTCCTGAGTGATCTCGTACGTTCGAAACTGTCCCTTGCGGTCGATGAACGTCAGCACGACCGTACCGATCGAAAGGCCGATGGCGGCCATCACCACGGTGGAGCTGAGGAAGCGCCAATCGAACAGGTAATTCATGGCCGCGGCGGCCAGCATGACGAGCAGCATGACGCCCGGCCCGGCGATAATGACCGTCAGGTCCGATTTTTCCGAGGCGGTCTGTAGCACCCCATGCCGCAACGTCATCATCATGCCGAGCACGCCGATGTAATGCGCCAGCAGCAACGCCAGGAACACACCGCAGAACTTGCCCAGGATGAACAGCCATCGGCTGACCGGCTTCGAGGCCACGGTCAGAACGGTCTTGTCGTCAATCTCGACGCTGATGACGCTGGACGCACCGAAGGCGGCGAGAAACACTCCCTGCAATAGCAACGCGGATAACACTAAGTCCCGCAAGAGCTTATTATCATCATCCAGGGTCCAGCCGGTGACCGCGGGAGACATCGCCAGGCTGCCCAGCGTGACCAGAATAATCAATCCGTATATGGGCTGCCGAACGGTCTGCAACAGGGTGTTGCGGAGAATGGCAAACAGTTGGTTCATGAGCATCTGCCCGGCGGGCTACGCACAAACCGCCGTCGTGTTCGTAATTTTCCGCGGAATTCGGCCAACGGGCGGCGACCGGCACACGTAATCCATGTAGCGGTCATGGCTTCCGACACCGGTCCGCCGCGGAAGACCGCCACCCCTGGGGCTGCGGCGCAACGGGTCGTAGCCGCCGGAAACGCCATTCAACGCTCTATTAAGGGTAAGCGCCAAACGGGTCAAGGCGGCCCCATGAACCGGTGTCGGTTGGCAGACGCGGCGTTGCGGATACAATGCTCCGGCTTTGCCGGGGCCGATACGACGCCGACTTGTCACTCGGTGTACCGTTTTGACCCCGAATTCAGAGGACGATGCCTAAGTGAACCCGGGTACGGATCGACGCGGTGAAGTGTTGGCCATCCTTGGCAGCCTGACCTGTCTGGCGGCGTTCGCCGTGCTGCTGGTCGTTTCGCTGTACGGCCTGAGCACGGCGGTATATGCCACGGCCTGGCTGACGCTGGGCATGACCGGCATCTGGATCGTGGCCTACGCACAAGTCCACCAGCAGCGCTTGCTGGCCGAGGAGCGGCTCGAGAAAGAGACGCTCGAGCGCGAGCGAAAAGAGCGCCTCGGCGGCTCCAAGACCATTTTCGATGAAACCGATCTCGAGCAGATGGAAGCCCTGGCCATGGGCCGCCGCCTGCGGACGCTCGAACGATGGTTCGTCCCGATCGGCGCGCTGCTCGTGGCACTGTTCCACGCCATCATGGGCATCCGGTTGATCCCCGGCCCGCTGGCCTTTTCGATGGTCAACGCGGCCGAAACGACACCGGTCAAATCCGATCATCTCGCCCTGCTCATTGCGTTCGTGCTCGGCGTCACCGCCCTGACGTTCTTTCTGTCGCGCTACGCGGTCGACCTCGCACGCATCGGCGGCGTTCCGCTCGTACGCGCCGGCGGCAATGCCATGTTCGGCGTCACGATCGCCGGGCTGGCCACTGGCGTCGCGCTGCTGATGACCAACGCCTTCGACTGGCCCGCCGTTGAACGCTGGACGGCCTGGGCCATCGGCGGACTGATGATCCTGCTGGCGGCCGAAATGGTCATCAATTTCGTAATGGACCTCTACCGGCCGCGCATTGCCGGCGTCGTGCAGCGCACGTTCTACGACAGCCGGCTGCTGGGGATGTTCAGCGAGCCGGGCGGCGTGCTGAAGAGCATGGCCGACGCGTTGGATTTTCAGTTCGGCTTCAAAGTCAGCGAGACGTGGTTCTTTCAATTGCTCGGCCGCTGGGTCGTTCCGCTGCTGCTGATCCAGGCCGCGGTGATCTGGCTGCTGACGGGCATCGTGGTCGTGCCGCCGGGGTATGAGGCGGTCGTCGAGCGCTTTCGGCCGGCCGGCTCGAATTTCACGGTGATGCCGCCGGGCGTTTCGCTGAAGGCGCCCTGGCCGATCGACCGGGCGACGCTGATCGCGGCCGCGCGCATCCGGCGACTGGAAATCGGCTACGACAAGTCGCTGGAAAAGCCTGAGGACCTGGCGCGGCGCGAGCCGGAACTTTGGTCGGTCAAGCATCGCAAGCACGAATACGGGCTGATGGTGCCCGATCGGCTGGCGGCGGCGGATGAGTCGCTGCCGCTGAATCTGCTGTCGGTGACGATTCCCATTCAATGGCGGGTCAAGCCGGGGTCGACGTTGCGGTTTCACGAGCAGTCGCGCGACGTCGATCGCATCGTCGAAGACCAGGCCTACCGCGTGCTGACGCGATTTGCCAGCAGCGCCACGGTGCTGGACCTGCTGGGCGAACAGGGCGCCGTGGCGGCGGTGCGAATCAAGGGCGAGTTGCAGACGGCGCTGGACCACGGTGGATACGACGGCGGCGATCTGGGCATCGAGATCGTCCACGTCAGCCTGGCCAACGTGCATCCGATCACCGAAGCGGCCGACGCCTATGAAGAAACGGTCAACGCGCTTCAGCAGAAAGAGGCGGCCATCCGCAGGGCCGAAGGCGAGGCCCACAAGAAGAAGGTGCTCGCCGGCGGCTTGCACCACGACGAGCTTTTCCAGGTGATTCTGGCCGAGGAACAGGCGGCTCCCGATCAGCGCGAGGAGGCGCGGCGCGAAGCCGAGCGGCTGCTGCGGGAGTTGGCCGGCGGCGACGCCCGGCAGATCATCGCGCGGGCCGAGCGGCAGGCGTTCAAGCGGATTATGGAAGAGATGTCCCAGGCCGAAATGTACGCGATGCAGCTTACCGCCTACGAGAAGTCGCCGGCGATTTACAAGCTGCGCCGCTATCTGCGGACGCTGGATCTATCCAAGGTGCGCAAGTACATCCTGTGCATCAGCAATCCGTCGCGGGTGGTTTTGCAGTTCGACGAAGAGCCTGCGGTCCGGCCGGAATTGATTAATGCGACCATTCAGGGAATGAAGGGCCAGTAGCGAGTAGACCATGAAGCGTTTTCCCAATATTGCAGTGGCGTTGATTGTGCTCGTGGCGCTGGGGTTCTATCTGTGCGCCTATCAGGTGCGGTTCACCGAGACCGCCGTCGTCACCCGGTTCGAGCGGCCGGTCGATCGCGCCGCGACCGTGGGCCTCAATTTCAAGTGGCCGTCGCCGATCGAGCGCGTCTACAAGTTCGACAAGCGGCTGCGCACGTACGAGACGCAGTTCACGCAGTTGTCGACGGCCGATCAGAAGCCCCTGACGGTGTCGGCGTTTGTGAACTACCGCATCGTCGACGCGGCCCGGTTCCTTCAGGCGGTCGGCAGCGAAGAGGGGGCCGAGGCCAAGACCGCCGATCCGCTGAAGAACGCGGTGAGTAAGGTGCTGAAGGCGCATCCCATGAGCGCGCTGATCAACATCGACCCGCAGCGGACGCGCTTCCAGGCGATCGAAGACGAGATTCGGGCCGAGGTCGCCCCGGTGACGCTGGCCAACTACGGCATCGAGATCGCGACCATCGGCATCGCCCGGCTCGGTCTGCCCGGAGATAACACGAAGGCCGTCGCCGAGCGGATGAAGGCTGAGCGGCGCAAGGTATCTGAAGCGCTGCTGGCGGAAGGCGAGGCCGAGGCGCAGCGCATCCAGGATTCTGCGGGCGCGGTGGCCAGCAAGATCACCGAGCGGGCGCGGTCCTACGCCAAGACGATCGAAGGACAGGGCGAGGCCATCGCGGCGTCGTACTACGACGCCTTCAAGCGGCGGCCGGAGCTGGCGACGTTTCTCAAGCAGATCGAGTCGCTGCGCAATCAGCTTTCGGCCGGCGAGGTAACCGTGGTGTTCGACGCCAACGAGATGTCGCCGTTCACGCTGCTGATGCCCGAAGAACCGACGCCCACGACGCCCGAGGCGACGAGCAAGGCGGACTGACGCATGACACCGCACCGGGTCGGAACAACCGCGCGGCACGGGCTTGCGGCCCGTGTGGGCATGAAAGCGCGGCGGTACGTCATCGAAAGCGGTACGCGATCGCGCTCAGGTTCGATCGCGGTCGGCGGGCATCCCGCGGACTCGACGGCCATTTGGGCGTCGCCTTGCAATGAAGCCGCACGGGCTGTAAGCCCGTGCCACGCGATGAAATGAGTCGTGAAATAGAACGGCGGGCTTCAGGCCCGTGTCACGCGAGGCGCGACGGGAAGACGACAGAATGAGCATGCAACCCGGACGGAACTTCACACCTCGGGCGGATGACTTCGATCCAGCCAATCAGGCGCTGTCGGACGCGCTGCGCAAGAGCTTTCGCGTCATGAAGTGGCTGATGAGCGCGGTCATCGTCCTCTATCTCTTCAGCGGCATGTTCCGCGTTAAGCCGGGCGAGGTCGGATTCGTCCTGCGCATGGGCCGCATCGTGCAGAGCAACCTTTCGGAGGGATGGCACTTCGCCTATCCCTTCCCCATCGACGAAAGCCGCACCATGTCGCTCGCCGGCGACCGAAAGGTCACCGTGCCTTTCATGTTCCAGTTGACCGAGCAGCACCGGCTGCGCGGACTTCAGACCGGCGGATCTGCACTGCTGCGCCCCGGCCGCGATCATTACCTGCTCACCGGCGATCTGAACATCCTGCACGCTTACCTGTCGATCGTGTATCGCATCCGCGACGCCGCCGACTACATCGCCAACGTCGTAGACGTCACGCCCGGCGACGACAACCCGCCCGAGCACGAGCTGATGGCCAGTTTGCTGGCCGCCTCGGCCGTCGAAATCGCCGCCACGCACAGCGTCAACGACGTCTATGCCGACCGTGGCGGCTTCCGCGACGCCGTGCGCGATCGTGTGGCGTCTCGGCTCGACGCGCTGCGTCAGGCCGGCGCTTCGCCGGGGCTGGAAGTCAAATGGGTTGAGGCCACCAGCTTCGAGGGTTTCGAGGCGATCATGCCGCCGCTGGCGGCATATGACGAGTTTCTGGCCGTGCTCGCATCCGAGGCACAGAAGGGGCAGAGGATCAGCACCGCCCGCGGCAGGGCCAACGATTTGCTGAGCCGCACGGCCGGTTCGGGATACAGCGATCTGGAAGCCGCCATCGACGCCGAATTCCTGGCGCTGCGCGAAACCGGCACGGTTCCGGCCGAATTGCGCGAACGGACCGAGACGCTGCTGCGGCAGTCGGGCGGCGAGGTGCAGACCATTCTCAAGGAAGCCGAGGCCTATCGCGACCGGCTGGTCAACGAGGCGGCCGGTGATGCCAGGGCCGTCGAGGTGCTGGCCGCGGAATACGATCGCAATCCGGTGTTGTTGCTATCGCGTTTGCGAATGAGCGTGCGACAGGAAGTGCTGAGCTATCCGACGCTGAACAAGAAATTCGTGCCACGCGAAAGCCGGCAGGTGCGGCTGGTGATCCCGCGCGATCCGGAACAGCAGGAACGGGCCGCTCGGCAGCGCAGCGAACGCGATAAAGAGGAAACATCGCCGTCCGGCTCGACCGGGCCGGGCGAAGCGCGTCCGGTCGGCGGCCGCATCGCGCAACCGTCACCGTGAGATACTCGGGGGGGTGGCTCGGTCAAGGCCTCGCGCGAACAACGGCTTCGTTTGATGAAATACGCTTCCGCGAGGGCTTTTCCGTGTTGAAGCCCGCATGGCGAGAGTTCTTTAGTGACTGATGTGAAAACCGCGCGCTTCGCCGCCGCGCTTTGGGAAGTCTATGCCAGCTACGGATCGTCAACCCGTTATCGAGTGCCTCAGCCTCACCAAGGTCTTCAAGGACTTCTGGGGGCGCGACAAGGTGCTGGCCGTCGACAACCTCGATCTGTCCGTCTATCCCGGCGAGGTCTTCGGCCTGCTCGGACCTAACGGCTCGGGCAAGAGCACGACCATCAAAATTCTGCTGGGCCTGCTCTATCCGACGCGCGGGCGAGCGCGCGTCTTCGGCCGGCCGCCGACCGACACCGCGGTCAAATCGCGCATCGGCTTCATGCCCGAAGAGTCGTACCTTTACCGCTTCCTCAACGCGCGCGAGACGCTCGACTTCTACGGCCGGCTGTTCAACCTCGACGGGTCGGAGCGCGGCACGCGCACCGAGCAACTCATCGACATGATCGGCCTGAAGAAAGCCGCCCGTCGCCAGGTAGGGCAGTACTCGAAGGGCATGGCGCGGCGCATCGGGCTGGCCCAGGCGCTGATCAACGATCCCGATCTGCTCATTCTCGACGAGCCGACGACCGGCCTCGATCCCATCGGCTCGCGGCAGATCAAGGACGTCATCATCGAGTTGAAGAAGCGCGGCAAGACCGTCGTGCTGTCGAGCCATCTGCTCGCCGACGTCGAGGACTTGTGCGATCGCGTGGCGGTGCTCTACGGCGGACGGCTGCGCGCCATGGGCACGGTGCATGAGCTGCTGGCGCGGCGCGAGGTGACGCAGATCAACGCCGAGCGCCTGGAGCCGGCCGTCATCGAGCGCGTCCGCGGCATCATCGAGCGCGACGGCGGGCGGCGCGTCATCAGCGTCGATCACCCGACCGACCGGCTCGAGGACTTCTTCCTGCGCATCGTGGCCCAGGCGCAGCACGAGCGGCTGGAGACCAGCGGGGCCGAGTCGCGCACCGGCGTATCGGCGTTTTTGTCGGCGGCCGGCGCCGCGCCGTCCGCCGGCCGGGAGCTGATCGAAGAACTGAGCCGCCCCTCCGCGCCGGCGCCCGAGCCGAGCGCGCAGCCGACTCCCATCGAAACGCCCGATTCCCAGCCCGATCGCGGCCTGATCGAGTCGCTGGCGACCGGCCGGCCCGCCGGCGACGACAGCAAGCCCGCCGCGGTGGCCACGAAAGAGGAGGAAGAAGGTCCGAAAGAGGTCACGCCGCAGCCGCAGGCCGACCGCAGTGTCCTGGAGCGGCTGTCGAAGGGCGGGGGGTAGGCTGTACGCACGGCCGCGTGGCGGGTGAGAACGCTGCGGTTTGTGCTACAATAGGGGGCAAGGTCGCGTTTTCGACGCGAAGGTTGCGGCTGTTGCGATCGTGTCCGCCGATACCATTCACTATGTCGCAAGTCAATGACATCCCGATCATCGAGGCCATCGAATTCACGAACTTCAAGGCGCTGCGCAACGCGGAGCTGCCACTATCGCAGTTCACGCTGATCGTTGGCCCCAACGGCAGCGGTAAGAGCACGGTCTTGCAGGGGCTTCGCTGGTTGCGTGGAGTTGGAATCAATTTTGATCACGCGCTGACAATCGGGGTTCCTCGCGATGACGCTACGCGGATTGTCATGACAATCAGGACTCGTTATGCCGGGAAGCGCTTTAACGTGATTCGTCGGCTTACACCGCGTCATCACAACGAAACCGATAGCGTCCCTCGAATCGCGGGTAACGAGCTTTATCAACACGCTGTTTGGCAAATGCTCCAGACCTTGCGCACGTTTTCCCTCGTGCCGGAACGTCTGTCGCAACCCGTAAAGCTCAGCGCAAGCATGAACTTGCTTGATGACGGACTCAATCTGGCCGGTGTGTTGGATCGGCTGCGTGATCAGCATCCGGAACGATTCGAGCAACTGAATGAGGAACTTGCTCGATGGCTCCCGGAATTTGACCGGATACTCTTTGACACGCCAATGGAGGGACATCGAGCGATCCAACTTAGAACGCGCAAAGGTCAGGCACGCATCCCAGCCAGCGAATTGTCGACCGGTACGCTCCTGGCACTGACCATTCTGACTATCGCGTACATTCCGGACTCCCCCAAGCTCGTCGCATTAGAAGAGCCCGACCACGGCCTTCATCCGCGGCTGTTGCGCGACGTGCGCGACGCCTTGTACCGGCTGGCCTATCCCGACCGATTCGGCGAGTCGCGACCGCCGGTGCAGGTGATCGCCACGACGCATTCCCCCTACTTTCTCGACCTGTTCCGCGATCATCCCGAGGAGGTCGTCATCGCCAAGAAAGAGGCCAACGAGGCGACCTTCCAGCGGCTGTCCGACATGCCCAACGTCGAAGAGATTCTCGAAGACTCGCAACTGGGTGACGCCTGGTACTCGGGCGTGCTCGGCGGAGTGCCGGTCGCGCCATGAAAGTCGCAATCCTCGGCGAGTCGTCGGCCGACGAGGCCGTCGTGCGAATCTTCGTCGACGCCATCCTGGGCGAGCCAACGGATTCGGTCGAGCGCTATCGCCTTCGTTCGCGCGGCTGGCCCGCTGTTCTCAATCAACTGCCGGCTGTGCTCCATGCCCTTTACTACCAGTCGGATGCGGATGCGCTGGTCGTCGTGGTGGATTCTGATTCGCATCCTCATGACGTTGCGCACGACGATCCGGGGCCGCGCGACGACTCATGTCACCTATGCGCCGTTCGATCCAAAATCGACGCTGTACGCGCACGTTTGAGGCCGGTTCAAGGGCGAGGCTCGTTTCGCGCTGCCGCGGGGCTGGCGGTCCCCGCTTTGGAAGCGTGGCTGTGGTGCGGCCAGGACTCGCTCGTGACGGAACAGAATTGGATCAACGGCCTGTGGGCCGGAGAAATCCCCTATACCAAGCTCAAGCTCAAACAATGGGTCTACGGCACGGATCGGCCGGACCTTGTCACGGAGACAACGCGTGCAACCGAACGCGCCCGGCGCCTTGCGGAGAACCTGGCGATGTTGGAAGAGCGTTTTCCAATCGGATTCGGCGCATTGTGCCGAGAGGTTCGTGGATGGCGCGGTGATCTCCGTTGATTTCAGTCCCGGATTCGTCGGCCGCTTCCCAGGGCGCCGTCGCCCGTACGCATAGAGTGGCGCCAAGTCGGCCGAGCGAAATCATTGAACGTGAGACAAAGAGAAACGCCACCCAGAACGATGGCGTCGGCACGAGATAGAGTGTGACGAAAACGACGTATTTGAGTGAGGTTCGCCCGCTCTTCGAGCGGAACTTGTGAAAGGGGGGTGGCCGTCCAGGGGCTGGATGCCCCTGGCTGTGCTCGTGCGCCCTCCGGGCGAATGCGGTCGACTTCTTTGCAGGAACAACCCGCGCCGCGGATGCCTGATCCGCGACGCGGGTTTGTTTCGATCGCTCCTTTCCCGCATCGCGTGCCTTATGTTCCCAGCAGAGCATTCACGAACAACGGCACGTCGACGGCATCAACATCCCCATCCTGATCCATATCCGCCGCACACACGTGCAGCGGGTCGGTGTCGACGCCGTACAGCACATCCATAAAGCCCTGGATGTCGTCGCCGTCCGCTAGACCGTCACCGTTGAGGTCGCCGGTGCCGCGCGGCACGACGTTCAACATCGCCATCACGCTGTCCACCTGACCGGCCGGATTCGTGATGCGGACGAAGTAGCCTCCGGCGTCGCCCGCGGCGACCGGACCGAGCACCAGCGTGTCGCTCGTCGCGCCGGGAATCGGAACCGGCGGCGCGCCGGCCTGATACCACTGATAGCTCATCGGCGGCGAACCGCACGCCTCGACCGAGAACACCGCCATGTCGCCGACGCACACCGTCGCGTCGTGCGGCTGCCGGACGAACCACGGCGCCAGCATGATCGGCGGCTGATCGGTCAGCAGCTCAAAGGCCATGTGCACCTCGGGGAACGGCGGCATCGTGTCGCACAGCCACGGCTGCTTCTGCCACAGCCCGTAGCGCCAGCACTGCGGTGTAGGCGGTGTCACGTCGATAATCGCTCCGGTGCACGCCTCGTCCAGCGCGCCGCACAGGTTGTCGGGACCCGGTCCGGGACTGGTGTGCCAGCCCCAGAAGTGATCGCCGTCTCCCGGCGGAACGTGGCCGGTCTCGCGCATCTCGATAATCGTGTCGGGTCCGACGCGCACCCACTCGGCGCCGACGACGGCCTGGATGTCGATCCAGTAGCGCAGCAGCGGCTCTTCGTAAAAGCCGTCCATCTGCGCGGGAATGTGGCTCGTCCGCGGATCAAGTTCGGAGCAGATCAGAACGCAGCGCGACAGGTCGATGCGATAGTCGTACACGACGTGTCCGAAGCAATCGACCTGATTCAGCGGATGGATGGCCACCGCGCCGACCGGGGCGAAGTACAACCCCAGCGTCGTCGTGATCGACGGATCGTTCGATCCATCCGGCGGACACAACGGCGGCTGCGGCGCGGCCGGTTCATCCGCCGGATGGAAGCTGATCAGCCAGCCGTCCAGGACGTACGGCTCCTCGCTGCCGCCCGGCAGGAAGCGCTGACTGAGTCCGCTCAACTGGTTGACCGGTCCCATCGGGCCGATGATGAACGCGGCGCCCGTCTGAGGAATGATCTGCCACAGGTTGCCGTCACCCGCGCCGGCGATCAGACGACCATCCGCCGTGAACTCGAGCGAGGCCACGCTTGCGGGGATCGGCAGCGGCGCCAGGGGCAAGGCCTGACCGGTGCCCGGATTGACCGTCAGCAGCAACGGCGGTCCGGGCAACGGCCCGGAAGTCACGCCATAGAGCGTGCCGGAGACCGGATCGAATGCCAGTCCACCGATGTTGCTGAAGCCGGTCGGGCCGACGAGGTTCAACGCGCCGGTGTTCGTATCCACGGCGACGAGATTCGACGGACCGCCCGGACCGGGGATGAAGGTCCCCAGCAGCCGGCCGAACGAATCGAACTCAAGCCCGTTGAGCGCGCCGAAGATGTGCGGCACACCGGTAAGGACGGCGCTGGTGTTCGGATCGATCGTGTGAATCATGCTGGACCCGCCGCCGGTGGTCGCATACAGCGTTTGGCCATCCGGCGACCACTCGATTTCCGTGATCCCGCCGGCCGCGCCGGGGAAGTTGCCGATCGGCATGAACAGGCCGGTGAACGTGTCAATCGTGCCGAACAGGTTTCCGGTACTGGGGGGGTTCGAAGCGTACATCGGCCCGACGGCGGGCTGATAGCGCTCGTCGAGGTAGCTGCCCCACCAGCGCACCGCCCGGATCGGCCGCCCGTCGGAGATGAAGTCGTCGGCGACGACCTTGTTCACAGGCTCAGGCTGCACGAACTCGTAACCCTCCGGAAGCACCAATCGCTGGGTGATCGCGCCGTAGTAACTGAACGCGCCGTTTTGCTCGTGCTGCTGACCCTGCATGCCGACGCCGGTCCACGGCGTGAACGTCATGTCGGCGAAGCTGCCGGTGGCGGAGAGGTAAATGGCGTCGGATGAATCCTGCTCCATCACCACCGCGCCGTCGGTCGCCGTCGTGTTGTTGATCGCCAGATTGCCGTGGACGAACGAGCCGGGAATGACCTGAAGCACTGGGTAGGCCGCGCTCGCTTCAGCCTGCCAGACCAAAACGATGGGCGTTCCGACCGGCATGACCACCGGATCGGAATCGGCGCCGCTGACAGCCTGCGGCTGACCCGGGCCAGGCTGGGCCGCTGCCATGTAGACCTGAGAGTCCATGGTCGCCGTCACCGAGCTGCCCGGTCCCTGTATCAGAATGATCTGCGGCATCATGCGCGCCAGGCCGTAACCGTGCGCCGAGTCGCCGATCGTCAGGCCGCCGGCCGGATTCGTGTCGCGCACGCGCGCCCGCGCCAGGACGACGATGCTGCCGTCCGCGGCGAGGCCGGCCTTGGCTTTGCCCTGGCCCTGCACCGTTCCGCTCATGGCGGTGTGCCAGCTCAGCGTTCCGCCGACGACGTAGTTGTCGTTGTCCCAATTAGCTTCCGCGGCCGGCGGATTGGGCACCCATTGCCGCGAGGGGCTGGATGAATCCACCGTGAAATTAGTGGAGACGTTGGCCGGGTTCGATGGCGGATTCGGCGGCCGGTGCGCATCGGCCCGCGCCTCGACGTAGCCGTTCCACGTTACCGAACCGGAGCGCGGCCCGTCTCCGGCGCCCGGTCCGCCGCCGAACATCATCTGCCACCACAGGTCCGACGGCGCGTCGAAGCCCTCTCCGTCCGGATGCGGTGGCTGCCGCCACTTGGGTTCCAGCGGCACCAGCGCGGTCGGCGTGAAGTAGTAATCCTCGGTTTCGCCGAAGTCATAACCCTGCGGTGGACCCGCTCCGCCGTAACCTTGCGCGGGAATCGGGTTGTAGGGCTGCTCCGCCAGCGTGATCCGCATCCAGATCGGCGGCATGTCGGCCGTCGGCGGATGCCACGGAATGAATGGCGGCGTCGTTACGACGTGCGTTCCCGGCGGCAGCGCCAGCAACTGGTTCTGCACGGCCCATTCCGGCGCGATCGTGCCGTCCGGGCACGTCATCGTATCGTCCCAATCGCCGTCGCGGTCCCAGTCGAACCAGACGTTGACGAACAACATCGTGCCCGGACCGGCCGGCGTAACGGTCACGGTGTAGTTGAACGTCGTCGCGATGCAGTGCGGCAGATTCAACGGCACGATGACGCCGTCGTCGGACAGATCCATATCGGGCCAGTCCATCGGCGGAACGATGTTGTTGCTGGGGTCCTCATCGGGACCGATGTCGGCTTCATTCTCGAACGTCGCGTCCACGCCGAGGTAAGCCCATGCCTCGGGTTGCCAGTGAATCGGGCCGTGCGGCGGAGAGCCTGCCGCATAGACCGTGGGATAGTCGGCGATGATGCCCGCCGGTCCGCCCATCGGATACGCCGTCATCAACATCCCGAAGCTGTTGCTGCTGTCCGGCGCGTCGCCGAGATCGGCCTGATCGAAGAATTGCGGGGCCGATCCGTGAATCTCCCACTGCCAGCGGAAGTCCGGCTGACCCGCGTTGTTGATGAAGCGCTGCCGCTGGCGGGCGACGAGGAAGCCGCCCGGCGGGACGTTGAACGGTGCCGGTACCGTCGGCAGGCCGGGCTGCGGCATTTCGAAGAACACGTCGAAGAAGCTGTCCGGCCAGAATTGCAGCGGGTTCGTCTCGCTGACCGGCATGCCGTCGACTTCCACGGGCAACCACGTCAGCGTTTCCTGCAAGCCGCCGAGGCGCAGCTCGCGGAACGGCGCGGGGCCGAGCGTCGTTTCGAGCATGCCCGGCGGGATCGAAGTCAGGTCCATTTGGACGATTTCGATCGGGATTTCTCCCGGTTCCATCAGGCCGTCGACGTCGCCGTTTTGCATCCGGATGCGCTGACCGCGACCGAGCATGTCGACGCTGACGTCGAACCCGGCCGTGGGCGCGTAGCCGAGATTGACGCCCTGGCCGATCGGCATGCCGTCGCGCGTCCACCAGCCGACCAGGTCGATGATGACGTTGTAGTCGTCGGTGATCTGGAAGAAGAGTCCCAGATGCAGCACCGAGCAGAACGGGATTTCAGCCCCCCACCAGTCGGCGGTGAAGCGGTACCAATTCTGCCCCGGATCGTTGAAGTCGGGCACGATCTGAATGTTCCAGAACGGGAACAGGTCGTTCACTTGGTCGATCAGCACGGGCGGGCTGGACCAGTTGCCTCCCGGCGGGCCGCTCTCGATGCGGCCCTCGACGTGAAAGTCATTCGCGCCGCCCGGATTGTCCTGGTGAATGTCGACATTGATGCCGGCAATCGGCGGCGGCGGCGGCGGTGGTGGCGGCGGCGGATGCGCCCCGTGAATCTCCCAATGCCAGCGGAACTCCGGTCCGGAGTTGCCGTTGTATTGCAGCAGTTGTCGCGAGATCAGGAACATGCCGGGTTCGAGGAAGATCGGCATGGCCGGCATGAGCATCGGATTGCTGCCGTCGAGAAACACGTCGAAGAAGCTGTCGGGCGGAAACGGCATCGGGTTCGACATGCTGATGGGAATGCCGTTGAGGAGCACGGACGTCCAAGGCAGCAACTCCTGCATGCCATCAAGGCGCAACTCGGCAAACGGATGCGGGCCGAGATGCAACAACATCTCGTCCTGCGTCATGGCGACGAGATCCATCTGCACCATCTGGCCGAAGATCGGCGGAGATTCCGTGCCGCTGTCGTTTCGCAGTTGAATGAACTGGGGCGTGCCCGTCGGCTGGTCCTGCACCCAGAAACCGATCAACGGGACGAACCCTGAGTTGCTGCCCGATTGCAGCGGCACACCGTCGCGCGTCCACCAGCCGATCAGGTCGATGACGATGTTGTGGCACGTCACGTCGAAGAACAGACCCAGGTGAATGATCGTACAGAACGGAATGCCGGGATGGCCCGGCGGAAGGCGCCAATCCGCCGTGAAGCGGTACCAGTTCTCGCCCGGCATCGACGGATCCGGCACGATCGTATAATTGAACATCGGGAACATGTCGTCAATGTGGTCGATCAGCACGGGCGGCTGCGACCAGCCGCCTCCGCCCGGATCGCCCAGCGGCCGACCGGATTCGATGCGCCCTTCGATGTGAAAGTCGTTGGGCATCACGGGTCCGATGATGTCCTGATGGATGTCGATGTTGACGCCGACGACGATGGCGGCGGCCGGCTGTGCCATCGCGCCGACGAGAACGAATGCGAGGATGACCGCTCCGATGGGAAGCCGGCGCGAAAACAGGGCGCCGGCATGGCGGCAGATCGAAGTGAAAGCGCGAAGTGGGTAAGTATCGCACCGAGACATAGGCTGACGCCTCCCTCCTCCGGCCCAAGGTGATGGGATCAGGCCAGACGGCTCGTGGGTCGGGAAACCGCTCCCCGGGGCGAGTCGATACAGAAGATGATAAGACCGTATTATCCCGTGTGTTACAGACCCTGTCAAGTGTTTTCGCCGAAATCAAACACGCCGGCATTCGATTGTGTAACCATATTCATGACATTAGGTTACGCACTTCGATTGGCATTTGGATGAGTGCTCGAGTCACCGCACATTCGGCCAACGACGGCCCCTGAACCGGCTCGGCTGCCGGTTTCCATTCGCCGTGGTACTCATCCCGGCTTACGTCGCGTCCCGCGACGATTCTCAAACGTCGCGCTACGCAACTCAAGACAGGGAACCGACTTGCCAGCGAGTGTCCGGCAGTCTCTCTTCCCTTCGTGCCTTTTTCCGTCACATATTGGGCTGCGGGCGCAGGCCGCGCCGCGCATGTGACACAGATTCGGTCAGGAAATGATCCGAGTCTCAGACGGCGGAACCACGACCGCGTTCCCCATCGCCACGTCCTCGCCTTTCTGATTCACGCACGCGACCAGCAGGCGCACCCGTTTGGGGTTGATGATCTCCATGACGGTTGCGGTCGCCGTGACAGTGTCGCCGATGAAGACCGGCTTGAAGAACTTGATGTGCAGCTCGACGAATATGCAACCCACACCCGGAATCTCGCAACCCAGCACGGCCGATATGATCCCGGCGGACAAGATGCCGTGGGCGATCCGATGCTCAAAGCGCGTGTGCCGGGCGTATTCCTCGTCCATGTGCATCGGATTGACATCGCCCGAGGCCCAGGCGAACTCGTATACGTCGCGCTCGGTGATGGTCTTGGTGAACGAACCCGAGTCACCCACCTGTAACGTGGGTCGCGTGCGGGGGGTCAGCGTCTCGATCATCGACGTCTCCCATGAGCAGTCACCGGGGGCCGCAGGATTGTAATCGGCCCGCGACAATGTTTCGCCCCAGCCGTAACGACGAATCCGGTCGGGCTTCTACAATACGCGTCTATGCGGAACTGCTTTTCGATCGACCTTGAAGACTGGGGCCAATCCACCCTGGGGCCTGCCACGCCGCTGACCGACCGCGTCGTACGCAACACGCAGCGCATGCTGGACCTGCTGGCCTGCCAGGGCGTGCGGGCGACCTTCTTCGTGCTCGGCCTGGTGGCCGAGAAGTTCCCCGACACCGTCCGGGCCGTACATGCCGCCGGGCATGAAATCGCCAGTCACGGCTACGGCCATGAGCTGGTGTTCCGCCTCACGCCCGAGGCGTTCCGCGCCGACGTTCGGCGAAGCATCGAGCTGATCGAATCGGTGACCGGAGTGCGGCCGCGCGGCTACCGCGCGCCGGCGTTTTCAATCACGGAACGGTCGCTCTGGGCGCCGCCGATTCTGGCGGAGCTGGGATTCACTTACAGCTCCAGCGTGTTCCCGTTCGCCGGCCGGCGCTACGGCATTCCCACGGCCCCGCGCGGCATCCATCGCTGGGACTCATGCGGCCTGATCGAGTGTCCGATGACCACGGCGCAATGGCTCGGCCGCAACTGGCCGGTCTGCGGCGGCGGATACTTCCGCTTGCTGCCCGGCTGGTTGGCGCGGACGGCGATTCGGCGCGTCAACGCCGAAGGATTGCCGGCGGTGATCTACATGCATCCCTACGAGATCGACGTGAACGAATTGCGCGAGTTGAAGGCGGCGGGCTGGGCGATACCGCCGAAGACGCACTTCATGCAGTCTCTGTTTCGCGGACGGATCGAGGGGCGGCTGCGGAAACTGTTCCGAGCGTTCGAGTTCGAAACGATGGGGAAGATGATCGAGCGCTGGACGGCGGCCGCCGCGTGACACGGCGGCGAGTTGCCGAGCGGGCGACGCGCGGGCAAAATCAACGCCGACGTCAGGCCCGTGCGCCGGCGTGCCGAGCATGGGTCGACAGCGAGTCGGCGACGCTTCGGTCCGCCCTGATGGAGCGAGCATTTCGCATGAGCGGATCACCCCGCAGCGACGGAGGCAAATCGGCCGGCGCGCCGCCGCCGGCCGGCGTGACGAAAGTCGGGCTGTCGGACCTGCCGCGCGACGAGTTGTTGTGCTACGGGCGCGAGTTGGGGCTGAAACTGGACGGCGACACGCCGCAGGGCGAGTTGGTGAGGCGGGTGCGCGAGCGTCAGGAGTTGCTGGTTCAGATCGACCGCGATGCGCTGCTGGACATCGTGATGTGGGCGCGGATACCGATGCGGCGCTCGGCGGCGAAGGAGCACCTGGCGCGCGAGATCGCGCGCATCGGCCGGATGGACTTCGACGGCCTGTCGCCGCGCGGGGTTCGCGCGCTGGCGCAGCTACGCGGACTGTCGGTCGCGCCGGATGAGTCGCCGGAAGCGGTGGCGCGGCGGATGAAGAAGTCGGAGACGATGCGCGAATGGCTGGACCGCAAGCGGCGCGGCGTGGTTTCGTCGATGCTGACGCGCTATCTGGGCGTCGAGGCCGAGCCGGAGGGCGAGTACCAGTTTCTGCCCGAGGATGGCGCGACGCGGCCGACGTCGCTCAAGAAGGACATCGAGGAGCACGGGCTGGTCAGCGGGCTGGCGCAGCGGCTGCGCGGGGCCGCGGACGATTACGTTCGCACGAAGCTGGACGAGATCGAGGTGCGCATCGACCGCAAGCTGGACGAGATCGACCGGCGACTGTCGGAGTGGCGCGACCGGGAAGTGGCGAATCGGCTGAAAATCATCCGCATTACGCTCACGGCGTCGGTCCTTGTGGCTGCGTTGAGCCTGGTCTATAAGTACACGGTGTCGCAGGTGATCGAGCCGGAAGCGCCGGCCGCAACGGCCAGTGCGCCGGCGGAAGCAGGCGAGTAGACGCCAAAAAATCGAAAGTTGAAATAAGTCGTTAAAACGTCGAAAAGGCGAAACGTCAGAATGAGGGCACTGAGGCACGAAGTCACATAGGTACGAAGGGTAGGCGAGGGAACAGGGAGCGTAGGACCGCGAAGAAGCGACGAAGTGGAAAGTCGAAGGTCGAAAATCGAAACTGGGAAATCCACGCAGTGGCGTGGATGTCGCGGAGGACTGGATTCCAGCCTGCGCGGGAATGACGTTTGTTGTCTGAAAGCCGATTGCTGAAAGCCGATTGCTGAAAGCCGATTGCTGAAAGCTGATTGCTGAAAGCCGATGGCTGACGGCAGATGGAATGCGGTCCGATCGGCGGACCCTACAGACGCGACGGTCCGCACGGCGCACCCTGCGGGCATTCTTGCGGTTCCAGTCAGAAGTCACGGGCCGGAGGAGGCAATGTACGAGAAGCTGTCCCCACGGATGGAGCAGGTCATCAAGCTGGCGCAAGTCGTCGCGCGCGAATATGGGCAGGATTACGTCGGCACCGAACATCTGCTGCTGGCGATGGTTCGCGAAGGCAACGGCAAGGGGGCGCGGCTGCTGCGGCGGCGCAGCGTGGACGAGTCGCAGGTCCGCGCGGCCGTCGATCGGCTGTTAAAACAACGGCTGGAAGACACGTGGGTGCTCGGACGGCTGCCGGGCACGCCGCATTTTCGCAACGTCATCGAGTCGGCGATCGAAGAGGCCCGGCAGTGGGAGGCGCGCGAGATCGGCACCGAGCACCTGCTGCTGGCGCTGCTGCGCGAAGACGGCAGCGTGGCGCACGCGGCGCTGCGCGAGCTGGGCTTTCGGCACGGCGACGTGCGCGCGGCGCTGAATGCGGGTGAGGTAACGTAGCGGCCGGCGGCGTCGGTTCAAAGCACTCATGTCTCCATCGGCGGATCAACACGTCGCGCCGCGATTCATCTGCGATGCGATGTGCGGCGGACTGGCGCGCTGGCTGCGCGCGGCCGGCTATGACACTTCGTACACGCCCGACATCGACGACGGCGAACTGGTCCGGCAGGCCGAGTCTGAGTCGCGCGTTCTGATCTCCAGCGATAATCAGATTTTCGAGCGGAGGCTGCTTCGCGACGGTCGCGTACGCGGTCTGGCCCTGCCGCGCGGACTGACGCTGTTGAAGCAACTCGAATACGTCGTGCGGCGGCTGAGACTGCGGCGGGCAACGCCGCGCTGCATGAAGTGCAACGGCGCGCTGACGACGCGCGCCCGGGCCGACGTGGCCGATCGCGTGCCGGCGCGCAGCCTGCTGTGGGCGACGGAGTTCTTCGAGTGCGGCGGCTGCCGCGGCGTCTTCTGGAACGGGACGCACTGGCGGCGCATCGAGCGCGTGCTGGAGTGCCTCGGCGAGTGGGGGCAAGCCGGCGAGGAAGCCGCGGTTTGAATCTCCGTGAGTGGGGGGTGTCAAGCCCTCGTACGCGGCGGAGCTGGCGATTCCGCGGAACGTGCCGGGCCGGGCTTTGGCCGTGTTGAACCGCGCCGTCGCATCGGCGGTCCGCCGTGACTCCGCGCGAACGCGACGCGTGCTGCGCGACGTGTACCGGGTGCGCGCAGTTCAGGCCGGGGCGCGTGCGGACGCCCGGCAGCCGACCGGCTGCTCGGCGTGCGCATCCGCAGCGCGCCCCTTGCCCGGCGTTGATTCCTTATGCCGTGGCCACGGCCGCCAGCATCAGGAACAGCACGACGCACGTCAGCATGGCCAGCCAGCCGCCGCGTCGCGTTTGACGAATCTCAGAATTCGACATCGGATAAACCAACATCTCGTTCGACTCCTTTACCCTTCGGATCCAATCTCGATGAGCAGGATCAGGCCTTCGATCGCGTCGATGATCCAGTAACCGAACTCGTCCCACCATCCGTTCACCATGAGCAGACTCCCTCAAGTTGCACGTCGGAACATCCGACGATTTCAACACCGCCGACGCCAGACCGACCCCGTTGGTAGCCTGTTGCGTCGGAAAAAACGTACGTTGAGGCTCGGCGCGGACACGCCGCGCCGAGCCGTTCGTCCCGCTTGCAGACGACGGCGCCGATCCTCGCGCGGTTCGCGCGCAACGACCGGCGCGTTGTGACACGGCAGCAAGACCCAACAATCGTCAACGCTGAGTCGGGCGGTCGCTGAGACCTACCCTGGCTGGGGGAGCTTCCGTCCCTGAAGCGAATGGCCGATGGCCGGCGTTACGGTCCTTCCGCCGGCGGGGCGTAGGCCCCGGCCTGCTTCACTTGATCACTATCACTTGTCCCATGCAGGCGAACCATCGCCTGGCGGGTCCGTTCCGCCGCGGCGCGACGGCTGCGCGGCGAATCACTGGCTGACAGGATGTCATGATTCGATCGAAGCCATGGTTCGGCTTCATCGCGACGCTGCCGCGCCAACAGCGTTTCGCCCAGCATAGCACCGACTTCGGCAGTTTGCCAGTGGTTCTGCGGCAGTGCCTTGCGCCGGATCTCCCACGCCGTTTTCAGATCGTTTTCCGCGTCTTCGGCCGCACCGCGGTCGAGCCGCAGCCGCCCGCGCAGCGCCAATGTATCGGCAAGCTGCGGGTGGGTTTCATGAAGCGTGTGGCGCTGAATGTCGGCGGCCTGATCACACAGCGCCTCGGCACTAGCCGCGTCGCCGCGGGCGTACTTGACGCGCGCCACGGCGTACAGCGCCGCCGCCACCTGCGGATGCACCTCGTTGAGCTTCTTGCGCCGGATGACCAGTGCACGGCTCAGCAGCGTTTCGGCCTCCGCGTACGTGGCGGGGTCGCCCTTGTCGACCAGCCACAGACCCAGGTTCAGCAGGGCAAACGCCACGTCCTCATGTTCCGGACCCTGAAGCCGCTCGATCATCGCCAGCGCTTCGCGAAACAGCGGCTCGGCCTCGTCGAAATTGCCGCGGGCCGAGAGACACTTGGCGACGTTGTTCAGACCGGCGGCGATGTCCCGATGCTCCGCCGGGAGCGCCGCCCGGCGAATCGCCAGCGCCTCACGGTACAGCGACTCGGCCGTGAGGTAATCGGCCGCCGAAAAGCGACAAGCGGCCAGGTGCGTCAGGCACATCGCCACGTCGGGATGCTGCGGGCCGCGAATCGCCCTGACGATCTCCAGTTCCTCGCGGTAAAGCGGCTCGGCCTCTTCGAACTGGCCGTTCCACCACAACGCTGCTGCAAGGTCATGCAAGTTTTGTGCCAATAACTCATCATCGGCCGATAAAAATGTCCTTCTCAGTGTCAGCGATTTGCGCAAGTGGTTCGCGGCTTCGGCATACAGCCCCGTCGCTCGGGAAAGCTTGCCGATAGCGGCGTGCACGGCCGCCTGGACCTCGCCGCTCTCGGCGCCGATTTGCTCCAACTGATGTTCGAGTTGCCGCGCCCATTCCCCCAGAATCTGCTGGGGATTCTTGTTCGCCTGATTGAAGTTCAGCGTGTCGAGCGCCTCTTCGAGAAAGCGATTGGCCATCATGGCCTTGCGGGCCGAGCGTTGGGCCTTGTCGCGCTCGTCGGTGATGCGCAAGAACGACAGCACGACGACGGCGTTGACGATGATGAAGGAAAGCGCCGCGACCGCCGACACGCCGCGATGCCGCCGTGCCCAGCGCAACGAACGCGTGGCCAGGCCGACGCGCCGCGCCGTTACCGGCTCGTCGTTCAGCAAATGCTCGAACTCGGCTGCCAACTGGCCGGCGGTCGCGTACCGATCCTGCGGCGACTTCTCCAGCGCTTTCAGCAGCACCGCGTCGAGATCGGCGCTGAGCCGCCTGCGAATCGACGAGGGGCGGGCGGGGTCGACGTGCGCGATGCGTTGCAGCGTCTCGCCCAGCGAGCCTTCGATCGAGCAGGGAAGTCGATCGGTAATCAGCTTGTATGCCATCGCGCCGAGCGAATAGACGTCGCTGCGGACGCTCACTTCGTCGAGCTTGCCACGGGCCTGCTCCGGAGGCATGAAGCCCAGCGTCCCCAGCAGTTGGCCCGGCTGCGACAGCGACATCTCGGCCACTTCGGGGCTGGCGTCGTCGATCGACTTGGCCAGGCCGAAGTCCAGCAGATGCGGCTCCCAGCGATCGTCCACCAGCACGTTCGACGGCTTCAAATCGCGGTGCAGCACGCCGCGCTGATGCGCGTAGTCGACCGCCGCGCAGACCTTGCACATCATCCGCAGCGCATCGCGCCAGTCGCATTCGCCGGGCGCCAGCGCCTCATCCAAACGCCGGCCGCTGACGTACTCCATCACAAAGTAGTAGCGCCCGCGATGCACGCCCGAATCGAGCACGCCGACGATGTTGGGATGTTGCAGCCGCGCGACCAGCTCGACTTCGCGCTCGAAACGCCGCCGGCCGGACTCGGACTCGAGCATCGCCTCGCGGATGATCTTGACGGCGACGCGTCGGTGCGTGGACTGCTGTACGGCCTCGAAGACGACGCCCATGCCGCCCTGGCCGAGTTTGCTGATGATCTCGTAGCCCTCGATGGACGGCATGCCGCGGCCGGGGGCGCCGCTCGTGGCGCCCGCGTCGAGGCTGCCCCACGAGCCGCTGGCGGGAGCGTCCGAAGCGACGGTCTCCTCGCCACGTGTGACGTGACCCGACGAAGTCAGCGTGGCGTCGGGGCGGACCGGAAGATCGCTGCCGGCGCTGGAGCCGGCGCTGCCGGAATCGTCGGGCGAAACGACCGCGCCGCGGCGCACGAGGGTCGGGTTGGATTCGTCTGAATGGGCCATATGGAGAATGCGACCCGAAGAGCGAGGTTGCACGAACGGATGCCGCGGCGCGGCCCGCGCCGCCGACAGCGCGGAGCGTGCGCTGCGACGGGCCATTATACACGGTTCCGGGCCGCTCGGCTGAACCGACGTTTGGGGTCAACGGCGCGGCACGCGCCGGCTTCAAGCAACCGGAGGAACCTGAGCGCGCCTCTTGGCGGCATTAATCGGGCGTCACGCCGTCTTTCGAGAACACAACGCCGGCGTAGCCCACGGCGTCGTCCATCGGCTGATGAAAACGCGGAAAGAGCACCTCGAAGCTGGTCGTGTGCGTCAGCAGATCGGCACGCGTCGCGCCCAGTTCGCGACAAGCGGCCATCGTGGCGGCGATGGCGCCGGCGCCGCATGCGTTGTGATGCTGCATGGCCTCGTGCGTGATTTCATCGGCCCGCAACGCCAGCATCAGATCGATCATGCGGCGGTCATTGACGCGCCTGGCCCATTCGAGACCCTCGCGACCGATCCCCTCTGGCGTGAAGCCGTATGACGGTCCGTAGTGCGTCAGATCCGTCGAGCCGAGAAAGACCACGTCTGCATTTACGGCGCGGCAGGCGCGCCCGACCGTCTTGCCGATCGTGGTGGCCCGCTCGTCCGGCTGGACCATGATGGGCACGAGCCGGGCTTCGGGCCATGCGTGCTGAACAAACGGCACTTCGACTTCGATGCTGTGCTCGGCCGAGTGGGCGCCGCGATCGTCCCGTATCAGTCCGTCGCTTTCCTCGATGATGCGCGCCGCCAGCGGTTCGTCGATCTCGATCATTCCCAGCGGCGTGCCCCACGCGCCGCGGGCATAGACGGCCGCGTCCGGACCCATGTAGACGTGCACCGCGCCGAAAATGACGACCGTCGTCGGCCGCCGACGCGCGCCAATGGCCGCGATCACACTTCCGGCCACCGCGCCGCTGCACATCCAGCCGGCGTGGGGCATGATGCCGCCGACCGGAATCGCCTCTTTCGGCAACGCGTCGGCCTGGGCCGGCAGACAGTCTCGCAAGTCGCGGCGGCAGACGTGCTCTTCGTCCGCGTAGAAGCGGCCGGCGACAACGGGCGTGCGGACCGACATGAGCGGCTCCCGTGCGACGTGAGGTACAGGGAATTGAACGGCCAACGTCTCGCTCAGGATGCGATAGTATAGTCGTTCGATGAACCGTTCCATGCGGATTGTCTGCCTTGGGCTTGCGCCGGTCGCCGCGCTCTGGCAACCGGCGCGCGGCGACGATCTGCCGGCGCTGCTGCGGGAGTTCTTCATCGCCGCGCGGCCGGACGAACGCGACGCCGCGCGCAAGGCCATTCTGGCGATTCCTCAACTGGACCATGCCCGGTTGGAAGCGGCGATCGACAAGCTGACGCTCTGGCCGGATCGGCCGCTCGACGGCGATCGATTGCGAGTGGAACTGGGCGTCGAGCATCGCATCGTGCTGGAGCTGCTCGTGCGGCTGCCGCGCGACTACACGCCGCGTCGCCGCTGGCCGCTGATGATCGCGCTGCACGGATCGGGCAGTCAGGCGGCGGACATCATGAGCCTGATGCGCCGCATGTTGGGTGACGACGCGGAGCGCTTCATCCTCATCGCCCCTGAGAACATCGACGGACCCGGCTTCGCGGAACCCGTCGATCGCGAGATGCGACCGCGCGAGTTGCTGATCGCGCTGCGAAAACGCCTTCGCATCGACAACGATCGCGTATTCGTGGCCGGCTACTCGCTCGGCGGACATCGGGCATTCCTGACGGCCGTGCTGCACGGCGACTGTCTGGCCGGCGTGATGCCGCTGGCCGGCGCACTGGTGCTTCCGGGCGACAATGCGCTGGTTGATTTGTTCCTCGAAAACGTCCGCCCGCTGCCGATGCTGGTCGTGTGGGGCGAAAACGACGTCGAGTTTGGAATCACGCCGCGGAACCGGCCGCTGCGCGGGCTGGCGAAATCGCTGAAGCTGGATCGTTACGAAGCGATCGAGCTGCCGGGCGAAGGGCATCTGGGCGTCGTTCCGCCGGCCGCGTCGCTGAAGGCGTGGCTGGGGCGGACGCGCGAGCGGTATCCACACACGGTTCACCAGGCATTTCGATTCGCCGAGACCAGCCGGGCCTACTGGGTGCGGGCGCAGAAGCTGGCCGGCGCGCCGCTGCCGGCCGGCGAGGTGCGAGCGCCGGTGAGGGCGGGCGAGGACCCGCGAAAGGCGATGGCGGAATACCTGCGGAAGCAGGTGGGCGTGATCGACGCCGTGTCGCGCGATCAGATGATCGAGCTGGAAACGCGTAGATCGACCTACGTGGAACTGCTGCTGCACGACGATCTGATCGATCTGAATCGCCCGATCACGGTGTTTCGGCACAAGAAGAAGACGTGGGCAGGAATCGTGCCGCGCGACCTGGGCGTGACGCTGGACGAAGCGGCGCGCGAGTGGGACTTTCAGCGGCTGCCGCGGGCGAAGTTGATCGTTCCGGTCGGCGGCAAAGCGCGACCGGTCGTGGAGACCGGCTCATCGCGATGATGCCGGCGGCGACCCCCGGCGGCGCGGTCGGGCCTGCCTGCGAACGCCGCAATGCCGTAAGCGCGCGGCCGGCCCTTTACGAAACATCGCCGCTCCGTACGATGTCCGCCCATGAGCACACCCACTGCCCCGCCCGAGACGCAGCTTCTGCTGCAACAACTCGATCAGGCCTTCAACAGACGCTCGTGGCACGGGCCGAATCTGCGCGGCTCGATCCGCGGGCTTGGCGCCGAGCAAGCGGCGTGGCGTCCGCGTCCCAAGCGACACTGCATCGCCGACATTGTCGTCCACGCGGCCTACTGGAAGTACGCGGTGCGGCGGCGCCTGCTGGGCGAGCAGCGCGGCTCGTTCGCGATCAAAGGCAGCAACTGGTTCGCGCTGCCGTCGCCGTGGAATGAAGCGGCCTGGCGGGCGTACGTGTCGTTGCTGGAGTCGGAACATCGGCTGCTGCGCGCGGCGGTGTCGGGACTGTCGCCGCGCGATCTGCCGCGCGCGCCGGCCGGCAGCAAGGTGAGCAACGTGACGCTGATTCAGGGCATCGCCGCGCACGACGTGTACCACGCCGGGCAAATTCAGTTGCTCAAGCGCCTGCAACGGCAATGAGCGACCGCCGCCGGCCCGTCACCGCCGCGCCGCGATCGGCGGCGACGGCGATCGGTCTTTCAGAATGACGCGCTTGGATTCGGGACTTGTGATTTGAGACTTGAGATTTGGAGTCTGAGGTTTGAGAGTTCGGATTGGAACTCTCAGAGCGCGTTTGACAAGCCCCATTCAAAGCGAACTGCCGCGTTCGGGCATTTCGCTGCTGGCGACGACAACTCGCCGCTCCGCTCACGCTCCCGCCTTGGTCGCGTTCAGCGTCGCGGTTCGGTTCAGGCTTCCTGAACACGCTCTTAGATTTCAGATCTCGAATCTGGCCGCGCCGCGATCGTATGACTCGCCGAAACGCGCCCACTCACCCTTCCGATCTCGCGCCCAGTGGACCTCTCGACTTGCCGTCGTTTCGACGTGTCGCCGTGCGGCGGGATGCGGCGCTATTCGAGGTAGCCCAGATCGCGGAGGCGCTGAATGTCCTCGTCGGTCAACGACGGTTCCGAAACGTGTTCCATCGGCTTCTTGTTGGCCATCCAGGCGGTCAACACGGCGCGCAGATGCCGCGACACCGCGTCGCGCGGATCGTAGATGTTGTTCGTCTCGCCGGGGTCGACCGTCAGATCGTACAACTCGTAGCCCGGCCGAACCGGCTTGCCGAAAAAGTTCTTCTTTGTGTCCTCGGTGAAGACCAGCTTGTGATGGGCCGTGCGAACGGCCCACTTGCGATTGAATCGCTTGAGCTGGCTGTACGTGTATTCCGCGCCGCGATTCGGATCGTCCCCCTTCTCGATCAGCGGCATCAGATTGCGTCCCTCGAATTCGCGCGGCGCGTCCAGTCCGGCCAGCGCCATCAGCGTCGGCGCGATGTCGATGTGCTGCGCGATCGTGCGCCGCTGCTCGCCGCGAAACCGCCCGTCCGGAAAACGGATGATCAACGGCACATGAATCACTTCGTCGTACAGCGTCCACTGATGGCCTTCCATCGAGCCGTGCTCGCAGAACTCCTCGCCGTGATCGCTGGTGAAGACCACAATCGTGTTGTCCAGCAAGCCGTGACGCGACATGGCGTCGAACAGGCGCTTCAGATGCGTGTCCATGTAGCGGATTTCCGCGTCGTACAGCGCCATCGTCTTGCGCAACGCCTCCGGCTTTATCGTGGCGGGCTTGCCGCGCTTGCCCTTGATGTGCGAATTCAACGCACCGTACTTCCCGAGCTGAACGCCGCTGAACGTCGGATCGAACATCCGCGCGAACTCTTCCGGCGGCTCGTAGTCGTAGTGCGGATCGAAAAAGTGCAGGAACAGGAAGAAAGGCTCGTTCTTCAGCAGCTCCAGCCGCGGAATCAGATGATCGACGAACGGACCGGCCTTGGAATAGGAGCTGGCCGGCGCGCGGCGCGACGACGGCTGCGGTTGGGTCGCGCTGCCGCGGAGGGAGCGCGGCAACGGCTCGATCTCCGGATACGCGCGGCGCGGGTTCAGATCGTACAACGTGTCGAAGCCGCGCGAGAACCCGTAGCTCTTGCCCAGGAACACATGCGTGACGAACGCGCGCGTCGTGTAGCCGGCCTTCTTGAGCAACTGCGGCAGCGTCTTCACGTGCCCCGGCAGCGTTCGCTTGTCGGTCTCGACCGTGTGCGTGTGCGGATACATCGAGGTCATCATGCTCAGGTGCGACGGCAGCGTCCACGACGTCTGAGCGAATGCGTTCATGAACTGCACGCCCTCGGCGGCGAGCGAGTCGATGAACGGCGACGTGGGCTTGTCGTACCCGTAGCAGCCGAGATGATCGGCCCGCAGCGTGTCGGCTGAGATGAACAGGATGTTGGGCAGGCGAAGTTCAGGATTCGTCGGCGGGCCATCGGCGAATGCCTCCGCGGTCGCGGCGCGACTCTCGCTTGGCGCGGGATTCGTCGTGGCGCGCGACGCCTGCGTGGAGGGGACGCCGGACGCCGGATCGGCGTCGCGGCATCCGCCGGCCGGGCCGACCAGCAGCGCGAGTGGGATGACCAGGCAATACGAGCGGCCACACAAAAGTCGGCGTGATATCACGATGCCCCCAACCCGGTTCGATCGTTCACCACGGCGTCGCCGGCGATTGCGTCACCGGCGGACAGACGAATCGCACTAAAATAACCTGCACAATCGGTCGCTTTTTCGCGCCACGGATTCAACATGGCCAGGCCCTCGCGTGGCACGTACCTCGAATGGGCCATGCCCGTGACGCGCCCGGGCTTGACGACGCCGCCCCGGCGAGACGGCGCGGCTCATTCCCGCGACATTCTCCGGTCCGGCACGCGGCCCACTTTCAGCCATACGCCCGGAAAGCGCCGTCGCCGGCTGGCGCCAGGCAAGCGGCCGCCTCGGACACCACGTGCTCCAACGGCAGCCGCGCCCGCTTCATGCGCCGCAGCAGCTTCCGCCGTGCACGGGCATGGGCCAGTGCGCTGTTGCCGTTGGGATCGTCATGAAGAACCGTCGATTGCGCGCCGCGCGTAAGCACGTCGGCCATGCGCGCCAGTGATTCGGCGTGGTAATCGCGCAGCACCGCGTCGGACAAAGGCCAGCGCGACACGCGACCCCACAGTCCGATCGACCGCCGCCAGCTTCTCATGCTCGCCAGCAGATTGAGCCGGTTGAACACCGCATGGTTGGCGTCGAACGACAGCAGGGTGTCGGGCAGGTGAAGCTCCATCAGGTTCATCGCGCCGGGATAGGGCTGCGCCAGCGTCTCGCGTAATAATCGCCAGCAGGCTGCGTCGATCCGCGAATCGGCGCGCACTTCCCAGTAGAGGTGGCCAAAGCCGATCGTCGAGCGACTCATCGCCATCTGCCGCGGCAGGTATTTCCCGTGCGCCACCGTGTCCGCCGCCAGGTGGCAAAGGTAGCCGCTCGCGAACGCACGGTCTTCGTCCGATTGCGATCCGTCGAGCATCGCAAAGCCCGTCGTCCAGTGATGGCAAATCTGCTTGATCCGGCTGAGCTTCTTGGCAAACACGATGTCCGCCGCGACGTTGCCATACAGGAAGTGCCACGCGTGTCGGCCCAGCAGGCTCGCCAGCGCGGCCGGCAGCAGGCCGGAGGACATCAGGTCGCCGGCCAGCTTGACGTGCGTGGCCGGTCCCCACGCCCAGACCTCGTCACCCAATGTCAGCACGGCCAACGCCGCGAGCGCGAGGATGGGCCACAAACGCCGCCTGGGCGCGTCGGACGAATCTCTTTGCTCAGATGATTCCTTGCGGGCGGCCCGCGTTGGGGCCGACGGATCGGACGATGACATCGCGTGCTCTTCTCCCCCTGTTTGGTCGGTCGGGGCGGTTCGGGCAGTTCACCATAATAGCATCCCGGGGCGGGATTCCCAACGCTCATTTCGGCTCGCGGCGCCCGGAACCGGAATAGCCGGCCACGGCGCGGGCCACCGCGGACGGCGGCGTGGATTGACAGTCGCTTTCGGACGGTCGAGAATTAACACTGCGTGCCGGGCAGGCCGGATCCCTCGCACCGGCCGAATCGGGATTCGATCATGGCGGAACTCAGAATTCATTTCTCGGACGGCCGCGTCGAGAATCTCCCGATTGGCAAGCGGCATCTGGTTCTCGGGCGCGATCCCGATTGCGATATCGTGATCGACGATCCGCTGACGTCGCGCCGCCACGCACGCATCTACCAGACCGACGACGAGCGACTGTTCGTCGAGGACTGCCACAGCAAGAACGGCACGACGGTCAACGATCAGCCGGTATCCGACCCCGTGCGCCTCAACGAAGGCGACCGCGTCGGCATCGGCTCCTGTTATCTGGTGGTCCGCACCGGCTCGTCGCCGACCGTCATCCTGTCCGATCCCGAGATCAAGTCGTCATCGGAGTCGGTGTGGTCGCCGACGGCGCGGCTCGATCTTTCGAAGCAGCGGCTCGAGCGGCTGTACGATCTTTATGAGCGCCTGTCCGGCCGATTCGAGCGCGACGATCTGATGAACGAAGTCGTGGAAGCCAGCATGGAAGTGTTGGGGCTGGAACGCGCCGGCCTGGCCCTGTGGGCCGGTGATCCGACGCCGCCGCGCTGGGTCGTCGTGAAAAATCTGCGGGCCGACGCGCAGGGCGAGGTGCGCATCAGTCGCACGCTGGTGGAACGCGCGCTGTACAACGGCGAGCGAATCCTCATCAACGATCCGGTGCGTGACATGCCCACGCCCACCACGAGCATGATCAGCAATCACATCTGCTCGGCGATGGTCGTGCCGCTCGTCTACCACAACAAGGTCCAAGGCGCGCTCTACGGCGACCGCATCACCAGCGCCGTCGGCTACACCAAGGAAGACATCGACTTCTTCGCTTCGCTCGGCCGGCTGGCGGCGATGGGGCTGGTGAACGTCCAGTTGCTCGAAGAACTGCAAAGCCGCTACCAGATGGAAAACCAGCTCATGCTGGCGCGGCAGATTCAGAACCGCCTCTTTCCGTCCGAGCCGCTTTCCTGCGGCGGCGTGACCGTCGACGCCATCAACGATCCCGGCCGCCAGGTCAGCGGAGACTACTTCGACTATTTCGAGCGCCCCGACGGCCGCATCACCGTCGTCATCGCCGACGTTTCGGGCAAGGGCGTGCCGGCGGCGCTGCTGATGGCCAATCTCCAGGCGGCCGTGCACGTAACGCTGCTCGAGGGTCACGAGCTGGTGCCGGCGATGCAGCGGCTGAACAAGCTGATCTGCCAGAACGTCGATTCCGAGCGGTTCATTACGGGGGTATTCGGCATCGTCGATCCGAAGACGCGCACGTTCCACTACGTAAACGTCGGCCATCCGCGCCCGCTGCATCTGCGCGCCGGCAACTACATGGTCGAGGTGCCCGAGCCGTCGGCGCTGCCGCTGGGCGTCGAGACCGACATCGTGCACGAAGAAGTCGTCTTTCCTATGGGGGATGGCTCATCGACCATCTTTCTATACACCGACGGCGTGCCCGATGCGCAGAATGACAAGGAAGAGTTCTTCGGCCAGGAACGGCTCGAAACGCTGCTCCGCGCCAACTCCGGCGAGCCGCCCCGCGATCTGATTCAAAAAATCCGCCGGCACGTCCAGCAGTTCATCCGCCACAACAAGCAGTTCGATGACATCACGATGATGGCGATACACGTGGATTGAGCGGTGAGCCATCGGCTTTCAGCCATCAGCATTCAGCCATCAGCCGTCATTCCCGCGCAGGCGCGTATCCAGTCATCCGCGACCTCCGCGCCTCTGCGTGAAATTCCCGGTTTCGACTTTGCGACGTTTCACTCCGGCGCTCGTCCTCACGAAAAATCGCGGCCGGTCAGCAGGCGGTACGCTTCGACGTAGCGCCCGCGCGTTTCCTGAACGACCTCCGTCGGCAACTCCGGACCGGGCGGCGTCTTGTTCCAGCGGCCCTGCTTGACGAGCGTCTCGAGATAATTCCGCACGTATTGCTTGTCGAAGCTCTCCTGATCGCGGCCTGCTTCGTACTTGTCGGACGGCCAGAATCGCGACGAATCCGGCGTCAGCACTTCGTCGATCAGCAGCAACTCGCCGCCGCGACGGCCGAACTCGAACTTGGTGTCCGCGATCATCACGCCGCGCGGGCGGGCGTAGTCGGCCGCCTCGACGTACAGCCGCACGCTGCGCTCGCGCAGTGCGCGCATCACGTCGCCGCCGGCCAGCGCGCAGGCCTGCTCGAATGAAATGTTCTCATCGTGCCCCTCGTCGGCCTTGGTGGCGGGCGTGAAGATCGGCTCCGGCAGCTTGTCGCATGGTTGCAGACCCGGCGGCAGCGCGACGCCGCAGACGCGGCCCGTCTCCTGATATTCCTTCCAGCCGCTTCCGGCCAGATAGCCGCGCACGACGCACTCGATGGGTACGACGTCGGCCCGCACGCAGAGCATGGAGCGCCCGCGCAGCGTGGCCAGATGGTGCCGAATGAATTCGGCGGCGCGTTGCCCGATCGCGCCGGCATCGGCCGGCTCGTCGATGATGCGCATGAGATGGTGCGGCCGCGCGCTCGACAGGCGCTCGAACCAGAAGCGCGACAGGGCCGTCAGGATGCGCCCCTTATCGGGGATGCCGTTGGCCATCACGACGTCGAACGCGCTGATGCGGTCGGTCGCGACAATGATGAGGTGATCGCCGAGATCATAAACATCGCGCACCTTGCCGCGCCGCACCGGCGCGCCCGACAAGTCCGTTCGCAATACGACATGATTCGCCATCGCACTGAACCTCGTAATCGGCGTAACATCGCAGGTTGTTGCCGCGGCCGAACCGCTCCGCATGAAAGCCCGTGCCCATTGCGCTGCATCGCGGATGATAACCGCAACCGCGTGACGCGCCGCGCCGCATACGTTACAACTTTTTGCTCGATGAAGGTATCGCGTTACGACCTTGCCGCCATCGCTTCGTTCGTCCTGACGGTTGCCGCCGGGCTGTACGGCCTTTCGCAGGATGTCGCCCTGACCGAGCATGAGTGCCTGGTCGCCGAGACGGCACGCGAGATGACCGAATCCGGCGACTGGATCGTGCCTCGTTTTGCCGGCGCGCCGCGCGTCCGCAAGACGCCGCTGGGCTACTGGTCGGTCGCGGCCGCCGCGCTGATCACCGGCGGCGTGGACGAACGCACCGCCCGCTTGCCGTCGCTGCTGGCCGGCTGGGGAACGCTGCTGTGCGTCTGGAGCATGGCGCGCCTGACGTTGACGCCGCGGCAGGCCGCCGTTGCCGCGTTTGCAGGCGCCTGCGCCGTGTCGATGATCCACTTCTCGCAGAACGCGATGGTCGACATGCAGTTAACGTTCTGGTGCGCGCTGTGCTATCTGCTGTTTGTCGTCTGGATGCGGCGGCGCGGGCTGCTGGGAACCGGCGACGCCGTCCAGGCCCAGGTCACGAGCCGTTCCGGCCGGCTGACGGCGTACGCAATGTACGTCGCCTTCGCGATTGCGATGCTGGCCAAGGCGCCGATGGCGGGCATCGTGGTCGGCGTTCCGCTCGCGGTGTTCGTCGGATGGCAACTCGTGTCGCGGCGTTGGGCGTGGCGCGAGTGGTGGGCGCTGCGGCCGGTCGCCGGCGTTCTCATCTTCATCGCAATGGTTGCGCCGTGGTTTGTGCTGGTTGCCCGCCGCGTCGAGGGTTTCTGGGAAGTCGTCGAATCAGAGAACCTCGAGCGATTCAGCGGCGAACTGCGCGGCGACGGCGCGGCGCGATGGTTCGATCGGCCGTGGGAATATTTGCTCGTGTTGGCCGTGCTGGCCCTGCCGTGGACCGCGTCGTTGCCGGCCGCGCTCGCCGCGCCCTTCCAGCGCCGGCACGCGGAGCGGCGCGGGCCGCTGTTCTGCTACTGGCTGTGGTTGGTTGTGTCGCTGCTGATTCTCACGGTGGCCGGCGTCAAGCGCGACCATTATCTGCTGCCGGCCATGCCGGCGGCACTGCTGTTGCTGGCTGTGGCGCTGGATGACTTCTTCCTAGCCGAGCGTCCGCGCCCCTGGGCCGTGCGGGGCGCGACGACCGCCGTCTGTGCGTCGATCGGCATAATCGGCGGGGCGGCGGCGTACGTCTCGCGAGCGCGGCCGGACTGGCGCCCGATCGTGTTGATCGGCGGCGCGGCGGCGGTGCTCGGCGTGCTGGCGGCGTCGGTGTGCTATGCCCGGCAGCGCCGCGCGCTGAGTCTTGCATGCGTTGGTGCGACGGCCCTCGGGCTGATCATCGGCCTTCGTCCAGTCGTTGGCACACGGTTCGATGCGCGCCCCGATGCAGTCACGTTGCGCGAGCTTGTGAAACGAAGCGCGCCCGACGGGCAAGCGGTCCAGTGGCTCGGCCGGCCGGACGCTCGGCTGGTTTTCTATGGCCGGCTGGGATTCGCGCGGCTTGACGATCCCGTAACGTTCCTGCGGACGCACGACGAAGACGCCGAAGACGTCGCCGAACGCGCCCTGTGGACCGCGCAGCGCATGGCCGAAACGCTGCGACGTCCGAAGCCGGTGTGGGTGCTGGTCGAGGCCGACGACGTCGAGCGCCTCCGCCGCTTTGTCCGCGACGTGCCGTTTCGCGAGGTCGGCCGGATGTCGCCTCGCGCGGGAACGACCGTGGACGGCGTGGCGCTGGTGACGAATGTGGCAGCCGAGCCGGCGCCCCAATCGTCTGACGGCGAGCGGCCACAAACGTCGAACGCGCCGGCCGGCTGACGTAGGCTGCGCGTCGCCTGATATCTGATACGGACTGAGGCCCCGCGCTCCACCGAACCGCCACAGGCGAATCATGTCGCTGGAACGGTCGCGTCGTGCCGTCTATTTGAGTAGCGCCCGGAAGCCTGGTTCCTTGCCGCATCGGTCGGCAGCCGCGTTGCCTTGCCAATCACCGGCCCGAGGCGCTCGTAGAGCGTTGGAATCTCCTCTTCACCTGCCGGATCAGACAGCAGCCTCACCGGCGCTTCGGCGCCTTCCGGCAGCGAGGTTGCCTCATCCAGCTCTATCCCGCCATGGCGCGCGTGTCCATGGTAAAACACAACAGCCCTCCCGCCCTGTCGGAGCGGGCACTTGTGTGATACCGCACGCGATTTGAACGGACTCAAACGGTGGGGCGCCATGATGTGTCTGTGCCGAGGCACTGGGGAAAGGCGCCGGTATCACCCGACCCCCTACGGCTGCACCAGACCTTCGCGAATGGCGAAGCGGGCCAGTTCCACGCGATCGTGGATGTCCAGCTTGTTCATGATGCTCGTGACGTGACGGCCGATCGTGTTCGTGCTCAAGTGCATGGCGTCTGCGATCTGTTTCTTGGCCAGACCGCGGCCCATGTAGCCCAGCACCTCAATCTCTCGGCGAGACAGCAGCTTCAGCCGTGAGTGACGCTCCGGCGGCGCGGCCGCGCCGCCCGGATCGATCACGATTCGCGACTGCACTGCCGGCGAGAAGAAGACCGATCCGCCGGCCACCTTGCGGATGGCCTCCATGATTTCGTCGGGCCGATCGCCCTTGAGCAGATAGCCGGAAGCCTGCACCGAAAGAGCCTGTTCGACGTAGTTGTCGTGACAGAAGCCGCTGAGGAAGATGACCTTGGTCTGCGGCGAGATCGTGCGGATCATACGCGCGGCCTCGAAGCTCAGCCGGCCGGGCATGTCGATGTCCAGCAGTGCCACGTCGGGCTTGAGTCGCTGGGCTTCCGCGATGGCGTCGTCGGCCGAGTCGGTCTCGGCCACGACTTCGAAGCCGGGCGCAGCGCCGAGCCACGTGGCCAGTGTGTGCCGCACGAGCGCCTGATCGTCGCACAGCAGGATGCGGATGCAGCGAGGGTGCGACACGGAGCAGGCGCCGCAGCTTCCGCTTTTTCCGGGTGACATCATCGAGTGTGGCATCGCCGTTCAAGACGGAAGCGCTTCGCAATCTGAATGCGCTTCGCGAATGATGATCCCAGTCGTCCGCGGCCGGCGCGCCCGCGCGCCGCTTCAGTGGCACCGCTTGCTGATCGCGCGTCTTTCTTATCGGATTCTAAGACCATCGAGGTAATAAACCATGCAAATAATTCGGAATTCTTATGTCCGATTGCGGGGAGGGGCTTAAGCATTACAACTGGTGCAGGCCTACTCTTCGTTCCCGGCGGATTAGTCGGCAATGATTATCATGATATGAAGATGCGGATCAACCGGCGTCGTCGCAGCGCATCGCGCCGCGTATCAGCATTGAGAACCGCGCCGGCGACTTCGTGCCAACGCCCCAACGTCATTTGTAATGCTGAAAGAAGGCGACGGCGGGGGATGTTACGCCATCGCCACGGCCGGTACGTTTCCGCCGGACCGCAGCGCCGCTCGTGTGGCCTTTCACGCTGTTTGCATCTGATGCATCGCGTGGTGTGTGCGGTCTGCCCGCATGAACGGGCTACACCCCCGCGCAGGCGGGGCCGTTCCACGCGAGTTTCACAGGGCGCCGATTCCGACCCCTGCCACTACGACGCAATCGCCAGCGCCGCGTCGCTGGGCGCCGACTTCAACGACCTTGTTTTTCTGGGCCGACGAACGCGAACCTGAGGCGCTTCATCGGAAAAATCCTCGGCCGTCCAGGGAATCGCCGGATCCGTGTCGGTTGCGGCCGGCACGCGGAACGGCCGCAGCCGCGGCGATTCGGCGCGGGCGACGTCGCTCTCGATCACGTCGCGCAGCTTCTTGTGAATCGACGTGAGCTTCTGGCTGATGCGGCTCTCCGATAGGCCGAGCGTGGCGCCCAGTTCCTTCATCGTGACCTCGTCGACGTAGTAGCGCTTGAGGATGTAGCGGTCGCCGCGGCCGAGATGCCGCGGGGCGGTGTCGCACAAGTCGCGCCGCTCGATCTCCTCGCTGGGATCGGGCGATCGGGGATCCATCAGGGAGAAGTGCCGCTCATCCGGCTCATCGCCGCTGATGGCGTCGAGCTGCACGACGGACGCGATCCGCGCGTGTCGGCTCATGTCGCGGTAGGACTCACGATCGATCCCGACGCGCTGCGCGATCTCGTCGTCGCTGGGCTGCCGCTCCAGTTCGGATTCCAGCTCGTTGATGGCCACCCGAATCTGGCGTCGGCGGGCGCGCGTCAGGCGGGGGATCCAGTCCAGCTTCCGCAGTTCGTCGAGGATGGCGCCGCGGACGCGCGGGGCGCAGTACGTCGAGAACTTCACGCCGCGATCGGGATCGTAGGATTCGACCGCCTCGATCAGCCCCAGCACGCCGGTCGAAACAAGATCATCGAACTCCACGCAGCGCGGGAATTTGGCGCACATCATCTTGGCGTGAACGTTGACCAGCGGCATGTACATCTCGACGAGCTGATTCCGCACCGAGTCGGCGTGTCCGGCCTTGAACGCGCGCCACAATCCCACATTGTCTTGAATCTGAACCGACGCCATTGCAACCTCCCGAAGCGAACTTGATGCGGCCCGTCGTTTCGCGCCGCGAGCCGATCCCCGACCGAATCATGTTCGCCCCTGCTTCTCGCTGACCCATGGCACATCGCAGCCGTCGGCGTGTACGCGGAAGCCGACTAACGACCGCGAGTATTTCCTGATAAACCGCTCCGCGCCCTGAATGTTTGTCGACGCGTGGTCGCTTGCCTTGTCCACCTTCCGGGCGCGCGGATTCCGCCCCGGCCCCGCACGGGGCTTTTCGTCGAAATCCATCACCTGACCTTGACTTAGATTGATCTGCGACGCGCTGCGGTCCGCCTGGTGACGGTCCGGGGCATCGGGCGGCTGACTTCATCCCCAACACCGCGTCCCCTCGACGCCCGGCGTCGCTCGATCGACTGAGTCAAATATCACCTATTTCGGCTGCGAACTCAATAACGCGATCGTGTCAATTGATGTCATGTTCCGCCATGTTCGACTAACACGCCGGACCGCGTCGATAACGTTTGTCGATGCAGCGGTTTACATGCGCCGCCGGACGATCGGCGGGGCGCCGCCGTCAGCCCAACACGCTCGACATGCGGCTCTGTTCGCGTGGCGCCGCCGGCGGTGACGTGATTACGCCACCCCGCCGCCTCACTCGGCATCGCCGATGCAATTGATGTAAATGACCTTTTTTCGCCATCCAACGACTCGTGCAGCCCGTCGAAATGCGCGAATGCGAGCCGCCCGCGCCGTTGGCGCCGACGGCCTGCCACCGTGCCTGAGGGGAGACAGGGGTCCGGGACGCACAAGTGAGCCGTACATGAGCTGCAAAGTACTGGTAGTCGACGACGATCCATGGATGACGCACCTGTTGGCGCATCACCTGAAGCAGGACGGCCACACGGTTCTGTGCGCCGACTGCGGGTTCCAGGCGCTGGAACTGTACCGCCGCGAGCGGCCCGGCCTGGTGCTGACCGACTGGCGCATGCCCAGCATCTCGGGCGTCGAGCTGTGTCGCGCCATCCGCGCCCAGGCGGGCGACCAGCCGGTCTATTGCATCATGCTCACGGCCGTCACGGATGAGGATCAGGTCGTCGAAGCGCTCGACGCCGGCGCGGACGATTACGTATACAAACCGTTCCGTCCGCGCGAGTTGTTGGCGCGGCTGCGGGCCGGGGAGCGTATCGTGGCGCTACAGACCGAGGTGAGTCGCACGGCCGGCGACCTGCGACACGCCAACGACGAGCTGGCTGCCGTCAATCTCAAGCTGTCGGTCGCAATCCAGCGACTGGAGCGCCTGGCGCGGACCGACGTGCTGACGGGGCTGGCCAATCGCACGGCCGGCGTCGAGCGTCTGGAGGAATGCTGGGCGGCGTCCAATCGCGACGGCGCCCCGCTCAGCGTGCTGATGCTCGATCTGGATTTTTTCAAGAGCATCAACGACCGGTACGGGCACGCCATGGGCGACTTTGCGCTCAAGACCCACGCGCGCATCCTGCGACACGAGGTGCGCGCCGGCGAGTTGACTTGCCGGTTCGGCGGCGAAGAGTTTCTGATCGTTTGTCCGAATACCCAGGAAGAATCCGCGGCGAATCTGGCCGAGCGACTGCGCCAAGCGATCGAATCCTATCCGCTGGATGAGGCGGCTCCCGAATTGCGCCTGACGATCAGCGTGGGGGTGGCGCAGCGATCGGCGGACATGGCCGGTCCGGACCGTCTGATCAAAGCGGCGGATGATGCGCTCTATGCCGCGAAGCGCGCGGGGCGCAATCGCGTCTGTCGGGCGTCCGAGCAGACGGGTGGTTCGGATGCCACGTCGCTGTCGCGCCGCACTGCGTCCTCCGCGCTCGTCTCCTCCAAGATTGCATCGTGATGGGGAACAAACCGAGTCGGCCAATCGCGCGTGGCGCCGCTCAAAACTCTCGCATCTTTTCAATCTCGCGTGAAACGGGCGTGTAGCCCGTTTGTGCGGGCAGAAAGCCCGCACCAGGCGATACATCAGAACCGAACCGTCTGATCCGGTCCCTCGGTTCGCCTACGCCATCGGCGCCGCGGCGCTGCCCCTGGCGATGATCCGGGCCGCCGTGCGGACCAGCTCCGGGATCGGAAACGGCTTGTGCATCACGATCGATCGCGGATCGTGCAGCTCATGTTCGGCGATCGAGGCCGCCCCGGTGATGATCATCGCCGGCGTGGCGTCGCCGGCGGCGCGAATTTCCCGCAGGCAGTCCAGACCACTGCGCTTCGGCAGGTCGATGTCGAACACCATCAGTCGCAGCCGATCGCACGAATCGCGGTAGGCGTTCATCAGCTCATTACCGTCGCGAACCGCCGTCACTTCGTAACCGGCCGCCGTCAGGGCCGCCGCGATGATCTCGCGCACGTAGCTGTGATCCTCCGCCAGCAGAATCAGTTCGCCCCGGCCGCGCGGCGGCGCGACGACGCCCTCGCTGTCGACGACGTCGGGAACATGCTCGGACCGCGGCAACCAGATCGAAAACGTCGTCTGCTCGCCGGCCACCGATTCGACCTCGATCCGACCCCCGTGATCGGTCACGATGCCATGAACGACGGCCAGCCCCAGGCCGGTTCCCTTGCCGCGGGGCTTGGTTGTGAAAAACGGATCGAAAATGCGGGAAAGCGACTCCGGCGCGATGCCCTCGCCGTCATCCTGAACGCGAATCCCCACCATCGGTACGGGCGTCGCCGGCTCCTCCACGGCGTTCATCGGAACCTTGTTCGCGGTCGGTAGCAGACCGATGCGCAGCGTGCCGCCGCGCGGCATGGCGTCGCGCGCGTTCACTGCCAGGTTCAGAATGATCTGCTGCAACTGCGTGCGGTCGGCAAACGCGATCGCCGGTGGCCCGGAATCGTCAATGTGCAGCGACACGCCCGCCGGCAGCAGCCGCTGGAGCATCAGCGCGGCCTCGCGCACTTCGGTGCGCAGATCCACCGGCCGCTTCTCGGTCGGCGTCCGACAGGCGAACGTCAGCAGCGCGCGGGTGATGCCGCTGGCCTGCTGCGCGGCCAGCTCGATCTGCTCCAGCGCCGCGAACGCCGGGTTCTCGGGCGCCAGCGCGGCCTTGGCCAGCGAGCAGTTGCCGAAGATGACCGTCAGCATGTTGTTGAAATCGTGCGCAATGCCGCTGGCGAGCTGGCCGACGGCCTCGAGCTTCTGCGATTGCCGCACCTGGTCTTCCATCTGCACGCGCTGCGTCACGTCGCGCTGCACGGACAGGAAATGCGTCACCCGGCCGTCGGCGTCCCGGATCGGCGCGATGTTCCATTCCACGTGATATGCCGTTCCGTCCTTTCGGTAGTTCACCGTGCTGCCGGCACACACACGGCCCGCCTGCAACTGCGCCTTCATTTGCTCCAGCACGCGCCGATCGGTGGCCGGTCCCTGCAACAGCCGCGGCGATCGGCCAATGACTTCGTCGGCCGAATACCCGGTCATGCGCTCGAAACCCCGGTTCGCGAAGGAGATGCGGGGTCCCGGCGGTTCCAGATCGGCGTCGGTGATGACCAGCGCTTCGTCGGCCCCGTCGATGGCTGCCACCAGCAGGCGCAATTGCTCCTCGCGATGGCGTCGATCCGAAATGTCCTCGGCGATGCCCTCGTGATACAACGGCTGCCCCTGCGCGTTGCGGATCAATCGGTCGGTCACGCGTACGAAGATCACGTCGCCGTCCAGCCGCCGCATCGGCATCTCGAACACGTGATCGTCACGACGGTCGTCGAAAGCCGTCGGCGGCCAGTTCGGTTGGAACGACTCGGCCGCAAACCGTTCGGGAAAGGCCGACACCAGCTCATCCAGATTCGCCGCGCCGAGCATTTGCAGCAGCGCCGGATTGGCGTGGATGAAGCGTCCGTCGAGCGACATCTGATAGATGCCGATGGGAACGTCGTCGAACAGCTTGCGATAGCGCTCTTCGGCCAGGTGCATGGCGCGGCGTTGCGCTGCGCGATCGAGGGCCATGCGCGCCGCCGTCCGCAATCGGCGGAAGTGCTGCGGCGCCTTGACGATGTAATCGTCCAGTCCGGCCTTCATCGCCTCGACGGCGATCTGCTCGTTGCCCGTGCCGGTGAACATGATGATGGGAATCAGCGGAAACCGGTCGCGCACTTCGGAAACGATGTGCAGGCCGTCGCTCCAGCGCAGATGAAAGTCGGTGATGATCAGATCGAAGCCGCCGCGCTGCATGGCCCCGTCCAGCCCCTCGCGGTCGAAGACCTGCTCGATCTCGACGTCGGGAAACTCGTGCGCCAGTTCGCGCGCGGTCAGCATTCGGTCGGCGGGATTGTCGTCGATCAGCAGAATCGAAAGCGGGCGACTGGACATAGACCTTGTTTCCGTCACGAAAGGCGCCCGCGCGTCACAACGGCGGCACGGCGAACAGCTCGAACCAAAACCGGCTGCCGCCGCCCGGCTGCGATTCCACGCCGACGGCGCCCCCCATGTTCAGCACCGCCTTGCGGACGATCGCAAGGCCGATGCCGGTTCCCGCGTAGCGTTCAACGCCGTGCAGCCGCTCGAACGGGACGAAGATGCGTTCCTGATCCGCCGGCGCGATGCCGATGCCGTTGTCCTCGACCCAGAATCGAAAGCGGTCGTCACGCGATTCGGCGAATATCCGCACGCGCGGCGCCACGCCGGGCGCGACAAACTTGGTCGCGTTGCCGACCAGGTTGCGGACCGCCTGACGCAATAGTGTGCGGTTGGCGAGGACGCGCGGCAAGGGATATTCGACCTCGATCGTCGCATTCCGCTGGCTCGTCTCCGCTGCCATCTCCGCCAGCGTTTCGCGAACAATGCCCTCCGAGTCGACCAGGTCGATGGCATGTTCCTCCTGGCGCAGGCGGCTGAGCGTCAACAGGTCCTTTATCAGCGCATCCATCTGCTCGGCGCCGCGGATGATCTGCGCCAGATAGTCGCGATTCGTTTCGTCCAGCGTTGCACCGCGGTCCTCGTTCATCGCCGCGGCGAAGCCGATGATCGCCCGCAGCGGCGCGCGCAGATCGTGCGACACGCTGTAGGTGTATGCCTCCAGTTCCGTGTTGCTCTCTGTCAGCGCCGCCGTGCGCTCGCGCACGCGGGCTTCCAGCTCGACCGTGTAGTCCTGCACCCGGCGCTGCAGCGCCGCCTGTCGCAATGCGATCGCCACAAGCTGCGACGCCTCGCGCGCCACGTCCACGTCCCGCGGCCGTAACGGTTCTCCCACGCCGAACGAAAGACTCAGCGCGCCGATGCGCTCGCCTTCGGCGTCCAGCGGCACGATCACGCAGGCCGCCAGCCCCTCCTCGTGCCACGCGGCAACCAGTGGCGGCGGATACGAGGCGGTTGACGAATCGCCGATTTCAATCGTCTCGTGGGCGCGAACCGCCTCACGGCCGCCCATCGTCCGCAGCGACCGGCGCGTGCCCGCCGCCAGACGCGTGGGCCGGTCGGCATCGACGGCCAGCACTTCGGCCGAGTCGTCCTCGAAGTCGTACAACAGCACGCAGCAGCGCGCAGCGCTGGTCAGGCCGCGTACGTGGCCGACCACGGCTTGCGCGATCGACTCTGGCGAACGCGCCCGCAATATGGCCTGCGCGATTTCGCCGACCGCCCGGAGCCGCGTTTCGCCCGCCCGCAACGCCTGCTCGGTGCGCTTCAGGTCCGTCACGTCGGCCGCCGCGCAGGCCACGCCAATCGTGCCGTCCCGGACGTCCATGACCGGGCTGACGGTCAGATCGAAATGGCGCGGTTCGCCGCGGATTCGCAGACTGACGACGGTATGGAGGGCACGGCCTTCGCGCAGCACCTCCTTCTTGACCGCGCGAAGCAGTGCGGCGTCCTCGACGTCGAACAGGTCCTCGTCGCGGCGGCCGACGATGCTCGCGTCGGGTCCTTCGAACGGCGTGTGATAAGCCCATACGTATGTCAGTTCGCGGTCCTGAACCGTCACCCCGACCGGAGCGCGCTCCAGCGCCAGGCGGAATCGCGATTCGCTGGCCGCCAGTTCGCGATGAAGGCGCTCGGTCGTCGCCGCGTAGCGATACACCAGCAGGTACAGCAGCGTCGCCGTGACCGCGACGAACAGCAGCCCCTTGAGCATGCTGGGCGCCGTGGCGGCGCCGGATGCCGGTGCATCACGGAACAGCAGCCAGTCGCTGACGACGATCCATCCGACGGCCAGGATCAAGTACGGCGTGACGATATGACGCGCGACGCGATGAGGCCGGCGGGGCGGCGTGGCGTGGCGACGGACAGTCATGCGGGGCATTCTACAGGAGTTGTCCGTTTTCCGGGACCGCCTGTCGCCGGGTGGATTCTGACGTTAGGGTCCGCCCCAGCCACGCCGAATCGTTCGTGTCGCAGGGTCGCGAGGCGAGCGGCAGCCGAGTGATTGACATGTTCCACACATGCTCCTATGCTGTGAGCATGTCCCGGATGATTCAGGTGCGAAACGTGCCCGAGCAACTCCATGCGACGCTCAAGGCGCGCGCCGCGCTGGCAGGACAGTCGCTGTCGGACTATCTGCTGGCAGAACTGCGGCGCGTCGCTGAGCGGCCGTCCCTCGAAGAGATGCGCAGTCGGCTCGCGAGTCGCCGACCGGTGCGACCGCGCGTATCTCCGGCGCGCGCCGTGCGAGAGGAACGTTCACGGCGATGATCGTCGTTGATTCATCCGCGTTACTGGAACTGCTGCTCAATTCGACGCGCGGGCGACGTCTCCAGCCGCGGTTCTTTTCACCGGAACAGATTGTTTGTGCGCCGCACCTGGTCGATGTCGAAGTCGCCCAGGTTCTGCGCCGCTACGCGTGGAAGGGCGAAGTCGATCCGGAACGGTGCGACGAGGCGTTGTCCGACCTGTCGAGTTTGCCCATTCACCGGTACCCCCACAGTCCGCTGCTGCCGCGCATCTGGATGCTGCGAAGAGATCTGACGGCCTACGACGCGGTGTACGTAGCACTGGCCGAGATGCTGAACGCACCCCTGGTCACGGCAGACCGCCGCCTCACAGCTTCGCCCGGACATGCGGCGTTGATCGAGCTGCTTTGAGTCATCCCGCCGCCGCCCCCGGCCTTTCTCGTGCAGGCATTCCACGTGACGGCCCCGCGGCGATGGCAATAGGCCGGCCGCGGCGGACCCGGCATTGAGATGTGAGCCGGCGCCGACGATCTTGACCGCCGATCGTGCCGGTGATCCCCATTGACCGCTCGATTTCATTTTCTACGCCGCCGACCGGTCGAGACTATCATTCCGTTTTGCCGAAGGAACGGCGCCCCCAATGTCCTCGCCTCCCGCCTCGATCGCCGACTCCGCACCCCCGCGGGACGATGCGCCGACTGACCCCGCCGACGAGCCTCCCCGACGTAGCACCGTGCTGCGACGCGACCTGCGCCTGATCGCCGCCGACGGCGGCGCGTACAGCCTCATGGTCGGCATCGGCGAAACCTATTTCCCCGCCTTCGTCCTGGCCCTCGGCGCCGGCGAGATCGCCGCCGGACTCGTGGCCTCGCTCCCCATGCTGGCCGGCGGATTCGTACAACTGGCTGCACCGTGGGGCGTCCGCCGCATCGGCTCGCATCGACTGTGGGTCGCGCTCACCGTGGCGATTCAGGCGGCCAGCTTCCTGCCCATGATCGCCATGGCGCTGCTTGGCCGCGGCCCCGTTGCGATCGTGTTCCTGGCCGCATCGGTCTACTGGGCCGCCGGGCTGGCCGCCGGCGCCGCCTGGAACACCTGGATGAGCCGCCTGGTGCCCACACTTCTGCGCACCACCTTTTTCGCACACCGAACCCGAATCATGCAGGCGGCCACGCTGATCGGCCTGCTGGCGGGCGGCTGGGCCTTGCAGGCGGCGAGCCGTCCGTGGGGGCCGGCGGCGATGTTCGCGGTGCTTTTCAGCGTCGCCATGCTGGCGCGCCTTGTATCCTCGATGCTGCTGACGCGGCACAGCGAGTCCGACGCGGAACTGGACACGCACCAGGACGTTTCGCTGGGCGAGTTGTGGCGCCGCGCGCGGCACGGTCCCGACGGCCGCCTGCTGGTCTATATGCTCGCCGTGCAGACCACCATCCAGATCGCCGGCCCGTTCTTCACGCCTTATTTGCTAAATCAACTGCACTTTTCGTATCTGGCGTACTCGGTGCTCATCGCCGCGGCGTTCGTTGCCAAGAGTGCCACGCTGCCGGCGCTGGGCCGCTTTGCGCGACGTCGCGGCGTGCGGCGGCTGCTGTGGCTGGGCGGATGGGGCATCGTGCCGCTGTCGGCGCTGTGGCTGGTGTCGGGCGACTTCTGGTATCTTCTGGCGGTTCAACTGCTCGCCGGCGCGATGTGGGGCGCGTACGAGCTGGGAAACTTCCTCATGCTGTTCGAAACGATCCGTGAGGAAGAGCGCACGAGCGTGCTGGCCGCCTTCAATCTTGCCAACGCCGTGGCGCTGGTCGGAGGTTCGCTGATCGGCGGCGCCATGCTGCATTTCATCGGAGAGGGGCGGACCGCTTACATGGTGCTGTTCGCCGCATCGTTCGTCGGTCGCCTGCTGACGCTTCCGCTGTTGCGGCGCGTGCCGGACCGGCCGTTCGTGCCGGTTCCCATTGTCGTGCGAGCCGATGCCATGCGGCCGTCGGCGGGGTCGCTCAGCCGGCCGGTGTTGTCGAGTCTGCCGCGCGGTGCGGCCGCGGAAGAGTCGGAGCCAAAGACGAGGTACCCAATTTCATGACGGTGTGGCTCTGGGTCGGATTCATCGTCCTTGTCCTCGGCATGTTGGCCCTGGATCTGGGCGTATTTCATCGCCGGCCGCACGTCATCGGCACGCGCGAAGCCCTGGCCTGGACCGCCTTCTGGGTGATCATCGCTCTGCTCTTCAACTCCGCCGTCTATTACATGTACGAGCATCACTGGCTCGGCATCGGCCTGCACATCGGGCATCAGCTCGGGGGGCGGCAGGCGGCGCTGGAATTCTTCTCGGGATATCTGATCGAGAAGTCGCTGAGCCTCGACAACATCTTCGTCATCGCGATGATTTTCGCATATTTCCGCGTGCCGGCGGTGTATCAGCACCGCGTGCTGTTCTGGGGCATCCTCGGCGCGCTGATCATGCGCGGCGTGATGATTGCCGCGGGCGTCGCGCTGATCCGGCGCTTTGACTGGATCACCTACGTGTTCGGCGCGATTCTGTTCCTCACGGCGGTAAAGATGCTGCTGACCAGCGAGGAGAGCGTCGAACCCGAGAACAACATTCTGGTCCGGGTTGCCCGTCGCTGGTACCCGGTCAGCCCCAACTTCGAGGGGCAGCGGTTCTTCACGCGAATCGACGGCCGCGCCGCCGTCACGCCGTTGTTTCTTGTGTTGCTGGTCGTCGAAAGCACCGACGTGCTGTTCGCGGTGGATTCCATTCCCGCCATCTTCGCCGTGACGCGCGATCCGTTCATCGTGTTCACGTCCAACGTCTTCGCGATTCTCGGGCTGCGTTCGCTCTATTTCGCCCTGGCCAGCCTGATGGATCGGTTCCGCTACCTCAAGCTCAGCCTGGTGTTCGTGCTGGCGTTTGTGGGCGTCAAGATGATTCTGGCGCACGCATTTCCGGACGCCCTGTCGATCGAGGCGTCGCTGATCGTCATCTGCTCGATCCTGGCCGTCGGCATGCTGGCGTCCGTCCTCGCGGCTCGGCGAATGGGGCGATTGGGCCTGCGCGCCGGGCCGGCCGAATCGGACACGGCAGCGACCTCCACCGTCAGCGGAAGCCCCGACGCGAAAAGCCGCGAAAATCCGCGAACGCCCGCGCCAAGGGGGGAAATAACCGGTCAAGCGTCATGACAACGGGCCGCTTGGCCCTCATAATGGGGGATTCGCCGTCGCCGTTCCAGAGCCGGCGGGTGTTTCGCCCGCGGAGGGAAACTGCATCATGCATCGCATCCTTGGACTCTGTGCCTGCATCCTTGCTCTTGCCAACACGCCCGCCAGGGCACAAACGGCCGTACCGGCCGAACAATCGACGCCGCCCGACGCGACGCAGCCGGCCGAGCCTCCCAGGCTTCAGGGTCCCGGCCTGACCGGACAGCCGCAACCGGCCGTTGCGCGAGCCGGGACGACGCAGCCCGTTTTGTCCGGCCCGTTGAACGGCGCCTGGTTCGAGTGCCCGGCGACGTTCTACAATTTCGGCGAGGTCTGGCAGGGTGCCAACGTCACGCACCGCTTCGAGATTCGCAACACCAGCAGCACCGAAACGCTGATCATCGACGACGTGAAAGCCGATTGTCACTGCACCGTGCCCGGTCAGTTCGAGCGAGTCATCAAGCCGGGTCAGGTCGGGCATGTGCCCTTCACGCTTCGCACCGATGGCCTGGGCCAGCGCCTCACCAAGGGCGCGACGATCAAGACCAACGATCCGCAGCGGCCGACGTTCCGCGTCATCATGGAAGGCCACGTCAAGACGCTGCTGACCATGGCGCCCAACAGTTGCGGGACGTTCGCCGAGATCATCGACCCCGACTCCGAACTGACGCAGACGGCGATAGTGACAAGCAATGTCGATGAGCCGGTGACGCTCGAAGTGCTCCCCGACGGGCCGGCACGGCGCCCGCCCAACGCCAGCGCGCCGACCAGCCAGCCGGACCGGCCGTTTGCGCTGGACCTGGAAGAACTCGAGGTCGGCAAGAAATGGAAGGTGACGGTCCGCACGGTCCCGCCGCTGCCCTCGGGTTACTTGCAGCATTACTTCCGAATCAAGACTTCGCACCCCAGCAAGCCGGTCTGGCCGCTGCGCGTTTCGGCCTATCGCCCGCCGCGCATCGCCGCCAAGCCGGTCAATATCCGCCTGCCCGAGGAAGTGCGCGGCGGCTCGCCGTTCGGAACGGACATCATGAATTACGGCAAGGCGACGGTGAACATCCTCAGCGCCGAGATCGCCGATGCCCCCGAATTGCGCGTCGAGGTCGTTCCCAACACCGAGCGCAAGCCGCGCAAAGATCCGTGGATGTCGCCCGACAAACTCAAGAATGAACCGCCGCCGATTGCACGCATCAACATCCACGCGCCGATGGGCTATCGCCTGCCCGGCGCCAAGAATCTGATCGTGACCACCGATGATCCCGAGTTTCCGAGTCTGAAAATCACGGTTTACTCGGTATCCAGCCGCGGCCTGCCGCCGGTGACGGCCGCCGCCTCGCGACCGGCCGGCGCGACGGGCGTCGCAACAACGCAGCCGGCACGGCCTACGGCGCGCGTCGCACGGCCCAACGTGGGCGTGGTGTCGCCGCCGGGCGGCGCCGTGCTCATGGGTGGCGGCGGCGACGGAAACGCCGACGGCAACGCCGGTGATGCGCCAAAAGAGAACCGGGGCGACGACGGAGTCGCGACGACGCAGCCGGCGGGCAAACCGCCGTCCGAGTAGCGTCGATACGTTCCCAATCGAATCCCTCATATCACACCCCACCCTGCGGTTCCCTCAGCGCGGGGTGGGGCGTTCGCATGCGCAGCACGATGTGGCGCCGCCGCCTTCGTGCGAAGCATCGTCGGATGCCGCTGTTTGACTGCATGAGCACGGGCCACCGGCCCGCTTCACGTGATTCAACCGAGATCCTTGTGTGGTCGGTCGGCTCATTGTGCCGCGTCACCTACACGCGGATCGAGCCACGCGCACGCCAGATCGACCAGCAGGTTGAACAGCAGTATGATCGTCGAAAAGACCAGCACCACCGCCAGCACGAGCATCTGATCGCGGTTGAGCACGCCGTTGACGAAGTGCGTGCCCAGTCCCGGAATGTTGAACACGCGCTCGACGACGAACGATCCGGTCATCGTCCACGCCGCCGCGGGTCCCAGGTAATTCACGACCGGCAGCAGCGCGTTCGGCAGGGCGTGACGCCAGACCACGTGTCGTTCCGACAGGCCCTTGGCCCGCGCCGTGCGCACGTAATCCGCGCTCATCGCCTCGATCATGCCCGACCGCGTCAGCCGCGTCACATACGCCATCGGTACGAGACTCAGCGCCACCGCCGGGCGAATCAGGTCCAGCGGCCCCGACCACTGTCCCGCCGGCAGCATGGGCCACGTCACGCTGAACAGCACGAGCAGCACGGCCGCCACGACGAAAGTCGGTATGCTGACGGCCAGGGCGGCCAGTCCCATTGCGGCGAGGTCGATCCATCCGCCCGGCCGCACGGCCGACGCCGCGCCCAGCGTCACGCCCGCCAGCGCCGCAACGGCGATGGCGACCGCGCCGATGGCCATGCTGACCGGCAGGGCGTCGGCGATGATTTGATTGCAGGTCCAGTTGCGGTATTCGAGCGAAACGCCCAGGTCGCCGTGCATCACGCGGCGCAGATAATCGACATAAAAGCGCACATTAGACTGCATGCCGTATCGTTCGCGCAGACCGCGCTCGACGTCGGGCGCCAGCGCCCGAGCGCCCTCGCGCTGAAACGGATTGCCCGGCACGGCGACGATCATGACGAACGTGACGGTATAAACCGTGAACAGCACGATCAGGGACTGCAACAGCCGTGTGGCGACGCGAGCAGGAAAGCGCAGGCTCATGGGGATCGGCGGAAGAGCATACGGCGTCGGACGATGAAGGTACAACCGGACGCGCGCTGGGCTGACCCGCGACCGTAAGGGAGCGACGGAGCACGCCCCGAATGGGCGGCACGGCGAAGCCCTCGCGCGAACCGGGTCTTGCGTTCTTGAGCGATGCGGCTGAACGGCGCATCAGTCCGCGGTCGCCGAAGTGCCTTCGTTGTCTCGCAGCGTGACATCTTTCAGCGACAGCACCATCCGCGCATTAACGTTCAGCCCCTCGGCCCGCGCGGGATCGAACGCCGCGATGTGCACGAATCCGTACAGCGGAATGATAGGCGCGGCCTCGTTGACCAGATACCGCTCCGCTTCGGCCAGCCGCGACAGCCGCGCCCCCGGATGGTGCTCCGCCTCGGCTGCATCGAGCAGCGCCTCGTAGGCGTCGTCGGCGAAAGCCGAGTCGTTGTTGCCGTTCTCGCGACGCAGCGTGTCAAGGAACGTCGTGGGATCGAGATAGTCGCCGTACCAGCTCGCGCGGGCGATCATGAACACTTGATTCTTCTTATCCTCTCGAAAGGACTGAACTTCCTTGCCCGCCAGCCGAACGCTCACGCCCAGTGTGCGGCGCCACATGCCTGCGATCGATTCGGCGATCAGGCCGTGAGGTCCGTCCGTGCTGTACAGCAGCCGCACGCGCGGAAATCCCCGCCCGCCGGGGTAGCCCGCCGCCGCCAGCTCGGTCTGCGCCCGGCCGGGATCGAAGCCCATCCCCTCGACCGACGGGTAATCGGGTATGACGCCGGGCGGCACCAGCGTCGTCGCCGGCGGCTCGCCGCGCCGCGTCACGTGATCGACCAGCGCCGCCCGATCGACCGCCAGCGAAAACGCGCGGCGCACGCGCGGATCGGCGAACGGGTTCGGCCGGCCGTCCCACAGTCGTGGCCGGCAATTGATGTTGTAGTAGTACGTGCCGAAAGCGCGATAGGGGTGAATGTCCGCCCGCTGCCGCGCCTGCGCGACCAGCACCGGAGCGAAGCTCGCCTCCACCGACGGCAGCCAGTCCAGCCGGCCGGTCGAATACATCAACCAGGCGGTGTCGGGATCGGCGACATCGAGGCAGGCGACCGACTCGATGTGAATGCGCCCGCGGTCCCAGTAATGCGAATTGCGCCGCAGCGTCAGGCCGCGCTTGAAGCGCCAGTCACTCAATGCGTAAGGCCCGTTGTAGTGTGTGCAACCGGGCTTGGCCCATTGCTCGTCGTAATACACGATGCCCGACTCACCCACGCGGCGGTGCGGTTCGACGCTGCGCCGATGCAGCGGATAAGCGGCCGCGAACGAGACAATGTCGAGCCAGTACGCCACCGGCCGGCGCAGCCGCAGGTGCAGCGTTTGCGGATTGACGGCACGCAGCGCCACCGTCTGCGCAAAGCGCGCATCGGCCTCGGCCAGGTGTCGCGTCGCCGCGTCGAAGCGCTGTGACGGCGGCAGCGCCGCAATGCGGTTGATTTCCTGCCAGCGCCAGGCGACGTAATCGGCCAGGCCCTCGACATCGTGAAAGAAAAAGGCGTAGTCGGCGGCCGTGCCCGGCTCGATCGCGCGGCGCCACGCGAAGATGAAGTCGTCGGCCGCCACCGGATCGCCGTTGCTCCAGCGTGCGTCGGCGCGCAGCCGGAACGTGTACTCGCGACCGGAGGCGTCGATGTCGATCTGTTCGGCGCACGCCGGTATGGGGCGCAGCGTGTCGGGGTCCGTGGCGAACAGCCCCTCGTACATCAACCCGGCGATGCGCAAGTCCTGAATCCAGCTCATCTGCGCCGGATCGAGCGTGGCGATGGCCCCGCTGCCGCTGAAGCGAAACTGAGCGGGTGCTTCATCCGCCGACCACGCCACGGCGGCGACGGCGGCGAGCAGGATGGCGAACAGAACGAGGATAATGATGCGCATGACGATGGCCAGGATGGCACGAAACCGGCTTAATTGTAACTGGCGCGCGACGGATCATGTGTTCCGCGAGAAACCGGCTGAAAAGAAGAGCGGTTCAGCGTCAACAGACTCGTACACGATCCTGGTCAGCAGGCAGATGATCTCACCAAACGCAACGCCTGCGCCGAACCGTTATGACCGAGTTGCGCCGCCGGGCGAACCGTTGCCGCCTTCGCCAAGTGTTTCCAGCGCTGCAATGTGTTGTAATCGCCGCTGCCGAGGCGCACGCGAAACGGCTCAAAGCGATCGCGTCGCAGCATTTCTCGCAGGTCATCAACCGACATACTCTGTATTTTGCGAAGCGATTCAGTCTAACGCCATGATGCGCCGCGCCGCGCGTCCAGGCGAGTCACGGACGCCCTACCCTCCCATCGGCAGGTTCCACGGCGCCTGATTGAGCACGCCCGGCTTGCCTTCGGCGCCCAGCAGCGCCGCGAGGGCGGCTTCGAGTTGTTTGGCGTCGGCCTTAGCGCGAATCGCATCCGTCACGCGCGGCAGATTGCGCGTCTGCACCCCGTGCGCTTCGAGCAGGCCGTGCAACGCCGTCTCGCAGGACTCGACTACGTCCACGCGCACCGACTCGGCGTCGTCGCGCGCCATCGCCGCCAGCCGGCGCAGCACGAACGTCAGCCCCGCCACCAGCCGCGTGGGCGGTTCCTTGAGCTGCCGCGCGATCCGCAGCGCCACCGCGCAACCCACCGCGTCGGGCGTCGGATCGTGCTCCGAATACTCAAACCGCGCCGCGAAAATGCGCGCCAGCGCAATCGAAACCTCATTGGCGCCGGCGAAGTCCTTCTGGGCCTGCGAAAAATCCAGGGCGCGGTAGATGACCCGCACCACCGATGAACTCGTCTCGCGCTCGCCCGCGTCGGCCAGTGCCGCGATCACCGGCTGATACGTCGACGGCTCGGTCAACTGGTCCTGCAAATGCTGAATCCCCAGCGCGCCGCGATAACGCACCGCCGCGAAACGCGAATTCAGCGCCGCGATCAACGCATCGCGCGTCGCCGGATGGCGAAGTTCTCCGATGATCATCGCCGCATCCAGCGCGGCCGACAGCTTGCCGCCGGACAGAACCGGCGTCAGTTCCTCGGAGGCGATCGTCGCACCGGCTGCTCGAAACGGCGGCGTGCCCGGCTTCAGCCATTCGATCAGCGCCTGACGGGCATCGACCCGGTCCACGTCACGCGTCGCCCGAACCATCGTTTGAACGCGATCTTCCACCGCACGGCGAATCGCCTGGCGATCGGCGTCGCCGATGTCGGTCTTCTTCGCGATCTCAGCCAGCGGGTTCGTCTGCTGGCCGCGCGCCGCGGCGGGCGCGGCCAGCGCCGCCAGCAGGACGGCCGCGACAGAGCAGGATCGGGTGATACAAAGTCGTTGAAACGTCACGTCGCGAAATCGGGGTCTCATCCGCGGATTCCAGGGGGTTGTCGATAATCTTCAGGCGCTGTGCATTGAAGGCTTCCCTTGTTACCGCGATGGGTGGGCACTGTCAAGCCGACAAGGCATTCAACCCATCATGGCATCATACGTTACGGAGATTTCACAAGGGGTACAAAGTGCTTGCCTCATCACGCCATGAGGCGTAGGATGATTGTTCATGGGTGCGTCGTCGAATCGAGCCGGAAGGCAAAAGGGACAGACCGACGCGGACCGGTCAGGCCAGCGGCACCGGTCGCCGTTGGCCGAAAACGACAACAAGCGGATTCCCGATCCGGCGGTTCAACGCCTGAGCCTCTACCTGCGACAGCTCGAACGGCTCGCATGGTCCGACCGTAAGACCATATCCAGCAGGCAGTTAGGTGACGCACTTCGAATCACCGACGCCCAGGTTCGCAAGGACCTGGCCTATTTTGGACAATTCGGCAGTCCCGGCATCGGCTATTCCGTCCCCGATCTCATCCGCCGCCTGCGCCGCATCCTCGGTACCGATCGCGTCTGGAACGTCGTCCTCATCGGCATGGGCAATCTCGGTAGCGCATTGACCGCCTATCGCGGGTTCGAGCGAAAGGGTTTCAAACTCGTCGCCGTCTTCGACAACGACGAAACCAAGCTCGGCCGGCCGGTGCCCTGGCTCAACGACGTGTGCATTCAGCCGCTCCGCGAACTGTCGGAGACCGTACAGCGTCATGACATCCGGCTGGGCATCATCGCCGTGCCGGCCGACGCGGGGCAGGCGGTGGCCGATCGCCTGATCGAGGCCGGCGTGACGGGGATTCTCAATTTCGCGCCGATGACGCTGAACACGCCGGCGGCGGTCGAAGTGCTGTCGGTCGACATGGCCGTCATGCTCGAGCAACTCTCTTTCCGCGTCGGCGCCTCGCTGGAGGCGGGGCGTGGAAGCGATTAGCGCCGCGGAATGTACGGCCGCTGATGCACAACGGCGCGTTCACCTATAATGAATGGCGCAACTCAGGTAGCACTCTGGCAGCGCGCTCGTCGATGATGGCCTCCTGATCGACTTCGCAGCGCGGTGGCAGCGCCTGAAAGGAGGCGGCCCATGTCCGCCGGCATATCGCTCAAGGAACTGCTGCACGACAATACGATGCCCGGCGCTGAGGCACTGGTGCGGGCGGAAGCCGACGAGCGCACCGGGACGACGGCGCTGCGCTGCCTGGCGTGCGGTCATCGTTGCCTGATCCGCGAGGGCCGCGCGGGCGTCTGCCGCGTGCGGTTCAACAGCGGCGGGCAGTTGCGCGTGCCGGGCGGATACGTGGCGGGTTTGCAGGTCGATCCGATCGAGAAGAAGCCGTTTTACCACGCATTTCCCGGCCGCAACGCGATGTCGTTCGGAATGCTGGGCTGCGACTTTCACTGCGGCTATTGCCAGAACTGGGTCACCAGCCAGGCCCTCCGAGACGACGAGGCCGTCAGTCCTCCGCGTTTCACGGACGCCGAGCGGTTGGTGGAGTCGGCCGCGGCGCACGGCGCGCCGGTCATCGTCAGCACCTACAATGAGCCGCTCATCACGAGCGAGTGGGCGGTCAAGGTGTTTCGACTGGCCCGGGCGCGCGGCATCACGTGCGGCTACGTGTCCAACGGCAACGCCACGCCCGAGGTGCTCGAATTCATCCGCCCTTACGTCGATCTGTACAAGGTTGACCTCAAGGGATTTGACGATAAACACTATCGCGAACTCGGCGGCGTGCTGGGCAACGTGCTTGAGACGATCCGGCGGCTGAAGGAGATGGCTTTCTGGGTCGAAATCGTCACGCTCGTCGTGCCGGGATTCAACGACTCCGACGAGGAACTGACAAAAATTGCCGAGTTCCTCGCCTCAGTCTCCGTCGACATCCCCTGGCACGTCACGGCCTTTCACCCCGACTACAAGATGACCGACCCGCCGCGCACGCCGGTCGAAACCCTGCTGCGCGGCTACGACATCGGCAAGCGCGCCGGGCTGCGGTTCGTGTATCCGGGCAACCTGCACGGGGCCGTCGGCGACCGCGAGAACACGCGTTGTCCGACCTGCGGCGAGACGCTCATCGAGCGCCGGGGCTTTTACGTGAAGCACAACCGCATGGGCGCCAACGGCCGATGTCCGAAATGCGGCGTCATTCCGCCCGGCGTATGGGAGCCGAACGCGCCGGCCCGCTCCGACGGCGACGGCGTCCCGCTGCCGGTGCTTGTGTAGAAGTGAATCTGAGAAGGCCGATCCGAACCGCGATCCTGAACGCGACCAAGGCGGGAGCATCAAGGGAGCGGCGACCTTTCTGAACCGAACCGCGACCGCGAGCCGGCGGCGCGTTCGCTGAACCGAACCGCGACCGTAAGGGAGCGGCCAGATGCGTTCATGAAAAGCGATGCGCTCGCCGTAGCGTGCTTGCGTTGTCACGCGCTGCTCACCCAAGTTCCAAGGCAAGCGCGCCGTTATTCGGACCTGAACGCTCCGAAGGGCGCGGCGACTGCTTTTGCGATTCGCGATCCCAGTGCTGCTGCATGAAATGTGAATTCACTTGTTCCTACCGCTGATATGCACCGCGTCGCGCGGTTTCGATGCCCCGTTTTCAAGAAAACAGCGGCTTTCTGACCGAGGGATCGCGGCGCGATCGTCTGAATCCCGTAAGAGAACCTGTTATCGACTCCGCGCCTTGCATCCTCTGTGTCACGTGAAACAGGGTTGACTGGCGTCACCAGCATTGGCACATGGGATTCCGGCCGAGTCAATGGCGAATCCTGCGCCGCAACGCTGCGGGCGCCGAATGTCACGCGCCGAAGGCCCGGTTCCGCGAATATGTGCAGCCGGGCGGTTGTTTCCGTTATAATGATCACGCGCCAGCAAGTTGCGAGCCGACGTATACGATTTACGGGACCGGTCCCCGCGTCGAGGGCTTCGGCAAGGCCCCGGCCTGGACCCAACACGGAGAACTGTTTCATGAAACGTCTTTTGTCGCTGACGGTCGTGGCAGCGGTGGCGCTGCCGAGTTCGTCCGGCGCGGCGTGGGCACAGGACAAGCCCGCGGCGCCCGCTCCGCCCAAGGCGCCGGACAAGCCCAAGCCGGACTTCCCACCGTTTGAGGAGGTCATGAAGGACTTCGCCGAAGTCCCCAGCCGATCGGGCGACGGCTGCTACTTCACGCTCTTCCACAACAAGAAGACCGACGAGCTGCGCGCCGTCATTCCGCAGTCGCTCATCGGTCCCCAGTTCCTGGTGGCCACCAGCATGTCCGGTGGCCCGTTCGCAACCGGCTTCCAGCTCGATCACTTCCTGGCCTATTTCGAGAGAATGGACAAGAAGCTGGTCATGATGCGGGTCGACGCGCGCTTTGAAGAGGCCAAGGGACAGACCGTCGCCGACGTCGTCAAGCGCAGCTATCGCGATCAGATTCTCACCACGATTCCAATCCTCACCACGCGCGGCGCCGATCCCGTTGTCAGCCTCGACGGTTTGCTCAAGGGCAACCTGCCCGGAATGGGCGGTATGTTCGGCAGCGTCAACGCCGGCCTGAGCAAGTGGGCCAGCTTCAAGGCGTTTCCCAACAATGTGGAGCTGACCGTTGAGCTCGCGTTCATGAGCCGCGGCAGCGGGCAACGATATCCCGTTCACTTCAGCTTCTCGGCCGTTCCCAAGTCCGACTACAAGCCGCGCCAGGCCGATCCGCGCGTCGGCTACTTCATGACCGTCCGCAAGGACTGGGGCAAGAAACACAGCGACAAGACGCTGTTCGACCGCTACATCAACCGCTGGAACCTCCAGAAACGCGACCCCTCGCTTGAGAAGTCCCCTCCGCGCGAGCCGATCGTCTGGTACATCGAGAAGACCGTCCCGGTCCAGTTCCGCCACGCCGTGCGGCAGGGCATCCTCGAATGGAACCGGGCCTTCGAGAAATGCGGCTTCCTCGACGCGATGGTCGTTCTCCAGCAGGAAGAAAATCAGTACGCCAACCTCGATCCCGAGGACACGCGCTACAACTTCTTCCGCTGGATCGTCACCGGCCGCGCGTTCGCGATGGGGCCGTCGCGCGATCATCCGCTGACCGGCGAGATCTTCGACGCCGACATCGTCTTCGACGACTCGATGCTGCGACATTACGTCACCGAGCACGAGCGGCTGACCGGCGCGCCGGACACGATGGACTTCAATCACCCGCTGATGCAGACCTTCTTCAAGAATAATCCGCAGTGGCAGTTTCAGACCACCTGGCAGCGGCTGTTGCCCAACGTGCAGGTGTCGCAGGACGTCGACGCCGACTTCTACGCCAGGTTGACGCAGCACATGTGCGACCGCGGCCGGCCGCTGTGTGACTATGCCGCGGGCATGGCGCACCAGGTGTCGCTGGCGGCATCGACATTTGCCGCCGAGGGCAAGGGCGAGCTGCCGATGGAGTTCCTCAATCAGATCGTCAAGGAAATCGTGTCGCACGAAGTGGGCCACTGCCTGGGATTGCGGCACAACTTCAAGGCCTCGACCTGGCTCGATCTCGAGCAAATCGTCAATTCCGACGGCGACGGCGTGGCCAACATCGGCTCGGTGATGGACTACAACCCGCCCATCCTGCCGCTGCGCGGCCAGACCGTGAACTCGTTCACCACGCGCTCGATCGGCCCGTATGACTACTGGGCCATCGAGTACGGCTACCGCCCCGTCGGCGCGCCCTACAAGAGCGAGGACGAGATGCTGGCGGCCATCACCGCCCGCTCGGCCGAAGACGGCCTGGATTACGCCACGGACGAGGACACGATGGCGCCGCTCTCGCCCGATCCGCTGACCAACCGCTATGACTGCGGCAAGGATCCGGTCGCATACGCGAAGCGGCAGATCGAGTTGACGTCGCAGCTTCTCAAGGACGTTTCCGAGTGGGCGGTCAAGGACGGCGAGAGCTACACGCGGCTGCGCCGGACGTTCACGCGGCTGGCGGCCGACCGCGGGCGCGTCTGCGGCTACGTGGCGCGCTTTGTCGGCGGGCAGATCATGAACCGCGACGCCAAGAGCAAGGACGGTCGCGTGCCGATCCAGCCGGTCTCGGCGCAGAAGCAGCGCGAGGCGGTGAAGTTCCTGGTGGACAACCTGTTCGCCAAGGGGCTGTTCGATTATGACGCCAACGTGCTGAACCGCCTGGCGCCGGGCCGCATGGGCCACTGGGAGTCGGACGATTACGACTTCCGGCAGGAGTTCAACGTACACGACTTCGTGTCGGGCATGCAGTTCGGTTCGCTGTTCGCGATCATGAATCCGTTCACGATCAACCGTGTGCACGACAACCAGGTGAAGATGGGCGGCGGCGAGCCGGTCTATACGCTGGCCGAGCACATGACCACGGTCACCGGCGCGATCTGGTCGGAGCTGGACGAGGCGCCGCGCGGCACGGACGAGAAGCCCTATATCGACAACTTCCGTCGCAATTTGCAGCGGATGCACCTCGACATGATGCTCAACTTCGTGCTCGAAAAGCCCGGCACGACGGTTCCGGCCGACTGTAACGCCATCGCGCGGATGCAGTTGAGCGAGCTGTCGGGCAAGATCGGCAAGAACGTCGAGAACGAACAGTTCGACACCGCCAGCCGGGCGCACTTGCAGGACGTCAAGATGCAGATCGACCGCGCGCTGGAGGCCCAGTTCACGGTCGGACGCGGCTTCGGCGGCGGCGGCGGGATGTTCTTCTTCCACGAACCGCAGGCCGGGCAGGATGACAAGGTGACGGTGCTGCCGACGCGCTAGGGTCCGCCGTGCGGACCAGGCTGTGCGGACCGATCGGTTTGCACATGAACCGTTCACAACTTGCCGAATGAACGTCGCGGGCCTGGGCGGCAACGCCCGGGCCTGCGTCGTTGATAGATACTACGTTCCGAGCCGCAAGCACGCGACGAATCCGAGCCGCAAGCGCGAGCGCTGCGGCATTCAGAGCCGCGAAGCGTCAGCGAGCGGGATCGGACGCTCAGCCCGCGGCACGTCGCTCAGAGCTTGCGATAAACGTCCCGCGCGCATGACGAGGCGCGCACGCAAGTAAGCGTTTTTGGCGTCCTTCGACACGGCACTTTGGGAATTGAAACTTGCGTCGCGTTCAAGGCGTATACGCTTACTGACGTGCGTCTCGCTTCTGAAACGCGTATGACGCAATCAGGACCCGCCGCGCCAGCGGCGGGATCCGCACGGGCTGCAAGCCCGTGCCACGCGGGATCGAACAACCCGCGCCATACGTGCAAAGGCGTACCGCCATGAGCGCCAGCGCCGGCGAACACCTTCGTTCCTGTCCCTGCTGCGGACTCGTCCTGCGCATTCCGCCCATTCCGCCGCGCATGCGCGCCTGCTGCACGCGCTGCAACGCCACGCTCCGCGAACACTCGCGCGTGTTGCGCGGCAACTCCCGCGCCGCCGCCATCGCCCTGGCCGCCCTGATTCTCTACCCGATGGCCGTCAGCCTGCCGATGATCCGCGTCGAGCGCTTCGGCCACACGCACGAATCGAGTATTCTCGAAGGCACCTATACGCTGCTGACCACGGGCCACGTTGTCGTGGGACTGATCGTGTTTGTCTGCTCCATCGTGCTGCCCATCGGCAAGCTCGCTTCGCTGCTGGTGCTGTCGGCCGGCGGCATGCTGATGCGGCACGAACATCGCGCGCTGACGTTCCGCGTCGTCGAATTCACCGGCCGCTGGGGCATGTTGGACGTGCTGCTGGTCGCGGTGCTGGTCGCGGCGCTGAAAATCGGCGATCTGGTCGAAGTGACCGCCGGCCCGGCGGCGCTGGCGTTCACTAGCTGCGTTGTGCTGAGCCTGCTGGCGACGGCCGCTTTCGATCCGCACAGCTTGTGGCCGCCCAACGCGCCGATCAACGGCGGCACGAGTCATGCAAGGGAGTCGATCCGCACCGATGCACGCTGACGCCGACAAAACTTCTCCCGCTGCCTCCACTGCCGCGACGACATCGCCGGGCGCGGCGCCCGCCGCCGCGCCGGCCGCGCCTGGGCCATTGCGTGCCGCCGTTGTCGCGCCGCCCGATCCCGCCATCGACCCGTTGCCGCGCGCCGTGTTGCGGCCCGAGCGGCGCTGGACCTGGCTGTGGTTTCTTCCCGTTGTCGCGGCCGGCTTCGCCGCATGGCTGGGCATGCAGCTCTGGCAGATGCGCGGCGTCGAAATCGCGATTCACTTCGATCAGGGACACGGGCTGCGCCCCGGCGACGACGTACGCTATCGCGGCATTGCGATCGGACAGGTGCGCGCCATCGAGTTGGACGACGAGTCCGGCGGCGTGCTCGTGCGCGCCGCGCTTCAGCCCCAGGCCGCCGACCTGGCCCGCGCCGGCACGCGCGTCTGGATCGTGCGCCCGCAGCTCGGCGTCACCGGCGTGGCCGGCCTCGAGACGGTCGTCGGCCCGCGCTACCTGACTTTGTCGCCCGGCGACGGCCCGCCGCAACGCCGCTTCGTCGGACTTGACGAACCGCCTGTCGTCGAGTCGATCCAGCCCGGCGATCTGGAGATCATTCTGCAAATGCCGCAGCGCGGCAGCGTGCGGCCCGGCGCGCCGGTGACGTATCGCCAGGTGTCCGTCGGCCGCGTGCTGTCGACCGGCCTGACCAGCGACGGCGGCGCGGTCGAAGCGCGCGTCCACGTCGAAAAGGCTCATACGCAACTCATCCGGCCCGAAACAAGGTTCTGGAACATCGGCGGATTGGACGCCCAGGTCGGCTTGCGCGGCATGTCGATCGGCATCGAGTCGCTCGAAACGCTGTTCGCCGGCGGCATCGCCCTGGCCACGCCGCCCGGCGCGGGTCCGCCGGTGCGCAACGGCCATCGCTTTCCGCTGGCGGCGCGGCCGCAGGACGAATGGCTGAAGTGGGAGCCGCTCGTGGCCATCGGCAGTTCGCTGTTGCCGGCCGGCTCGGCGCTGCCGACGCCGATGCGCGCGGTGTTGGCGTGGAAGGAAGGCAAATGGCTGAAGTCCGACCGCGCGCGGCGCGGCTGGATCTTGCAGACCGAGCGCGGCGTGCTGGGTCCCGCCGATCTGCTCGTCATGGCGGACGCCGACGAACGCGCGGCGGCGACGCTGGAAGTCGCCGGCCGGCAGATGTCGCTGGCGGACGAGCCGATGTGGACCGACGGTCGGCTGGCGATCCGCTCGGAGCGCATCGGCGACATCGTGTGGCCCGCCGCTCAGCGCCGCGCCGCGCAACAGGTGGAAGACTGCGTGGCCGTGGCCGACTCGACGGCGGCGCCGCTGCCGCTGGCGGCCGCGCGGCTGAAGCCCGACGAAGGCGCGTGGACGATCGATGCGTCGGTGTCGGTCGACGAATCGTGGCACGGCGCGTGCGTTCTGTCGCGCCGCGACGGCCGCCTGATCGGCATCGTGCTGGTCGCCAAAGACGCCGCACGCGTGGCGGTGCTGCCGGCGGAGTAGCGCCGCGGCCGCGAAACGAGACGCGCCCGTCAGTAAGCGTCTGGCGTGATTCTCGATCAACGTGCACGATCGCGCCCGTGTCGCGCGGAACGAGACGCGCACGTAAGTAAGCGTTTGGCGAAATCCCCGAGCAACGCGCTTTATCACACACAAACCCTGCATCGCCTTCGCGGCGTAAACGCTTACTTACATGCGCGTCTCGTTGCGGAATGCAGGCTTATTCAAGCGGGCCGAATATTTTCCTTGACCGACTCGCGCCTCCGGTGTATGGTTCTTATATAAGGCCCGTTCGGGCCGCAGGCGCGGGTGCGGTGCTGTGGGACGCGCCTGGTTTGGATTATCCACCAATCGAGGGGGTGGAAATGGGGCATTCATGTACCGGTCATCCGACCCCTCCGCGCGCAGCAAGCGCGTGGCACAGCCGCCCCCGGCTGTGAATGTAGCACAGTCGCCCCCGGCTGTGAGTGTGGCACAGCCGCCCTCGGCTGTGATTCCCGAGTCCTCCAACGCCCGCTGCAAACCGCTGCGCCGCAAACCGTTGCGCTTTTGAGCGCGTTGCTTGGCGCGTTCCTTGGAACCTTTCCCGTGTCCCCCGCTTTCGGTCAGGCCTGCCTCGATCCGCTCGACCGCGCGGCCCCCTTCTGTCCCGTCGCCGAACGGGTCTTCGACATCAGCACGAACGGCAGCGTCATCGCCCTGGCCGATGTCAACGCCGATGGCGCCGTCGATGTCCTCACGCTGCATGGACCGTACGAGGTCGA
>WYBU01000028.1 GCA_011525745.1 Planctomycetaceae bacterium | reverse complement strand
GACCTGTCCGAACTGGCCCGCCTTGCCCACGTCACGCAGCCGCGCATGACGCAGATCATGAACCTAAATCACCTGGCACCGGATATTCAGGAGCAACTGCTGTTCCTGCCAAAAGTCACCGTGGGGCGGGAACAAATCCATGAACGAATTCTGAGAAGGCTTGTGGCAATACCTGATTTTACCGAGCAGCGAAGATACTGGGCAGCGTCATGTCCAACGGACCACCTGCCGCAAGGGTCGGCACGATCACTTCCCTCGCAAGTCGTCAAGGAACTCTGACACCGGCTCCACACCAGTAATCAGGAGATTGTCGCGAGCGCGAGTACAAGCGACGTACAGCAGGTGTCGCTTGGTGTAGCAAAACTCCCCAAGGTCGCCATCGTCCGCCACGGCTTGAATTCGCGTCTGTAACGGAATGATTTCGTCTTCACGTGCGGCGACGACTGCGGCACGACACTCAAGTCCCTTGGCGCGGTGCATCGTGCAGAGCGAGATTTCACCCTGCGCCACATCGGTATTCGCGTCACACTCGACTGCTTGCAGCCTGGTTTCGGCAGCATCAGTGCGCGCCCCGGGCAACTCGGCTCGGACCGGACGAATATGGCGGTTTCGTAGGGTCTACCGGGTCGGCTTGGGGACGCCGAGCGCTTCGGCGACGAGTTCGAACCCCCGTTCCCCCTTGTACTGCTCCAAGATACGTCCGCGTCCTTTTAGGCGGACTTTTTGCCACGATGTGCTTGCTTCATGCCATCTTCGGACGACACGCGACGGCAACGAATAGAACTCTGGTGGCGCAGCCCCGAAAGAACCATCTCGGCCGCCGAAGAACTCCCCGATGTTGAGAAACACGACGATGAGGAAGTCAAATGCGTTAAACGTCTCTCTCTTGACGGGAAACCCCAAATCAGAGTCCGTCTGATACCGGCTCTTTACCTGTATGCGAAGCTGCGACTTCTCGCCCCGTCGAGGCCGGTGCCGCGGATCAGGATGGATGCAAATCAGATCGTACCCCTCGTTCAAGGGCGGCGCCTTGTAGGTCAGGATGTTCCGCCGCATCAGATTTCCCATGACCAGGTACTCGGCACCCTCGGACACGACGGGGAATCTCAAGTAGCCCCGCGATGTTGTTTCTGATCTAACCAGCTCTTCGGTGTTCTTGCGCGCCATCAGATGCAACCTCTGCGTTACTCCACACGAAAAGCTTTCATCACCTCGTCCCCGAGGTGATTGATCACCTTGACCGCGATACGGCCGCTCTTGGGCTTGTCGAATGGCCGGGACGTGTCGCTGTTGAGCGTTGCCCAGGCGTCTTCGTTGATCTCGGCCTTGAGCGTCGTCTTGAGGGCCTTGTACGGGTCGTTCGCCCCGAGGAAGTACGCGTGGCGGACGAAGAAGCTCTCCTCGTTGTAGTCGGTGTCGATGAACCAGCAGGCGATGCCGTCGGCGTTGTCGCTGCGGACCTCGCCGCTGGAAGGGTGGAACACGTCCACGCCGTTGATCTTCACGCGAATCTTGCCGCGGTCCGGGCCGTCCTCGACGGGCAGGATGTCGATGTCCGGCTCGCCGAAAATGACGAACAGGTTGCCCTTGCCGGTGTTCTTCAGGTCCTCAGCCATGTGCAGCTCGGCGTTCATGCGCGCCTTGAGCACGGGGATACGGCCGAGCTTGCTGAACTCCGACGCGTGGGCCTCGTAGTTGAACGCACAGGCGATCAGCACGTCGAAGTCGGCGTCTCCGGCCTCGCGGGCGGCGGCGACCAGGTCTTGCCGAGCGACGGTGCCGAACTCCGGGCCGACGAAGATGCCCGCCCGCTTCTCCTTGCCGCTGCCGTTGTCGCCCTCGAGGTACCGGCCCTCGGCGCAGACGTACCGTCCCGGCCACGGGGCGATCGAAGTGAACGCGATCTTGTCCTCCTTGTGGGCCTGCTGGACACCCGCGGTCTTGAGGTTCTCCAGGATCATCGTGGCGAAGTCGGTCTCATCCTCGATATGGCTCGGCGGATGAGCGGGGTCGAGGAGCTCGTCATCGGCGCCGACGCCGAGCACGCGGTGCGGCGAAAGGGTCTCGACAGTGAACGGCCCGGCGACGCGGACCTTCTTTTTGTCCTCGTAGGGCTTGTCGTAAAGGTACTCGAAGTCAGCCTTCGCGGCGATGGAGGCGTCGATCTCCTTCTGCCGGGCGATGCGCTGCTCCCACCATTCGGCGTGTAGCTTCTTCGCCTTGTCCGGCCACTTGGGGTCGGCGTCGCGGGGGATTTCCCATTCCTCCCACTTCTTTCCGAGCGCGGCGTTGAGTTGCTCGCGAAGCGGTTCGAGCTTCGCCTGAAACTTCTCCCAGATCACGTCGATTTCGGCGTTGTTGGCGATTGACTTGAGCGTGATGTGGGGTACGCGTTCGTAGACGAAGCCGTGGCGGACGTTCTCGTGAGTCGGAGCGTTCGACGGCTCTGACCGCATTACTTCCGCTTCTTTCACTTGCCCGTCGCGGCTGTCGGCCAGCAAGTAGTACGGATACCGTGCGCCCATGACACGGGCACGAGCGAGCGCAAGCGCCACACGCGACGTGTCGATTGTGATCCACCGGCGGCCCCATTGCTCGGCCACGTAGGCGGTTGTGCCCGAACCACAGGTCGGATCGAGCACGAGGTCGCCGGGGTCAGTCGCCATGAGAATGCATCGCTCAATGGTCTTTGAGCCAGTTTGTACAACGTAAATTTTGTCGTCTGTAAAATTCCCGGTCCCGGTATCCGTCCAGATGTTTGCATATGGCAGCGCTGCAAAGTCAGTGTGGTACCGCCGATATCGAAAGCTGTTCTCGGCGACATGGATTCTTTCAGCCTGCAACAACCGATTTAGTCCCGAAGGATAGCTGGGCTTCCAGTGAGAATTCTTCGCGAATGGATCCTGCGACACGCCGCGAAACTCGAATGGCTGAGGCTCGGAAGCCCGACCTTGGGAGATGAGGTTATCTGGATTGTACGGCTTTGCGTCCTTCGGAATCTCCTCGCGGCCGTCCTTTTCTGCTGAGTTTACGCCGCGATACGTGAAATCGGGATTCAGTATCCACGTTGCATTTCCCTTGCCAACCTCGTAGGGTTTGTCTCGATAGAGCGGACGTGCCTTCAGTGATTCCCGCCGCTTCGCATACCAAAGGATGTAATCCGACACATTCGAGATTGCGTCGCTGGAAAAGCCATAGGTCTTTTGGACAACAAGCTCGCTGACCAGATTGCGCTCTCCGAATACCTCTTCCATTACGGTGCGCACGCGATGCACGTTTTCGTCGCCGATCTGCACGAATATGGAGCCGGAGTCTGTGAGTAGGTCGCGTGCGGCAGTGAGGCGATCGCGCAGATACGTGAGGTAGCTGTGAATGCCGTCTCGCCAGGTATCGCGGAACGCCTTGACCTGCTCCGGCTCGCGAGTAATGTGATCAACGTGTCCATCTTTCACGTCACGGCTGGTCGTTGACCACTGGAAGTTCGAATTGAACTTGATGCCGTACGGCGGGTCGATGTAAATGCACTGGACCTGTCCCCGGAGGCCCTCGCGCTCGGCGAGCGACGCCATGACCTGGAGGCTGTCGCCGAGGATCATGCGGTTGGCCCAGTTGGCCTCATGCTGATAGAACTCGGTCTTCGCGTCGCCTTCCGGCAGGCCGTTGAAGTCGGCGAAGAGGTCCATCTGTGAATCGGCCGCCTTCTCGTCGGCCTTCGTGCGGCGGAGCAGGTCGTCGATCAGCACCTTGGGATGGACCTTCTCCTGAATGAAGAGCGGCGGGGCGTGGACGATGAGGTCCGACCAGTCCTGCTCATCCTTCCCGCGCCAGACAAGCTGCGGATCGAGGTCGCGGTTGCGGTGAGCCTTCTCCGCGGCCAGCGGGTCGCCCTCACCGCCGACGGGCCGCTCGTATGCGACGCGGACCGGCGCCTGCTGCTCCTTGGCCATCACCGACTGAAACTCGGCCGTGGGGATATTCTTCCGCTTGGCGTCGTCGTGCGTGAGTGCGGCGACGGTCTTCTTGCCGGCGGCCTTGCCGCGTTTGTTCTTCTTGATGGAACCCTTGGCCATAACGCTCTACTCCGTCACACAGCCTGCACGGCGGCGCCCGCGGCGATGGCGCCGTCGATCATCTTGTTGAAGTGCTCTTCGACCTTGGCCTCGAAGTCGGCCTGCATCTCGTACACGTCGCAGAACTCGGCGAAGGCCCAGCGGCCGTAGCTGCCGAGGTTGTTCACGCCGGGGGTCCAGTAGTCGCGCATCGTGGCGGCCTTTTCCTTGGCGTCCTCGCGGCGGAAGCCCTTGATCTCGACGACCAGGTGCAAGAGGTCGGGCGTGCCGTCGGCCCCGGGGTCGCGTCCGTCATCGACGAGCACGATAAAGTCGGGCCGGTACTTGCGGGATTCGGAGCCGTAGCGATAGGGCACTTCCAAGCCGAGATTGTGGTTCTTGGCGTAGGCCGTGACTTTCACGTGGGCCTCGGCGACGCGGCAGAACTCGGCCTCCCAATCGCTGTCGAGGATGACCCAGTTGATGTGGCAGCGGCGGGCGTCGGTCTGCCAGCGGTCCTTCTTCGACGTGTTGAAGTTCACATAGGCCGTGGAGCCGGTCGGGTTGTAGGCGTCGAGCACGGCCTTGATCGGGCACTCTCCGACGTGCTTACTGACGATTCCGCGTGTGATTCGCTCGCACGCCATATCCGCAAGAGTGAGATACATAAGCTGGGCAGGGTAGGTGCCGCCCTTGCAAACAAGATGTGCGTCTAGCCATTCGCGGGTAATTCGCTTCAGTTGTCCGAACAGGTGGAGCTTGGGCTCTTCGCCGGGGTCACGCCATTTCGTGTAGAGCAGGCGCTGCGTCAGGTGGAAGAGTAGGGTAGAGCGGCGGAGATCGCCCGTATGAACAAGTGTGAGGTCCACGCCTTCGCCGATGATGCCTTCGTTTCTCGTGACCGATGGGCCGACAAGCTCGGGCGTGAGTTCCAACGTCGAGTCGTCGTCAAACTTTGCCGTGAGTCGTTCTTCGGGGAGTTCGACGCGATAGCCTTCAACGCGGGGGAAACGGATTTCGAGGGCGTCGCGGTCGGGTCGAACGGCCCGCACGTTTATGGTATCGACCGGCGGCTTTGGCTTGGAGACGACCGGCTTGGCGGTGAAGTCGAAAGGAATGCCGAGCACATCGGCGTATTCGACATTGAAAAGTCCTTCTTCATTTAAGTCATACGACTGGCGGCGAAGTGCTCGGCCGATGACCTGCTCGCAGAGAAGCTGCGTTCCGAAGGCTCGGACGCCAAGCACGTGCGTTACGGTCCTCGCGTCCCAACCTTCAGTGAGCATCGCCACGGAGACGACGCAACGGATTGAGTCGCCCAAGCGGCCCTTCTTGCCAACGGTGTTCATCACTTCGCGGAGCAAGTCCTGGTCGGTCAGATTCTCGGCCTGCTTGCGGTCGCCGGTGCGTTCGATGATTTCACGACGGAAGCGTTCGATTTCGTCGGACGCCATGCCTCGGAAGTTGTCGTCGAGGGCTTCGCCCGATTCGAGTTGCTCACTGTCAATGAGAAGGGTTCGCGGCCGGCCAAGCGGATTGCCATGTTCATCGAAGTTGCGAAATAGACGTAGTCGTCCTTCGACAAGCTGCCCGGTGCCGTCGTCATCCTCACGGATAAAGCCGGAGACGTAATCGTAGATGAGTTTGGAGATCGACGTGTTCTGACAAACGATAATGAAGCAAGGCGGTACGTCGATCCGTTCCTTTTCCCAGAGTTCGTAGGTCTTTTCATAGTGGCCGTACAGGGCTTCAAGGGCGGTTTGAAGTTCAACGGGAATCTTGAGTGGATCGAGTGCCTCGCCTTTGCCGCGGCCCTTCTTGGGCATCTTGTTGCGGATGTGCTTCCACAGTTCGCGGAACTTGGGCATGTCGCCGCCGGGGATGTTGTCGGCGACGGGAACGCGGGGGAGCTTGACGATGCCGCACTCGATGGCGTCCATGAGCGAGAAGTCGCTCATGGTCCAGGGGAAGAGCGTGCCCTCGGCATAGCCGGAGCCGCGAAGAAAAAACGGCGTGGCCGATAGGTCGAAGACACGCTGGAGGCCGAGCTTCCGGCCGACGGCCTCAAGCCCGGAGATCCAAAGGCGGGCGGCCTCGCGGTTCTTCTCGGCTTCCTTCTTCTCGTCGCCCTTGAGTTCGCCCTCGTCATCCTCGCCCGGTTTCTCGCGGTAGCAGTGGTGGGCCTCGTCGTTGAGGACCAAGATGCTCTTCATGCCCATCAGGTCGGGTATCACGCGTTGGAGCATCTGGCCCTCGGTTTCGAGGGTCTTGATCTCGTCGCCTTCACGTTTAACGCGGCCTTCGAGCAGGGCGCGACCGCCCGATGAAATCTCCATCGTCTCGCGGGGTTTGAAGGTATGGAAGTTCGTGATGACGATCTTCGCCCGGTCGAGGTCGGCGAGCATGTCGCCGGGAACGAGCTCGCGGCTCTGGTAGTAGCTGTCCGGGTCGTTCGGTTGCAGGACGCGAAGCCTGTCCTTGATCGTGAGGCCAGGCGTGACGACCAGGAAGCCCCGCGTGAACTTTTTGCTGTTGGGGCGGCGAACGGCGTTGACCGTCTGCCAGGCGATGATCATGGCCATGACGGTCGTCTTGCCGGCGCCTGTGGCGAGTTTCAGGGCGAGTCGGAGAAGGCCGGGATTCGATTGTTCGCTTGAAGCGTCAAGATGGTCGAGGATTCGGCGACCTTCCTTGATTTGGGGTGCAACCTCGCCCAACCAGATCGCGGTTTCGACGGCCTCGACTTGACAAAAGAAAGGACGGATGCTGCTGAAGGCGTGGTGGCGCCAGTGCTGAAGGAGGCGCGCCGTCTCCGGTGTGACGTGCCAATCGCCAGGACTTGTGAGCCTCCGCCATGCGTCGACCCGTTGCCGCACCTCGTTGACCATCGACATCGTTTCGTAACGCTGGTCGGCACTGGAGACCTCTTGGGCCTCATTGAAAACGAGTTCCTCCTGGGCGGCAGCACCTCGCCTTTTCCTCGGCTTGGGAATCGGGGTGATGAACTCAGCACGGCGACGATGGTCGACGATTCGGTTCGTCGGTTGACCAGCAGCATCCAACTCCCAGTGCCTGGCGGGGAACGTGTACGGAGAGTTCAGGACCGGCTTCTCAAAGAACGTGTTCATAATCGTCAACTGCACGCACCTGAATTCTGATCGCCGCGTTCGCTATGCCCGTTGCAGCATGTCGGCGATCACGAGTACTGCGCCGATCGATGCCTGTAGCGGTTACCACCTGGTTTCCACTGCTGTTCATCCGTATCATAACCGGCCGGTCAAGGACGCGGAAACCCCGCGCGTCGAGCGCTCATGTTCCGACGAGAAACGTCTCATGTACTACCACGTCTACATCGAATTGACGGCGCCGGAAGGTGGATCAGAGGTGAAGCTTGGACTGACTGAGGATGAGTTTCGCCGGCGAATTCTCAGACCGTATGACCAAGGCACCTCGTTCGTCGTGAACGGCCGTGCGATCCTAGCCGACAACGTCAAGCGCCTCAGCGTTCGAAGGGGAACGACGCCGATACAGCAGCTCCTCGCAATTGCCAGAATGCGCGAGCGCGCCAGTTCCGTGGTTGTCCTGGGCCACGACATGGTTCCGTACGAGGCTTTTCTGCAGGGTGACGACGTGACAGATGAGTATGTCCAAGGCCCGCCGGGCTGGCGGCGTTCGGCAACGCCTGATGCTGCACGGATGGCCCGAGTCCGTACAGCGCCGAAGGCGTTTGTGCGCTTGCGGGCTGAACTTGCGATCGCGCTGGAGTCTTTCGCGCATGAGATCGAAGCGGGGGGCAGATCGGGCGCTGGATGCTTTCGGGTCGCCGAGCAGCGAGTGAAACACCACGTTGCACAGCTGCGTGAACTGCTGGAAAGTGCGCAAGAGTCTGGAATTTCGCCAGACATCCTGGACCTGATCTCGCAGATACCGGATTCGATCCCGCGAAGTCGACTCGTCATTGGCCATCAACAGGGTGGAGTATTCGTGCTATTGTCCGAGGAGACGGTGGCTCGACTTCGATCGTGCGCTTCGATGATCAAGACTGAGTCGGACCAATCTCTCGATCATGCTATCGACACACGTCGGCACGAGAACGCAAGGGTGCGGCGCCGAAGCCGCCGAGTCCAGCGGCGAAAGTCCGCAGGCTCAGCCCAGGCAGCGTGCAAAAGACTCGGCAAGGAGTGGGCATCGATTGCGGAATTCACCCGACTACTCAGTCGCAGCGATAGCTCGATTCGATCGCGAATTCACCGTTGCTTGAAACGCCTAGACGAGAAAAATAAGACGGCCTTCGAAGAACTCAACGTCCGCAGGTTGCCATCGCCCCAAGCGGGAATGCCGCGCCAGGAATATCGCATCGAGGGCATTTGGCCTCTGCTATTTCCGAACGTTCGCAATAAATAATCACGTCGTATCGCCACGGAATACAGGCATTTCCCAGCGTTCGCGCGAACGTTCGGCCGCGCGCCTCTCCAGCCCCTGGAAGACTCCCGCGGCCTGTTCGTGATCACGAGCGGGCTTTGGCCGCGAGGCTGAAGTCCGCCCAGCGAAGGCTGCGACCATGAGTTTGAACTGCAGCGCGTGCTGCAGCACGGAGATTCCCTGCGCGCCTTCGAACTGATCCGCGGCAGACGCCTCCGGCCGGGAGGCGTCGATGGACGCGGTCCCTGGTCCCGAGGCGATTCTCGCCTCGTACCCGCAATCGCTGATCAAGTACAAGGTTCGACAACTCTCAACACAACGCGGTTTTGTCCGCTCCGAGGAGGAGGACCTGCGCCAGGAACTCACGATTCGAGCGCTGGCGGTGCTGCATCGGTTTGACCCAAACAGGGCCGGCTTCAACACCTTTATTGCGCGCGTCGTCGAGTCCGCGGCCGCGATGATCGTGCGCGAACGCCGTCGCCTCAAACGCGGCGGCGGTACGCGACCGGTGTCGCTGGAGGCGGAGGCGCACGGTCCCGAAGGCCAACCTTCGACGTTGCGCCAGCGGCTGACGCCGCTTGATGCCGGCCGGCGACTCGGGCTCGTGCCGGCCGTGCCTATCCCGACCGACGCGCTCGACGAAGCGATCGACGGACTGCCGGAGGACTTGAAGCCACTCTGTCACGAATTGATGTCGGGCACGCCCTACTCGGCTGCCCGGCGGCTCGGTCGGTCGCGCCGCCAGATCGCCAACGACATTGCACGCATCCGCCCACATCTCGAGCAGGCGGGGTTCGGAGATCCCTGAGCCGTCCGGGCGGTACGCGTCGCGATGGCATACGTAGCCACTGGGCGGCCTGGCGTGCGGCCGACCGGGAGTGTGTGCCATGAGCGGACCGGCCTTTCGATTTGAGTTCTCATGCCACGTGTCGTTGCTCGAAGCGGAGCAGACGCTGCACCTGGCGCAGTACGCCGCCGAAGGCCTGTACGGCGGTGCGCGTGTTCGACTGCATTCGAGTTACCGCCGCGATGAAGCCGCGCGCTGCATCACGGTTGACGCCGGCGACGAAGTCGGCGCGGCGATTGCGAAAGTCTACACCGGTCTGCTGCTCCGCGAATTCGGCGAGGACGCCTTTTCAGTTCGACCGGTCCAAAGCGATGCGCCTGTAGCTGTGGGATGCCAAGCATGATGGCGGCCGGGAACCAGGCCGGAGCCGACGCAGCGCCGGCTGGCGCGGCGGCAATCAACATCGGACTGCCCGACTCGTTGGCGACGCGACTGAATGATCGTCACGTGGTCGAACTGCGGGCCAGCGGGCTGACCGATGAAACGATCCGCGCCGCCGGACTGTACTCGGCCCGGGGCGACGTCGTGTCAAGACTGCTGGGCTGGCGATCGAAAGCCGGCCCGTGGTCCGCCGCCCTGGTCTATCCCTACCGCGCCGCCGATGGTGCCGATGCCGGCTTCGCCCGCGTCAAGCTCGACTTCCCGCGGCGGGCTGGCCGCGGCAAACCCGTCAAGTACGAATCGCCGCGCGGCCGGCAGAACCGCGCGTACTTCCCACCGCGCTTCGCCGAGGCGTTCGCCACGGCCGAGACCACGCTGATCACCGAAGGCGAGAAGAAGGCCTTGGCAGCCTCGCAGGCCGGATTCTGCTGCATTGGACTGGTCGGCGTGTGGGGCTTTCAGAAGAAGCGGCTGCGTGATGACCGTGGCAAGGTCTTCGGCGCGCGCCAACTGATCGCGGAGTTGGCCGGCCTGAACTGGCGCGGCAAGAGCGCCGTCATCGTCTTCGATTCCGACGTGGCCGACCGCATCGATCTCCAGCTCGCGGAATTCCGACTGGCTGAGCTGCTGGCACAGAAAGGCGCGGTCGTGCGCGTCGCCCGGCTACCACCGCTGAGCGAAAGCAAGACCGGACTGGACGACTATCTCGTGCATCACGGGTCGCAAGGCGCGGCCATGTTGCGGTCGCTGCTGGCATCCGCGGCCGAGGCGGAGCTGCCCACGATCGATGGCCCGATGGATGTGGCCAAGATCCTGATCGACGAGGCATTCGTCGGCGCAACGGGTCTGCATCTGCGGTACTGGCGCGAGGACTTTTGGCAATTCAGACGGCGCTGCTATCGGCAGATTGCTTCAGCGGAGCTGGCCGCTCGCGTTCTTCGATGGATGGACCAGCGGGGTTTCCCCGCCACGCCCAGGTTTGCAGCCGACGTGGTGAAGTGCCTGGCCGCATTGTGCTTGGTGCCCTTCGAGGCCGACATGCCTTGTTGGCTGGATGGCGTCCGGCAGGGGGAGGGCTGGATCGTATTCGAGAACGGCCTGTTTCGAATCGGTGAACCGACTCGCATCGAAACCGCCAGCCACACGGCCCGCTACTTCACGCCCTGGGCGCTCGACTATCCATTCGACGCGAAGGCTGACTGCCCCACCTGGCTGGCGTTCCTGGAGGACGTTCTGGATGGCGACCCGGAGCGCATCGACCTTTTACAACGTTGGTTCGGGCTTCTGCTGACGCCGGACACGTCGTTTCAGAAGCTGCTGCTGCTCATCGGTCCACCGCGTGCGGGCAAGGGCACGATCGTCCGCGTCATCGGAGCGCTGATCGGCAGTGACAACTACGCAAGCCCCACCCTGTCCAGCCTGGCGACACGATTCGGGCTTGCGCCACTGCTGACGAAATCCGTTGCGCTGATCCCCGATGCCCACATCGGCAAGCACGCTGATGGTGTCCGCGTGGCCGAGGCGCTCAAGTCGATCGTTGGTGAAGACCCGCAGGACATCGACCGCAAGTACCGGGAGCCGCTGTCCTCCGTACGGCTGCCGACGCGGTTCGTTGTGAGCTGCAACGAACTGGCCCACTTCACCGATCCGAGCGGCGCCCTGGCAGCGCGTCTTTCGGTGATCCCGTTCTTCAACAGCTACGTAGGGCGCGAGGACCGAACGCTGGAGCGGCGGCTGCGCGCTGAGCGGTCGGGCATCGCCAATTGGGCCATTGTCGGTTTGGCGCGGTTGCGGACCGAGGGGCGACTCAACGTACCGGCCAAGTCGCAGGCGATCCACGACAACTTCAAACGCCTCTCCAGTCCCGTTGCCGCCTTCGCCGAGGACTGCCTCGAGTTCCATCCGGAGTTCTCCGAGAGCACGACCGGGGTTTTTGCAGCCTGGATCGGCTGGTGCCGGGCGAACGGTCACGAGCCGGGCAGCCTGTCGCGTCTGGGGGAGCGCCTGCGGTCAGTCAGTCCTGACATCACGCGGACGCGCAACCGCGACCAAGAGGGCGACCGGCACTATGTGTACGTCGGGTTGCGGTTGACGCCCCTGGGCCTCGGTTACGTCGACGACGGGCAGCGAACTCTCGCGGGGAAGGGGGGGCCACCGTGAAGCAACAAGCCGTGGCGTTCGACCTGACGCGGTTCGGCGGCACCCGCCCTCTTGGATCGCATGGGAGCGACGCCCGCACCGGCGGAAATCGGACAGGAATGACTGCTGTCCCTAGTGTCCCTAGGGACAGGGGTACTGTTTATTCTCGCGGAGAGGAGGGGGGCAGTGACCCCACAGAGAGAGTAGGTAAAACAGTAGACGTTGCTAGGGACACTAGGGACAGCCGGGGACAGGCGGCCAGCAACCCGCAATCAAGGCTCTTTCGGTTCGCGGGCAGTGCCATGCAATTCGGCGATGTCTGCCTGGGATGGGAGCCTGCCCGGTGGGCGTCCGAATTGCGTCGCAAGGCCGATCGGTGCGAGGCCTATCGGCCCGACATCGCCGATTACTACCGCCGCTGGGCGGCGAACATCGAGTCGCGGCTCAAAACGAAGCCGTGACGTCCGGGATGTCGGCAATCGTCTGTGCAATCCGAGTCCGTCCCCAGCGACGGCGGTCCCGCACTTCCGAATGAGGCGGACAATTTCGCTCCCAACAGCATAGGTCTTCCGGTAGGGACGACTGCGCGCCCGAACCGGGGGCCTGTTGATGCAAATCGAGATGCTACCCATCGACTCCGTCCGCGAGTACGAACGCAACCCGCGCCAGAACGGGGCCGCCGTCGGGCCGGTGGCGCGATCGATTCAGGAATTCGGCTTCAAGGTCCCCATCATCGTCGACCGTGACAACGTCCTCATCGCCGGCCACACTCGGATCAAGGCCGCGCGGCAGCTCGGCTTGGCCGAGGTGCCGGCCGTGCGGGCCGACGATCTGACGCCCGAGCAGATTCGCGCGTTTCGGATTGCGGACAACAAGCTGCACGAATTGTCGGGGTGGGATATCGACCTGCTGGCCGTCGAACTGGCCGAATTGAAAGCGCTTCAGGTCGACCTGGATT
>WYBU01000002.1 GCA_011525745.1 Planctomycetaceae bacterium | reverse complement strand
GTCAACCATCGACCTCTCGCCGGCCGAACGCCGACGCGAAGTCGCCGCCATCCTCGCCCGAGGCGTCCTGCGCCTACGCCGCATCGCTCGGCTCGGCGGAATCATGCATGCTCCGGAATCTTTGCCGGAACGCGAAAATGGCCTTGAGCTTTCCGGCGAAATGAGGCTCAGTCTGTCTGAGCGTACCCGCGGGTTAGGCCCGCGGGATGACGGAGACGATGTATGAGCCTGAATATCGCAAAAGAGGTTGCCGCGCTGGAGCAGATGACGGTCGGCCAGTTGCAGGACCGCTACGCCGAGACGTTCGGCGAGCCGGTCCGCAGCCGGCACCGCCAGTACCTGATCCGGCGTATCGCCTGGCGGCTACAGGCCAACGCCGAGGGCGGCCTGACCGAACGGGCGCTATGCCGGGCGGAGGAGCTCGCGGACGACGCCGACGTTCGCCTCACGCCGCCACGGTGGGCCACGATTGGCGACGTGGAACGGCCTGGCATGACGACCAAGGTGGTCCGCGTACGCGCGACCGCCGACCCGCGCGTGCCGCGGACGGGTTCGCAGATCACGCGCAAATACCGGGGCAAGACGATCACCGTAACGGTCCTGGATGACGGATTCGAATACCTCGGCGAGCGCTATCGCTCGCTGAGCGCGGTCGCCAAGGCGATCACGGGTTCGCACATGAATGGTTTCCGGTTCTTCGCGCTGGAGGGCAACACGTGAGTACCACAACCGCCATGCGCGCACCCACCGCCCGCCGCCGCACCAGCACGGACCGGCCGCGCGTTGCGACCATCCGCTGCGCGATCTACACGCGAAAAAGTAGTGACGAGGGGCTCCAGCAGGAGTTCAATTCGCTGGACGCCCAACGCGAGGCCGCCGAGGCGTACATTGCCAGCCAGAAGGCCGAGGGCTGGGTCTGCCTGCCTGAACGGTACGACGACGGGGGATATACCGGCGGCAACATGGAGCGGCCGGCGCTCCAGCGGCTTCTGGGCGACATCGACCGGGGCCGGGTCGACTGCGTCATTGTCTACAAGGTAGACCGGCTCAGCCGGTCGTTGATGGATTTCGCCAAGATCATGGAGACGTTCGAGCGCCACAAGGTCTCGTTCGTCTCCGTCACCCAGCACTTCAACACAACCCATTCGATGGGCCGGCTCACGTTGAACATCCTGCTCTCGTTCGCCCAGTTCGAGAGGGAAATCATCGGTGAGCGTATCCGCGACAAAATCGCGGCCTCGCGGCAGAAGGGCAAATGGACCGGCGGCACGCCGATCCTCGGCTACGACGTAGACCGGTCGAACGGCGGACCGAAGCTCATCATCAACGCGGCGGAGGCTGCGCGGGTCCGCCAGATCTTCGAGATGTACCTCGAGCACGGCTCCCTGCTCGCCGTCGTGGCCGAACTGGAACGCCGGGGCTGGCGCTCGAAGGTCTGGACGACGCGCGGCGGCAAACGTCGCGGCGGGTTGCCGATCGATAAGTGCGGCCTGCACAACATGCTGACCAACGTGCTATATGTGGGCAAGGTCACACACAAGAAGGAGGTTTACGCCGGCGTCCACGAGGCAATCGTTCCCGAGAACGTCTTCCAGCGCGTCCAAGTGCGGCTCCACCAGAACCGAAACGCCGGCAGCGTGGAACTACGCAACCGCCACGGTGCCCTGCTGCGCCGATTGCTCTATTGCAAGGCGTGCGGCTGCGCGATGGTTCACACGTTTGCCAGCCGCGGCAACAGGCGCTGGCGTTACTACACCTGCACGAATTCGATGAAGAACGGCCGGCACAAGTGCCCGGTCGGCTCATTGCCGGCGGCAGAGTTTGAGCGTGCCGTGATCGATCAGATTCGCTGCATTGCGCAGGACCCGGACATTCTCGATCAGACGCTCCGCCAGGCGCGTGCCAACGCCGAGGCGGCGGTCGAGCGCGCGTCCGCCGAACGTCGCGCAGTGGAACGCGACCTCGTGCGTTGCCAGGCGGAGATTCGGCGCGTTGCCATGTCCGAGCCGGTGACGAGCGCCTCGACGGCGACCGTCGCTGGACTGCACGAGCAGGTCGCCTGTTGCGACCAGCGGCTGGTCGAACTCGATAAGGAAATCGCCGAGCATCGGCGCGACATGATCGAAAAGGACGATGTGGCCGCGGCGTTCGGGGATTTCGACAACCTGTGGTCCTCGCTCAGCCCGCGCGAGCAGGTGCGCTTGGTGAACCTTCTCGTGAGCCGCGTGGAATTCGATGCTAACGAAAGCAGCATCGCCGTGTCGTTACACCCGTCGGGCATCAAAGCGCTGGCAGCCGAAGCCGACGCAAGCGCCGCGACGAGCGCCGAGGAGGGTGCCGCATGATCACGATCAAGCGGAAAGTTCATTTCGTGCGGCGCGACCACGGCCGCAAGACTGTCGCCGCCGCGCCACGCCCGGCGGACAGCGCTGAACCAGGGCGCATCCCGCGTATCTCGCGCCTGATGGCGCTGGCGATCCGCTTCGACCGGCTGATCCGTGAGGGCAAAGTCACAGACCTGTCCGAACTGGCCCGCCTTGCCCACGTCACGCAGCCGCGCATGACGCAGATCATGAACCTAAATCACCTGGCACCGGATATTCAGGAGCAACTGCTGTTCCTGCCAAAAGTCACCGTGGGGC
>WYBU01000027.1 GCA_011525745.1 Planctomycetaceae bacterium | reverse complement strand
GTCTGCTGGAGGGCATCAACAACAAAATCAAGGTCATCAAACGCATGGCCTACGGCTACCGCGATGAAGATTACTTCTTCCTAAAAATCCGCGCGGCGTTCCCCGGAGTTGGGAGATGAACCAAATAGAAGAGGCTGGCGGCTGCGTGACGGTTCGATTTCGTCCCAGCCGTTACGTTGCCCTCCAACCGGCGGGACATATGCTCACGAAGCACCAGCAGCGTATCCTGTCGTTGCTGGCCCAATACACTGTAGGGCTTGCGCTTCGCGATTTACGCGCGCTGCTTGGGGACGAGGTTCCGGAATGGGCGCTCAAAAAGGATCTGTCGCTCTTGAAGGGACTTGGTCTCATTGGCACGGCGGGGCACGGCCGCGGTGCTTTCTGGTTCTTGCGGAAATAGGAGTGAGCATGACCACTACACGCCGGTTGGGACGTCCCAACCTAAAACATTTCTGGTTCCTGCGGAATAAGGAGTGGCCATGACATCCAATTCACCTCCAATTCCCACTCCAATTCGACTTCCAATTCATCGGGCCACGCCCACCACAACGATCGCATCGCTTTATCGGTCGATGAGTTACGGAACCATGAAATGAACGAATCGGTCGTCGAAAGTGTCGCCGCGGTTTGCTTTGAGGGCACGGGTTTGACACTTCGGCTCGGCGCGGAAATCGACGACGCCGCCGAGCGCGCGGATGCGACGCGCGTCCTGCTGGAGGGTCGCCTCGCCGCTGCCCTGCACCGCCTGAACCCTCAGATCGCCCACGATGAAGTCGAGCAAGTCGTCCGCACGCTCTCGCGCCCGCCGCATCCGACGCTGTTTCAGAACAACCGCTGGTTCCACGAGCAGATGACCGGCGGCGTTGAAGCGACCTACCGCGACAACGCCACGGGTGAAATGCGCGGCGGGCGGGCGAGGCTCATCGACTTTGACGAGCCGGCGAAGAACGACCTGCTGGTCGTGCGGCAACTGACCATCGCCACCTCCTCAGGCAAGACCATCCGCCCGGACCTGATTGTCTTCCTCAACGGCATTCCCATCGCAGTGATTGAGCTGAAAGACCCGGCCGACACCGAAGCCGATCTGTGGTCGGCCGTCGCACAGTTGCACCGCTACATGGACCGCGCCCCCGATCTGTTCCTGCCCAACTTGCTGCTGGTTGCTTCCGACGGGCTGCTCACCCGCGTCGGCTCGATCACGTCCGGGCTGGACCGGTTCATGCCCTGGCGACCGGAGGAGGGCGGCCAGCCGACGCTGGAGGCGCTCATCCGCGGACTGTTTGAGCCGTCGCGCCTGCTCGACTATCTGCGCTCGTGCGTCGTGTTCGAGGAAGACGAGCGCGGCAACATCGCCAAGAAGATTGCCGGATATCACCAGTTCCGCGCCGTACGCAAGACCCGCGCCAGTGTCCTCAAGGCGCTGAAACCTCCCTGCGGCGTAAATACAACGACGGAAGCCGGCAAGGGCGGCGTCGTCTGGCACACCCAAGGCTCGGGCAAGAGCCTCACGATGCTCATGCTCGCAGGTGCTCTGATCCGCGAGCCGGCGATGGCCAATCCGACGATCGTCATGGTCACCGATCGAAACGACCTCGATAACCAGCTCTTCGACACTTTCGCGGCGGCGCAGGCGCAGCTGCGGCAGGCGCCGGTCCAGGCCAACAGCCGCGCGCACCTCAGGCGGTTGCTCGACCGGCCGTCCGGCGGCGTCATCTTCACGACCATCCAGAAGTTCACCGAGGAGCACGGAGAGGTCTCCACGCGATCGAACATCGTCGTCATGGCCGACGAAGCGCACCGCAGCCAGTACGGATTCGTCGAAGGCGGCGCGAAGTGGATGCGCGATGCGGTGCCGAACGCGACCTTCGTCGGTTTCACCGGCACGCCGCTGGATCGCGACGACCGCAGCACCCCGCGCGTCTTCGGCGAGTACGCGGACATCTACGACGTGCGACAGGCCGTGGAGGATGGCGCGACCAGGCCGCTTTTCTACGAATCTCGGATCGTCAAGCTCACGGTGGACGAAGCGGGCGCACAGGCCGCGGAGGAGGAAATGGAGGAAGCGACCAGGGCGAGCCGCGACGGCACAGATGTGCCCGACAACGTGCGCGTACCGCTGGAAGCGCTGGTCGGCGCGCCGCAGCGCATCAAGGCCGTCGCGAGCTTTATCGTCGAGCACTGGGAGAAGCGTCGGGCCGCGATGGAAGGCAAGGCGATGGTCGTGACCATGAGCCGTGACATCGGCGCGCGGCTCTATGAGGCGATCAAGGCGCTGCGGCCAGCGTGGCACGATCCCAACGACGACGTGGGTTTCATGAAGCTTGTCGTCACCGGCGGTCCGGATGACGCGGAGCCGCTGCGGCAGCATGTACGCACGAAGGAAGCACGCAAGCGCCTGGCAGAGCGGTTCAAGAACCCCGAGGACGATTTCCGGCTGGTGATCGTCGTGGACATGTGGCTCACGGGGTTTGACGTGCCCTGTGCCCACACGATGTACCTCGACAAGCCGCTGGCCGGTCACAGTCTCATGCAGGCCATCGCCCGCGTGAATCGAGTCTATGGCGACAAACCTGGCGGTTTGATCGTCGACTTGCTGGGTCTGGCGGATCAGTTCGCCGATGCGCTGGCCACGTACGCTCAGGCGACCGGAAACGAGGAGGACGCCTTCAAGAAGTTGCAGGATGAGGCGGTGCCCGTCATGCAGTCCGCGTTCGAGAAGTTGCGCGCCTTCTTCCACGGGTTCGACTACGGGGCAGCGCTCGACGCGCCGCCGCAGGCGGCGCTCAGGGTTTACGTGAACGCCGTTGATTACGTCCTGGCGCAGCGCGGCGGCAACGGGGAAGCGGCGGCGCCGCCGACGTTTTCGCTGCGAGAAAACCCGGGCCGCAAGCGCCTGCGCAAGCTCGTCAAAGAGCTTTCGGACGCATTCGCGCTGTCGGTACCCAGGCCCGAAACCGACGAAGTCGCGCCGCATCTGGCCTTCTACCAGCGCGTTGTGGCGATGATGCAGAAGCGCCTGGCCGACGAGACGGGCGGCGCCGCGCGCTTTCGGCAGCGCGACGTCGACGCAGCCGTGCGACAGGTGATCGGCGGTGCGGTGCATGCGGGCGAAGTCATCGATCTTTTTGCGGCGGCAGGACTCGATGCCGCGCGGCTTGACATCCTGTCGGATGAGTTCTTGCAGCGTGTATCGGCTTTGGAGCAGAAAAACCTCGCGATTGAAACGCTGCGCAAACTGCTGAACGATCAGGTACGCATCAGCGAGCGCAAAAATCTTGTCATGAGCAAGCAATTCCGCGAAGCGCTCGAGGACGCGATGATTCGATACACAAATAAGCAAATCACTACGGCGGAGATGATCTCGAAGTTGCTCGACCTGGCCCGCTGGGTGCGCGATGCGCAGAAGCGCGGGCGCGAACTCGGTCTGACCGACGAGGAAACTGCCTTTTATGACGCCCTGGCCGAGAACGGCTCGGCGAAGCAGGTAATGAAATCCGACACGCTTCGTCTGATGGCCCGCAAGCTGGCCGAGGAAGTGAAGAGTCTGCCCAAGCTCGACTGGACACGCCGCGAGTCCGTGCGCGCGGATCTCCGCCGGCGCGTCCGCCGCCTGCTGGCGCGCTACGGCTATCCCCCCGACCTTTCTGAAGATGCCACGCAACTTGTCCTCAAGCAGGCGGAACTATCGACGGAAAATAGCGATTAGCGACCTTCGCACGTGCGTCCCCCGGGGCGTCCGCGTACCTATCGGCGCAACTCCCGCTCCCAATCCGATCCCCGCAACAGACGCAATGCCGCCGGGCTTTTTTCGCAATTCCGCTTGCCTTTTGCACAATCCGTGCTATTTTGTATATGTACGGTTCCGCGCCCAACCCCGCTGGCGCTACGCGCCGGTGCTGCTTCCGTGCGCAGCACGCGGCGAAACCCGCCCGCCGCCCTTGACCGATGCGTCACCGCAACTTCCGTGGTGACAAGACGTTACGCGATAATCACGCTCTCGGGCGAAATCCCCCTCGCCTCGCCGCCGGCCGTCGCTCGTTGTCGATGACGAACGAAAACATCATAACACCCTGTGCGGCAATGACTTGCGCGCCAACGTTTGCTCGCCGCCGCTACTTGTGTTATACTTCTCTTGGATTGAACCCGCCCGCCGAATTGTCACCGGACGGTGGCGTTCCCTTCGCGGGGATAGGCGACGGGTTTTTTTTCTGCGCTCAGCGTGGCCATACTTGCACATTCAGTTCGCGATGCCGGATCAAAGCGCGGTACGCCTGATTGTCCGTCCGGTCGGCTCGAAACGTGCGAGATACCGCGCCGCACAACATGTCCGCCAGTTGCAGCAGGTTATTGTTATGTGATCGCTCGGTCTTGACCTTGCGCACCAGCCGAGGGCCGTCCTTGTCGTTCATCTTGCGCGTCAGGTATGCGGCCAGTTGCCGCCGGAAGTCGTCACCGCCGCTGCGGTCGATCACGACAATCGCGTCACGCAGATACGGCTTGGCGTTCTGGAACACGAGGTTCACCGTGTACTTGTAGAATGAGGCCTTGTACCGGAATCCGGGGCCGAAGAGCTTGCGTTTGTTCAGCACGACGGCGATGTAGAAAAACTGGTAGGGCGCCACTTCTTGAAGGAAGTACTCGCGGACACGCCGGCTGCTCTTGTTGAAGTGGAACTCGACAGTCTCAGGCAGCCCCAGCTCGCGCCGGATGAGGTCGATCCGCTGGTCGCAAGCACCCGCCTCGTCGTGATCCTCAAACAGCACGGCCGTGACAACAAAGTAGGGCGAGGAAGCCCGTTCGAGCTTCATCCCCGGATCGCCGGATTCGTCTACGAAGACGAGCATGCCGAGGCATTATCTCGATTTGCACCCGACGACGCCATCGTACAGGTTCTCGACGAGCTGGACCTCTCGAACTACCGCCCCGGCCGCCCGCTTCACTATTGCGGCGGATACTTCCGCCACTGTCCCGTCGTGCTCCCGCCGTCGCATACCGTGCACTGACATGCGGCGATCGACCTCGGCGGATACGCGGGATCGGTTCGCGCCTGCATCCGCGTCATCAACAACGCCCGCGCGACGACCGTATCCCCACAATACCCCATACTGTTTCACCGGACTCTCTCGGCATTCCTCTTGCCTTTTGCACAATCCGTGCTATTTTGTATATGTACGGTTCCGCGCTCAACTCCGCTGGCGCTACGCGCCGGTGCGGCTTCCGTGCGCAGCACGCGGCGAAACCCGCCCGCCGCCCGTGACCGTTGCGTCACCGCAACTTCCGTGGCGACAAGAGGTTACGCGATAATCACGCTCTCGGGCGAAATCCCCCTCGCCTCGCCGCCCCATCGCCTTGACAAACGCTGTTTCACGTGAAACACGAAATCGCCCTGCTGCCTACGGCTTGTTGCTCACGGCTCATGGCTTACGGCCTGCGGCCAACGGCTTACGGCTGGTGGCTGAAGGCTGATAGCTGATAGCTGATGGCTGATAGCTGACGCCTTACGGCTTGTTTCACGTGAAACAAGTTCGCGACATTCGCGATGCCCCGCGCGGTGGCGCTTGCGGCTCGGATCATCCCCGGGCTTGCGCACGTGGGTCTGATTTACACGGGCTGGAAGCCCGTGCCACGCAGAGTTCACAGCCGAGGGCGGCTGTGCCACACAGACTGTTCACTGTCCCCTCGTGCTGCCTCCTTGGTCGCACTCAGTCCCTGTTCCCTTCTTCGCCGTTTCGACTTTCGACTCTCGACTTTCCCCCTCCCTCCCTCCATTCCGTATAATCCGCCCCATGGCAAAACAACGCGTCGTCGTCGTCGGGGGCGGGCTGGCCGGGCTGGCCGCCGCCATGAAGCTCGCCGAACTCGAAATCGCCGTCGACCTCATCAGCATGGTCCCGGTCAAGCGCTCGCACAGCGTCTGCGCCCAGGGCGGCATCAACAGCGTCAACGACATCACTCGCCAGCAGGGCGACAGCGAGTGGAAGCACTTCGACGACACCGTCTACGGCGGGGCCTTCCTCAATCATCAGCCGCTCGTCAAGGAGATGTGCGACTGGGGGCCGAAGGTCATCGACCTGCTCGACCGGCTCGGCGTGCCCTTCAACCGCACGCCCGAAGGGCATCTCGACCGGCGGCGCTTCGGCGGCACGCTCTACAAGCGCACCGCGTTCGCCGGCGCGACGACCGGCCAGCAACTCCTCTACGCCCTCGATGAACAGGTCCGCCGCTGGGAGGCCGAGGGGCGCATCACGAAGTACGAGTTCTGGGAGTTCCTCGGCCCCGTCATCGACGAGCAGGGCGTCTGCCGCGGCTGCGTGGCGCAGGACATGTTCGCGATGACCATCCGCGCGTTTCCGGCCGACGCGGTCGTGCTGGCGACCGGCGGCTGCGGGCTGATTTTCGGCAAGAGCACCATGTCGATGATCTGCACCGGCGGGGCCAACAGCCGCGCGTATCGGGCGGGCGTGAAGTACGCCAACGGCGAGTTCATGCAGGTGCATCCGACGGCCATCCCCGGCGCGGACAAGCTGCGGCTGATGAGCGAGTCGGCCCGCGGCGAGGGCGGCCGCGTGTGGGTGCCGCGCACGCAGGGCGACACGCGCGATCCGCTGAGCATTCCCGAGAACGAGCGGTACTACTTTCTGGAGGAGCGTTATCCGCAATACGGCAACCTGGTGCCGCGCGACATCGCCACGCGCGAGATTTTCAGCGTCTGCCGCGACGGCTACAGCGTCGACCCAGGCACGTACTGCGTGTATCTGGACGTGTCGCACCTTTCGGACAAGGAAAAGCACAAGCTCGAGGGCATCCTCGAAATCTACGAGAAGTTCCAGGGCGTCGATCCGCGGCGCGTGCCGATGAAAATCTTCCCCGCCGTTCACTACTCGATGGGCGGCCTGTGGGTCGATTACGAGAAAGACGGCAACACCGGCGGCATCCGGCTCGACTCGCCGCGCAATCAGATGACCAACGTGCCCGGCCTGTACGCCATCGGCGAGGCGGACTATCAGTACCACGGCGCCAATCGGCTGGGGGCGAATTCGCTGCTGAGCTGCATCTTCGCGGGGCTGATCGTCGGGCCGGCGATCGAGAGCTATCTGAAGACGGTCAGGGCGCTGGCGGGCGAGCAGGGCGGCAAGCTGTTCGACGCGCAGGTGCGGCGGCATCAGGACCGCTGCGATGCGCTGATTTCGCGCAAGGGCGACGAGAACCCCTACCTGCTGCACCGCGAGCTGGGCGAGCTGATGACGCGCAGTTGCACCGTGGTGCGCTACAACAAGGACCTGAAGGAGACGATCGACAAGCTGGATGAGATCTGGGCGCGTTACGAGCGCGTGGGGCTGAGCGACACGTCGAACTGGACCAATCAAACGCTGAGCTTCGCGCGGGCGTTGGAGGACATGATCATCCTGGCGCGGGTGATCGCGCAGGGGGCGTTGCAGCGCGACGAGTGCCGCGGGGCGCACTTCAAGCCCGATTTCGAGCAGGCCGGGCTGGACCCGTCGGGGACGGAGGATCTGAAGTCGCAGGCGCGGCGCTGGTGCGAGAAGTTCCGCGCCGACAACGAGAAGTGGCTGAAGACGACGATCGCCGAGTTCGACGCCAGCCAGCCGATGCGGCCGGTCATCGGCTACGAGCCGGTGGACGTCAGCCAGATTCCGCCGCGACCGCGGACGTACGGGCTGAAGGGGGCCGAGGCGATTTCGGAGGTGTGGAAGGAGATGAGCCGCGAATCGCGCCAGAAGCCCGCCGCGGCGGGGGCGTAGGAAGGGATCGCGCACAAGTGGGAGCGAACATGGCTGACGCGCTCGATACTGCCGCGTTTCTCAAACAGTTTCCTCCGTGCTTCGAATCGAAGCCGTTCTATTCGGATGAGGGAGACTGTGTTCATTGGTGGTTCGAGAATGCGGACCACTATGCCGACCGGGTGGATTGCTGGTTGACGCTGTATCGCGCGATCGACGGCGATCGACTGGTCGGATTCAAGCTGAAAAACGTCAAGTCGCTGTTGTCGGTGTTCGACGCCATCGGGCTTGATGTGCGCACGGGACCCAAAGGATGGGCCATCAATATTCAGGCACTCATCGCGTATTCACCGTGGGCCGAGCCAAGCGCGGCCGGCTCACCCTCCTATCGCGACTTGCTTAAGCGTCTTTCGGATGTGGCGCCCCAACAGACTGTTGAGCTGGGCGAGTCGATTCTCGCGAAATGACCGCCGGAACGCTCGCCACGCTTCGATTGCCGCTCCTCAATCCGCCCTTGTACCGTTCAACACGGCCAAGCCAACGCGGATTGGACCACTCGACAATTCAGGTCCACTTCGCGCGAGGGCTTGACCGTGGCACACGATACGGGAAACCATCACAGGTCGTGACGGCTTCTCACGTCGTCGCCATCGCGCGCGGGCGCTGGGCGGGGGCGGTTTCAAGGTCTTCGCCCGCCATCGGGATCGTCGGGCGGATCGACCAGCCGGTCTTCAGTCCCAGCACGAACCAGCCCAGGGCGATGACGCCGGTGGCGAAGATCGTGTCGCCGACGACGCGCAGCCAGCGCAGCACGTCCATCAGCGGCGTTTGCAGGAACTCGGCCGAGCGGGCGTACCACATGCCGCGCTCGACGCTGGCCCAGGTCTGCATCAGGCCGACGGGCAGCAGGCTGATCGTAACCATCAAAAACAGTCCGATGTTCATGGCCCAGAAGGCAAACGCCAGCGCGCCGTTGCGCCACTGACAGCGAACGCCCAGCCCGCGCAGGCAGAAGAGCATCAGGCCGATGCCCAGCATCCCATACACGCCGAACAGCGCCGCGTGGCCGTGCACCGGCGTGGTGTTCAGACCCTGCATGTAGTACAGCGCGATGGGCGGGTTGATGAGAAAACCGAACAGCCCGGCGCCGACGAGGTTCCAGAACGCGACGGCGACGAAGAAGTAGATGGGCCACTTGTACGCGCTGACCCACGGCCGGGCGCGGCTGAGCGTCAGGTTTTCATACGCCTCGAAGCCGATCAGCACCAACGGCACGACCTCCAGCGCGCTGAACGTCGCGCCCAGCGCGAGCACAGCCGTCGGCGTGCCGGTGAAGTACAGGTGATGGAACGTGCCGATGATGCCGCCGCTGAGAAAGATCGTCGTCGAGAAGAGCACCGCGGCCGTCGCCGTGGCGGTCTTCAGCAGACCCATGCGCGTGAACAGGAACGCGATGACGACCGTGGCGAAGACCTCGAAGAAGCCCTCGACCCAGAGGTGCACGACCCACCAGCGCCAGTACTCGGCGATGGCCAGGTGCGTCTGACGGCCCCACATCAGGCCGGCGGCGTAGAACATGGCGATGGCGGCCGAGGCGATGAAAAACAGGCTCAACAGCCCGCGATTCTCGCCGGGGCGGCGCAGCGCCGGCCACATCGCGCGGCCCATCAGCACCAGCCACAGGACCAGTCCGACGAACAGGAAGATCTGCCAGAAGCGGCCGAGATCGACGTACTCGTAGCCCTGATGCCCGAACCAGAACCCCGCCTCGAAACCGAGCCGCTGCTGAACCGAGAACCACTGACCGGCCAGCGAGCCGACGACGATGACGAGCAAACAGCCGAAAAGGAAGTTCACGCCGAGGCGCTGATACTTCGGCTCATGGCCGGAGACGGCGGGCGCCATGAACAGACCGGTTGCCAGCCAGGCGGTGGCGATCCAGAAAATGCCGAGTTGCGTGTGCCAGGTGCGCGTGACGGCGTAGGGCAGCCACTGGGCGAGCGGGATGCCGTAGAAGCCGGATCCTTCGACGCCGTAGTGCGCGGTGACCGCGCCCAGGCCGACCTGCACGACGATCAGCGCGGCGACGACCCAGAAGTACTTGAGCGTGGCGCGCATCGACGGCGTGGGATTCAGCGCCAGCAGCGGATCGCTGCGCGGCATCTCGTGTTCCGGCTCTTCCTTGTGGTGCTGCACGGCGAAGTACCAGGCCAGCGCCGCGATGCCCGCCAAAAGCAGCACAAAGCTGACGACGGACCACAGGACGATCGTGCCGGTCGGCCGATTCCCCACGAGCGCATCGGGCGGCCAGTTGTTGGTGTAGCTGATTTCCGAGCCGGGCCGATTGGTGACGCAGGTCCAGGCGGCCCAGAAGAAGAAAGCGTTCATCGCCGTCTGGCGGTCGGCGCTCTTGATCGAGTTGGCGGGGATGGCGTAGGCGTCGCGCAGCTCGTCCATCGCGGGGTCGTCGGCGAACAGCGCGGCGTAGTGCCGCCCCACGGCTTCGATGGCCAAGGCGCGGTCGGGCGAGATCAACAAATCGCCCGTCGCCGGGTCGTACGAGTTCGGTCGCAACGTGTCGAGCAGGCGCTGACCCAGAATGGCCTGCTGCTCGCTCGGCAGCGCATCGTAGGCTGCGTTGTGCTCCGTCGCGGCCCAGTGATCGAGCAGCCAGACGGCCTCGCGATGCAGCCAGTCGGCAGACCAGTCCGGCGCGACGTACGCGCCGTGACCCCAGATGCTGCCAACCTGCTGGCCTCCGAGGGACTGCCAGACGTTCTGCCCGTCACGGATCATCTGGCCAGTCATGACGACGTGGCCGCCGGTGGTGACGACTCGCTCGGGGATGGGCGGCGCCTGGCGATAGATCTCGACGCCGTAGTAGCCGAGGGTTGCGAAGGAGCCGAAGATGACGAGAGCAAGGGCCGTCCAAAGTCGCCTGTTGTTCATTTCAGTCCACGCCGTCCTTTCTCGTGTATCTTAAGTGAACGTAGCATCGTTGATGCAACTGAGATAAATGAAAACTCAGATATCTATATTTATGTTCATCAGTCTATGAAAAAAAACCAGGATGTCAAGGGTGATATTTTTCGGCCCGCCCCTATCATCGAATGTCGGCAACGGCGTCTGACGCTTTCCTAGGTCGGTTCCGCACGGCCTACGGGGTGGCTGGCGCGTTATGCTTTATAGGACGACCGCCAACCATCGGGCAGCAGAATTGCAGCGGATGACCGCACCTTGGCCCGCACTTGTGGCGCCGCGGAGGATTCAGACATGTTGATCTCTCAGACTGCCGAATACGCACTTCGGGCCGTCGTCTGGCTGGCCAGTCATCCGCAACGCGCGCTGGGAACGGCGCGGATCGCGGATGCGACGCGCGTGCCGGCCGGGTATCTGTCGAAGGTGCTTCAGTCGCTGGCGCGGGCGGGCATCGTCGTGTCGCATCCTGGGCGACGCGGGGGCTTTCTGTTGTCGCGACCACCGGAGCAGATGTCGGTGCTGGACGTGATCAACGCGGTCGATCCGGTTCAGCGCATCCGCACCTGCCCCTTGAGCCTCACGACGCACGGCGCGACGTTGTGCCCGCTGCACCGGCGGTTGGATGACGCGATGGCCCGCGCGGAGGAGGCCTTCGCCACTTCGACGATCGCGGAGATCATCGGCCAGCCGGCGGAGAGTACGCCGCTGTGCGAGTCGCCGGGTGTTTCGCTGACGATGCGGCAAGGGAAAGAGGAGTAGAATTCGCGAATGTCGAAAGTCGAAAGTCGATACGAAAAGTCGAAAAGTCAAATCAGTGGCGTGGTGGCACACCACAGGCTGCGCCCGCGACCCAACCGGGGTATCGTCGTTCGCGGATCCAAGCGACGGAGCTACGAAGGGCAGACGGGCGAAAGGCAAGACGTCGAAGCGGCGGATGGTTGAAATCGCTCGCCTCCCCGGAGAGGGTCGGAGTGAGGGCAAACTGCTTGACTTGGAGTGGGCCGACGAAGAAGCGCCGCCGGCCGCTTCGCGACCCCGGCGCGTCGACCGTGCCGCCGTTCGCCCGCGGCCGCCGGTTGGCAGTAGCGCCCGGCCCGGAGAGTCACCTGCCACCCAGTCGTTGTGCTCGCTCACCTGAACAACCTGTCCATCGGCCGTGGTGGCGCCGAATTGCTCTTCCAGTCATTCGCCGGCCGTTACGTACGCTCCAGCCTGTGGATCACCAGCGACCGGCCCTTCGTCGACTGGGACCAGCACTCGCCGGGCGAACGCATGACCGTGGCGACGCCCGACCGCCGGACGCATCGCCGCCACCTCTTCGAGATGGACGGCGAGCGCGACCGCTTCCGCGAATCGGTGAAGACCAGAAATGGCAGGAAGGCCGAATAAGCACGCCGCGCGATAACTCACATGCGCCTGTGATTCTCCGAGCCGACCGGGCCGACCGCACCACTGTTCTTGCAGCCTTCTCGAGGCTCGGTACCGAGGAATCTCACATTTCACAGGCGTCCGAGTCATTTTACAGAATGAAAAAAGCGGCAGAGAAAGACGACGAAGTCGACGGCCGATTCTCTCTCTGCGTGCATTGGGGCGCCGCCTTGCGGCTTGCGGCGTCGCTGCGCGACGCAAATCCGCACACGTGGATGGACGCCCGTCCCGCGCCGATCCAAGCCCGTTTGGCTTGCCGATCACCAGACGTCGCCGATTCCCGCCACCATGAGCTTGAAGCAGACGGACTTCGCATTTCCCCCGCGACCCTATTGACCGCGCCCACCCTTGCCGTACACTGGATGTCAAAGTTACGACCAATCGGGAGGACCGACCGATGCCCATCAAGTACGCCCGGTTCGCGAACAACGTCACCTGGAGCTTCGGGCGCGGATGGGGAGCGGCACGTCCGCCCGCGAATTGCGGATCGGCCGCCTGGACGCGACGCTAACGGTCCTGCCGACGTGGGGTCGTGTGGAACAGGCATCTTGCCTGTGAATCGAGAAAACGCGACAAAACGGTCGACTTGAAGCTCATGGGCGGCACAGCGAGCCCACGGAACCGCAGGATGGAAGTCAAACCGACCATATATATTGAAACGACGATCCCGAGTTTCCTCACCGCCGGGCCCTCGAACAACCTGATCGTCGCCGGCAAGCAGGAGACGCCAAGGCAATGGTGGGAACAGCGCAAAGAGAAATATGGCCTGTTCGTGTCCCAGTTGGTTATCGATGAGGCCGCGAAGGGCGACGCGGCAGCGGCAAGAAGAAGACTGGAAATCGTTGAGGGGATCTCTTCGCTTGAAATCGACGCCGAAGTCGTCCGGGTTACGGGGAAGATCATGGAATCGGGTGTCATCCCGCTTAAAGCCGCTACAGACGCCGGCCACATCGCGGTCGCCTCCCGTCATGGCATGGATTATCTCATGACCTGGAATTGCACCCACATTGCCAACGCCGAGATTCTCGGCAGAATGAGCTATCTGGTGTCTGAGGCGGGCTATTGGCTGCCCATTGTCTGCACACCGGACGAGCTGTTTGGAGCGGAAGAGAATGAAGGATGATCCAATCGTGGCCGAGGTCAGAAAGGCCCGTAGAGAAATCCTGGAGTCCTATGGCTGGGACTACCGCAAAATGTTGGCCGACGCGATGAAGCGCCAGCAGGAATCGGGCCGGCCGGTCGTCTCTCGGCGGAAGGAAGAGCCCCCACAAGGCGTTGCCCCCGATGTTTACGGCGCCGCTTCGCGTCGCACTCGTCCGGCGCCTGAACGCGACGCCGACGGTCCTGCCGATGCAGGGTAGGCCGGGTGATGACCCAGCGCGGGCGACGAAACCAGAACCGCTCATGTAAGTATGCGGTCAGTGCGTTTCGCAACCGATCTCGGCATGTCGCCGCAACCGCTCCCTCGCCCTTGACCACGCTTCGCGTCGTGAAGGGCAGACGGTCGCGGCTCGGATCGGGACCCGCCGCCCCGGACGAGTTGAAGTTCCTAACCCTTCACACGGCGGCTGCCGCACCGTGGCCGCTGGCGGAATGTCAAGCGTGGTGCGAGACGGCCAGCGCGATGGTGGGGGCGAATAATAAGCACGGCCCGCGTACCGCCCTTATGCAGTGCCGAATCAAGTTGAGTTGCCGCTCAGGCAAAGTTGAACTTGGCTCCAGGGTCCGCGCATCGCCAGCCGGTTGCCGCCCGGATCGTAGAAGTACTCCTTGCGATACGAAAAGTCGTCTTCGCCCTCCGCCAGCCGCTGCTCGAGCACCAGCCGGTTGGGATCGCTGTCGGCCAGCGCCGCGGTGAACGTGCTGCCCAGCCAGTTCCAGTAGAGCTTGGTCGGATCGACGTTCGTGCTGGCGTCGAGGTCGTTGGTGCTGAGATTGCCGTCCCCGTAGGCGTACGTCGTCGTCGCCTTGAGCTGCCCGCCACGATACTCGCGCACCTCCGTGATGCGGCTCTTGCCATCACGCTCATACTCGAAGCCGGCCAGCTCGGTGTTCTCGGGTGGCACTACCGTCAGGGGTAGCGCACCCAATACATTTCCTGTGTGAACACCTACAGCATCTGTACACGCAGAGGACGGCGCAGCTCAAGTGCGCGTGTAAAGTATTCCCCATACAGCGCTCACTAAACACAGCGTAAACACAGAAATCAGCAGCAAGCATAAGAGATTGATTCGTAGCCGTTCGTACCGCGTGCTGGAACGGGTCGCGAGTCGGCGCCTGCCCACCAGATACATTCCAGCGCTTAGAAAGTGTTTGAAAAGCCCGGAGAATGCCGATGAATGGGAATGGAACGGAGTTCTTACCCATCCGACGTGACGGACGGTCAGTGGAACCTGATCGCGCCGTGGATTCCGCCGGCAAAGCCGGGCGG
>WYBU01000026.1 GCA_011525745.1 Planctomycetaceae bacterium | reverse complement strand
GGCGCCTGTCGAAGGACTACGAAACGCTCACGTCGAGCAGCGAAGCGATGATCCTCATTGCCATGATCAATGTGATGCTGCATCGGCTCAGTCCAGGGTGAGTTCGCTTTTCAAACACTTTCTTAGGCAGCGCGTCGAACGTGGCCGACAGACGTTCCTGAAGCGCTTGTCCGGGAGCCCAGGTCAGCGGCTTCGAGCCTTCCGCCCAGGCCCGCGCCAGCACGCGGGAATCTTCGTTCAGGATCGCAAGAGCCACGCGACACGGGACATGCAGGTACGCTACGCCTCGGTTCTCCCAAGTGATCGTCAGGGCAACAGGCTCGTTGGCGCGGATGGTGCGGGGAACCTGTGCCTTCGCGATCACCAGATGGTATCCCATGCGGTTGGCCAGTCGTTCGATCAATGGTCTTTCGGCGGCCAGGAACGTCCGCGTCTGCCGGCCCCAATAGCTCATGCTGATGTAGCTGGGGCTGCCGCGCGTGACGCAATCGACCAGGCGATATCCGTGCCCCCATTGTGTCTTGCCGTCCCACCAACCGCGCTCCTTCAGGTATTCATACGATCCGTAGAATTCGAAGACCGCGGGCGCCTTGCCCACGCAGCGCGCGGTCTCGCGGCCGTCGCTGTTGCCGCAGATGCCGTCGCGGCGCATTCCGATACCCTGTGACACTGCCCAGTCGTACACGTCTTCGTAATCCGGCGTTCCCCAGGGCAGGACGAGTTGGGTACGTTTGAAAACATCGCGGTGCATCTGGATATGAGCCCGCAGCGCCTCCTTGGAAATGGGTTTCCCACCGAAAGGATGGAGATGGCCCTCCCCCCAGTTTCCATATGACCGGATATCCACAAATGCCAGCCTGGCATCGCCGTCGTAGCGTTTGCCCAGCGCGGAGACAAAGGCCTTCAACTTCTGAAGGAAGACCGGGTCGTCGAACTCGGGCACGATCTTGACGCCGGGCCTCCCATAGCTGGGGTCCTTGGGATCGACGGTTACGCGGCGGAACTTTGCGCCCGCGTCAAATACCCACTTCGGACTCGTATAGAGGGGTCCGTGGCTGTTGGCGCACATCACGCCGAATGCGAACTGCTTATCGGCGTCGGCCCAGTCGGAGATGACCTTATCCAGCAGCTCCCAGCGAAAACGTCCTTCCTCGGGTTCGAGCGATTCCCAGCTCAAACGGAGGTAGCCCGCGGCGCCGAGCGCGAGCTCGTCCGCCGTGAAATCCGACCGCTGTCCGTAGAGAAGCCAGCCCTTTCCAGGGTTGAGAAGCACCCTATCGGTCGCCTTGGGGACCACGGTCTGCCTGTCCGGCGCCTGCCCGTGCGCGCTGGAATCTGGCAGCAGGAGAAAGCCGGCCAGCATGGCTGCGACGCACGGACGTCCACGTAGAATGTGAACCGGTGCCAACCTAACGGCTCCCGCCGCGCCCGTCTCGCGCGTTTTTGGAGTCCAGTCGCCTCAGCGCACAATTCGAAACGGCGGCCACGAACGAAAGATCATAAGCCGTTTGATGACAATATGAAAGGACTCCCGCTCCGGGCTCACGTGACGAAATCGATGAAAATCGGGATTACTCGCCTGGTATTGAAACGGTCGTGGGCCGTTTCCTAGCGGCGGCGATACCGGTTACAGGGTCACGACCCCGTATTTACTGGGTCATGAGCACCAAGGGCCTGGCTTGGCGTCTGGCGTGCCTCGTTTTCAATAGAACGCCATCCCGCTGCTGGACGCGCAGCCGCTCCGAAGGGCTGATCGGCCTGAGGCGTTGCCCGTAGCCGCCAGGTCCGCGAAGGCCGTCACTCGGCATCCCCTCCCGTGGGAACGGCTTCGTCATCGTTCGCTTCGCTCATGACTTGCACCGGCGGCATCATCCCGAAAAACCTATCGCCACGGTCCCGTACCTCACTGAGCGATTCAGTTCGGAAGACCTCCGTGTGCAGTTGCTCAATGCCAGTGGTCAGACAATCGATCGCAGTCCGTTCCCAAGTTCGGCGACAGGGCCAACTCTTCACGACCTGCGCAAAGGGGGCCGAGCAACGGTGATGACGAAGGCGCCCTTCGATGTCGGTAGTAAAACCCACCTTGAAACGCCCCGGATCGTGTTCTGGCTCAAGCTGAATCAGGTAGAATATACCGTCCTGCGCGCAGAACGGCTCGCCGTCTACCGATGACTGGTTGCCGGTTCTGCTGGTTTCCAAATACTCCGCTCGGATTCTTGTGGCATCGCCCCGGTCAATCACGCTAACCAGTTGATTGCCTCGAGCGGGGTCGCGCACCTTCCGAGGCTGGATGCCCAGCCGTTTGCTGATCCTGAACAGGGTAGCTTTGTAGCACCCAAGCTCGTCGGCGAGTTCCGCTAAAGCGACCGCCCCATCAAAAGCTGACCGTTCAGACATCGCGCTTCTCCAATCCGTTGATGAGTCCGCTGACCATTTTGCCGACGACTTCAAGCCGCTCCCGCAGCGCGAGGGCCACGGAGTCCTGCACAAGCCCGCGGCGACGCGCAACCTCAAGGAGGGGGACGCATTCCTGCGCCGAACCCCGCGCGATCGTGAAGAAGTTGCGGCGGTCCGGTTTGGTGAAACGGCCGTTGCCTTCGGCGATGTTGGCGGCGATGGACAAAGCCGCTCGGTTGAGCTGATCCGCCAAAAAGAAGTAGCCGCGTGGGAAATCCTTCGTCAGCGAGCAGCAGGCATCGGCAAAGATGACGGCTTTCTGATAGACGACCAGCTTCTCGAAGGCAAACGCCACGCGGCGGACGATACCAGCAGAGAGGAGAAAGTAGTAAGGAGACCGCAGGAGAGGGCTTCTTGGGCGATCAAGGCTCCTCGCGGACGAGCGTCCAGTTTCCAGCTCTACTCTCTCCTTTCTCCGCTCTCCTGCTCTATTCGCCTTCGGCGAATCGGGGCGACTGGACACCAGTTGAACTTTTTCTGGCCGGAATCCACGTTTTTGACCCCGCCAAGGCGGTTTGGGTGGCTGGGACGGGTTGATCGGTGCAACAGATGTTCAGGCGACGGGATTCCATTCCTGCCCCGCTGTCGCCTGCCTCTCGCGATCGGCGTCTTCTTTGAGGCGCTGCACGAGCTTGGGCGAAAGGAGCTGCTCGCCGGTGTAGGGGTCAAACCAGACGTTGATGTCCGGGTTGGCCGGGTGAGCGAGCAGCCTGGTTCCGTCCGTTTCCCGCCATTGCCAGCCCGCCTGCTCCAGCTCGCGCTTCTGGCGTTCGGCCTCCTGGAGTTTGGCATCAACGGCCTCCTCCTCCGGAGTCAGCGCCTCCTCGCCTTCTGGCAGGTCCTGTTCGTTCATGGATACGCTCTCCACTGGCTTCGATCGTCAGATCAATTCAATGATCCGCCACAAGGTGGGCTTGGGTCAAGCCAATCAACCTGAATAGTGCAATGCCGACAGGTCACGGCCGCTGATTCGCGTCACGGCAAGGGAGCCGTCCATCGACATTGCCGATCGTAAGGTGTGGCCATTGGCCACAATCCGAACTTGGCGCCTGCCGTATAAGCCGTCGCCGTCGCGGTCCTCGCGATAGCAGGCCGACAGGCCCTTGGGACCGCGATGGAGGCGGCGTAGGCGGGAACCCCCTTCTCCCCTTCCACCCACCTTCCGGTATGTCCCGAGCCGGAGCGGTTCCTCCGAACGCCAACGGCTGGCGTAGCGGGGGCCCGCTATGCCAGCCACCGCAACGCCCCAGAGAGCGAAAGAACGCTGATTCTGCGTTCCATCCGGGCGGTGTTCTGGGAGCACTTCGAGCGGGCGGCGGGAAACCGGCTGGAACACGAGCAAGGGCCGACAGGTCACGGGCGCTCAGTCCGCGCCACGGCGGGGCCGTCTATCGACCTTGCCGGAAAACCGAACACCGCCTGATAGCGGATAACGATTCGTGCAACGCCTTCACCGCGCAAATTCCGTGGGCAGACTATCTATCGAGGAACATCGTATCCAATCCGCAAGCAGTTGGATTTAACTGCGATCTTGCGGATCTCGACGTTCCCCAGCTCCAAGAGTGAGGCGACATGCGTGCCGCCGCAAGGCACAGCGGGAAAACCGCGGATCGTCACGAGACGCCCGGACTCACCATATTCCATGTCCACAGGGAGATTGGCCTCAACCACCTCACGCAGTGCCGTCTCAAGCCGCGGGCGGAAAGCCGATTGCGGTGCGTCGGTCTGGAGCTTGCCAAGTGGGCGCTGGCCTGTGGCCTGCTGCTCTTGGTGCCAAGCCCGGTTGACATCGTGCCGGACGTGGTTCCCGGCCTCGGCTTCGCCGATGACGTGGGTTACCTGATCGCCGCGATTGCGGCGGCACGGTCGGCATGGGGCGAGCGCAACAAACGCAAGCTGTACGAGGAGGTCGAGTTGCACGAATTGCGGCGGCGGGCGGAGTCCGAGGACATTTCGCGGAACTGAGTTTCTCGAACGGGTATGCCCATGCGTCGATTCATCATTCGGATACTGCGCGCATTGCTCATCGCGTTCCTGTCCCTGCTCGGCTCCTACGTCATGTGGTTGGAGGGCGAGCGGATCGACCCGGCCCGCGACGTGGCGGCATTCATTGACCCTGCGGACGCGGTCCAAGCAGTTCTTTCCCATGATGGGCAGCCTGCGTTCACGGTCATCGAGTCGATCCGTCGTAAGAAGACCTTCCGCGCGGACATGTGGAGGGCAGGCGCCGCCTCTCTCTTCCTCGCCGGCGGCATCGCCGCGTTCTGGATTGTGACAAGCAGCGTCGTACGGCTGATTCGCGGCGGCGAAGTCAATGCGTCGCCGCTTCCGGCGAAAAGGTGGTCGCTCGACACGCCGTTGCTCTGGTTCTCGAAGTCGGCATTCTGGACGATCGGCGCCGCGTGCCAGGGCTGCCAAATCTGGGGATCGACCGGATCGGGCAAGACGACGGGGTCGCTTTCCGCCATCTGCCTCGCATTTTTGCGCGCGGGGTTCGGTGGCATTTTCCTGACGTGCAAGCCGGACGACCGTGCCGTCTATGAGCGCTACATCCGTGCCGCCGGCCGTGAAGCGGACCTCATGCTGTTCGGCCCCGGCCACAAGCACACGTTCAATTTTCTTGACGCGGAACTCGCGGCCGGCGCCGGATTCGTCGAGAACCTGACCGAGCTACTTTCCACGGTCGTGGAACTGGCCGACCGCAATTCCGGCCACGGCGGCCGCGACGACGAATCCTTCTGGCGGCGCATGGTCCGGCAGTTGTGCCGCAACTCGATTCAGCTCCTGGTCATGGCCAAGGGCAAGGTCAGGGTCTCCGATCTGTACCGGCTGGTGACTTCCGCGCCGCTCAGCCCGGACCAGGTTCGTTCCGCGCAGTGGCAGGATGCTTCGTTCTGCTTCCAGTGCATGGCCGAGGCCGACGGCAAGGCGAAGACGCCGCAGGAGCGAGCCGACTACGACTTGATCGTTTCCTATTTCGCGGGTGAGTGGGCCAACTTGAGTGATCGTACACGAAGTGTCGTGTTGAGTTCATTCTCAACCACCATCGACACGCTCAACCGCGGCACCGTCCGAGACTTGATTTCAAGCCCCGTGTCCACCATACGCCCCGACATGGCGCAGGATGGCAAGCTGATCATCGTCGATGCACCGGTCATGGTGCACAATGAAATCGGCCAGTACCTGCAAGTAATCTTCAAGTTCTGCCTGCAACGCGCACAAAACCGTCGTGACGCCAACTCCAATCCCCGCCCGGTGTTCATCGTCTGCGACGAGAGCCATCTGCTCGCGGTTTCGGCGGACCAGGTGTTCCAGACGACGGCGCGCAGCACGCGGACTTGTGTCGTCTATGCCACGCAGTCCATCTCCAACTATCTCGCCGCGTTCGGCGGCGAGAAGACGGAGCCGGAAGTGCACAGCCTGCTCGGAAATCTCCAGTTGCAGGTGTTCCACCAACAGACCGACATCCGGACCAATCAGTACGCGGCGGATTTGGTCGGGCGCACGCGTCAGGTTTTGTGCAATTCGAGCAATAGTTATCAGCAGGACGACTGGCCGCTGATGCTGGACGGCCTCGGTGCCCCGACACAAACAACAGCCGGCATGACGGAGACAATCGACTACGAGTTGCAGCCCGGCGCATTTACCTCGCTGGCGACCGGCGGGCCGCCGCGGTGGGAAGTGGAGGCCATCGTTTACCAGGGCGGCAAACGCTTCAAGGAAACGGGTCGCACGTGGATGCCGGTCACGTTCAGGCAAAACACGAAGTAGCGCGGGCGCGAGTCGGATGCATGACTCGCGCCGCGGCCTGGTCAGGAAACAGATACCGCTGAGTACCAAAAGGAGTCGTAGTGATGAACGATGATCGCCCGCCGGGACCCATTCAGCAGACAAAAGCGGTTCTAAGCTGGATCGCCTTTATAGCCGGCGTGCTCGCTGTTTCCGTCGAGGTGTTCCTGCGTCGCAGCCGTACTTTCGGTGAGCGCTACATGGGCGTGCAGGCGGCACTGGTGATTCTGCTCGTGCCGATCTACTGCGCGTGGTGGGGTGGGTATGACGTGAGGCCGCTGTTCTACTTCCTGGCCGCGTACCTGTTCATGTGCCTTGTCATCCGCATCGGCGGAATCCTGGAGCGCCGCCGCGGCGGAGCCCCGCAGCACAGCAGGTACAACGGGTTTCCGCGGCTGTGCCGGCTCTTTCCCCGTGTTCGCGAAGTGACGGTCAAGTCGATCATCGAGCCGGCGGTCGTGTTCCTCGTGGGCGTTTTCATGATGCCGGTCAGCGAGCCGCTGGGTAGCTACCTGATGCTCGCATCTTCCGGTCTTCTTCTGAGCGTCAACCTCCTGGTCGGCTACGAGCGAATGCGCGCGATGGACATGCAGGACGCGGCGATTGAACAACGTGACCTTGCGGAATCGCTCCGCAACGGGCGGGACAGGTGGAACTGAAACGAAAGCGAGGTGCCAAGTGGCGCGGCAAAGAGACGAACCAAGAACCAAGATCGGCGCCGGTTCATTTTCGGCCTGGATCAGAACCGGATGGCGGGAAATCCGCGCCGCCCTGTATCCAGATTCAAACATCGCGCAACAGCCCGACGGCGGAATCTGGGGAAACAAGACGCCAGGCGAGGTAATGGTGGAGAAGCAGGGAGAAACGCGCGACCCGGACGAGAAGCCTTCGCTGCTCAAGGACCGGCTGGAGCAGATCGCCAAGGGCCGCGAGGGCTGCGAGCCGGACGCGCGCGGGCTGGATCGCGACTGAAAGGCAATCATCACAATTGCAACATGCATTGCAAGAAAGGCGGTAAATCATGAATCCTCTATTCCTTCTTGGTATCGGCGCCGGCTTCGGCCTCCTACGCAAGTACTTGTCCAATCAAGACGCGCCGCCCGCGCCGGTCGGGTACAAGCGCAGCGGACGGTTCGACGTGCCCGCAGAGCGTATCAGCTACTACTTCCATCACTTCCTGACTTCGCTGAAGTTCGAACAGGCGGAGACGGAATCGGACGGGGTCGTGATATACTTTCGCGGGGACAGCAGCATCACCGAGCTTCCGTGGTCGCGCGACGTTGCCAATTCCGAGATCCCGATGTATGTCGGGGGCTGCCTCATCGAGGAAGATGGCGAGACCGCGTTGACTGTTCACGTGAAGGTGCCGGACACAGTGGCTTGCACGCCGGCCGCGGCTGCTCACGTCAACGCGCACATCAGGGACATGATCGACCGATTCTTCAGCGTTCTGCGGCGGTATGCGGATGACTGCCGGGATGCCCGCGAGGAGGCCGAGCGCGAGGACCGCGAACGATGCGGCGCCGGCAAGGTGGAGGACGAGCAACTGCTTGACCTCGCGGCGCTCGGGCTGGCTCCTGGCGCAAGCTGGCCGGCAGTGCATGGCGCCTACCGGGATGCGTGCAACAAGTACCATCCCGACCGCTTCAGCGGCCAGGACGTTGCGTCTCACCTGGTCGATCTCGCGGCATCGCGCTTCAAGGAAATCAGCGACGCATACCGGCGGCTCAAGGACCGGATGGAACCGGCCTGCAGCCAGTCATCCGTCTGAGTAGCCGCGTCGATTCGCTGAGCTTTCACGGTCCTACGAACAATCGTGACGGAACGGAGGCCCACATCGTGGCCACCCCTGCCCTCGTCTCGCCTGCCCTGCCCTGTTCGCCTGCGGAATTGTCGCTATGCGTCCCGCCAAACCCGAAACCCGAAACCGTCGCCGGCCGCTGGGCGACGGCATCCAGGTGCCGGAGGGGACACCGGCCTGGATCACGCCCGCGCTGATCCGCGAGACGCTGGCGACGTGGCAGCCCTACTACCGCGACTCGATGACCGTAGACGACGCCGTTAGAATCCTCGCCAGCGTGGGACGGTTGTTCGAGGTCTTGTCGCGGGGATGAACGATGAAGCGGTATGTGGCACTGGCACGGGTATCAAGCCGGGAGCAGGAACGCGAGGGCTTCTCGCTGGCGGTGCAGGAGGATGCTCTCAAGCGCTATGCCGCTTCGACGGGCGGCGAAATTGTCCGCCTGTTCCGCATCGCGGAAACCGCCAGTAAGCGGGATGAACGCAAGACGTTCAAGGAACTGATCGCCTTCGCCAAGAAAAACGCGGAGCATCTCGACGCGCTGCTGTTCTACAAGGTCGATCGCGCCGCCCGCAACCTTTTCGATTACGTCGAGCTGGAGCGGCTGGAGAGCGAGCACGGCCTCGCCTTCGTCTCCGTCTCCCAGCCGACTGAGAACAACCCCGCCGGCCGAATGATGCGGCGGACGCTCGCCAACATGGCGAGCTTCTATACGGAACAGCAGTCGGTCGATGTCCGGGAGGGGCATCAACGTCGCGTCCAGGAAGGCTGGTGCGTCGGCGCCGCGCCCTACGGCTACAGGAACGTCCGCAAGGACGGCCGCGGCATCATCGAAGTCGATCCGTCACGCGCCGAAACCGTCCGGCGAATCTTTCACCTCTACGCCTACGAGCCGCTGACCGTCGATCAGCTCATCGCCCGGCTCGCCGACGAGGGGCTGTCGTATCGCCCCTCCTCTCAACGCTTTCCGCGAAGCTCGGTGTACGCGATTCTCCGCGACCGGTGCTACTTGGGCGAAGTCGAATACGGCGGGCAGTGGTATCCCGGCAAGCATGAGCGGCTCGTCGATCGGGCGACCTGGGACCGCGTGCAGGTCCTGCTTGGCGGCAGGACCTACCGCTCGCACGAACTGACCTATGCCGGCGGACTCATCCGCTGCGGTCACTGCGGAAACCTCATCACAGGCGAGCAGGTCGTGAAACCCTCGACCGGCAAGCAGTACGTCTATTACCGCTGCACGATGTACAAGCTCGCGTCCGGGCATCCGCAGATCCGCCTCAACGAAGCGAAGCTGGACGAGCAGGTCCTCGCCGTCTTCCGCTCGATCAAGCAGCAGGACACGGTTCAGACGTGGTTCTCGAACGCCCTGCGCGAATGGTCGAAACGAGAGCGGGCAGAAGCGTCCACGCAATCCGACGTGTCTCAGCGCGAGATAACGCAACTTCAACAGCAACAGGACCGGCTACTCAACCTCCGACTGCTCGACGAAATCGACGCCGACACCTTCGCCCGCAAGTCCACGGAACTCCGTGACAAGATCGCGGCCGCTTCACTCCGCGTCGAAGCCGCGAACCGCGACCGAGGCGAACAGGCGGAATTGGCGATCAGGGTTTTCGAACTCTCGCAAGCCCTTGTCGAGAAATGGCTTTCGGCCGATTACGCCGCAAAACGTCAACTGCTCGAAATCGTGTTTTCGAACTTCACGCTCGACGGTGCAACTCTCTGCTATGAAGTGAATAAGCCCTTCGACGTGCTCATCGAAGGGCTCATTTCGAGTCAAACTCGGGGCGACTGGATTCGAACCAGCGACCTCCTGGACCCAAACCAGGCGCTCTGATCCAGACTGAGCTACGCCCCGGGCGCTGCGTTGTGACGCGGATAGGATAGGGGCGATGGCGCGGGGATGCCAACGGTTATCATGCGCGGCGTGGCGGACGTGGCGTCGTTGACGATCGTCGCGCGGCGTAGCGTTTCAGGCGTCCCGATGGGGTTGCGCAGCCGGTGGCCTGGTTGACCCACGCCTGAATGGATGGGCTATTCCCACGCGGTCCCTACGGGACGAATGGGCGCAGGCGTGCAGATCCCGCTTGCTGACGCTGCGCGGCTCGGATTGTCACGGGCCGCAAGCGCGTGACACGTGGGAGCGGTGCTGAATGGCCGTGTGGTTCTTTGCTTCCGATCTGCACGGCGACGTGGAACGCTATCGAAAGCTCTTCGAGCGAATCGCCGCCGATCGGCCCGAGGCGGTTTTTCTCGGGGGCGACCTGCTGCCGGGCGGGCTGGCGGAACTCGCCACGTTCGACGTGCGGCGGCAGGACTTCGTCAATGACTTTCTAGCCGCCCGCCTGCGCCGGCTGCATGGGGAATTGGCTTCCGCGTATCCGCACGTGTTCGTCATACCCGGCAACGACGATCCGCGCACCTTCGAGGCGGCCTTGCTGGCCGTGGCGGCCGAGGGTCTGTGGACCTACGTTCACGGACGCCGCGCGACGATCGGCACGTTCGACGTCTACGGCTACGCTTTCTCGCCGCCGTCGCCGTACGCACTGAAGGACTGGGAGCGTTACGACGTTTCGCGTTTCGTCGATCCCGGCTGCGTCTCGCCCGAGGAGGGCTTTCGCACGATTCCCGCCGCGCCGAACGAAGTGCGTCATGCCACGATCGCAGACGATCTGGAACGTCTGACGGCGGATCGCGATCTGAGCCGCGCGGTCATGCTGTTTCACGCCCCGCCGCACGGCACGCGGCTGGACCGGGCGGCGCTGGATGCGCGCGTCGTCGAGCACGCGCCTGTCGATGTTCACGTCGGCAGTATCGCGATTCGCCGGTTCATCGAGGCCCGGCAGCCGTGGATCACGATGCACGGGCACGTTCACGAGTCGGCGCGGCTGACGGGAGCGTGGTCGCAGCAGATCGGGCGGACGTGGTGTTTCTCGGCGGCGCATGACGGCGAGGAGTTGGCGCTGTTGCGATTTGATCCGCAGCGGCCAGGGGAGGCGGAGCGGGAGTTGGTGTGAGCGGGGCCATCAGCCGTCAGCCGGCAGCCGTCAGCCAGAAGGAGTTGTCAGTGAGGGCGGTCAGCGGGCAGCGATCAGCGGTCGGTCCTTGGGTCGCACTGAAGCGGAATTAAGATATCAGATTTCAGATTTCACGTGTCGGATTTCAGATTGGTGTTGCGGATAGCGCTTGTCGGATTCGGGCGGGCCGCAAGCTGACGCGTCGCGGTTCGGAGCAGACCGCAGCGCTGGCGTTTGCGGCTCGGATCACAATGCGTTTTCGGCTCGGATCAGGTTTTGCTTGTGGTTCGGTTCAGCCTTCTGACACACGCCCCTACGCCGGCCACGTGCGCAGCGGGCGCGCGGGGTCGGTGACGGCGCCGATCTTCACGGCGAAGCTCGACTTCTGCGCGATGTCCTCGTCGCTGACGAAGTGGACGTCCAGCAGTCCGTTCGAGCGATAGCCCGTGCGCAGGAAGTTCATCTCCGCGAGGCACAGGCTCCACCCTTCGAGCCAGCGTTCCAGCGCCGCGCGCTGCTCGGGCGTGCCGCGGAAGTGAACCAGCAGGTCGATGTCGCTGCCCGGCCCGGCCGCGCCGGTCTCGGTGCTGCCGAAGACGTACAGTCCGGCGACGCCGAACGTCTCGCCGTCGAGCTGTTCGGCCATGCGTTCGGCCATGCGCAGCCGCCAGCGCCAGAACTGATGTCGCGGCGGCTCGATCATGGTTTCGGTCGCCTCGGGCGACTCGATCGTGGCGTCGGGCGGCGTGAGAAACGCGACGGCCTCTTCGAGGTCGCCGTTCATCAGCACGCGCAGCACCTGATTGTCGGCGGCGCTGGTCACGTCGATGACGCGCACGAGATCGGCCAGCCCGGCGAATTCGGGCGCGAGGTGCGGCAGCATGTTGTCGCTGCGGGTCAGGAACAGCTCGTTGAAGACCACGTCGGGATCGTCGGGATAAAGCGGCAGGTAGCGAATGCCCGCCTCGACGAGGTCCTGAAAGAAGTGCGTGCCGAAGGAGAGGTCGGGCGTGTACTGCCCGGTGCGCCGCGCGATTTCGACCAGCAGCGCCGTGTTGTTGATGTCCGAATAGGTCACGCGCACACCGAGCTTGATGTCGCCCAGGCTGCCCCAGCGGCCCGGCCCCATCAGCGCGAATCGCCGTTTGGGCAGCACCTTGTTCAGACGGTTGACGGCGCGGCCGACGGCGAGCAGATCGTCGAGTCGCCGCGCGGCGGCGTAGCGCTCGGGGTCGACGTAGACGAGGTGCGTAAGGCCGGGAATGGCGCCGTTGGAGACGAAGCGGCGGGCGGAAAAAACGACGCGCTCGTGGGGAATGTCGCGCGGGATCGGCGCCGGGGCGGCGCTGCGGCCGGCGCTTTGCGCGCGGCACTGAAGCAGATAGAGATTCCGGCCGTCGTGGGCGAACTCGATGTCGATCGGGGTCTTCAGCTCGTTGCGCAGGACGGTGAGCATTTCGCCGAGTTGCTTGACGAGCGGCGTGCGGGACATGAGACCATCGAAGGTGACGACCGGCTCGTCGTTTTCGAGGTCGACCTGCCCCAGCATGGGGGTGCGGAATCGCCCGCCGTCGAGCAGCGAGATCATCTGCCCGACGCCTTCCCAGCCGTCGCCCACGTGCCGCAGGAACTCGCGCAGCGAGACGGTCTCGAAGCGGTTGGCGCGGATGTTGATCACGTCGAGATAGCGCGGCGAATAGCGGGCCACTTCGTCGGGCGAGGCGTTGGCCCGCAGGCCCGGCTGCCCCGGCGAAACGAGCACGGGGAAATCGTCGCCGGTGCGGTCGACGGCCCGCGTGCCCAGCCCCGGCACCAGCCGCAGCAGGCCGTCTTCGCGGCGGATGCGCGGCGACCAACGGAACTCGTTGTGGCTGAAGCCGACGCCGGCGACCAGGGGCAGGTAATAGTCGCCGACGCGGCAGCCGACGACTTCCTGAATCAGGATGCCCATGCCTTCCTGAAAATCGAGCAGGTTGCGCTCGGCGCGGTATTCGATGGGATCGGGCGCGAGAATCGAGGCGTACACCTCGGCGATGGCGTCGAGCAGCGTGGCCAGGCGGTCGCGTTTGTCGCCCTGATTAGCGACAAACAAGCTCTTGTATTTTCCCGAGAACGCCGCGCCGGAGCGGTCTTCGAGCAGGCTGGAGCTGCGCACGATCAGCGGCTTGTCGCCCAGCTCGTCCATCGCCAGCGAGACGCCCTTGACGATGTCGGGCGGGAAGTGCGAATTCTTGAAAAGCTGAATAATGTCGGGATATTCCTGGCGAATTTCCTCGATGTCCTTGTATTTCTGCGCGAAGACGTCTTCGAGATGGTTTTCGTGAATGAACTCGTGCAGCGCGTCGGACGTGATGTACCACGTCCGCGGCGTGCGCACGTCGGCCAGCGGGCCGCCGCCGGCGGCGTGCTTCTCGATGATCCGCCGCGCCAGCAGCAGGCCGGCGGCCTTGCCGCCCAGTCGGCCGTGGCTGTCGGGCGGGAAGATCGTGCGGCCGAGCAGTTCCTGAAAGTCGCTGATTTCCAGATGGGTTTTGGCGATGTTGATGTATTCGAGCTGATCGGTCAGCACGCGGCGAATCAGCGAGACGCGCAACCCCTTGAGGGTGGGGGCGAGCAGCTCCACTTCGCCGCGCGTGGCCCGCAGATAGCGCACGATGGCGTCGGCGATGTCGGTCAGGGAGGTGCGCTCGTGCTCCAGCGAATCGACGAGAAACGCGGCGCGATCGTGCTTGATCCACTGATGGATGCAGGCGACGATTTCGGCGTCCGACAGGCGCGACTCGGCGATGCGGAAGGCCTGGGCCACGAGTTCCTTGGGATGGGGCGGCTCGCGGCGGTCCAGCGGCTGGTTGCGGTCGAGTCGCGGATCGGCGTCGGCGTCGGCCGGTCCGGCAAAGTGCCGGAACAGCGCATCGGCTTCGGTCGCGCCGCTCCAGCGCAGGTAGTTGATCATCTTGCGCGCCACGCGCAACAACAGGCTCTGATCGGTGCGGCGCAATAGATCGAGAATCACCTTCCATTCCGGCGCGGCGCTGCGGGCCAGCTCGCGCTCGGCGCGGCGCCACTTGTTCATCGCCTCCAGCAGTCGGCGATGCGTCAGGCAGTTGCCCAGCCGATCGGCGATCGACTCGACGAGCTTGCGCTCCCCGGCCAGGAACGGGCCTTCGTCGGCATGCGGCATTTCGCGTGTGTAGGACACTTCGACGACGCCGACGTTTTCGCCCTGAACGTGGATGTCGGCCTTTTGCGCCCAGGGAGTCGGTTGATAATCGGGCGTGCCGTAGGTCGTGCCGTTGAGGTCTATGCGCGCCTGGCAGACTTCCGGGTATTGCCACGCCGGCGGGATGGCGGCGATGATGCCTTCGACGATGCGCTCAAGCGAAAGGTCCGGCTCGCTGGTCAATTCCTCGACGGTGTAGAGGCAGTTCAGTTCCTTGGCCCGCTCGCGCAGGTCGCGGAGGATGATCTCGGCGTCGGAGTCGTGAGTCGCCATGATCGAACGGTTCTCGACGTTGGCGCGCGGACGAATGGGCGCGCCACGGGGATGCATGCCGTGCTGCGCGGCATTTTAGCGGCCGACGTGACCGCCGCCCAATCCGGCGTGGCACACTGTTTGCTACACTGATGGGGGGACACTATCTGTCCCGAAAGCCGAGGTGCGCCCGATGAGCGGCAAAGCCTATAACGCCTTCCACATGGCCCAGGAACAGTTCGACCGCGTCGCGGAACTGCTCGGCCTCGATCCGCCGCTGCGCGAGCTGCTGCGCTGGCCGATGCGCGAATACGCCTTCAGCCTGCCGGTGCGGATGGACGACGGCAGCGTGCGCGTCTTTCGCGGTTTTCGCGTGCAGCACAACGACGCGCGCGGGCCGGGCAAGGGCGGGATTCGCTTTCACCCGCTCGAGACCATCGACACCGTCCGCGCTTTGGCCATGTGGATGACGTGGAAGTGCGCCGTCGTCAATCTGCCGCTGGGCGGCAGCAAGGGCGGCATCGTCTGCGATCCGCACCACCTCAGCCAGCGCGAACAGGAGGCGTTGTGTCGGCAATGGGTGCGGCAGATCGCGCGCGAAGTGGGGCCGTGGCTGGACGTGCCCGCGCCGGACGTGATGACCAACGCGCAGCACATGTTGTGGATGCTCGACGAGTTCGAGACGCTGCGCGGCGGACGCTATCCCGGCTTCATCACCGGCAAGCCGGTGGGCATGGGCGGCTCGCTGGGCCGGACCGAGGCGACCGGTTACGGCGTGGTGTTCGCACTGCGCGAAGCGTTCAAGGAATTGGGGATTCGCAGCGAAGACACGACCGCCGCGGTGCAGGGTTTCGGCAACGTGGCGCAATACTCGGTCGAGATGTACCAGCAGCTCGGCGGTTGTGTGGTGGCCGTGTCGTGCTGGGACCAGCAGGAGCAGAAGTCGTACTGCTATCGCCGCAAGGAAGGCATCGACCTGGCCTTTCTGCGCGGCATTACCGACCGCTTCGGCGGCGTGGACCGGGCGAAGGCCATCGCCGCCGGTTACGAGGCGCTGCCGGGCGAGGCGTGGATCGAGCAGGATGTCGATGTGCTGATTCCCGCCGCCCTGGAGCACTCGATCGACGAGGAGAACGTGGGGCGCATCTCGCGGCGCGTGCGGCTGATCGCCGAGGGGGCCAACGGCCCGACGACGCCGGCGGCCGATCACGTGCTGCGCGAGCGGGGGATGTTCGTGATCCCCGACTTTCTGGCGAATGCCGGCGGCGTGACGTGCAGCTATCTGGAGCAGGTGCAGAGCAACATGAACTTCTTCTGGAAGAAAGACGAAGTGCTCGGCCGGCTGGACGCGACGATGACGTCGGCGTTTCTGGACGTGCTGGAGTTGTCGCGCCGGCGCAAGCTGCCGATGCGCGACGCGGCGTATGTCACGGCGGTTTCGCGCGTGGCGCAGGCGTGCCGGGATCGGGGATGGGTGTGATGCTCGGGGGCGGGCGCTGGCGGCTGTTGCAACGCGGCGACTCAACGGCTGAACGTGCTTCAATTGGAGCAGTGACTTCGCAGGGATGCGGCTTGCACTCAACCAGCAAACTGGCACGGGCGCTTGATCTACGTGATTCGGCGAATTGGCGAGTGAACGCGCTCGGCTCGAGTCACGGTTCGACGTGGCATGCCGGGAGTTTCGGTCAATAGTCCGATCATCGCGCAAGAGTCTTTCGCGCAACGAGGAGCGGCGTTGCGGGCGCAGAACCACGCCGAGCGACGTTCGAGGAAGCCTATTATTCGCCCACGCGGAAAAACGCAACAATACACCACGCCCTGCATGGTAAAATAAATGGAATAAGTCGCATTGGCCGGTGGGTTAAGGGGCTGCGCGGTCTTCGGGAATTCGGGTCTGATAATGTTCGATTTTTCGCTTGTTGTGACTCATGCGGGCGGCTATCATCGGAGTGACGTGTCGGCTGGAGAAGGAGGGCGACGATGCAATCGCCAAGCGGCTTTCGCCATCATGCTGATTTCCGGTTGATTGCGTTTGGCATTATCGGTTTCGCGGTGCTGAGCGCCTCGCGCGCTGTCTGGGCCGAGCCGGTGTTCATGGGACTGGGCGATCTGCCGGGGGGCATCTTCGAGAGCCGGGCGTTCGCGATATCGAACGACGGGCGCACGATCGTTGGGGACAGCCGCAGCGCGACGGGGATGCAGGCGTTTCGCTGGCGGCTGGAAACGGGGATGGTCGGGCAGGGCGACCTGCCGGGCGGGCAGAGCGGCAGCAACGCACTGGGGGTGTCGGCGGATGGTTCCGTTGTTGTGGGACGCGGTCACTCAACTGCGTCGGGGCTTCTGACGGAGGCCTTTCGCTGGACCAGCGCGACGGGGATGGTCGGACTTGGTGACATACCGGGTGGCAACTTCAACAGTGAGGCGTACGCCGCGCCGGGTTCGGGCGCCACTGTTGTCGGCGTGGGCAGCCGGACTACTTCCTCCTTGACGGAAGCGTTCCGCTGGACGCCGGCTGGAGGAATGGTCGGCTTGGGCAGCATGCCGGGCGGTTCCAATTACAGTGCGGCCTTTGACGCATCTGCTGATGGAAACCTCGTAGTAGGGTTTTCGTCAAACGGTCAGTTCAGCCAAGCGGCCACATGGTCCCTTGCGACAGGCTGGCTGGGCCTTGGAGTGCTGCCGGGGCATGGCTCAAGTCGAGCACGCGCGGTTAGTTCTGACGGGCAAGTGATTGTAGGCTGGTCAACTGGGAGCGGCGAAATACAGGCTTTCCGGTGGACGCTGACCACGGGGATGCTAGCGCAAGGTGATCTGCCCGGGGGCGAGACGGCGAGTTTTGCATTTGATCTTTCGGACGACGGTAGCGTGATTGTCGGCTTCGGCGTCTCCGATTCTGGCGGCGAGGCGACGATTTGGGACCCTATGAACGGTATGCGTTCACTCCGCACGGTACTGTCCACCGAATACGGGCTGAATGTGAACGGCTGGTCCTTGACGCAGGCATATGGTATCTCAGGTGATGGACGCGTCATTACGGGATACGGCGTCAATCCCAGTGGGCAAACCGAGGCATGGGTGGCAGTAATTCCTGAACCGAATACGTTGATTCTTTTGATACTAGGCGTGGCCGGATTTCAATACTCGTGCAACAGGAAGAAAAGGAGATAGATCGACATTCTGGGGGGAGCAAAGGAGTGTCCGCATGGCGCTCCGCATCGCGCGTCGATGGGCCGACAATGACGCTGCCGGCCTGCACGTTCGCCCTGCTTCGATTGTCTTGTGTATAATTGTCATCGCCGGGATCCCGGCAACGCTGCTCGCGCAGAGCTTTACTGCCGCTGACGGATGCTTGACAACTGCTAACGCCGCAACGCTCGATCCGTTTTTGTGTACGTCGACGTTGGTTCGCGAACATGGGGCGGTCATCTCCAGTGACGGCGACGATCGGCTTGTAGTAGCGTGGCTATCTGACGAGAACGTCGCATTCGATGCCGATATCACAATTCGCTATCGCGTCATCGAGCTTGGCGCGACGCCCCGCGCTTCGTTCCCGCGGCGACTGCATGATCCTGTGTTCGAGCCGAAGCCGTTCCGTTTCAACAGGCACAACGTTCATCCCAGCGTGGCCATGATCGGCAGCGGACCGCTCAAGGGCTACTGGCTCGCCGTGTGGGAGGAGCGTTACGTCGATCGCGAGTTCCAAGGCTCGCAGTATCAGGTATACCGGATCAGAGTCTTGCTGCGGCAGTTCGATCCAACGGGCATCGCCATTGGTCCGCCCCGCGTTGTTCATGAGCGAGCCAACTTCGGATTACTGAGTGGGCTGCAATGCAACCCGGTCTGCGCCGTCGATTCCACAGGCAACCACGTGGTGATCTGGCAGCCGCTGGATCGCGGACCGACGGATGCGCGACTGCTCGGCATCCTCTACGCATGGGACGGGAGCGTGCTGCACCCGCGTTTCAACGTCGATGACGGCGTGCCCGATAGTCTCTGTTTCGGCACCGACACCGCTCAACGCCCGTCGGTCTCCATGACGCCCGATGGCGAGTTCTTCGGCGTCTCGTGGCGTCGACAAACCTGTTTCTCGGAGACGATCAGGCGGGACGGTTTGCGCATCTTCCGTATCACGCCGGGCGATCCGGCATGGCTGATGCGGTCGCAGGCGCCGGTGGACAACGATTATCGCGCGACGCCAAATTCTTCGGTGCTGGTCACCGCGCACGAGACGCTGCCGCGCGTGGCGATGGCACGCGCCCGACGGGTAGGCCTGAGGCCTATGTGAGCCAACGGTTTGCAGGATGCTGGTCGTCGTGCGGCGGCAGTTTTTCGCGTTTCGGACTTGCTTCAGCCTGCACGTGGGGCTACCATAAACGGAGCGATGTATCCGCTGGATAGGGAGGGCGATGATGCGATCACGATTCTGTTTTCGCCATCAAGCGGTTTTCCGACGGCTGATCTACGGGCTGCTCGGCCTCGTGGCTTTGTCCGCGTCGCAAAGGGGCTTGGCCGCGCCGGTGTTCATGGGTTTGGGGTTCCTTCCAAACGGAAACGCTGTGAGCATTGCTATTGCAATCTCGGGGGACGGCGCGACCGTGGTGGGCGAGGCTGACCAGCGCGGCTTCCGCTGGACGCTCAGCACGGGAATGCTCGGCCTTGGCAACGTATCCGGTGGCGGGTCTGCACTCTTCGCAAGCGGCGCTTCCGCGGATGGATCGGTGATTGTTGGAATGGCTGGAACGCCACAGGGACTCCAGGGGTTTCGCTGGACTGCCACAGGCATGATCGGATTGGGCGATCTGCCAGGCGGCGCATTCGGAAGCGTCGCCAACGCAGTTAGTGCGGATGGATCGGTGATTGTCGGCACAGGTACCAGCGGTCCCAGTCGCTACGAAGCGTATCGCTGGACTGCTGCGACAGGCATGGTCGGACTGGGCGATCTCCCCGGCGGTGACGATGACAGCTACGCACATGCCGTCAACGCCAATGGAAGCGTCATCTGCGGCTCCGGCTCCGGTCCGAACGGCGTCGAGCTGTTTCGCTGGACCGCTTCGACGGGGATGGTCGGCCTGGGCGACCTCCCAGGCGGACAGACGTATGCTGGATGCACGGACATTTCCGCGAGCGGCGATGTGCTTGTAGGCGTCGGCTACTCAACGAACTTTGAGGCGTTCCGCTGGACGGCGGACACGGGAATGGTAGGCTTGGGAGGGCTGGATCCGGGATTCCTCGACAGTTGGGCGTGGGCCACCACGGCTGACGGTGACGTCATTGTCGGTCGAAGTCGATTGAACGGGAATGCCACCGCGTTCATTTGGGATGCGGATCGTGGCATGCGCGAACTGCGTAGCGTCCTGGTTAATGACTTGGGCCTGGACTTGAGTGGCTGGACATTGCAAGAAGCCACCGGCATTTCCGACGACGGCCGAGTCATCACGGGCACCGGGCGCAATCCGAGCGGTCAAACCGAGGCGTGGCTCGCGGTGATCCCGGAGCCTAGTAGTTTCGTGCTCGTGACGATTGCTGCAATGTGTGTGGCACGGCGGCGAGGTCGGACTGTTAACTGAGCTTGATTCGCAACCTAACTCACGCCGTCCAACTGTAACCCCTATGAGCGGTGGTACGACTGATCTACGCGTAAGTTCAGCTTGATCCAATCGCGCGTGACGCGATTGACGCAGGCGCCGGAGGCAGGACACATGCACCATGTATTCACACTCTGGAAGCGCGCTATACCCAGCCCCGGTAAGAAGCGTTTCGCTTGGAGGCGCGATTAGGGGATCACTGGGCCCCGTGCTGATCCCGGCGATTTCCGTCCTATTTCTTCCAGCGACCGCAACCGGCCAACCTTCGCGACTTGACGCACGCGTTTCCATCCATCGCGATGACGCTCTCGACACAAGCAACTGTCGCGCACGCTTGCTTACGCAGCACGGTCCGGTCATCAGCGGCAACGGGCGCGACCGGCTGGTTGTAGCGTGGCTGAGTGAGAAAGTGTTTGAAAAGCCCGGAGAATGCCGATGAATGGGAATGGAACGGAGTTCTTACCCATCCGACGTGACGGACGGTCAGTGGAACCTGATCGCGCCGTGGATTCCGCCGGCAAAGCCGGGCGG
>WYBU01000025.1 GCA_011525745.1 Planctomycetaceae bacterium | reverse complement strand
TGGCACGGGCTTGTAGCCCGTGCGAATTCGCATGGCACGGGCTTGTAGCCCGTGCGAATTCGCATGGCACGGGCTTGTAGCCCGTGCGAATTCGCGTGGCACGGGCTTTCAGCCCGTGTTCGCTCCGCCTTGGCCACTTCACGCCACCGTCGCGCATCCGTTCCCTGCTTCGATTATCCTCACTCCGCGCGATCCCTACGCGGCCGCCCGTCCCCGCACGCAAACGCGCACCGCCCCGCTTCGTCATGGACTGCGACCTTGTCATCATCGGCTCCGGCTTCGGCGGCTCGGTCGTCGCCCTGCGCGCCGCCCAGGCCGGCATGCGCGTCGTTGTCCTCGAACGCGGCGCCCGCATGGACGACGCCGCATTCGCCCGCCTGGCCGACGGACGCGATCGCCTCATCGTCCCCGCCGTCGGCCGCGCCGCCCCGCGCGCCGACGCCCTGCGCGGCGGCTTCCTCGAAGTCCGCACCATCCCCGGCCTGACCGGCATCGTCGGCCGCGGCGTCGGCGGCGGATCGCACCACTACACCAGCGTCACCGTCGCCGCGCGCGACGACGTCTTCGCCTCCGGCTGGCCCGCCGACTGGACGGCCGAGTCGATGCATCCGCGTTACGCGCGCGTCGCCGAACGGCTGCGCCTCGCGCCGATTGCCGCGCCATCGCCCCAGACACGCGCCATCGAAACCCTCGGCGGGCGACTCGGCGCGCCGACTCGCCGCCTGCCGCTGGCGCTCGATCCGGCCGCCGCCCCGCCCACGCTGCCGCCCGGCTCGGGCTGGCGGCGCGATCTGATCGGCTGGTTCCGCGGCGACGGCGCCGGCGCGCGTATCTCGCTCGACGACGCCTACCTGCGCCCCGCCGAAACGCTCGGTGCGCAACTGCGACCACACTGCACCGTCACGCGCCTCGGCCGCGCCACCGATGGCTATCGCGTCGAGTTCATACAACGAATCGCCGGCCGACTTGTCTCAGCCGTCCTGCACGCCCCGCGCGTCGTCCTGGCCGCCGGAACGCTGGCCACGGTCCGCCTGCTGCTCGAAGCCCGCGACGTTCATCGCAGCCTGCCCAGGCTCTCGCCGGCGCTGGGTTGCGGCTTCACGACCAACGGCGACTTCGGCGCGATCCTGCTCGGCCCGCGCGTGCCCTTCCCCGACGAACGCTCGCCCGTCGCCACCGCCTGGATCGACTTCTGGGAAAAAGACCGCCTGCTGCTGATGGACCTGGGCCGCCTGCCGATCGCGCGACGCTGGCTGCGCCGTTGGCTGCCGGCCGCGCTGCGCTTGCGCGACTGGAGCCGCCGCTTTTCGCTGTACGCCTACACGCCCGCCGCGCCGGTCGCCTGGATCATCGGCGGCATGGGCGCCGCCGCCGCGCGCGGCAGGCTGCGCCTCGATCGCCGCGGCGGAATGGCGCACGAGCGCCAGTCGCGCGACAACGCCTTCGATCGGTGCATGGCGAACCGCCTGCGCGACGTGGCCCAGGCCGCCGGCGCGACGCTGCTGCGCCTGCCGCTGTGGCTGGCCCGGCTGCACCCGATGACGGTGCATCCGCTGGGCGGCTGCGGCCTGGCCGACTCGCCCGAGCGCGGCGTGTGCGATCCGAACGGCCGGGCGTTCGGCTGCCCCGGCCTGCATGTCGCGGACGGAAGCGTCCTGCCAACGCCCTGCGGCTGCCCCCCCAGCATGACGATCGCGGCCACGGCGGAGCGGATCGCCGAGATGCTGACGCAATAGGTTCCCGCTCTGATCCGAACCGCGACCGTGAGGGAGCGTCGGCGCGCCATGCGAGTTTCCACGTACACCCAGAATCCCCGCGCCTCATCCCTTTTCGCCCTGCACCTCCTCCACCGTAATCTCCTGATTCGCGTACACGCTGATGCCGCCGGCGATGCGCAGCGACTCTTCCACGATCTGCCGCGCCGTCAGCGCCGAATGATGCAGCAGCGCCCGCGCCGCCGCCATCGCCGCCACGCCGCCCGAGCCGATCGCCACGATCCCGTCGCTCGGCTCGATCACGTCGCCCGCCCCGCCGATGATCAGCGACGCCTGCCCATCCGCCACCGCCAGCAGCGACTCCAGCCGCCGCAACGACCGGTCGGTGCGCCACTCCTTGGCCAGCTCGATCGCCGCCCGCCGCAGATTCCCCGGATGTTTCTCCAGCTTCGCCTCGAACCGCTCCAGCAGCGCCAGCGCATCGGCCGCCGAACCGGCGAATCCCGCCAGCACCCTGCCGTCCGCCAGCCGCCGCACCTTGACCGCGTCGTGCTTGACAACGCTGTCGCCCAGGCTCACCTGCCCGTCGCCGCCCAGGGCCGTTCGTCCGTCGCGGCGCACGCACAGAATCGTCGTCGATCGAAACACCGGCGTTTGCGGCTTCATGGTGCAACCTCCTTCCAGCCATAGCGTATCATCGTTTGGGACACGCGGCGGCGCGGTCCGCCGCGGCGCACGCGCGCGCGGCCCGAACCGAACCGCGACCCCGAACACGATCAGGGCGGGAGCGCGACGGGAGCGTCGAGGCGGCGCCCGTTCATCGAGACGCGAGGCTGTGATGACGTGCCTGGCGCCGCTCTATTCGTACACGCTGATGCGCGCTGGCTGATCCATCAACCGGGAAAGGGCCGCTCATGAAAACGCAACGACTGCGCTGCGCCGCCACCGCCACGCTGCTGATCGTTTCCGCGTCCGGCTGCCAGCCCGCGCCGCCCAACAAGCGCCCGCCCGCCACCTCGCGCAGCGACGCCGATCATCCGCCCGCCGCCACGTCCCCCGCTTCGGCCCCGACAGCCTCCATCCCCGAGCCGCCGCCCACCGATTCGATCCGCCCCGACGAATCGCCCCGACCGCCCGAACGCCCCAAACGCCCCGATCCCACGTGGACCGTCTTCATCGAAGCCCTCGACGAAAAGGCCGACGCCGACATCGTCAGCGACTGGACCGGCGGCAACCGGCTTGAAATCAGGAGCACAAACGTCCGCAAACTGCGCATCGACTTCCGCGAGCTGAACCGCCGCCTGCCCGATGGCGCGCCAAAGCGCCCGCCGTGGAACCTCCAGATCGACGGCCAGGGCATCGAGATCACCGGCCGCCGCGGACCGTGGGTCGAGCTGACCCGCAACGACGCCGGCGCCTGGAGCGTCACCGGCCCGCGCCCCCCGCTGCCGCCGTAGGGTCCGCAATGCGGACCATGCTGTTGATTCCCCGCGGACATCATCCGCTGAAATGACGCCGACGATCCATCGTGAACGCCGCCGCCGTTCTCACGCCCCGATCCGCCTCCCCGCGTCCGATAGAATTTCGATACGCCCGTCCGATTGCCTTACAGCTAATTCCGCGCCGCCGAATCGACGAATTCACCTTAGAAGACCGGGCCAGTCCGTCACGATCACCAGTATCGAAATCACCGCCCCCCGCGCCGACGCATCGGAGCCTTACAGTGAACGCGCCCCCCAGCACGACAACCGCTCGAATCGAGCCTTTCCCCTCCTGCAACCAGATCGCGCATCGCCTCCGGCGATCTCGATGGCTTGTTACGTCGCTGCCGATTGCCTGTCTCGCCCTGACGCCCGGCATCAGCGCTGCCGACGACTGCAACGGCAACGGTATTCCCGATGAACAAGACCTCGCGCCGACGCTCACCTTTTCCGCCGCCGCCTCCGTGCCCGCCGGTCTCGCCGCCACCTTTGTCTGTGCCGACGATTTCAACCACGACGGCCGCCTCGACCTGGCCGTCGCCAACACCGGCGGCGACGACGTGACCATCCTGTTCGGCCGCGGCGATGGAACGTTCGACAACGGCGGCAGTCACGTCGTGGGCGATGAGCCTTACGCGATCGCCTCCGGCGACCTCAACGGCGACTCCTATCCCGATCTCGCCGTAGCCAACGCCGGTTCCGCCGATCTGTCCGTGCTCTTCAACAAGGGCAACGGCGACTTTGGCAGCGAGGTGCGTTACGCCGCCCACCTGCGAACCGTCGCGGTTGCCGCCGGAGACCTCGACGGCGACGGCGACATCGATGTCGCAGTGGCCAACTTCCTCTCAAACGACGTGTCGCTGTTCTTCAACCGCGGCGATGGCGCGTTCGATCCCGCCGTCAACGTCGCCACCGGCACAGGCCCCTGGTCGGTTCAGATCATCGACCTCAACAACGACGGCCGTGCCGATCTGCTGACCGCGGATTTCTTCGCCCACACCGTTTCCGTGATTCACGGCGTTGGCGGCGGCGCTTTCTCCAGCCCCGCTCACTATCCCGTCAGCCAGGGCGCCTGGTTCGCCACCGCCTCCGATTTCAACCGCGATGGCCTGCTCGACATCGCCAGCGCCAACTACACCTCCAACGAAGTCGCCGTGCTGCTCGGAACGCCCGACGGCGCCTATCAACCGGCCGTCCATCATCGCGTGGGGATGAATCCCTACTGCGTCACCGCGGGTGACTTCGACGGTGATGGCGCCGTCGACCTCGCCACCGCCGATTATGCCTCAAACACGGTCTCGATCCTGCCCGGTGATGGCAACGGGGGCTTCGCCGCGCCGCGGACGCTGGCCGCCGGTCAGAACGCCTGGACCGTCATTGCCGCCGATCTCGACGGCGACGGCGACCTCGATCTCGTCAGCGCCAATCACGGCAGCGATGATCTCAGCATCTTCATGAACACTACGCCCGCGCGAAGCGCCGACTGCAACGCCAACGGTGTCCCCGACGAATGCGAGCCGGACGCCGACGGCGACGGAATTCCCGACGCCTGCCAGACTTGCCCGGACGCTTCGGCCGAAGGCCAGGCCGCGCCGTGCACGCTCTACTTCGCGCCGCATCGATGTGCCGAAACGTACGAGGTGAACACGACGTCGCCGGATGGCGCCGCCGTCGATTTCGATGTGTCCGCGTTTCAGAATCCGACCGGCACGCTCATCATCACGACCGATCCGCCCGCCGGCACGCTGCTGCCGCTCGGCGCGACGCCCGTGACGGTCACGGTCACCAATCCCGCGACAAACCGGATCACGACCTGCGGCATCAACGTGACCGTCCACAACCCCGCACTTCAACCGCCGCAAGGCCCGACCTCGCCGCCGACAGGAGGATTGTCGTTCTTCGGCTCGCTCTGCGGCGCGGGATTGAACCTGTCGCTGCCGGTCATGTTCGCCGGAATCTGGACCCTGCGCCGCAGGCGACACCGACGCTGACGCGCCGGCGCACTCCGCCGCAATCTACGAGAAAAACTTGAACCGCACGATCGCCATCAGCGCCGCAATCCCGTCCCAACCCGTGATCTTCTTGCCTTCCTCGTACGTGCGCCCGGCGTAAGAAATGCCCACTTCGTAAATGCGCCAGTGCCTGCCGGCCTTGTTGCGCCGGCTGATCTTGGCCGTGATCTCCGGCTCAAAATCGAATCGGTTGCTCTTGATCGAAATCTCGCGCAGCACCTCGGCGCGAAACACCTTGTAACACGTCTCCATGTCCGTCAGATTCAGATTGGTGAACGCGTTCGACAGCAGCGTCAGCACTCGGTTGCCGATCATGTGCCAGAAGAACAGCACGCGATGATCGTCCCCGCCGACGAACCGCGAGCCATACACCACGTCCGCCTTGCCGTCCAAAATCGGCCGCAGCAGCTTCGGATAATCGCGCGGGTCATACTCGAGATCGGCGTCCTGCACCAGCACCACGTCGCCCGTCGCCCTCGAGAACCCCGTCCGCAGCGCCGCCCCCTTGCCCTGATTGCGCTCGTGGCGAAACACTTGGATCGCCACGTTGCGATGCTCGGCCACGATGCCCTCGTACAACTCGCGCGTCCCGTCCGTCGAGAAGTCGTCGACGAGAATCAGTTCCTTGTCCAGCGGTAACGGCACGGCCGCCACGCGGCGGATCAGTTCCGCCAGCGTCGCACGCTCGTTGTACACCGGGATGACGATCGACAGTTTGCGCGGACCCGTTGCGGACACGCGGCGTAGCATAACTGTCTCGTCGCTCGCGACAAGGGCAACGCGCGCTACGGTGCGCATCGAAGGGCGCCGTCAAGCCCTCGCGCGCAATGAGCCAACGGGGCGCCGCTGGTACGGGCGTCCCGCCCGTCACCTCGAACCCCGCGAGGGCTTGGCCGCGTCGAACGCCGGGGACGCGCCAACCAAGCGACTCACCACGGTCTCTCAACGCTGAGTCGCCCGCGCATCTCGTTGCACTGCCTTTGTCCGTGTAAGCTCACGCCCGACCATGCCGCCCGTTCCCCCCAAGCCCGCCCCGCCGTCCCACGACCGCGCCCGCCGCCTGCTCGACATCGTCGTCGCCGCCGTCGCCCTCGCCTCCGCCGCGCCCCTGATGCTGTTGATCGCCGCCCTCATCCGCCGCGACAGCCCCGGACCCGCGCTCTTCCGCCAGACCCGAGCCGGCCGCGACGGCCGGCCGTTTACGCTGTTGAAGTTTCGCACCATGCGCACCGACGCCGATCCCTACGGCGCGTCGCCGCACGCCGCGGACGATCCGCGACTCACGCGCTTCGGCCGCCTGTTGCGAGAAACCAGCCTCGACGAGTTGCCGCAACTATGGAACGTCCTGCGCGGCGACATGACGCTCGTCGGCCCGCGCCCGCTCTACGAATCGCAGGCCGCCGAATGGAACGAGCGCCAGCGCCGCCGACTGACCGTGCGCCCGGGCCTGACCGGCCTCGCCCAGGTCTGCGGCCGGGCGGCGCTGACCATCGAAGAAAAACTCGAACTGGACGTGCAATACGTGCTCAACCGCGGCCCGCGCCTGGATGCCTGGATTCTGTGGCGCACGCTGTGCCAGTTGTTTGGCCGGCCGGCCATCTACGAAGTGCGCTACTCGCACACCGAGGAAATCCGCGGCGCAGGCGATTCGATTCGCTGACGCGCCGCGGATTCCCTTTGGTCGCGATCGCTCTTTCGGGTGGTACGGGCGTCTCGCCCGTCTTCTCTTGTGGTAGGGGCGCCTCGCCCGTCTCTTCGGGTGGTACGGGCGTCTCGCCCGTCTTCTCTTGTGGTAGGGGCGCCTCGCCCGCCTCCTCGGGTGGTACGGGCGTCTCGCCCGTCAATCTTGCAGGCTGATCGACCGTACCACCCTCACACGACGGACACACCGTCAACGACCACGCTACGGCGCAATCAGCGCTTCGACAAACAGCGCCACGTCGTCGCCATCCACCGCTCCGCTGTGATTCATGTCTGCGGCGCAAAACGACAACCCAATCGGCGCCGGCCCGAGCAACGCATCGACAAACGGCGAGACATCCTGCGCATTGACGTGCTCATCCCGATTCACATCACCCGGAATGTACTCCGCCTGCACCACCAGTTCGGCGGTCTCGCTCACATCCGTGCCGGCGACGTTCGTGACACGAACTGTGTAGTCCGCCTCGTCGGCGAGCGTGACGTCGGCGATCATCAGCGTCGACACGCGGCCGTCGGGCGAGGTCACGACGCTGAATCGCGGCGGCATCGGATCGAGCGGCGCGTTGTTCTGCATCCATTCATACGTAATCGGCGTCGTCCCGGACATCGTGGCCATGAATGCGGCCGTCGCGCCGGCGCACGTCGTCACCGACACCGGCTGCCACTGAAACGTCGGCGGCAGGCGCACCGTTAACTGCGCGGCGTGCGACGTGACGCTGCCGCAGCCGTTGCGAATCACGCACGTGTACATTCCGGCGTCGGCCTCCGTCACCGGATCGATTTCGAGAATGGCGTTGTCTTCGCCGGGCATGTCGACGCCCTCGTGACGCCACTGGTAGAACGCCTCGCCGCCCTGCGGCGGTTCATTGGCCACGACGACAAACAACGCGGCGCCATCCAGCGGAGCTTCGACGTCATCCGGCTGCATGACAATGTCGGGCGTGAATTGGCACAGTTGGCCCTGCGAGATGCTCGCCATCATCACCGTCCCGTAGTGCGGTCCCGGCGCGTCCTCCCATTGCCCGCCGATGAGCACGCGCCGGTTTTCGTAGACCTCGTAAATGATGACCGTGCTGTCGATGTCGCCCGGATCGGGAACGTCCTCCTCGATGATCACCGGCGACCCCACTTCCAGCTTCTCAGGCTCGAGGTCCACAGGCGTCGCGCCCTCGATCAGCGGATCGTCGACCATCAATTCCTCCAGCGCCACCTCCCGGCCGTCCGCCCGCGTCTGGCTTCGCAGGATCCACATGATCCGCCCCCAAGGATCGAGGTTCTCCGCCGTCTCGCGGATGATCGGCCCGGTCGGCGTCACAACCACTTCGCTGACGATGCGCGGCAGCGCCATCGGCGGCGGAGGCGGGGGCGGCGGAGGCGGATTCGGCACGTTGACCGTGCCGGGCACCCATTGAAATCGCTGCGCCGTTACCGGATGCCCTGAGGCGATGGACACGCCGAAGTGCTCAATGGCATGTCGCGGCGTTGCATGTTGCGGATGCGCGTAGACCACGCGAATGCCGACGTTGCCCGGCAGCGCAGTGATCGTCGGGCTGCCGTAATTGGGATTGCGATACGTGTGATAGACATCCTCGGGATGCGGACCTTCGAGTTCGATGTCGAACTCGTTGCAGTCGCTTCCGCTCTCGTTGTGAACGTCGAAGTTGCCCAGCGATCCGATGATCGTAACCTGGGCGTGCGCGGTCGCGATGCCGATGCCGAGGGCAAAGGCCGGAACAAGTAGCAGGAAAAACCGGGACGGACGTGACAACATGTTGAGAACCTCCGAAAAACGCGGCCGGCCCTTCGCGCGCGCCGACATTCGGCGCGCTGTGACGAGCGTGAGAAACAAGAAAGGACCTCCCCACACGCCGGCCCGTCCCCCTTATCCATGTTGCGGCGTTTGAAAAAAAGGTATCTCTTGCGCTACCACGCAGGTCAAACCCGCCCACGGCCGGACGCCGATTACGAGATTCTCGCGGAAAATCCCCAATCAGTTTCGGCCGGTGAGGAGTGGTGAAGCCCGAATCCCCCCTTCATCGCAGCGCCGACGAAATGCCCGTAACCCGCCCGAGCGACATTCCCGCGCAGGCGGTAATCCCGGTTCCCCGCGATCTCCGCGCCTCCGCGCGAGCGTTCCCGTTTCAACCTCTCGACGTTTCATTTCGACTTTCGTAACAAAAGCTTGACCCCCACGCGACGCAAGGTTACGCTCTTCGTTCAGCCTGTTCAGTTCCAGAACGTTGCAAACCGGAGCGTGCCGACGGAGGTATCAACATGAGAGGTCTGATCGGTCTGGCGATCTTCGGCGCCCTCGCCTGTGTGGGCATGTGGTGGGTCATGTCCGAGTTCTACAAAGACCAGGGCGTCCCTGTCGCGCTGGCCATGGGCAACCCCAAGGACGGCACCGTCGAGTTCCACGCCGTCGTTGCGATGGGCATGACCTCGACCGAGCGCCCGCGCATGACGCTCAAGGGCGGCTGGCTGTGGGACGAGTGGGTCGACGAACATTTCGACCTGCGCGACGCCTCCGGCGAACGCGTGCCGCTGCGCTTCCGCATCAGCAGCGGCCTGATTCCCGATCACAAGGCCGGTGGCACGCCCGAGGGCTACGTCATCGGCCGCGTCAAGTCGGGCGTGAAACACGATTTCGACTACATCCCGCGCCGCAACGAGTCGCAACGCTATCGCTACACGTTCACCTCCGCCGACGGCGACATGCCCATGAAGCGCGTCACGATCAAGCCCGTGACGAAATGAAGCACCGCAAAGCGCCCCGCGCAGCGCCTCATGTGGCACAGCCGCCCTCGGCTGTGTGAATTAGTGCAGCGCAACCGCCGCACCGCCCGCGCCACCCCCGCGCTGCGCCTCATGTGGCACAGCCGCCCTCGGCTGTGTGAATTAGTGCAGCGCAACCGCCGCACCGCCCGCGCCACCCCCGCGCTGCGCCTTATGTGGCACAGCCGCCCCCGGCTGTGTGAATTAGTGCAGCGCAACCGCCGCCCCGCCCGCGCCGCCCCCGCGCTGCGCCTCATGTGGCACAGCCGCCCTCGGCTGTGTGAATTACTGTAGCGCAAT
>WYBU01000024.1 GCA_011525745.1 Planctomycetaceae bacterium | reverse complement strand
GAATTAGTGCAGCGCAACCGCCGCCCCGCCCGCGCCACCCCCGCGCTGCGCCTTATGTGGCACAGCCGCCCTCGGCTGTGTGAATTAGTGCAGCGCAACCGCCGCCCCGTCCGCGCCACCCCCGCGCTGCGCCTCATGTGGCACAGCCGCCCTCGGCTGTGTGAATCAGTGAAGCGCAATCGCCGCCCCGCCCGCGCCACCCCCGCGCTGCGCCTCATGTGGCACAGCCGCCCTCGGCTGTGTGAATTAGTGCAGCGCAACCGCCGCACCGCGAGACGACCGAGCGAACGGCCCACACCCTCCCCCGGCTGTGTTCCGCCACCTCTCGACTATCATCACTCCATGATCAGCGACCGGCACCGCCGCGACATCGAGCACCGTCCCACCCGCGACGGCTACGACGGCTGGGCCGAAATCTACGACGACGAGGACAACGCCCTCATTCTGCTCGAAGAACCGCGCGTCATCGACCTGCTCGGCGACGTCGCCGGCCTGGACGTGGCCGACCTCGGCTGCGGCACCGGCCGGCACACGCTGCGCATGGCCGCCGCCGGCGCGAACGTCACGGCCCTCGACTTCTCCGATGGCATGGTTGCCCGCGCCACCCGCAAGTCCGGCTGGGACCGCGTGCGATTCATCCCGCACGACCTGACGCATCCGCTGCCGCTGCCCGACGCCGCTTTCGATCGCGTGCTCTGCGCCCTCGTCGTCGACCACATCCACGACCTGCCCGCGCTGTTCGCCGAATTCCGCCGCATCTGCCGCCCCCACGGCCGCATCATCGTGTCGACGGTGCATCCCGCGATGATGCTGCGAGGCGTGCAGGCCCACTACACCGATCCGCGCACCGGCCGCGAAGTCCGCCCCGCCAGCGTACCCAATCAGATCAGCGATTACGTGATGGCTGCCCTGCGCGCCGGCCTGACGTTCGACCAGCTCAGCGAACACGCCGTCGACGAATCTCTCGCCGCCCGTTCCCCCCGCGCCGCCAAGTATCTGAACTGGCCGATGCTCCTTCTGATGCGCTTGCGACCGTAGGATCCGCTGTACGGGCCGCATGCCGTCGGCCATCAACGCTCATCTGTTCTCAATTGTCAGCGGTTGTCCGTCATTCCCGCGCAGGCGGGAATCCAGTCCTCCGCGATCGCCGCGCCTCTGCGTGAGCTTTCTCACTTCGACTCCCCGCGTTCCCTTCGTCTCTCCGTCGCTCTTCTTCTGTTCCCTGTCCCCTGTTCCCTTGTCTTGACGTTTCGACTTTCCCCGCCCGTTGCACCCCCCGCCGCACCTGCGATAGCATGTCCCCACTTGCTTGCGGGCCGTTTCGGACGCCGAAAAAGCGCGCCCGACGCAACCACTCGTAACCGTCACACAGGTGTAGCGTTGAACCGCATCTCATCCCGCACCGTCGCCACCACCGTCCTCATCGTCCTCACCGGCTGCATCGAACCGAGCATCGGCCTCGTCCTCTGGAGCGACCGCGCTGCGCCGCAGGCCGCCAGCCGACCGCTCGTGCCCGACCCGGCCGCCATCGCAGAACACGTTCAGCGACTCGCCGCGGATCATCCCGACGAAGTCAAACTCGACACGCTCGCCACCACCGCCGCCGGCCGCGCCATTCACGTCGTCCGCATCGCCGCGCGCGGCGGGGCCGATGCCGACCGCCGTCCCGCCCTGCTGCTCGTGGCCGGCCTCGACGCCCAACGCGGCGCCGACACCGCCGTGGCGCTGAACGTCTGTGACGAACTCCTGCGCCGCGCCGCCTCCGATCCCGCGACGCAACCCGAGACACAGCCGGCCACCCAGCCGGCCACGCAGCCCGCAACGCCCACGTCCACCCAGCCGGCCGTCACCCCGCGGCGGCTGTTGAACGACTTCACGCTTTACGTCGTCCCGCTGCTGAACCCCGACGGACTTGCCGCCGTGAATGCGCCCGCCGCCGAGCCGACCGGCGTCAACGCCCGCCCCGTCGATGACGACCGCGACGATGAGACCAACGAAGACCCGCCCAACGACCTCAACGGCGACGGCGTCATCACGATGATGCGCGTTCGCGGCAAAGCGCCCACGCACGTCGCCAATCCCGACGAACCGCGCCTGCTCCGCAAGGCCGATCCGATCAAGGGCGAACTGCCCGTCTTCGAGTTGTACGTCGAAGGCATCGACGATGACGACGACGGTGAATACAACGAAGACGGCCGCGGCGGCGTCATTCTCGCCGCCAACTTCCCGCACCTGTATCCCGCCAACCGCCCCGACAGCGGTCCGCATCCCGTCAGCGAAATCGAGACGCGCGCCCTGGCCGACTTCGTCATCGCCCACCCCAACATCCAGGCCGTGCTGGTCTTCGGTCCGCACGACAATCTCGTCAAGCCGCCGGCCGGCCGCGAGCGCGACCCCACCGGCCGCAGCTATCGCGACCTGCACACCGACGACGCCGCCTGGCACGGTGAAATCGCCCGCCGATTTCGCGATATCACGGGTCTGAAAGGCGCGACCGCCTCCGACGCCGGCGGAGCGTTCCACGCCTGGTGCTACGCCCAGCGCGCCATCCCCGCTTTCGCGACGAGCCTGTGGTGGCCGCTCGAAGACAAGCCGCCCGCCTCCCAGCCCGCCACGCAGCCGTCGACTCAGCCGGGTTCGCAACCGGCGACGCAGCCGACCTCCGCGCCGGCCAGCGCGCCGGCCTCGGCGCCCGTGAACGGCGAAGAGGCGCAACCGCCGATAGAAACGCCGACGGCCGAAGCGCGCGAACCTGCACCCGAGCCTTCCGCCGAAGCGCCCCGCGCGCGGCCCGATGGCGCCCGGCGCTTTCCGCGCGGCGGTCGCGGCGGCGGCATGCCGGGCGGACCCGGCGGGCGCGGCGGTCCTCCCGGCGCGGCCGAAGCCCCCGCCGCTCCACGTGCCGAAGAAAAAAGAGAGGACGCCGCAGAAGATATCAAATGGCTGAAATATAGCGACGCCCACGGCAAGACCGGCTTCATCGAGTGGCAACCGTTCCAGCACCCCACGCTCGGCCAGGTCGAGATCGGCGGCTTCGTCCCCGGCTTCCGCGCCAATCCCCCGGCCGGCGAATGGCCCGCAATCGCAGGCAAGCAGACCGAATTCCTCCTCGACCTCGCCGCGCGCCTGCCGCGACTGGCCGTCACGCACATGGAGATCAAGTCCGTCGGCGTCGGCGTCTATGAAATCGAGTTCACGCTCGTCAACGAAGGCTACCTGCCCACGACGCCCGCCATTCTGCGCGGCCAGCGCCTCGGCCATCCGATCACCGTCCGCCCCGACCTGCCCGCCGAGCGCATTCTCGGCGGTCCGCGCGCCGTGCGAATCGACGCGCTGGACGGCGGCGGCGGCCGCGAGCGCCTGCGCTGGATGGTCCAGGGCGACGCCGGCTCGAACGTGACGTTCAAGTTCCACTATCGCCCGATCGGCGAGTTCAGCTACGCCGTACCGTTGACGCCGAACAAGTGATATGAGAAAGCGAATCCCTATGCCCGCCCCCACCGCACAACACGACCGCCCGCACCAACTTTCTCCCGTTCGCGATTCCGCGCCTTTGTGCCGTTGTTGTGACCGTTCGACGTTTCGTCGTTCCGTCGTTCACTTTCGACTTTCAACTTTCAACTTTCGGTTTTCCCTTCGTCGCCGCGTCGCTCCGTCGCTCCGTCGCTTCTCGGCCCCTGTCGTCGCGGCGCTCGTCGCCGCAATGCTTTACGCCCCCCAGTCAATCGCTCAGTCCCGCCCCGCCCCCCGCGCGCCGCTCTCCTTCAACCGCTATTACAACTACGAGGAAATGACCGGCGCCTTGCGCACCCTTGTCGCCGCCCATCCCGAGTTGCTGACGATGAAATCTATCGGCAAAAGCTTTCAGGGCCGCGACCTGTGGCTGCTGACGCTCAACAACCCGCGCACCGGCCCCGACCGCGAAAAAACCGCCATGTACATCGACGGCAACATTCACGGCAACGAGGTCCAGGCCGCCGAAGTCGTCCTCTACACCGCCTGGTATCTCGCCGAAAACTACGCCAAGCTCCCCAAAATCACCGAACTGGTCGACACCCGCGCCTTCTACCTGCTCCCCATGGTCAACCCCGACGGACGCGCCTACTGGTTCGATCAGGCCAACACCGCCCACTCCTCCCGCTCCGGCCAGAAGCCCGTTGACGACGACGGCGACGGCCTCTTTGACGAAGACCCCCCCGACGACCTCGACGGTGACGGCAACATCGTCCAGATGCGCCGCCTCGATCCCAACGGCCCCATGAAAATCTCGCCCGATGATCCGCGCCTGCTCATCCCCGTCGAACCCAATGACAAATACACCGGCCCGCGCTACACGCTGCTAGGCATGGAAGGCATCGACAACGACGGCGACGGCCGCATCAACGAAGACGGCCCCGGCGGCTACGACCTCAACCGCAACTGGCCGGCGGCGTGGCAGCCCGACAACGTGCAGTTCGGCGCCGGCGACTATCCGCTCAGCCATCCCGAGGCACGCGCCATCGCCGAGTTCATCCTCGATCATCCCAACATCGCCGCCGTCCAGGCCTATCACAACGCCGGCGGAATGATCCTGCGCGGTCCCGGAGCACAGTACCTCGGCGAGTACCCGCGCGGCGATGCGAGCGTGTACGAAACGCTCGGCCGTCGCGGCGAGAAGATGCTGCCCTTCTATCGTTACATGATCACCTGGCGCGACCTCTACACCGTCCACGGCGGCTTCATCAACTGGACCTTCGAGGAGCTGGGCATCTTCAGCTTCACCAACGAGCTGTGGAGCGACTTGCAGATGTACCACCGCCGCGAGTCGCCCTCGATGAAGGAACGACTCGAGTTCAACGACTATCTGCTCTTCGGCCAGGGATTCGTCGAGTGGAAGCCCTTCAAACACCCCGTCTATGGCGATATCGAAATCGGCGGCACCAGCCGATTCGGCTCGCGCGTCAATCCCGGCTTCATGCTCGAAGAGACCTGCCACCGCAACGCCGCGTTCACGCTCTATCACGCCGACCAGATGCCGCTGCTCGAAATCTCCGACGTCGAAATCAAGCGCCTCGACGGCCCCGGCGACCCCGTGCTTCAGATCACCGTCGAAGTGAAAAACACACGGTTGATTCCCACCATCGCCGCAATCGCCGCCCGCAAGAACGTCGGCCGTCGCGACCGCATCGAGCTGGCCGCCGCCGAAGGCGGCCGCCTCGAAGTGCTTGCCGGCGGCACGATCGACAACCGCTTCACCGCGCCGCTGCGCTTCGTCGAGCGCCGCCCTGAACGACTGTGGGTCGACGACGGCCTGCGCGGCGAGTCGGTGCGACTCTTCCGCTGGCTCGTCCGTGGACAGGGCAAGGCCAGTGTCACCTACCACGCCCAGAAAGGCGGCCGCGCCACGCGCACGTTTGATCTGTCGCCAACTGCCGAATCTCGACCGTCCCCCTGATCCGAACCGCGACCGTAAGGGAGCGGCGCAGGGGCCTGATCCGAACCGCGACCGTAAGCGAGCGGCGGAGCACGCCGCATCGAGCGTGTCCGCACCAACTACGCCCTCCCCAAATCGAATCGCGACCGTAAGGGAGCGGGCCCAGAGTCTGAACCGAACCGCGACCGTAAGAAAGTGTTTGAAAAGCCCGGAGAATGCCGATGAATGGGAATGGAACGGAGTTCTTACCCATCCGACGTGACGGACGGTCAGTGGAACCTGATCGCGCCGTGGATTCCGCCGGCAAAGCCGGGCGG
>WYBU01000023.1 GCA_011525745.1 Planctomycetaceae bacterium | reverse complement strand
GGGGAAAGAAGCCCAAGGAGAGGGGGTCTGGGGGAGAACCTGCGGCGCTGGTTCTCCCCCAGGGCACCCGAGGGAACTATGCTTACGCCGAACAGGCTGAGTGTCTCATTTTGTGTGAAACACTACATTTCTACTTTCTCCTTTCTCTCCTCTCCTGCTCTATTTTTCGCCCTGACGGGCGAAAAATCGGGGTGACAGTACGCCAGTTGAACTTCTGGTCGAGGCGGTACGGGACTGGCAGCCTGGGATTCGGGTCTTGCTGGCCGTGAAACCGTGAAATGCGCATGAAGGGCAAAGTCGATGCGCCCCGTGCATCTCGTACGGCCGGGAGGGGCCGCTCACGGCTGTTCGCCCGGTGACGGACCGGCTTGGCTCACGCCCCCGGCGACCACTCCCGCTCTGTGACGCCGGTTTACTTCAATCGCTCCAGCTTGCCCTTGCGCTTTACGATGTTCTTGTAGTCCCACTGGATCGCGATCGCCTTCTCAAGCCACCGCTTGAGGTCCTTCATGGAGATTTCTTCAACAGACGTGTATCGGGCTTCGGCGGCCTTAAAGCTGCCTTCGGCCTCCAGACCAGGCTCGTCGAAAGATTGGCCGCTCCAGAACAGCAACCGGACGCAGTCCTTGAGCCTGCTATAACCGACAGCCGGGTTGCCGTCCAGGAACCACACCGGGTGTCTGTGCCAGACCTTGCTCTCCGCGCCCGGCAGATGACGGTCAATGGCCTTGCTGAGGGCGTCGCAGATGCGCTTGTCGCCGGCCGTCTGCGCCGCGTTGTACGCGTGAATGTCCTTATGAATCGCCATGCGGTTGTTCCTTCGGTCGAGGTGGGAGTATAGCCGAACCCGAGAAACTTCCGCTGTGAAATCGGGGCGACTCGCCTGGTATCGAAACGGTCGTGGGCCGCTTCGTGGCTGCCGTCGCGGTGGACCCGATTCATCTCACTGGATAATCCAGCGGCGGCCGGACCGATTGCCGGCGGCGCAATTCTGAGCAAAACCAGATGTGCCTTTGGTACAATGCCGATCGTCCGGGCCGGGTCGCGCAACGCTCATTGAAATGGGATCAGGAAATGCAGGCGAATCGAGTGTTCCCCGCGCGCGGGGAGGGAGGGGCCTCGTCACGCGACGCGGCCGGAAAGCCGCACGAACTGTCCCCGCGCGGGGGAGGGAGGATGAACCATGACGGCTGAATCTCTCGAGACGGGTGGTTTGATGAGACGGCTGGCCCTCGGGGCGGCTGGGGCGATGCTGCTGGCCTTCGCGCCAATGCCGGCGCGGGGGCAGTGCAGCTTGGCGCAGCAGGCCAGGCTGGGCGCCTTGGACGCGGCGGCGAGTGACAACTTCGGCTACTCGGTCGCGGTCTCCGGCGACACGGCGCTGGTCGGGGCGTACCTCGACGACCACGCGGGCGGGACCGACGCCGGCTCGGCCTACGTCTTCATCCGCACCGGCGGCGTGTGGACCCAGCAGGCGAAACTGACCGCCTCGGACGCGGCGGCGGGTGACTTTTTCGGCGACTCGGTCGCGCTCTCCGGCGACACGGCCGTGGTCGGGGCGCGGCTCGGCGACGCACCGGGCGTAACCAACGCCGGTTCGGCCTACGTCTTCACCCGCACCGGAGGCGTTTGGACCGAGCAGGCGAAACTGACCGCCTCGGACGCGGCGACGTTTGACTTCTTCGGCCACTCGGTCGCGCTCTCCGGCGACACGGCGGTGGTCGGGGCGTACTTCGACGACCACGCGGGCGGGACCAACGCCGGCTCGGCCTACGTCTTCACCCGCACCGGCGGCGTGTGGACCGAGCAGGCGAAACTGACCGCCTCCGACGCGGCGGCGGGTGACGAGTTCGGCGTCTCGGTCGCGCTCTCCGGCGACACGGTGGTGGTCGGGGCGCGGCTCGGCGACGCACCGGGCGTAACCAACGCCGGGTCGGCCTACGTCTTCACCCGCACCAGCGGCGTGTGGACCGAGCAGGCGAAACTGACCGCCTCGGACGCGGCGGCGAATGACCGCTTCGGCATCTCGGTCGCCGTCTCCGGCGATACGGCGGTGGTCGGGGCGTACTTCGACGACCACGCGGGCGGGACCGTCGCCGGCTCGGCCTACGTCTTCACCCGCTCCGGCGGCGTGTGGACCGAACAGGCGAAACTGACCGCCTCCGACGCGGCGGCGGGTGACCAGTTCGGCTGGTCGGTCGCGCTCTCCGGCGACACGGCGGTGGTCGGGGCAGACCGCGACGACCACGCCGGCGGGACCGACGCCGGCTCGGCCTACGTCTTCACCCGCTCCGGCGGCGTGTGGACCGAGCAGGACAGGCTGGCCGCCTCGGACGCGGCGGCGGTTGACCGGTTCGGCTACTCGGTCGCGCTCTCCGGCGACACGGCGGTGGTCGGGGCGATGCTCGACGACCACGCGGGCGGGACCGACGCCGGCTCGGCCTACATCTTTGACCAGCAATGCTGCTGTGCCGGCGACATGAACGCAGACGGCACGGTCGACGGCAGCGACATCCCGCTCTTCGTGAACAAGTTGCTCACCGGCGGAGCGTGTCCCTGATGCCCCGCATCGCCGCAGTCCAGTCGGCGAGGCGCCAGTTTCAGGCCGCGGTCGTTTCGAATTCAGTCGCATCCCTTACTGAAATCGACGTTTTTCGCATTTTGGATTGAAACGCGCGGTCGTTCGTAAGTGCGACTCTCGCAAAGAAAAAGCCCTCCGCCGGCAAGCGAAGGGCTGTTTCGCGACGAGAATCGGGGCGAGAGGATTTGAACCTCCGACCTCTTGGTCCCGAACCAAGCGCTCTAAACCAGGCTGAGCTACGCCCCGTTCAAGCAGGTATCTTATGGCGCGCGCGGCGGCCCGGCAAGGTCCGCGTTGCGAATCGGCTGCGTCCGGGGGAATTCCCGCAGAAAAACGGCATCGTCGCGGCGCGGCGTCCGGCATTGGTGGCTCAGGCGGCGTTGTTCCATGACGTGCAAGGCCATCCGTATCGGAACTCCCAGGTGCAAGCCCGGGGCTGATCAGCGCAGCGCCACTCACGCAAAAAACCACACGGGCTTTCCCCCGCGCAGGCTTGGGCCGTGCTACGCGGTCACAACCGGGGGCGTTTTTTCTTGTGAAAAGAGCGAGTGCAGACTGGGCGGATGGATCCCGCTCGCTGACGCTTCGCGGCTCTGATTCGCGCGGGCTGCGCGCTCGAGAAGGGGGGGGCCGTGCTGGGCAGACACAGCCGAGGGCGGCTGTGCCACATCATGCGATCAATCATAGCCGGGGGCGGCTGTGCCACATCATGCAGTCAATCACAGCCGGGGGCGGCTGTGCCACATCATGCGATCAATCACAGCCGAGGGCGGCTGTGCCGCATCATGCAATCAATCACAGCCGAGGGCGGCCGTGCCACATCATGCAATCAATCACAGCCGGGGGCGGCTGTGCCACATCATGCAATCAATCACAGCCGAGGGCGGCTGTGCCGCATCATGCAATCAATCACAGCCGAGGGCGGCTGTGCCACATCATGCAATCAATCACAGCCGAGGGCGGCTGTGCTCCAAGGCGCCTATGCCGCATGCTTCTACTGCACAAACACCGCCTCGCCCGGCAACGCCCGCAGCCGCGCGGCGGCGCTGCCGCTGTTCACCGCGATCTCCAGCAGGTCGGCGCTGCCGATCAGCGCCAGCAGCTCGCCCTCGGCCACGTCGGCGTACGTCCGCCGCAGCGGGCCGACGCCCGTTTCGCCGACGAAAATCAACGGCTCGCGCGGCCGGCCCGACGCCGCGTCCTTCATGCCCGCGCGATAGCTCACCATGTCCGCCTGTCGGATGTTGGTCACCAGGTTGCCGAAATGATCGATGTGCAGGATGAACCCGCGAAGCGGACCGCCCGGCTCGCCCGCGGGATCGGCCAGATTCAGGATCTCCAGGTGATCCGTCTGCGGGCCGACCTCTTCCAGCGGATCGCCGCACGCCAGATGTCCGGCAACCGGCGCGAGAATGTCGCGTCCGTGAAACGTCGGCGACTGCTCTTGAATGAACCATCGCCGATTCGCCACTTCGTGCAGCGCCTCGAGCGGAAAATCGTGATGCACCATGCTCAGAATGCCGTTGTCCGGCGCGAGCACGACCTGACCGGCGTAGCGCGCCGCCAGCAGCCGCCGCGAGGTTCCCACGCCCGGATCGACCACGACCACGTGCACCGTGCCCTCGGGGAAATAGGGAAAAGCGTGTCGAAAGACGAAAGCCGCGTGCACGACGTCCTGCGGCCGGATGACGTGCGTGATGTCCACGATCGTCGCGTGCGGCGCGACGGTCAGCAGCACGCCCTTCATCGCGGCCACGTAATGATCGCTCGTTCCGAAGTCGGTCGTGAGTGTGATGGTGCTCATGTCTTGCGTTTCGTCCGCGAATTATACCCGTCGCACGGCGCGTGCCCCGTGGCGGGGGGCGAATTCATAACACGGAAGCGGCGGCGAACGCAAGCGGGGCGGAACGTCGAGAGTCGAAAGTCGAAACAAGAAATCAACGCGCGCACCGCTTTGGGTGGCCCGCCGCGTTGCGGTGGGTTGACGATGATAAAATGCTGAGCAAATCTTTCGCTTGCGGGTATGTTCCCGACGCGCCGGCGCCGCGCCGTCATTCTGATCCGACCGTCAATCGCCATCGCCGGAGTCGCCCGTGCGAACGCGCGTGAACCGCGGCGCTGGCGCTTGCGGCTCGGATCATGCTCTGCTTTCACCTGCTCGCCCGCTCTGCCCTCTCGCCCCCGCCCCACGCGCGCGGCCGGCTGATACGGTCGATCAACGGCGTAAACGTGTTCATCAGCAGCACGGCCCACCAGCCCTCGGCCTCGACGATCCCGTACAGCCGCATCAGCATCAACACGCAACCGACGCACAGCCCGAACCGCCAGCGCCCCACGCGCGTCATCGGCGACGTCGTCGGCTCGCCCGCCAGCAGAAACGCGGTAATCACGAGCTGCCCGCTCGTCAGGTGATACAACACGTATATCAGCCCGATCGGCACGGTTTCCTCCGTCGCCGATCCCGGGAACCAGCGCAGCGCTCCGCCCGTCTCGCGCAGCGGAAAAATCCACGCGATCATCGCCGCGCCGATCAGCACGCCCAGCGGCGTGCCCCACGACAACATGCGACGGTGAACCAGGTACAGCCCGGCGACGATCAGCGCGATCGAGCAGGTCGCGCCCATCGGTCCCGGCGTCGCGCCGATCAGCGTGTCTTCCCACGGGGGCAGATGATCGCGCAGCAGCACCAGGATCGGCGGCTCATGACCGGTCGGAATGGCCCCATCCGCCGCGCGACGCAGCGCGCCGACCGGCGGATCGACGCGAACGGCATTGACCCCCAGCGGCACGCGGCTGCGCCCCCAGCCGGGATACGCGCCTGATTCGATCGGAATGGCGCTGCTCACGTCGCCGAAAATCAGATGTCGCGGCGTGAGCACCGGTCCCGCCGCCAGTCCCGCGCCGAAAACGAACTGCGTCGTCACCGCCCCGACCAGCGCCGGATGCCACACGTACCGGCCGAACCCGCCGGTCGCGATCTTGCCGAATCCGACCGCCACCGCCGCGCCGTAGCAGGCCGCCCACACCGGAGCCGTGGCCGGCAGCGTCAGCGCCGCCAGCAGTCCCATCAGCCCGGAATGCGATAGATTTCCACGAATGGGCTTCCCGCGCCCGCCTGAAATGACGATTTCGGTCAGCAAAGCGGTCGCGACCGCGACGGCCGCCAGCTTCAGCGCCGCCGCCCCGAAGAACACGACCGCGCCCAGTAGCGGCAGGGCGGTCGCCGTCCACCAGACCGCCAGCAGATCGTGCAGGTCCGCCGTGCCCGCGAGCGGGAGCGGATCGAGCATCGATGTGCGGCGCAGGCGTCGCGAATCGGCAGCGGCCGTATGCGCGGGCGGTTCGTCCGGTGGCGGGGCGGCCGTTTCGGCCGCTGCGATTGCCGATGCCTCCACTATGTGTTCGGTGCGCGCCGCGCTCGGAGTGAACGCCGCCGCCAGCGGCAGATGTGACGGACAGACATACGTGCACATGTTGCAGCCGATGCAGGCGTCGGCCCCGCGTGAACCGGTCGTCGCGCCCGCAGTCGCCGCTTCGTAAAGATCGATGGGCACGAGCCGCACCGGGCACGCCGTCACGCATTGCCCGCATCGAATGCACGGCACGACCGACGGTCGCGCGAACTCGTCGAACAGCCAGATTGCCTGCGTCCGCGCATCGACGACGGCCTTGTCCCCGGGGACATCGGCGCCGCTCAGCCATCCGTTGGCGACGATGCGTTGCAGGTGCATCGAACCGGTGACGTGCGCGACGAGCTGCGAAACCGGCGTCCCGAGCGGAACCGTGACCCACATCGTCTCGCCGCGGGGCAACCCAAGCATCAATCGCACGCTCAGGCACGGGCGACCCGTCTCAAGGTAATCCGCCAGCGCCGCCAGCGTCGACGCGCTGACGATCCAGCAGCCGGCCGATTTGGCCGACCGGCCGGGCGGCAACTCGATTCCGGTGACGGCTCTCGTGAGCAGAACGGGATGGGCGATCGGATGCAGCGCGTCGACCCACCGCAGCGCGACGCGCCGGGCGATCGCGTGTGCAGCCGCCTTCGGTTCGCCGCGCATATCAGCCGCCGCGCGCCACGCTCGACGAATTCGCAGCGCCGCCTCGCGCGCTACGACGAGATGAATGCTCTCGCATCCGCCCGCCGCGGCAAGTTCGACGGCGGCACGAACGACGCGCCGCGCGGCGATCGTTCCGGCGGCGGTCCCCGATTCGCCGGCAACGCTGTGCAGGAGAGTGCTGTCACCGTCAAGCCCCGGCTCGGAGTCGAAGCAGCGAACGATCAGTCGCCGTACTGTCGCCGGTGGATCGATGCTCAGAAAGCCCGCGAGTGCGTCGCCTTCCTCGTCGAACAGTGCGCCGGCGTGGCGAAGTCGCTCCAGCGTCAGCCCGATCCCCGGCGCCGTTGCGTATGCCGCGGTCGGCAGATCGGCTGTCGCCAACGCTGGTTGTCCAGCGAAGGGAGTCACTTCTATCGCGTTTGTTTCCCCGCGCAAGGGAGTCCACGCACGGCGCGTGGGGCCAACGTGTCCGTGGCAGGGCGATAGCACGAGCGGCTCGTCGACGCGACGCGGCTCGGCCAGCACATCACCGGCTCGAACGGGATCGCCCGACCGCAAGCGCGGTACGACGCCCTCCCCGATTGGCACGAGCAGCGGCCCCGGCGGCATCCAGAACCCGTGCGCCGGGGTCGCGCGGTCGGCCGTCGGAGTGTGGCGCGTCTCGTGTGTGTTCGACGTGGCGGGCATCACAAAGCGGGAGTCTATCGGAAGGGTCGCAAGACCACGCGACTACTTGTGGAGAAAAGACTCCCAAAGGGAACTGCATGACACAAGCCATCACCGCAACACAGGCCGGGAAATATCATCGCGCTGGGGCGAAAAGCTACGAAGCGGCGCGGGGGGCCAAACGTGGATCGGGGTTCAACACAGGACCGCCCCGGATGGGGCGGCGGACTGTAGCCACGGGTGCGGTTCGCGGAAGGCGAACGCAACCCGTGGTCAGCGATTTTCCTTTTTTCAGATCCCCCGGAGGGGGAATGGCGGCGTAAGACTGCGACGGGCGCATGCGGCGCGAAGCGCCGCCGAACTATCCGGGGCGGAATTCAATTGTCAGACGCACCGGACGACGGTTTCCGCTCTGCCCTGGCGGGCTTCGCATCACCCGTGGTAACAGCCCGACACTCCTCCGGAGTGCGTCTCAGCGCCCCTTCGCGCGCAGCCGCTGCCCGTCGTTCAGTTTCCCGACGTCGTTCGTGGCAATCAACTGCCCCGCGCTCAGACCCGAGGCGACCTCGAACTGATCTCCGGCCCGTCGGCCGATGACGACAGGCGCCGCTTTCAGCCGATCGTTTACCGCGACAAACACTACGCCGCTGCGGCCATCGCCGTTGAGCCGGCACGCGGAGCGCGGAATCCAGATGCCCGACGCGCCGGCCGGTTGCGACGTCGCACTCTCCTCAAGGAAGTTGACCTTCGCCGAGCCTTCGACGCGCACAAACTCATCCGGCCGCTCTATCCTCACTTTGACCTGCACCGTCGCCTTGGAATAGTTCGCCGCCGGATCGATCCACATCACGTGCCCGTCGTACGTCCGGTCCTTGTAGGCGTCGGGGGTGATGCGGCAGGGCATGCCCTTGCGCAGCCGGGAGATGTCCATCTCGCTGATGTCGACCTCGACCCGCAGCTTGCTCGTGTCGGCGATGGTGCCCACTTGTGCGTTGGCGTTCGCGCCGCGCCCGCCTTCGGCGGCCACGAAGTCCCCGACTTCGACGTTGCGCTCGAGCACAACGCCCTCGATCGGCGCGACCACCTCGCAGTCGTCGAGCGTCTTTTGGGCGAAATCCAGCACGGCCTGATGCGAAGCGACGGCCGATTCGGCGTCGTTCAGCCAGCGTCGCGCGTCGGCGAATTCGATTTCCGGCGCGATGCCGCGGGTGTACAAGTCGTTGACGCGCGCAAAATTGATTTTCTGATATTCGTAGTTGGCTTTGGCCTTTTCCAGCTCCGCGCGGGCCTCGTCGCGGCGGGCGCGGTAGATCACATCCTCGATTCGCGCCAGTAGCTGTCCCTTTTTGACGAGGTCGCCCTGCTCGAAATACAGCGCCACCACCTGCCCCGACACCTTCGTCGATACCTCAACGCGATGATCCGACACGATCTTCCCCGCAGCCGTCAGCAGCGGCGGCGCGCCGTGTTCCTGCCGAACGGTTACGGTCATCAGCGGCACTTCCGGCGCGTCCTCGCGCACCGTGTCAACCGCCGCCAGGATGCGGTCGCGTTGCGTGTACGCGCCGTACGCCCCTGCGCCGACTGCGGTCAACACAATCAGCCCGCCGACCGGCCATCGTCGCCCGCCGAGCACATGCCCCGACGCGGGGCGATGCTCGCGCGGTATGCGCAAACTCTCCAATTGGGTACGCAAGTCCGATGTCGCCATGACACTTGTATTGTAACGGTGACATCCCCCCAATTCCGACCCAGCCGCCGTGCCGATCTATGCCCCGCCTTGTTCTGGTTTTGATCCCGCTGTTGCTGGGCAGGTTCCCTGCCTCAATCAGGTTCGCACGTCCCCGGCCGGGGGATGATCGCTTCCGCGGCGCCCGTTTCGGTGTTTTCGCTTTTGGACGTTTCTATTTTCGACTTTCTACGTTCGCCTCTCTCCCTCCATGCTCCGCGGATTCTGCACCAGACTGCGCGCCTGCCACAGGCACGGCAGGCCGTAGGCCAAATGGTCGCGCCGCTCGGCCACTGTCGAGCGGAGGTACTTCAATCCGCCGCCGCCGGTGCCCGGCCGCACGCCGATCATCGCTTCGACGAACGGCAGGTGCCGATGCCGCCAGCGCAGCAGCATGTCGTCCAGCCCCAGGCAGGCGTCGATGAACAGCTTGACCTGCTTAAGCACCGGCTCGCCCGGCGTGTGCATCTCCAGCAGCGCGGCCACAATTGTTTCGCGGTGCGACATCAGCACGCCCAGCTCGCGAATTTGCTCCTGCAACAAAAAGTGGTCCGAGTGCGTGGGGGCGCGCTGTTGCAGCGCCTTGTGCCAGTCGCCGACCGCCGCGTCGACGTTGCGCCGCGCGAACCGGTCGAACACGCCGTTGCGTTCGGCCTCGTCGGGCCACAACTCAATCGCGATGCCGTTGAGCAGTGCGTAAACCAGATCGCGCAGCGTCGGCCGTTTCAGGCGCTGTTGAATGCGCGAGCGGCCCCAATCGGTTAGCTGATCGTGCACCGACGGCCGGATGGCATCGCCCGCGCCGCCGGCGCCGGCCTGGGCGCGCTGCTCAGCGGCGGTCGCCATCTTCTCATTCACGGCCTCGCGCATGCCGAGCGACAACTCCATTTCGCGGAACTGCACCGATCCGAAGCCCGAAGCGGGCACCAGCCTCCCGCGAAATTCGAGAAACTGCGCCGGCGTCAGCGTCGCCAGCACGTCGAAAAACGGCAGCGTCACCTGCATCGCCGCCGCCGCGCGGCGCAGGCGGAAGGTCCAGCGCTCCAGCGATTCGGCGTTCAGCCAGCTCGTTGGCGCGGGGGCGTTGATGGCGTAGTGCCCGGGCGCCGGCATGAACCGGATGGCGTCAGCGACTCCGCCGTCGGCGTGGTGGGAAATTGCTTCGTGAAGCTTCGGAAACAGCTCCGCGCGATGCGGCCGGGCGTCTCCGCGCCGCTCAGCCAGCTCCACGCGCGGCAAATCACCGTGGGCGGCATGAAATCCTTCGTCGGATTCCGTGAGCACCGAGTCCAACTCGTGAAGAAACTGGGCGAACCATACCTCGAACCCCTGGTGGACCCGGATGAACAGCACTTCGTCGTGCGACCACGGCCCGCCGCGCGGCCACGGATCGCCCGGCGACCAGGCCACGCCCGGCCCGGCCTGCGCCGGATCGTGCCACAGCGGCCAGTCGGCTTCGGGCCGTCCATCCGCCGCGGCCGGCGGCGGCTGCGGAATGCGCAGCGCCTCGACGATGGAGCGGTCGTTGATGTAGTCGGAGTAGGTCAGCGGTTTCATGTCCTGATCGCCGGATGATGGATGTGCTTTCGTGTTCGTGAATCCGCGCGACGCTACGCCACCCCGCACGCCGCCCGCGCCGCATCGAGCGTAAGCCGCGCTTCGGCCCGCGCGCGCTGCGCGCCGTGCCGGAACACCTCCTCTACCCGGTCCGGATGCGACGCCCACTCGGCCCGCCGCGCCCGCGCATCGGCGAAATACGACTCGATCTTCGCCACCAGCGCCTTCTTTGCCTCGCCGTAACCCATGCCGCCCCGGCGGTAGCGCGCCTCCATCTCCTGCTTCTCCGCCGGCGTCGCCATCAGCGCATACAGCGCAAAAATATTGCACTTCGCCGGGTCCTTCGGCGCTTCGACCGGCGTCGAGTCGGTCTTGATGCCCATCACGATATCCCGCAGCGCCTTGCCCTCCGCGAAAATGTCGATCGCGTTGCCGTAGCTCTTGCTCATCTTCCCGCCGTCCGTCCCCGGCACGTACGGCGCAACGCCCAGCTTGTAAACCGGCAGCTTGAAAACCTCCCCGTAAGCGCGGTTGAACGCCCCGGCGATGTCGCGCGTGATCTCGACGTGCTGCACCTGGTCTTCGCCTACCGGAACCGCGTCCGACTGATATGCCAGAATGTCCGCCGCCATCAGCACGGGGTAATTGAACAGTCCGGCTTCGGCCGACAGCCCGCGCGAAATCTTGTCTTTGTAGGAAACGGCTCGCTCCAGCAGGCCCATCGGCGTCACCGTCATCAGCAACCACGTCAACTCCGTGACCTCGGGCACGTCGCTCTGGCGGAACAGGCAGGACTTATTGGGATCGAGGCCGCACGCGAGATAGGTGACGGCCGCGTCAAACGTCAGTTGGCGCAGCTTTTCCGCGTCGCGGATCGTGGTCAAGGCGTGATAGTTGGCGATGAAGTAGAAGCCTTCGCCTTCGTCCTGAAGGGCGATGTGCTCGCGGATCGCGCCGAAATAGTTCCCGAGGTGCAACAAACCGGACGGTTGATTGCCCGAAAGATACCGTTTGCGCGCTTCCGCCATCGTTGCCTTCTCCAGTCCGCTGCTTCGAGCCTGAAGCTCAAGCGCCGCTGCCTGATCGGAGCCCCAAGCGCAAGCGCCGGGGTCGCCTCTGAATCGCGCACGCTCCGCCGCGCTGGCGCTTGCGACTCGGATCAAACCGCGCTACGCAGAAATCCCCACTTGCGCCGAACAGCATTTCATCACCGACGCTCACCGAGTTCCCCAGCGCTGCTCATGGTGATATCGCATCGCGCCGCGCGCCGTCAAGTCGGACGCATTGACTCCGCCATCGTCGCGGGCTACGCTGCAAGCGCAGAACTGCAGGATGCACGGAGACTCTTATGGCGACGCAGCCGACGAAACGCGAAAAACGCCCCCGGCGCAAGGCGGAGCCTGCGATCCGGTTCACGCTCGATCATGCCAATCGCACGCTGCCGCTCGTACGCCGCATCGTTGAAGACATTGTGCGCACCTTTGCCGAAGTCGCCGAGCTGGAGAAGGGATTGCGCACGCACAGGCCGGTCGGCGAACTCTCCGGGCAGGCACTGCGCGATGCGCACACGCACAAGTTCGAGCACCTGCACGAACTGGTCGACGAACTGACCGACATCGGCTGCGAACTCAAGGACGCCCAGCGCGGCCTGGTCGACTTCCCCGCCGAAAAGGATGGCCGTCCGATCTATCTTTGCTGGCTGCAGGGCGAAGACAAGATCGCGCATTGGCACGAACTCGAAACGGGCTTCGCCGGCCGGCAGCCCATCGAATAGATATGTCCATCGAGCTTTCCGCGGTCAGCGACGCCGCCCGCGCCTATCTGCGCCTGCATCTCGTCGATGGCCTTGGCCCGATCCTGATCGCGCGCCTCGTCGAGCACTTCGGCGATCCGCGGGCCGTCGTCGGGCAGTCGGCCGCGCGGTTGGAACGCGTCAAAGGCATCGGTCCCAAAGCGGCGCAGCGCATCGCCGGCAACAACGACGACGCCGTCGAAGCCGAGATCGAGGCGGCCTGTGCGCGCGGCGTCCGCATCATCTGTGTTTCCGACCCTGACTATCCGCAACCGCTGCGGCGCACGCCCGACCCGCCGCCGGTGCTCTACGTCCGCGGGCGCTTGCAGCCCGAGGATGCCGTCGCCCTCGGGATCGTCGGCTCGCGCCACTGCTCGCGCTACGGCGCCGAGCAGGCCGAGCGCTTCGCCGCGCTGGCCGCCGAAGTCGGCCTGACGATCGTCTCGGGCATGGCGCTCGGAATCGACACCGCCGCTCACCGCGGCGCGCTGCTGGCCAAAGGTCGCACCCTTGCCGTGCTAGGTTGCGGAATGAAGTATCTCTACCCGCCGCGCAGCGAGGAACTGGCCGATCGAATCGTCGAGAACGGCGCGCTGATCAGCGAGTTCCCGATGGACGTTCCGCCCGCCGAGTTCAACTTCCCTCGCCGCAATCGCATCATCGCCGGTTTGTCGCTCGGCGTGCTCGTCGTCGAGGCCGCCAAACACAGCGGCGCGCTGCTGACCGCCTCCGCGGCCAACGAATACAACCGCGAAGTGTTCGCCGTGCCGGGACGCATCGACACGTCGCACTCCGACGGCTGCCATCGACTCATTCGCAATGGAACCGCCAAGCTTGTGACCTGCCTGCCCGACATTCTCGATGAACTCGGCGACGTGGGTCGCATTCTGCTGCCGCGCGCGGGTGCAACGCACGACGAAGCCGCGCGTCCGGATGCCGATGCCGCCTCCGACCAGCCGCTGCTTCCGCTGACATCGACCTTGAAGCTCAGCGACGCCGAGCGTCGCCTGCTGGACGCGTTGCCGGCCGAGCCGGTGTCGGTCGAGACGCTGACGGACCTGAGCGGCCTGCCGCCGGCCGGCGTTGCATCCGCGCTAACGTCGCTTCAGCTCAAAGGTCTCGTCCGCCGCGAACCGGGCGAGTTGTTTTCACGAAAAGCGCTGTAAAACGGCCGGGTCGCGCGGCACAAGCCGGCAGCCCACGCGAATCTGGACCGCAGGCGAACGACAGGGACAATCCGGTCGTCAAGCCTGCCCCGCGCAATTCCGCGTCGACCCTCACGACCGCGCGCAGACCGTCCCCGGAATTTCACATTGGAACCGCGCCCTGCCGCTCCCGCGGCTTCAGGAATTGCCGCAGCCGCTTGATTGTCTCATCAGAAAACAGCTTGTCTTTGCCGAAACCCGGCGTCGCGCCTTCCGCCGTCGCCGCCGCCTGCGCCTCCGCGTAGTTGCTCACCAGCATGATCGGCGCCTTCAAAACACTCGCGTCGCCTTTAACCCGCCGCAGCAGATCGATCCCCTCGCTCTGATCCTCGAAGATCAATCGATTAACCAACACCAGGTCGTACCGTGTCCGGCGCATGCGGTCCAAGGCCTCGTCCACGAACATGACGCGGTCGATCGACACGTCGAAGTGTCGCTCCAGCATCATGCGAATCTTGTGGTGATCGGGATTGCAGTTGCCGACGTCGAGTACACGGGAAGGAGATTGGGACACGTTCCGAAACCTCGTGATCGGGCGAACAAGCGCCCGTTTCGCATGGGACGCACACGGTCATTCTAGCGTTGTGCTTCGCAATTTCGCCGCTTTGGCCGAACCGCGACCGTCAGGGAGCGTCGGAACACGCCGCGGTGCGAGCGCAGTGATCGCACTGCGTCGTTGTCCGACGAGTCACCAGCATCACGCCCCGAGCCGATTCATGGCGTCACCCGCCGCTTCCTCACGGGCGCGGTTCGGATCAACATCCGCCGGTTCGGAACAGCATCCGCCCAACCCTCCTGAACCGAACCGCGACCGCGAGGGAGCGTCGGAACACGCTCCGGGCGTTTACCTGGCCCGGTCGCGTGTTAAGACTCGGCGAGTTTGAGGCCAAGCGCGCGCACGTGGCACACCACAACCTCGCGCCATAACATGCCGATATGTCAAAAACCGGAGTCGCCGCCATGCCGCTCTCGCAACGCGTCCAGGCCCTTGCCGAATCCGCCACCATCGCCGTCTCAACCAAGGCCGCGGAACTCAAACGGGCCGGTCACGACATCGTCGCGTTCGGCGCCGGCGAGCCGGATTTCGACACGCCGCCCCACATTAAGGCCTTCGCCCATGCACACATCGACGCCGGCAAGACCAAGTACGCTCCGGCCGCCGGCGTGATCGAGGCCCGACAGGCCGTCTGCGAGAAGTTCAGCCGCGAGAACGGTCTGAGCTTCGAGCCGAAAAACATCATCATTACGTGCGGCGCCAAGGAGGCCATCTACCTGGCGTTTGCCGCCTTGCTCGATCCCGGCGACGAAGTGATTCTGCCTGTCCCGTATTGGGTGAGCTTTCCGGAACAGGTCAAGATCAACGGCGGCATCGTCAAGCCGTTGCTCGGCGACGAGTCCAACAGCTTCAAGCTGCGACCGGAGCAGATTCGCGAAGCGCTCACGCCGCGGACCCGCGCTTTCGTCCTCAACAGCCCCTCGAACCCCGGCGGCTTCACCTACACGCCGGACGAAACGCGCGCTATCGCGAGCGTCTTTCGGGGCACCCGAGTGACGGTGCTTGCCGACGAGCTTTACGACCGGCTGCGATTCGACGGCGTCGATTACCTCAGCTTCGCGGCCGTCGACGATGATGCACGCAATCGAACCATCACGATCAACTCGCCCGCCAAGACCTACGCGATGACCGGCTGGCGCGTTGGTTACGCAGCGGCTGCGCCGGAGATCATCGCGGCCATGTCCCGGGTGCAGTCGCACACGACCAGCGGGCCGTGCACGTTCAATCAGTACAGCATGGCCGATGCGCTGCGAGCCGATCAGTCGGGCGTCGACGAGATGCGCCGCGCCTATCAGCAACGCGGCCGGCACATGCACGCGCGGCTCAACACGCTCCGCGGTGTTGCCTGCGTCCAGCCGACCGGGGCGTACTACTGCTTCGCAAACGTGCGCGCCACGTACGCGGCGCTCGGCGTGACAGGCTCGGTTGAATTCTCGCGGCTGGTGCTTGAAAAGGCGCACGTCGCACTGGTCCCCGGCATCGCCTTCGGCAGCGACGACCACGTGCGACTCTCGTTCGCCACCAGCATGGAACAGATCGACAAAGGGCTCGACCGCCTGGAAAAGCTGCTCGGCCGCAAATGACGGCGATTACGTTTCGGCATCCGCCACAAATCTGCTTAACCAATCCGCGACCGTCAAGGACCGCCGGAACGCGCCACGGTGCGGGCGTCATGATCGCACTTCGTTGTCGGCCGACGAGTCCCAAGCTCTACAACCGCCCAATTCGGCGCGCCACCCGTCGCTTCCTCACGGGCGCGGTTCGGATCCGCTGCCCGACTCAACTCTCCTGAACCGGACCGCGCCCGTGAGGGAGCGGCGGTGAGGCATTCCGGTCCGTTGATCGGCGTACGGCGGCTTTCCTGGATCGTGACGGGCTTTTCACGCACGTTCACTGCAATCGCGACTCGCAAAAACAGTGCGAGTCGCCCGGCCGCGCGTTTCGACGTCTGGACGTTTCGGCTTTCGACTTTTCCCACGTTACTCCAGCGCCCGCAGGGCATGAACCACTTTCAGCTTGGCCGCCATCCACGCCGGCCAGGCGCCGGCGGTCGCGCCGATCGCGGCGGCGACGATCAGCGCCTCGACGCACACGCGCGGTTCGATGTTGAGCGTCTGGATAACCGGGATGGAGAAGTTCTTCAGCGGTGTGAACGTAAACGCGACGTACGGCGCCGCCGCGCCCGCCAGCCCGCCCAGGGCACAGATGGCCAGGCTCTCAAGCTGAATCAGAAATACCGAAAAGCCACTGCCGAATCCGATCGCCTTCAGCGACGCGAGTTCGTTCAGCCGGTCGCGGAAATTCATCCCCATCGTGTTCGCCGCCGCCAGCATCGCCACAAGCACCGTTATTCCCGACAGAATCGTCAGCGTTCGCGGCAGGTTGAACTGCTGCGAGATGAACTCGTTCATGAACGTCTTCTCATCGACCGTCCGCGTCTCATCGAGTGAGCCGGCGAACTCGGCGTCGATCTTCTCGCGGAACTCCTTCAGGTCCGCTCCGGTGGCGCATTTGATGAAGTAGAAGCCCACGCGCCCCTCCAGCTCCGGATACTTCTTCAATTCCTCCTGCAAATAGTCCATGCGAAAGAACAAGGTTAGCGTGTCCGTCGCCTTGTCGGCCGTCGACACGACGTGGAATTCCATCAGGCTGTACGGCGGCAGCGACGGGCGGATCGTGATCCGATCGCCGACCTTCCAGCCGAAGTGCGCCGCCGTATCGCGCCCGACGATGATCGCCTGCCGGTCCGTCATCCACTGATGAAGCTGCTCCGGCGTCATCTCGTAATCCGGAAACGTCTGGGGAAACGTCTCATGATCGGCCGCCAGCGCCGACAACGGCCGACGCTGTCCGGGCACCTGCCCGCCGATCCAGCGCAGTCCGCAGATGCTCAACAGGCGATTTCCCTCGGGATCCAGGGCGCGAATCCGCGCGCGGTATCCGGCCGGCAAGTAGTAGATGAGCGATCCTTTGTGTTGCACTGCCAGCCGAAGTTGTTTCACCGAGTTGTCGAGGTAAGCCTCGATGCCGCGCACCACCGCCGTCGAAAGCACGTAAATCATCAGCGGCAGCGCCACCGCGGCGGCCGTCAGCGCCGTCCGCAGCTTGTTGCGCGACAGGTTGTGATAAAGATAAATCAGACGAAGATTCATGGAATTGTTTCGGTCCCTGCGGCGATTCAGACCTGGCGCAGCGCCGTAATCACGTCCAGTGCCGCCGCGCGCCGCGCCGGCCACAGCGCGCCCAGCGCCCCGACGGCAAGGACCATCACCAGCGAACAGCCCCACATCAGCGGACTCGGATTGATCTCGAAAGCCATCGTCGTAAACGTGCTCATTCCGAACATGTCCTTACGGTTGCCCACCAGGTTCAGCCACGCCATCGCCCCCGCGCAGCCAAGGATGCCCCCGATCAGCGCCAGCAGCACCGATTCGATCACAAATCCCGCCAGCACCTGCCGCCCCGAAAAGCCGATCGTCCGCAGCATGGCGATCTCACGCGTGCGGCCCGCCACCGAGCTGAACATCGTGTTGGCGATGGCGAAGATTGCCGCCAGCGACATCACCGCGATCAGCGAACCGGCCAGCATCAGATAGGCCTTGATGAGGCCCGACTGCTGCGACCAGTAAGCCGGTTCGGTCCACGCCGAAAGTTGTATGGCCGGGCCTTCGACTTCGTCGATGACGTTCTGCGGATCGACGCCGTCGCGCAGCCGCAGATTGACCGACGAGTACATGCTCCGGCCGTACGCGTTCTTGAGCGATTCGAGATAGCCCCAGATTTCGCTTTCCATCGGCCCGCCGTCGGCGCTGAAGATGCCCACCACGCGATACGGCCGATTACCGCTGCTGCCGAGTTGCACCGTCGATCCGATCTCCAGACCCGCGAACTGCTTGGCCGCAGCCGCGCCGACGATGATCTGCGGCTCACCAAGGTCAAACAAGGCGCCCCGCACCAGGCGCACTTTGCGATGAACCTTGAACGCCATCGGCGTCACGCCGCGCACGGCCACGTTGGCGGATGTGCGGCCGGCGTCGCGCAGCCGCGGCAGCGACACCTGCGTCAGCATCTCGGGGCTGATCAGCCGCTCGCCCGTGGCCGCGTCGGTCGCGACGTCGGACAGCGCCACGAGGCGGCTTTCGTCCTCGGGAATGATGGCGCTGTTGCTCTCGGCCGTCGCGCCGCGCTTGATGACGATCAGCTTGTGATCGTCGTCGGCCACCGCGAGCGAACCGCGCAGTGCCAGGGCGAATCCGACCATCCATGTGAACACGCCGACCACCGCCGAGACGACCAGTACGGTCAGCAGCGTTGACGTGCGCCGCGACAGTAGATGTCGCCAGTGATATTTCAGCGGCAATGCCACGTCTGATTCGACTCCCGAGCTTCCGTACCGACCCGCGCCTGCGCTGCGTGAACCGAACCGCGACCGTCAGGGCGCGGCGGAACACGCCTCTTCCCAACTGCCCTCATCGCACCGCGCAATCGGCCGACGAGTCGCATGAACTACTGACGCAGCGCTTCGTGACGTTGCCCGTCGCTTCCTCACGGGCGCGGTTCGGATCAGCCTCTGCCCCAGCTTTCCTGATCCGAACCGCGACCGTCAGCGAGCGGCGGAAGACGCTCCGAATCTCCCAGCGACTGCCGCCAGGGCGAACGCCGCGCTACGCCAGATACCGCAGCGCATCTACGGTCCGCAGCCGCAACGCCTGATACGCCGGCCAGAATCCCGCCAACAACCCCACCAGCAGCGCGATCCCGATTGATCCGACGACCGCGATCGGCGACACCTCCAGCGACGCCAGCGGCACGAACCCCAGCCGCCGCACCGGGAACATCGTCAGCAGTGCCGCCGTCGGAACGACGCCCAGCAGCGCGCCGATCAGGGCCAGCATCATGCTTTCGCCAATAACAATCGCAAATATCCGCCGCGAGTGAAACCCGATCGCCTTGAACACCGCCAGCTCCCGTGCCCGCTCGCGCACGCTCATCATCATCGTGTTCGCGGCCACCAGAGCCACCACGATCACTACCACGACCGCCATCGCCTGCATCAGACTGGGAATGTCGCCCAGGGCCTGCACGAAATTCGCGCCGAAGGCGTTCTCGTCTTCGCTCTTGGTCTCGTCCGGCGTGTTGGCGAACTCGGCGTCGATGTCGCGCTGAAGCGTCCGCAGGTCCTCGGGCGTGCGGCATTTCACCCAGAAGATGTTGCACCGCGAGTCCTCGATGCCGACCTGATTCATCGATTCGACCAGGTAATCGCGCCGGAAATAGAAGTAGTTCGCCCGCGACGCCTCGGTCATGATCTTGATGACGCGGAACTCCAGCGACAGGTACGGCGGCACCGTGCTTTCGAGCGTCACGCGATCGCCCACTTTCCAGCCGTGCTTCTCGGCCGGAATGCGACCCACGACGCACGCCGTCCGCTCGCGCAGCCAGGCCTGTTCTTCATCCGGCGTCAGCCCCGCGTCCTGGTGCACCTCGCAGAACGTATCGACATCGGACGCCAGGCTCGTCAGCGTGTTCTGCGTGTTGGGCACGCGCCCGCCGAACCATCTCATGCCGCAGACCGCACGCAGTCGCCGCCCCTGCGGATCAAGCCCCTCGATCTTGCGCCGCGTGCCTTCCGGCAGACTGTTGGTGATCGTCGTCTTGTGGTGCACCGCCAGGCGCAGCTCCTTCGCCGCCGACTGACCGATCTGAATCAGCCCGACGACGAGCGAGATCGCCGCGACGAAGACTGCCATCGGCAACGCGAACGCCACCGTCGTCAGCACCGAGCGCAGCGGGTTGCGCCGCAGGTTCTGCATCAGCACGTAGGACAATGTCATGGCGTTCTCATCGGCACGGCGTGGCAACGCATCGCGTCTTGCCGAGTCCGTCGGGTAGTAGCGTAAACCGCATGGCCAACATTCTTAGTGGTGTGGCATGGTCAAGCCCTCGCGCCGGGAAGCCCTAAGTACCAGTATCAACGCCCATCGCGAGGGTTTGGCCATGTTCAGACTCCGAAAGCGAGCACGTGGCATCGTCACGTGGCGGATACCGCAAAACCCCGCAACTACGACGCTGCCCGTGCCCCAGCCATCGGCTGGCGAACCGGATTCTCCTCCGTCCGTTCGAGCACGCCCTTGTCGAGATGGATGATCCGCCGGGCGTGCGACGCCGCCCTGGGATCGTGCGTCACCATCAAGATCGTCTTCCCGAATTCGCTGTTCAGCAGGTTCAACAGATTGAGGATTTCCTCCGACATGCGTGCGTCCAGATCGCCGGTCGGCTCGTCGGCGAGAATCACCTCCGGATCGGTCACGATCGCCCGCGCAATGGCGACGCGCTGCTCCTGCCCGCCCGACAACTGATTCGGCCGGTGATCCGCCCGGTCCGCCAGGCCGACGACCGACAGCGCCGTCTCCACGCGCCGCCGTCGCTCCGACGCCGGCATCCGAAACAGCAGCAGCGGCAGCTCGACGTTCTGCGCCGCCGTCAGCACCGGAACCAGGTGATACATCTGAAAGATGAAGCCCACGTGCCGGCTGCGCCAGGCGGTCAGTGCCCGCTCAGTCATGCGCTCCAACAGCGCGTCGCCGACGCGGATCGAGCCGTCGCTCGGAGAGTCCAGACCGCCGATCAGATGCAGCAGAGTCGACTTGCCGGAGCCGCTCGGCCCCATCATCGCGACGAAATCGCCGGGGCCGATCTTCAGGTTCAGGCCGTGCAGCACGGGGATTTCAAGACGATCTTTGTAGTAACTTTTGTGGACGTTGGAGAGTTCGATGTCCGCGGCGCTCATGCAGAGATCCTCAAACGACGAACGCCATTATAGCGTGATGCTCGCGTGCCATGGACGTTCAGCCCGTGTGGGGTCCGATGAGCCGACAGCGCGTCAACATGAGCACTCGGATACCAGAAGGGCCTCTATTCCACGCCGCGCGCTTCCAGATACGCCCCCAGCGCCTCGCGCCACGAACGCAGCGGCGCGCCGACCAGTGCCACGAAACGTGCGATGTCGAGCACCGAATAGGCCGGCCGCCGCGCCGGCCGCGGAAACTCGGCCGTCGTGCACGGACGAACGGGGGTGTGGAGTCCCGCGCGGCGGACGATTTCGCAGGCGAACTCGTACCACGTGCACTCGTCGGAATTGGTCACGTTGACCAGTCCCTCCGCGCCGCGGTCGAGCAATCGAAAAATGCCCTCGCACAGATCGGCGGCGTACGTCGGCCGGCCGCGCTGATCGTTGACGACGCTCAGTTCCGGCCGGCTGTGCGCTGCGCGAATGATCGCGTCGACGAAATTCGGCCCGCCCGTGCCGTACACCCACGACGTGCGCGCGATCAGATGCCGGCAGCCCGACGCGACGATGCGCCGGTCGCCTTCGAGCTTCGACAGGCCGTAGGCCGACAGCGCGTGATCGGGCGCGGGCGCGTCATCCTCGCGGTAGGGCCGCGTGCCGTCGCCGCCAAATACGTAGTCGCTGCTGATGTGTACGAGCAACGCGTCGAGCCGCCGCGCGGTTTCGGCCAGCACCCCGACCGCTTCGCCGTTGATCCGCATTGCGTCATCGCGCTGTGTCTCGCAATCGTCGACGCGCGTGAACGCCGCGCAATTGAAGATGATCGCTGGTTGCGCTTCGCTGAGCCGTTGCCGAATGGCGTCGAAGTCGCCGAGATCGAGATCGGCATGTCGATACGCGCGATGCGCCGCGCCGCGCCGCGTCAGTTCGGCCGTGACGCAGCGCCCCAGCATTCCGCCGGCGCCGAGCACGATGGCCTTATCAAACATCGGCATGGCTGCGCTCCCGTGGCACGATGCGAACGTACGATACTGACGGCGCCCGAGGCTGTCGAATGGTGCCGTCCGCGCCGGGGCCTACCGCCCTGTTCGATGCGCGTTTAAGCTATTGCTTCATGGAAATGATCCAGAAAATCCTGTCGATTGCGCAGTCGCGCAAGGCCGCCGACGTCCACATCGTCGCCGGCGCGCCCGTGGTGATGCGTATTGGAGATGATTTAACTCCGGTGTCCAAGGAGGAGCTGTCGCGGGCACAGGCCAAAGAGCTGTCCTACGCGCTGCTGACCGACGATCAGATCGTCGAGTTCGAGGAGAAGCTCGACCTCGACTTCATGTACGCCGACGACTCGCGCTGCCGCTATCGCGTCAACATCAGCTACAACGACGGCGCCGTCGGCGCGGTCATCCGCCTGCTGGCGGCCGAGCCGTTCCGGCTCGACGACCTGAAAATGCCGCCGGTCGTCTCGCGCCTCGCCTATCTGCAAAAAGGTCTGTTGCTGATCACCGGCAGCACCAGTCAGGGCAAGACCACCACGATGGCGGCCATGATTGACGCAATCAACACGCATCACCGCCGGGCCATCGTGACGATCGAGGATCCGATCGAGTACGTCCACGTCAACAAGCAGAGCATCGTCCGCCAGCGCGAAGTGGGCAAGGACACGATGACGTTTGCCAGCGGCCTGCGCGCCGCGCTGCGCCAGGACCCGGACGTCATCGCCATCGGCGAAATGCGCGACTACGAGACGATCAAGATCGCGCTGACGGCGGCCGAGACCGGCGTCTTCGTCCTGTCGACGCTGCACATCATCAGCATCGACAAGATCATCGAGCGGCTGCTGAGTTACGCGCCGGAGGGCGGCGACGGGCACATCCGCGATCTGCTGGCCAACGCCCTGATGGGCGTGATTCACCAGGAGCTGCTGCCGACCGTCGACGGCGGCAAGCGCGTGGCCACCGAAATCCTGATCGTCAGCGACGCGGCGCGCAACGTGATCCGCAACCGCAGCACGTTTCACCTGCGGAACGTCATCACGACCGGCGCGCGGTACGGGATGCAGACGATGAAACAGTCGCTTGACGCGCTGCTGGACGAAGGCGTGATCGGTCGCGACTCGTACGAGAGCGTGCTGGCCAGCTACCGGTGATGATCCGGCCGCCGGTTGCTGTCGGCCCTTGCGAATCGTCACAATAATAGGCAGCACCCTTTGGTTGGCGTGGCACGGTCAAGCCCTCGCGCGGAGGGTCCGCTGTGCGGACGGCGCCGCTTGCGTGAAGAGTGGACTCGACGGCTTGGCCGTGTCGTGCCCCACGACGCGCGCAGTCGGCCATTGGCGTCAATAGAATCTCGACGTGCCTGAACCTGCGGCGTCCGCAGGCAGTTGATACGCTCGCCGTCGTCGTACACGCCGTTGAGCCTGCTCCCGGCGGAGTTTGTCATCGTGACTTTCAGCATGGCCATTTCATTGACGCTCGCCATGCTCGCGATCGAGCCGGATCGCTCCTCGCGGGAGTTGGTCCGCGCCGCCGAGCAGGCGCGCGTAACGCTGATACAGACGCTCGCTCCGAAAGTCGTGTGCGTCTTTCCCAGGGGCGGGCGCGCCGGCGGCGGATCGGGCGTGCTGATCGACGCCGACGGATACGGCCTGACCAACTATCACGTCGTCGCCGCGCTCGGTGGCGGCCGCGAGGGCGAGGGCGGCCGTTATCTGCCGCAGGGTGTCGAACCCGGCCGCGGCGGTTCGGTGCTCATGCCCCTCGAAGTGCTCGGCATCGACCCGGCCGGCGACGTGGCCATGTTCCGCCTCAAAGGTGAAGGGCCGTTCACATTCGCACCGCTGGGCGATTCCGACGCGCTGCGCGTCGGCGACGAAACGCTGGCGATGGGCAATCCGTTCCTGTTGGCCGAGGATTTCCGGCCGACCGTTACACTTGGCATCGTATCCGGTCTGCACCGATACCTTTCGGGCGTGCGCCGCACGCTGATCTACACCGACTGCATCCAGACCGACACGTCCATTAATCCCGGCAACTCCGGCGGGCCGTTGTTCAACATGCGGGGCGAGATCGTCGGCATCAACGGCCGCATCGGCGCGGAAGAACGCAGTCGCGTCAACGTCGGCGTGGGATACGCAATCAGTTCCAACCAGATTCGCCGATTTCTTCCGGGGCTGCGGGCCGGGCTTGAGACACAACATGCGACGTTGGGGGCGACCGCGTTCGATCGGCAGCCGCGGCTGGTGCTCATCGACCAGATCCTCAGGACGTCCGACGCCTATCGCGCGGGTCTGCGCGTGGGCGATCGCGTGCTGGCGTTCAACGGCCGGCCGATTCACAGCGCTAATCAGCTCATGAACTGGGTCGGTTCGTACCCGGCCCGCTGGCCGGTCGAGTTGTCGGTCCAGCGCGAAGACAAGACGCACGCGCTGCGCTTTCGGCTCGAATCGCTGCCGCTGCCCCGGCGCGAGCGCCCGCCGCCCGATGTGCCGCCGGAAGAGGCGCGACAACTGCCGCAGCCGCTGGAGGGAACAAACGATCGGGCCAACATCCGGGAGGTGCGCCGCGTGCTGAAACGGGCGCGGGCCGCCGTCGGCCCGGCGGACGTGCTCGACGGCCTGTCCGGCTGGACGGTGACCTATCAGCGAACGTCGGCGCGGGATGGACGCGAAACGAAAGCGGAGTCCCGCGAACTGCGCCCGGCAGATGTCGCGCTCGACGCCAACGCAATCGCCCTGCAGCCGGCCGAGATCGAAGCGCTGGCCCGCTGGTGCGTCATGTTTCCGCCCCGGCGGGCGCGGTCATCGCAATGGCGCGTGACCGGTGGGGACGAGGTGGCGGGCCGCATCGCAGTCGTGATCGAGCGGCGAGGCGACGAGGGGCTGACCATCGAAATGGCATTCGACGACGAGACAGCCCGGCTGCTCTATGTTTCGTTTACCGATCCCGTGACGGGCAAGCTGTTGCGCTTCGAGTACGGCGACTTTCGCACGGTGGGGGGGCTGTCGCTGCCCCACCTGCGCACGATGTACGTGGAACACGATCGCTTTGCCGAGGATCGCGTGCAGGAGTACCGGATAGCCGATGGGGCGGCGCAGCCGAGCCTTTAAAATCTCGTTTGTTTCCGAAGCGGGCCGTAGCATATACAATAGGAATGGATTTCCGCCCCGCGGGCATTCCGTTGGCGCATGACACACCCGAATTGGAGAGCACACTCGTGAGCGAACCTGGCACCAAACCGCTGGATGGCAAGAAGATTCTGCTTGTTGATGACGATCCCGACATTATCGCCACCATTCAGGCGTCACTGAGCGGCTCGGGCGCGGACATCCGAACAGCGTCGGACGGCAACCGTGCATCGGATCTGGTCGTGTCATTTCAGCCGGACCTGATGATCCTGGACATGATGCTGCCCAAACGCAGCGGTTTTCTGATTCTCGAGCGCATGCGCCCGAAGAAGGAAAAGGGGCAGAAGCCGTTCGTCATCATGATTACCGCCAATGAAGGACGCCGCCACGAAGCCTACGCGCGCAATCTGGGCGTCGATGAATACTTGCTCAAGCCACTTCGGATGGACAAGCTGTTATCGACCGCGTACGGCCTGCTGGGGGTCGAGTACAACGTGCAGGAGTACTAACCGCGGCGCCGCCGCGTTTTGCTGTATTAACCGAAACGCGACTGTGAGAGAGCGTCGGGCAACGCGCCGCGTTTGGACGCAAGCGGAAAGAACCGGCGCTGTTGAATGAGGGTTTGCCTGGTCAAGCCCCCGCGCGAATTCGGCTCGATCACGCCGGGAATCGCGCCTCTCGAGGACTTGGCCATGAGGCCCGTCGCCTGGCACGGGTTTTCAGCCCGCGCAGCGTCACACAGCGCGCCAACGCGGCGATTACTAATACGTTGAGTTGACCCGCCCTTACTTCACGCGCTCGATGTACTCGCCCGTGCGCGTATCCACGCGAACCGCCTCGCCGTTCTCGATGAACGGCGGCACGCGAATGCGCAGGCCGGTTTCCATCACCGCGTCCTTGCTCTGATTGGTGGCCGTCGCGCCCTTGATCACCGGCGGCGTGTCGGTCACGGTCAGTTCTACCGTAAACGGCAGTTCCAGCCCGGCCAGGTCGCCGCCGATCTTGAGCACCTTGACGCGCTCGTTGCCCTTCAGATACAGCACCGCGTCTTCATTGAGCGTCAGAGGAACGTGAATCTGGTCGTAGCTCTCGGGGTCCATCAGGACGAGATGGTCTCCTTCGCGATACAGATACTCGTAGTCCCGCTCGTCGACGTGCGGCGTCTCGAGCTTGTCATCGACGCTGAAACGGAAATCGGCCATGCGGCCGGTCTTGAGATTCTTAAGCTTGCACTGCATGTAACTGCGCAGGTTCCCGCGCTCGGTGCGGTGGATGTCGTGTACCGTCCACAGTTCATTGTCGTGCTGAATGACCCTGCCTTTTCGCAGGTCGACCGCCTTGATCATCGATTCACCTCGTTTGCATCGGCTTTTTGTGCTATTGCACTAATGTCGCAGATCGTGGCCGGAACGTCAAGCACGCGACAACGGACGTCATGGTCCTAATGGCGTGTCGTCGTCATTCGATTGGCTCAAGAATGACCATGACGTTCAGCAGCGCGGGCTTGTCCGCCGAACTGGTTTCCGGCGGCTGCGATGGGCCGGACCCGACCCAGCTACCGAAGCCGGCGGGCCGAAGCGTGAGGCGAAATGTCTCCGGCAGCAGGTCCGACAACACGCAATCTACGGTCGTCGGGTTCCAGGTAAGTGCCCGAATCGGATCAGGGCTGGCCGCGGCGAGTACGGGCCGAAGCAGCGGCACGACGTCGATGTTGACGGCCCCTTCGCCGCCTTCCGGCATCAGTGCCGCGCCGGGAATCGTCAACGGCGCGAACGCCGCCGGCTTGCCGTTCGCATCGACTCCCACGCCGGCAAGCGTCCACGTGGCGGCTCGCATCGTCGGCGGCCAGCTTTTCTCGTCCGGAACCATGGCGTCGAGGCGCGCCGGCCGGCCTTCTCCAAGCTGTCTTTCGGCAGCCGCGAAGACGATCTTGCCGCCTACGTCGCGGGCGATGACGATCGGTCCGAACAGCGTGATGCGCCGCGGTGCGTTCCATCGCACGCCACCGGCGCGCCCATGCCGAAGCGGATCGAGCGGCTCGATGGCCTCGACGATCAGCAGGCAGCCATAGCGCGACGCGGGCGTTACCGAGCTGTCGCGATTGATTCGCTTCAGCAACTCCAGCTTTTCGTTGGCGCGTCGCGCGGCGTTCCAGGCCGACTGATGAGCGCCCGAGAGATGAGCGGCGGACACGATCCATCGTGTCGCAAGGCCGGCGATCGCCGCATCGCGATCGGACGCCAGCGCGGTCCAACGCTTCCAGTCGATGCCGCACTTCAAGGCGGTGATGAGCCGCCACCGAAGTGACGCAGGGTAACCGCCGGATGCTTGTTCGAGCTGTCGCAGCACGACCGGCGCGGCCCGTCGATCCCCGGAAGAAGCCAATTCGGCCATGAAGGCAAACGTGCCGTCCGCTCGTGCGGCGCCGTCCAGCCCGGTCAGTTTCGCCAACAATGCCGCGATGGCATCCGGGCTGAGTCGCAGGTCACCGACCGCCCCGGCGGCCGCCCGCGCCTCGCCGCGCAACAGCAGCGCGCGCAGCGCGCCCATGCGCGTGTCCGGCGCGCCCTCGACCACAGCCCGTGCCAGTCCGGCCGTCAATCCGTCAACGCCGCGCTCAGACGAAAGCGGAAACGCGCCGTGCGGCTGGATGTCCACCGGCGCCATGCCAAACGCCGCTTGCGCCAGCACCATCGCAAACGCCGACTCGCGCACCGCCACATCCTGGCGCGGTCCGGTGGCGGCGTCGATGAACCGTGCAAACTGCTGCGTATGATGCACGGCCGAGCAGGGGACCACTTTCAACGCGTTGAGAATCGACTGACGAACGCGCGGATCATTTGCATCCGCAAAACGCCGAAAAATCGGATCAGCCGGATCGACGATTTGCAGTTCCAGCCGCTGCGCCTCAGCCAGCAGTTCCGCTTCACGCTCGACCGGAGTCTGACCGATCAGGCTGCGTAACAAGCCGGCGCGCAGGCGGACATCGGTGACGCCACGCGCGCGGCGAAAGATCGCGTCCAGTCCGGCTGCATTGGCGCCGTCGAACACGTCGAAAGCCTCGGGCCGGCCGTCGGCGAGTACGGCGTCGATGATGCCGTCGCAGCACGCGGCGTCCGCCACGCGCCACGCCAGGTGAAGCAGCGTCAGCAGATTGGCGCGCCAGGCGCCGTCGGCCCGCGGCAACTCGCGCGTCGCATGGGAGACCCACGATATGCCGACCCGACCGGCCAGACCCTGCAACACTTCGCGTTCGGCGGCGTTGAATGCGCTGCGCGTGACCAGTGAGCGCCAGGCGATCTCGCGCGGGCGATCGTCGGCGGCTGTCGCGCCGCGCGCCAGCGAGGCGGTGAATGCATCGAGCAGTTCCCGCTTGATTTTATCTGTTGTCCCCTGCCGCCACTCGGCGATGCGCGCCAGGGCCAGCGCGGCCATCGCGGGGGCGTCGCTGTCCGCCCAGCGCAGGGCGGCGGTGATTGTCGGATCGTCGGTTCCGGTGCGCGGCGTGAACGTGAATCGTCGCGATGCATCGTCGACGAACGAAATGCCGATGCGCTCCATCGGCTCGCGATGCAAGCCGATTCGGATCTCGCGATCGGCGTCGTCGACGGCCACGACAACGGCGAGCCAATCGTCGCTGCCGAGTTTTCGGCGTCCCGAAGTGGGCCGCGCGGTTGCCGCGCGCGGCGCCGCGGGTCGGCCGGCGGCCGGACGCGACGTTGCCGCCGGGCGAGAGGCCGGCGGTCGACGTGGCCTGCGCGTGCTGTACGCTTCAATCAGCACGCCCTCATCGCGCGTGGGCTTGATCGTGACTTTCTCGAACAGCGGCGCCGCGCGGTCGCGCGCAGGCTGAACGCGGTCGCGCACGCGCTGCCAGAGCTGGAAGCCGAGAACACGAGGTTTTTTGCCCGTTGAACACTCGGCCTTGATCGTGGCGGTATTCAGCGACACCTCCGCGTCGACCGACGCGAACGGCTGCAACGAAAACGGAAGAAACAGAAATCGCTGGCCCGCTTCGACCGTAACGACCAGCGACTCGTCAAGGTACGAGTCGCCGAGGAGTGCCGTGTGCATTGCAGGCGTCAGATCGATCAGGAATCGTCGTGAGTCCGAATCAATTGTTCCATCCTGTGCCGTTGCCGAGGCGGTGACCAAAAGCAGCGCTGCATGAACGACGAAACGCCGGCGTGCGAATACGAGCATGTCGATGGGGCGGCGAGCCTGCATTCGGCGCATTCTAACACCACAGCAATGGTGAGGTCAGAGTCGGATCGAAAGCCCCGTGAAAGCCGGGGGGACCGCCTGGATGACCGGATTTCAAGGATCGATCGCTGTCGTGTCGACGGCCGGCATGGTGCTCGGGCTTGTGAACTCGGGCCGGACGTTGCGAGTGGAAAAAGAAAAGCGTTGGCGGTCGCGTAAGCGTCGGCCGATAATAATGGCGATGGAAAAGCTTGGATTTCGATAGCATCCGACGTAGGCGGTGAATGATTTCGTCGCGGTCCGTTTGACGCACAAACTTCGTGATGACAAAGGGTTGGGTTCGCACGCCGGCGATGAACGTAAACAACGCAACAATCCGGGGTTAATCCGTGTTGACAATCGAAAAACTGTCGCTACATTATCCGTGGCGACGGGCGACTTGGGTCGCGGTGTCGCCGGAATGTCGCAAGAAGGGGTGCGCGGTTGACGAACCTGCGACAAATCGCTACGTAGGCTTCTCGACAGCTACAGGCAAGGCGGTTACGAATCAGCCGCCACCAGCCGAAAAGCTGGTGGCTTTTTTGTCGAAGAAGCAAACCGCTGGAGTTCGCCGCATCCGGTTGCCGCGCGACGGAGATTCGCGGAATCCGCCGGAGACGGGCTCGTAGCTCAGTTGGTTAGAGCGCGTCGCTGATAACGACGAGGTCGTTGGTTCGACTCCAACCGGGCCCATGACTTGACGGGAAACTCATGCTGGCCGCGATCGACTGGCAGGCCTTGCTGATTACGACGCTGGTCGCAGCGCTGCTGATCTGGCGGGTAAGCAAAGGGGGCGGCTGAGGCCCGAAGGGTTGCGGCTGAGCGTGACTCGGCCGGGTTGACGAGTTACGGCGTCGGCGATGCGAACCGCGACGCATTGGGCGGCGGCCGATTGCAGGAATGCCGGGGTCGTAGCTCAATTGGGAGAGCACTAGCTTTGCAAGCTAGGGGTTGCCGGTTCGAGCCCGGTCGACTCCATGAGATGGATGGGCGAAACCGGGGACACGAAACCGGGAATTGCGTCAAGCCGCCGTTCCCGCTTTCCTGTCTCTTGTGAGGCCGCAAGGCCGAACCTGAGGCTGCTCTTTGACAAGTGAACAGGTGGATGTGTGGTGACACCACGAACCGAGTGAGCTGAGGACGCTTTTTGTCGTTCGAGCGATCGAGCGACGAGTGCGTCAAGCGGCGACTTGATTGCGTTGTCGTGGATGTTTCGATGTACGTCGACATCGTGCCGGCAGCAGCCGGGACGGCGGCGCCGTGCGAGCGGGACAGCCAACGATCAATGTGGTCAAGCATGAAAGGGTGCATGGTGGATGCCTAGGCGTCCAGAGGCGAAGAAAGACGTGGTAGCCTGCGATAAGCCCGGAGAAGGCGGCAAACAGCCTGTGATCCCGGGATTTCTGAATGGGGAAACCCGACGTCACTGAGCAATCAGATGGCGTCACCGACGGTTGAATTCATAGGCCGTCGGAGCCGACCCGGGGAACTGACACATCTCAGTACCCGGAGGAAAGGAAATCAACCGAGACTCCGTCAGTAGCGGCGAGCGAACGCGGAACCAGCCCAAACCGGTCTTCGGACCGGGGTTGCGGGGCCTCGAGGAGTTACAAAGGCGCGGCCGGCGGAATGGTCTGGAAAGGCCAACCAGAGCGGGTGACAGTCCCGTAGGCAAAGGTCGCAGCCCTCCGTTGAGAGGATTCCCAGAGTAGCACGGAGCCCGTGGAACTCCGTGTGAAGCAGGGGGGACCACCCTCCAAGGCTAAGTACTCCTGGACGACCGATAGTGGACCAGTAAGGTGACTGAAAGGTGAAAAGAACCGCAATAAGCGGAGTTAAAAGAACCTGAAACCATGCACTTACAAGCTGTGGAAGCACGATGGAACTGTCTTCGGACTTTTCCCGTGTGACCGCGTACCTTTTGCATAATGGACCGGCGAGTTACTCCTCTGTGGCAAGGCTAAACCGCGCAGCGGTGGAGCCGTAGCGAAAGCGAGTCTGAACAGGGCGACCAGTCGCAGGGGGTAGACCCGAATCTGCGTGATCTACCCATGGCCAGGATGAAGTGCCCGTAAAAGGGCGCGGAGGTCCGAAGCCGTGAACGTTGAAAAGTTCTGGCATGAGCTGTGGGGAGGAGTAAAAGTCTAATCAAACGCAGGGATATCTGGTTCTCCCCGAAATCGCTCTTGGGCGAGCCTCGGGCCACTACGCGTCGGGGGTAGAGCTACTGGATGAAACGAGGGGTCTACCCGACTACCTCCTTCAACCAAACTCCGAATACCGACGCGACTATCCCGGGAGTCAGTCTGCGAGGGATAACCTTCGCGGACAAAAGGGAAACAACCCACACCGCCGGCTAAGGCCCCAAAATACGACTGAGTGCGTAAGGGCGTTAGATTTCTAGGACAGCGGGGATGTTGGCTTAGAAGCAGCCACCATTTAAAAAGTGCGTAATAGCTTACCCGTCGAGAAATCTGGCACCGATAATGAACGGGACTAAGTCGTATGCCGAAGCCGCGGAAGATAGAGACTAGAAACTAGAAACTTGAAACTAGAGCACACACCACATGCCGTACCATCGGCTGGACGTTTACCAGAAGGCGTATCAACTGTCGCTGGAGGTGCATCGCGCTTCTCAATCCTTTCCTCCCTTCGAAGGGTTTGAGATCGGGCGACAACTTCGGCGAGCCTCAACGTCGATCACGGCCAGCATTGTTGAATGAATGTCGCGACAACAGTCCGGAAAGGACGCTGTCCGATTTCTTCGCGATGCCCTGGGATCGTGCGACGAGGCGCGAATGTAGATCGATTACGCCCAGGATCTGGGGTAGATTCCGGCGGAACGGCATGGCGAATGGACGGAACGCTTCGACGAGGTCGGCCGGATGATCAACGGCCTGATCCGGAAATGGTCCGTCGATCCGCGCGTCTGGTTCTCCGGTTTCCAGTTTCTAGTCTCTATCTTGGTAGGGGAGCGCTGGCAGGCAGATACAAGCCGTACCGTAAGGAGCGGTGACGGGCCTGTCAGGTGCGTATGCCGGTTTGAGTAACGATAAAGCGTGTGAAAATCACGCTCGCCGTAAGCCCAAGGTTTCCTGGGGAAGGTAAATCCTCCCAGGGTTAGTCGGAACCTAAGGCGAGGCCGAAAGGCGTAGCCGATGGACAGCGGGTTAATATTCCCGCACTCTGTATCAAGGTCGAACCATGCGTGCGTTTTTCCAAGGTGCAGCCCACCACGAGACGTGAGGGTTCCCGAAAGGGCGAGGCCAATTTGTTGTCGAAGTGCACGGAGGAAGAACCGAGAAAAGCGCATGGGGACGAGATGCGGATCCGTACCAAAACCGACACAGGTGGGCGAGGAGCGTATCCTCAGGCGCTCGAGAGAACGGTCCTTAAGGAACTAGGCAAATTGACCCCGTAACTTCGGGATAAGGGGTCCCTCCCGCTTTGTAGCAATACGAGCGGAGGGCGCAGAGAAACGGCTCTGGGAACTGTTTATCAAAAACACAGGTCTCTGCCAACTCGCAAGAGGATGTATAGAGACTGACGCCTGCTCGGTGCCGGAATGTTAAGGAAGTCGGTCAGGGGGTTCGCCCCCGAAGCTGGCGACCGAAGCACCGGTTAACGGCGGCCCTAACTATGAGGGTCCTAAGGTTAACGAAAGTTACGCTCGAACCGCTAGCCTTAGTTAAACCGAACCATATGCGGGAAACTCCTCAACAGCCGTCCGGTACTCGTTCGAAGTAATTCGAGCAGTCAAAATCCGGCGGACACGGGGACAATCCGCAGGGAAGACCACCGGTTTGATCGCCGGTGGGACCCCCAGAGACTTGACGTTCGGACCGGATGTCACTCATGAACCTGGATCCCCAGTGGGTGGTCGGCTTTACCGACGGCGAAGGTTGCTTTCACGTCGGAATCGCCCGTCACGCTGATATGACATTGGGCGTCCAGGTGCTGCCCGAGCTTACAATCGTTCAACACAAACGCGACGTTGCGTTGCTTCACGCGATCAAGCAGTTCTTTAACTGCGGCGTCGTGCGACACAATCACGGCAACCGTATGTGCTGGCGAGTGCGTCGGCTCGAGCATCTCAAAGACCGCATCATTCCATTCTTCGACAAGCACGTCCTCAAATCGCGAAAGCGGCAGGACTACTTGAAATTCCGCCGGGTGGTTCTCCATATGGTCGACGGCCGGCATCTGACGGCTGAAGGCCTTGGCGAGATCATCAGGCTCTCGAAGCAAATGAACCGCGGTCGAGAAAGTGAGTGAAGTACGGTAAGGTAAAGTCCACCTCCCTGTGAAAGCGGGGAGATCAAGTGAGCGAAGTTCCTTGTCGGGTAAGTTCCGACGCGCATGAATGGCGTAATCACTGGAGCACTGTCTCAAGGACCGACTCGGTGAAATAGAAGTTGTGGTGAAGATACCACATACCCGCGGCAAGACGGAAAGACCCCGTGAACCTTCACTGTATCCTGGTATTGGAGCCGGGTAACGCATGCGTAGGATAGGTGGGAGGCTTTGATCCGCCGGTTTTGGCCGGCGGGGAGCCGTTGTTGAAATACCACCCTTGTATTATTCGTCTCCTCACCTCGTCCCGTGAATCCGGGCGAGGGACCGTGCTAGGTGGGCAGTTTGACTGGGGCGGTCTCCTCCCAAAGAGTAATGGCCGGCATCTCGCGATACCCCGCGAGCCGCCGGTGTTGCTCCGCGTCGTGGCGACACGACGACGAAAATCCGGCTGTATGCTGGAAAATCCGTGTATTCGGCGGTACGGGCAAACGCCCGTGACAATCCGGCCGATGCGGACAATCAGCAGGAAACCATGCTCGGTGGCCTGGTCTTGGAAACAAGACTCTCGAAACCGACAAGGGATCCTCAGAGACTATACGCCGGACATCCCACTGCGGATGATGAGATAGTCCGAACTGCATGGCGACATGCAGAGATCAGCGGAAACGACTGGTCCCGCCGCGCCGTAGCGATTCTAGGTGCTAGTTCGCTAGTCTCTAGACCGTTACCAGCGCAGCGAGTAACAATCTTGAACGGAGGAGTGCATAAGGTCGGCTCAGTGCGGTTGGCAATCGCACGCAGAGCGCAAGGGTATAAGCCGGCTTCACTGCGAGATATACAGATCGAGCAGATGCGAAAGCAGGCCCTAGTGATCCGGTGATCCCGTGTGGAAGGGTCATCGCTCAACGGACAAAAGGTACTCCGGGGATAACAGGCTGATCGCTCCCGAGCGTCCATAGCGGCGGAGCGGTTTGGCACCTCGATGTCGGCTCATCACATCCTGGGGCTGAAGGCGGTCCCAAGGGTTCGGCTGTTCGCCGATTAAAGT
>WYBU01000022.1 GCA_011525745.1 Planctomycetaceae bacterium | reverse complement strand
TCGCCGCGGGCGCGCCCGTGGGGGGGGGGGGCGCGGGGGGGCAACCTCCTTTTCGCGCGGGGCGCGCCCCGTGTCCGACGGTGCCTGCGGGGGGGCGGGGGGGGGGGCGGGGGGCGCGCCGGGGGGGGAAAGGGCCCCACCCCCCGACACCCCCACACCCCCCCCCCCCCCGGCGGGGGGCGGGCCGGGCGTATCCTCGGCGCGCGCCCGCAACCACCCCCCCCCCCCCCCCCCCCCCCCCCCCCCCCCCCCCCGCGGCTCTGGAATCCGCAGCGCTCGCGCTTGCGGCTCGGTTTACACAACCCGCCGCTCGTGCGGCGCGTTCCGATGCACGACACGCCCCGTCCCTTCCGCTTATCATGTTCCCCATCGGGTCCGGCCCGTCGGGTCATCACGGATTGTGCCGACGCCGCCGCCGACTACGACGGGGAGTGCGCGTGGACTTCGATCTCAACGAGGATCAAAAGCGCCTTCAGGACGAGGCGATCGCCTTTGCACGCGCCGCCCTCGGCGGCGACATGATCCAGCGCGATCGCGAGCAGCAGTTCAACCGCGAAGGATGGAAGAAGTGCGCGGAATTCGGCGTGCTCGGCATGCCCGTGCCGCCCCAGTACGGCGGCAGCGGGCTGGGCATCACCGAAGTCATCGCCGTCATGGAGGGACTCGGTTACGGCACGCGCGATCAGGGGCTGCTGTTCTCGATGAACGCGCATCTGTGGACCAACACGCTGCCGATCCTCCAGTACGGCACCGAGGAGCAGAAGACGAAGTACCTGCCCGGCCTGTGCGACGGCACGCTGGTCGGCGCCAACGGCGCGTCCGAACCCGACAGCGGCTCCGACGTATTCGCCATGCGCACCCGCGCCGAAAAACAGGGCGACTGCTACGTCCTCAACGGCGCCAAGATGTTCGTCACCAACGCCCAGGCCGCGGACCTCATCGTCGCCTACGCCACGATCGATCCGAAATACGGCCCGATGGGCATCACCGCCTTCATCATCGAACGCAACACGCCCGGCGTCACCGTCAGCCGCAAGATCGAAAAGATGGGACTGCGCACCTCGCCGATGGGCGAAGTGGTTTTCGAGAACTGCCGCGTGCCGGTCGCCAACCGACTCGGCCGCGAGGGGCGCGGCGTCGAGGTGTTCGAGTGCTCGATGGAATGGGAGCGCGGCTGCATCCTCGCCAACTGCCTCGGCGTCATGCGCCGCCAGCTTGAGGAATGCACCGGCTACGCCCGCCAGCGAAAGCAGTTCGGCCAGCCGATCGGAAAATTCCAGTCCGTCGCCAATCGGATCGTCGATATGAAGGTGCGGCTCGACACCTGCCGGCCGCTGGTGTATCGCATCGCGGCGCTGAAAGAGGCGGGACGCCCCGCCTTCGTCGAAGCGGCGGTCGCCAAGCTGTACGTGGGCGAGAGCTTCCAGAAGTCGTGCCTCAACGCCGTGCAGATTTTCGGAGGCTACGGCTTCATGACCGAGCAGGAGATCGAACGCGATCTGCGCGATTCGATCGGCGCGACGCTTTACTCGGGAACATCCGAAATCCAGCGCAACATCATCGCCCGCGGACTGGGCTTGTGAAAATAAGGGAAGCGCGCCGCCGCAACGCCGCCTGTCCATGACGAACGCCATCCCCATGTCTGTCGCGGCCGGCGAGCTTTCGGCGCGGATACCGGCATCGGCCGCCCGCGATTCCGGTGCGACGGCGTCGCGCGGCGAAACAGCCCGCTTCGTCCTTGTGCTGGCCCAACTCGCCTCGCTGCTCTACGTCTTTTACGTTTTCAACATCGAAGGCCCGCCGTTCTTCTACCTGGCGGCCTGTTGCTTCGCCGGCTTCGTCATTCACTACACGCTGCCGGCGCGGTTCAAGCAATCCGGCTTCATCGTGATATCGCTGCTCAGCGGCGTGGTCGTGCTGACGCACGCCGATCCCTGGGTGTTCCGCGGCCCGATGCACTACGTCGAATCGGCCGGCTTCCTGGTGTTGCTGCTGGGATTCGGCCTGTTGATCCTCGGCGTGCTGAGGCTGCCCGTTCGGTTCTGGGTGCGGCTCGGCGTCGTTCTGCTGATCGGCGGCACGGCCGCCTGGCTGCGCCACCGGCACGTACTGCTGACCGAAGGTCAGTGGCGCGTGCTGGGCGCGATCTTCATGTTCCGATTGATTCTGTACGCCTACGAGGTAAAGGCCGGGCGCTCGAAGGAGAAGCCGGGCGACTATCTCTCCTATTTTTATCTGCTGCCCAACTTCGCCTACTCGGTGTTCCCGGTGTTTCCGGTCATCGACTATGCGACGTTCAAGAAGTGCCGCGTGATCAACGACGTGCTGCCGACGGCCCAGCGCGGCGTGGCGTGGATCGTGCGCGGCACGATCCAGATCGGGCTGTACCGCCTCATCTATCACCGCATCGCCATCGGGCCCGACGACGTCGATTCGTTCGCCACGCTGTGCCGCTACGTTTTTCCCAGCTACCTGATGTACGTCCACGTGTCCGGGCAGTTTCACATTATCACCGGCATGTTGCACCTTTTCGGATATCGCCTGCCCGAAACCAATCGTCGCTACCTGCTGGCCGAGAGCTTCACCGACTTCTGGCGGCGCATCAACATCTACTGGAAGGACTTCATGGTGAAGTGCTTCTACTATCCCGCCTACTTCCGCCTGCGCAAACGCAACGAAACGCTCGCGCTGTGCGTCGCCACGATCTGGGTCTTCCTGGCCACCACCCTGCTGCACGGCTACCAGACCTTCTGGCTGACGGGCGAGCTGCGCGTCGCGCGGAAATGGATCATCAGCCAGAACGACATCGCGTTCTGGTCCGCCCTGGGCCTGGTCGTGCTGATCACGGTGCTGCGCCAGTCTCGCCGCGGCCGCCCCGCGCCGCAGCCGCCGGCTATTGCCTGGATCAAGCGCGTTCTGTCGACGCTCGGCGTGTACGTGACGATTTCCGTCCTGTGGTCGATGTGGAGCAGCACCTCGATCCCCGAGTGGATCGACACGGTGCTGTACTGGAGGGATTGATGAGCATCGCCGGAATCATGGGATCGAATGCACAGAGCATGGCAAGCTGCGACCCTTGCGCGAGACGGCCCGAGTCTCGAATCAACGCCCCTCGCAAGGGCTTGGCCATGTTGATTTCGATTTGCGTGCCCGGCGCCAGCCTCCCTCTACGCGATTCCGCGCGACTCAAAATGGCATTGACATTCGTCAAATGGGAACCGACACGGTGAAGCCTGCCTTCCAATTCGAGCGCCGCGGCTGCGTCATCGTCCTCGCAGCCCTGATCCTGCTGGCCGCCGCCTGGCAGGGCCGGCTGATCGAACGGGCGTGCGGCCGGCACGTGGACGGCATCGTCGCCGATATTCGCAATGACGGCCCGAACGAGTCTTCGCTGGGAACGCTGACGCGCAACTATTACGAAGGGCTTTTCGAGTCTTCGCGCGGCGACGACGACGCCGCCCGCGGCTTGATCTGGTCTTGCCTTCGCCCGCCGCCCGCGCCGCGCGACAACTGCGGCACGATCGTCGATATCGGCGCCACGCGCCCCACCGACGACCTGCTCGAGTATGAGTTCGTTCCCCACTACAACGGCACGCACAAAGGCGCCCGGTTGCGCATCAACCAATGGGGCATGCGCGGACCGGACAACGCGATGGAAAAGCCGACCGGCGTCTTCCGCATCGCATGGGTCGGCGGCTCGAACGACATGGGCACCGGCGTCGAGGACGACGACAGCTACGTCCGCGTCATCGAGCGCCGACTCAACGCGGAACTCTCGCCCCGCACGGGATTGCGCTACGAAATCCTCAACTTCTCCGCCGGCGGCTACTTCCTCGTGCAGCGAACCTGGCTGGCCGTGACGCGCACCGAAAGGTTTCGGCCCGACCTGGTGATCGTCGTGTCGACGCTGCACGACCGCGGCTACTCCGTTCATGCGCGGCTGGCCCGCCGCGTCAAGCGGAAACAAGACCTGGGCTTCGACTTCCTCCGCCGTTTCGCCGCCGAGCTGAAGCTGAAGCCGTCGCACGCCATCGGACGACTCGAACGCCGCTGGGGCCGGGTCAAGAACGAAATCATCCGGAACTGCTTCGCGGAGCTGCGCGGCTTTTCGCAACGCAGCGGCATCGACGTCGTCGTGCTGGCGCTGCGACTGGACGCCATGAAACGCGATCCGTGGCTGCTTTGGATCGCCGACGAGGCCGAGCGGCAGGGGCTGGGCTGCCTGCGCGTGATGGATTGTTACGACCGGCAGGCTCAATATGACACTTATCTGGAGGCGGGGGATTTTCACCCTTCCAGAACGGCCCATCGGCTGATTGCCGATGAAGCCTTCGGAGAGTTGTCGCGTTACCTGGAGCAGTAGGGTCCGCTGTGCGAACCGCGCCATCGCGTGGCACGGGCATGTAGCACAGCCGCCCCCGGCTGTGTCCGCGTGGCACGGGCTTGCGGCTCGGATCAAACCGCGCGGCACGCGCTTCCAGCCCGTGCAAATCCGAGCCCCAAGCGCCAGCGCCGGGGTCGCCGCCCCGTCGCAGCGTGACCGCAGCGCTCGCGCTTGCGGCTCGGATCAAACCGCGTGGCATGCGCTTGCGGCTCGGATCACGACGCGTGGCACGGACTTCCCGGCCGCGCGGCGGCACACCAGCAATCAATGCGTTCCGCTACAATCAACGACGCGGGCCGCAGCGTATTGAAGTCAAATTGAATCAGCAACACCGTATTCGTCCGCCCGCCCGGCCGCGCGGCGTGAGGAGTTCGACTTGGAGTCCGCCGCAACAGACCGCCGGCCCGCGCAGCGCGCCGCTGCCCTGCGCGATGCGGCCGCCGCCGCCGCGCCGGCGAAGTCCGCCGCGCCCGCACGGCTGCTTGCGGTAGCGGCCGTCGCGGCCCAGCTTCTCGCCCTGATTTACATCTACGCGCGGCTCGAACTGGGCGGTCGTGCCTTTCTCATGCTGATGGCCTGTTGCGTCGCGGGGTTCGTCGTACACGCCCTGCTGCCGGCCGCCGCGCGCAAAGCGGCTTTCGTGCTCATCTCGCTGGCCGGCGGCGTGCTGATCCTGCCGCACGTCGACCCGTGGGCCTACGAAGGACTGAACAGTTACGTCTCCTCGTTCATCTTCGTCGCGATCTTGTTGGCGCTGGGGCTTGTTTTCTACGGCTGCCTGCGTCTGCCGGCGCCGTTTGCGCTGCGTATCGGCATGGTCCTGGCGCTGGCGGCGTGGCTGGCGTATCAGCGCTCTCAGAACGCGCTGTTGTCGGACGTTTATTGGCGCATCATCGGCGCGATCTTCATGTTCCGCCTGATTGTCTATGCCTACGAGGTTCGCTTCGCTCGCAAGCCCGAATCGCTGGGCGACTTTCTCTGCTACTTCTACCTGTTGCCCAACTTTTACTTCACGCTGTTTCCCGTCGTCGACTACGCCACGTTCAAGAAGTGCCGCGCCGCCGACGACCTGCTGCCCACCGCCCAGCGCGGCGTGGCGTGGATCGTGCGCGGCACGATTCAACTCTGCATCCACCAGATTCTGTACCACGAGATCGTCATCGGCGCCGACGACGTGCGCTCCTTCGGCTCGCTCTGCCGCTTCATTTTTCCCACGTATCTGCTCTACGTGAAAATCTCCGGCCAGTTCCACATCATCGCCGGCATGTTGCACCTTTTCGGATATCGCCTGCCCGAAACCAATCGTCGCTACCTGCTGGCCGAAAGCTTCACCGACTTCTGGCGGCGCATCAACATCTACTGGAAGGACTTCATGGTGAAGTGCTTCTACTATCCCGCCTACTTCCGCCTGCGCAAACGCAACGAAATGCTGGCCCTCTGCGTCGCCACGATCTGGGTCTTCCTGGCCACCACGCTGCTGCACGGCTATCAGACCTTCTGGCTTCAGGGCAGGTTCCTGATCACCAGCGGCGATTTGATCTTCTGGCCCATTCTCGGCGTCCTCGTCATGATCACCGTCGTGCGGCAGGCTCGGCGCGGCCGCCCGAAGCCCCGTCCGCCCGCCGTCACATGGACCATCCGCGTTGCCTCGATCGTCGCCGTCTATGTCACGATCAGCGTGCTGTGGTCGCTGTGGAGCGCCGAGTCTCCGCGCACGTGGTTTGAGACCGTCACCTACTGGAGGAACTGACGCGCGTGAAAAAGCTCCTGCAATTCGAGTACGGCGGCTGCGTGATCGCCCTGGCCGCGCTGACGCTGACCGTCGCCGCGTGGAGTTACGGCGCGCCGTTGCCGCTGCTGAACCGCGCGCTGCACGACGTCCGCAACGACGGTCCGAACGACGCCGCGCTGGGCGAGCAAACACGCAACTACTACGAGGTGCTGCTCAAGTCCGGCGCCCGCCGCAACCTGCCCGCCGAGCCGCCGAAGGGCTTCTGGCGCTGGCTGCGCGGACCACGCAACATGGCCGAGGGCTGGATCAGCCTGCACCGCAGCGGCGCGATGCGCGGCAGCGACCGGTTTGTCGTCAACGAGCTGATTCCTGATAAAGAAACGCTCAATAAAGGCGTCGTCATTCGCGCCAATCGCTGGGGCTATCGCGGCCCCGACTGGACCCGCGAGAAACCGCCGGGCGTCATCCGCATCGCGTTCGCCGGCGGCTCCAACGTCATGGGCAGCGGCGTCGCGTACGAACAGGGCTTCGTCCATCAGTTGCAGGAACGGCTCAACCGCGAACGGCCGGCCGGCGCCGACATCCGCTACGAAACTCTCAACTTCGCCATCGACGGCTACTTCCTTCCGCACAACTGTTACGTCATCCGCGAAGAGATGTTGCCTTTTCAGCCGGACCTGATCGTTCTCGTTTCGACCATGCACGATCGACAGCATCCCGTGCCGCTGAATCTGGCGCGCATGGTGGCGAACGGTCAGGACCTCTACTTCGATTGTCTCAAGCAGCTCGCCGCGCGATTCGACATGAGGCCGACCGATTCGATCGGCCGGCTGCGACGTGGCTGGGCCTCCGTCGTCGATGAGATGGTCCAGGGGCTGTTCGACGATCTGGCCGAGTTCTCGCGCGACGCCAAAGTCCCCGTCGCCGTCTTCGTCCTGCGGCTCGATCCGCGCTCGCTGCATCCGAGCCTGCCGTGGATCGCCGGGCAGGCCGAGCAGCGCGGCCTGCCGGCGCTGCGCGGCTTCGACGCGTACGAAAGTCGCCAACCGCACGAGGTCTATCTGAACGCCGCCGATTTCCACCCGACGACGAAGGCACATGAGTGGATCGCCGATGAACTCTTTGACAAGATGATGGCGAACCCGATAATTCACGAATTGTTGACCCCCCAGACCAACGAGGTGACTTATGGCGGCCAATAAAGCGGAAGTCAGGGAACGGGTGCGCGATTACATCCTTCAGGAGTTCCTGCCCGGCGAGAGCCGAGAAAACCTAAAGGACGATACGCCCCTGACCGGCTCGGGCATCCTCGATTCGGTCTCGACGCTCAAACTCGTCACGTTTATCGAAAGCACCTTCGGCATCAGCGTCGAACCGCACGAAGCCTCGTCCGATTTCGGCACCATCGAGGAAATCGCCGCGCTCGTGGAGCGCAAGACATGACCCCCTCCGCCGGCATCGACTGCCTGCCCGATCTCCTCGAACGCTGGGCACGCCGGACGCCGAACGCCGCGGCCATCGAGGACTCGGCCGGCCGCGCGCTGAGTTATCGCCAGCTTGACGCGGCAGCCGGCCGCGTGGCGGCGCGCCTGCACGCGCTGGGCGTTCGCCGCGGCGATCGCGTGGGTCTGTGCATGCCCAAGAGCATCCATTCGGTGGCGTGCATCTTCGGCATCATGAAGGCGCGGGCGGCCTACGTGCCGGTCGATTACTCGGCCCCGCCGGAACGCAACCGCTTCATCTTCACGAATTGCCAGGCGCGCGTCGTGTGCGCCGACGAGCCGCGCGCGGCGGCGTTGTCGGCGGGCGGCGCGCCAGCGCCGATGATCGTTTTTCCCGGCGAATCGACCGAAGCGCGGCCGTGCCCGGAACTGGAGGGCTTGCCGCCCGACTGGCGCAGCGACGAACCCGCCGCACTGGACGATCTGGCCTACATTCTCTACACCTCCGGCTCGACCGGCGTGCCGAAGGGCGTGATGCACGCACATCGAAGCGCGCTGAGCTTCGTCCGCTGGTGCCACGATGTTTTCGAGCCGACCGCCGACGACCGCATCAGCAGCCACGCGCCGTTTCACTTCGATCTGTCGATCCACGATCTGTACGTGCCCATGACCGTCGGCGCGGCGATCATTCTCGTTGAGGATGCGCTGGGCAAGGAGCCGCACCAACTGGGGCCGTACATCGCCGAGAAGCGCATCAGCATCTGGTATTCGGTGCCGTCGATCCTGGCGCTGCTGGCCCAGTACGGCAAGCTCGATCAGTGCGATTGCTCGGCCCTGCGGCTGGTGCTGTTCGCCGGCGAGGTGTTTCCGATCAAGCAGCTCCGCGCGCTGAAGAAGCTCTGGCCCGACAAGACCTGTTACAACCTCTACGGCCCGACCGAGACCAACGTCTGCACCTACTTTCGCATCCCCGACGAAATCGAGGAGGATCGCACGACGCCGTATCCGATCGGCGTCACCTGCGAAAACTGCGAGTCGATCGTGCTGGACGAAAACGACCGGCCTGTTTCGACCGACGGCGAGGGGCTGCTGCTGATCCGCCAGTCCGGGCCGGTCATGCTGGGCTACTGGAACCTGCCGGAGCAATCGGCGAAGTGCTTCTGGACCGACGAGCAGGGCGCCACGTGGTACCGCACCGGCGACGTCGTCCATCGCGACGCCAACGGCGATTTCATCTTCGTCGGCCGCAGGGATCGCATGGTCAAGCGCCGCGGCTACCGCATCGAGCTGGGCGAGATCGAAAGCGCGCTGTACCGCCATCCGCAGGTGCGCGAGGCGGCGGCGATTTCGGTCCCCGACGCCGAAGCGGGCGTGCGGATCGTCGCCTGCCTGACACCGCATCCGGGTGAGAAACTGTCGATTATTCAACTCAAGCAGTTCTGCGCGCAAAACCTGCCACAGTACATGATTCCCGACCTGTTTCAGTTCTTCGACAAGCTCCCGCGCACGTCGACCGACAAGGTCGACTACCAGTCCCTCATCCACGCCGCAAAGTAACTGTTCCCCGCGCTGTCGCCGCTTTCCTGATCCGAACCGCGACCGTGAGGGAGCGGCCCGAATACTCTCACTGATCCGAACCGCGACCGTGAGGGAGCGGCCCGAATACTCGCTCTCACTGATCCGAACCGCGACCGTGAGGGAGCGGCGGAGCACTCTTCATACACACTGCCCGCTTCGAACATGGCCTGACGCCCGGCCGTCCCACCGCTCACGCGGCGGGTTCTGATACAGGTCGTGAGCCGCTCGGAACACCACGCCCATACTCCTGTACGGTGCGTTCCCCGCCGCTCCCTCACGGTCGCGGTTCGGTTCCACCTGCCCGGCGTCCCGCTCCCGCGGCCGTTCATTGTCCCCTGTTCCCTGTTCCCTGTTCCCTTGCCTTCCGTTTCGACGATTCGACGTTTCGACTCTTTGACTCTTCATTTCGACTTACGACTTTCGATTTTCGACTTTCCTTGGGTCGCTTCCTGCTCAACAAGCTCCCTGAGCCGCCGCGCTGCATGGTCGAATTGAAGCCGCCCCTCCGCCTCGGCCGCCTTGAAAATGCCCAGCCGCGCCACTTCCTCGCGCGACAGCTCGACCCGCTCGTGCGGCTCGACGCCGATGTTCTGATAGTGCGCCCCGTTCAACCGGTTCGTCCGGATCCAACTGTGCCACAGCACCAGCCCGTTCGACAGCCGCACGTTGCGAATCGCCGCGTTCAGACCCATCGTCGGCCGGCCGATCAGCACCGCCCGCCCCGTATCCCCCAGCGAAAACGCCAGCCCCTCCCCCATCGACGCCGTGCCGTCGGCGATCAGCACCACCATCGGCTTCGTGTAGGTCTCGCCGCACGGCGCGATCCCCACCTGGCCCACCGCCCGCACCAGCGGCCCGATCAGCGGCGACCGGCCGTCGAAGCTGGCCACTTTCTGATACTTCGAGAAGAACCGCCCCGCGATCGGCATCATGATCCACGGATAACCGCCGTGATTGTTGCGCAGATCGAGCACCAGCCCGTCGGTGTCCATCAGCTCGTCGAGCGCCTTGTGAAAGTCCTCGACCGCCTGCTGCGTGACCAGATGCCCCAGATGGATGTAGCCCAGGTTCCCTTCGAGCCGCTGCCAGCGGACCACGATCTCGACCGTCTTTGTTTCGGCCGGCTGCGTCCGGGTCTTCGGCCGCACCACGCGCTGCGTCGTCGGCGCCCAGTGTTTCCGCGGAACGACCGCCTGCGTGCGGCGCATCTCGCGCTTCACCCGCGAGCCGTCCGGCCGCTCGACTTCGATCGCCACCGTCGTGTTCTGCCGGCCGTTCAGCAGGTCCCACGCGGCGCCGCGCGCGAACGGCGCGCCGTCGATCGTCACGACGCGGCAATCCTCGACGAGCGCCCGGCCGGCCTCGTCGCGCTGCTCGGGAAACTCCAGCCGCAGATAAAGATCGCGATGAAACCACGCGGCCGAAATTTGCGGACGATAGAGCGGATCGTCGCCGGCCATCGGCAGCGGCGGCGGCGGCTTGTCGGGCAGAAACCAGCGCGTGTGCAGCGCCGTGTGCCCGTCGCCGAGATGACACAACAGGCGCACCAGCTCGCGCAGCCGCTCGCCGGGGTCGTCGCAGGCTTCCAGCCGCCGCGCGAATTCGCGCCGCAGCTCGATCAGATCGGGATCATCGGGATCGAAGAACGGATCGTGCGTGCGTAATTCGTTCCATATTTCATCGAGAATGGCGGTGCGCGACGCGGGCTTCTTCTTCGGCGCCGCCTGTGCCGTCGCGGCACACGCAACGAACAGCCCGATGAGCAACATGCGAACGGGAATGGGCATGGCGTCACCATCCTTATCCGAACCGCGACCGTCAGGGAGCGACGGAGCACTACTCCTACACACTGCCCGCTTTGAACCTGGCCCGACGCCCACGCCGTTTTCGCCTTCGATCGGTCCCGCGCCGCTCCCTCACGGTCGCGGTTCGGTTCGCGTGGCACGGGCTTCCAGCTCGTGCGAATCCGAGCCCGCGTGGCACGGCTTCTAGCCCGTGCGAATCCGAGTCCGCGTGGCACGGGCTTCTAGCCCGTGCGATTCCGAGCCCGCGTGGCACGGGCTTCTAGCCCGTGCGAATCCGAGTCCGCGTGGCACGGCTTCTAGCCCGTGCGATTCCGAGCCCGCGTGGCACGGGCTTCTAGCCCGTGCGAATCCGAGCCCGCGTGGCACGGGCTTCTAGCCCGTGCGAATCCGAGCCCCAAGCGCAATCGCCGGGGTCCACTTTTCAATACAGCGGGACCGCAGCGCCGGCGCTTGCGGCTCGGATCAGACGCGCCGCACCCCCCAAACGCTTCCGGCCGCTCCCTCACGGTCGCGGTCCAGATCAGCACCGGCCCCTACGCGATCTCTTCGCCGTCCAGCCAGTTCTTCCCCGCGGCCACGTCGACCTTCACCGGCACCGACAGCGGAATCGCGCCGGACATTTCCTCGCGCACCATCCGCGCCTCTTCCGCCAGCGCCGGCTTGGGCAGCTCGAACACCAGTTCGTCGTGCACCTGAATCAGCATCCGCAACGGCCGGCCCTCGTCGCGGATGCGGCGATGGATGTTGATCATCGCCCGCTTGATGATATCCGCCGCCGTCCCCTGCACCACCGTGTTGACCGCCAGCCGCTCGGCCGCCTGTCGCGCCCCCTGATTCCGCGAATGAATGTCGTCGATGCGTCGCCGTCGCCCCAGCATCGTCTCGACGAAGCCGTGCTTGCGGGCCTGCTCGATGCAGCGATCGAGGAACGCCTGAATCCCCGGATACTGCCGGAAATAAGCCTCGATGAACTGCCGCGCCTCGCCCTGCGACATGCCCGTCTGCCGCGCCAGCCCAAACGCCGTCTGCCCGTAGATGATGCCGAAGTTGACCGTCTTGGCCCGGCCGCGCTGCTCCTTGCCGACCTTCTCGATCGGCACGCTGAAGATCTGCGACGCCACGAAGGCGTGAATGTCGCGGTCTTCGCGGAACGCCCGGCACAGGTTTTCGTCGCCGCAGAAATGCGCCAGCACGCGCAGCTCGATTTGCGAATAGTCGGCCGACATGATCGCCCATTCCGCGTCGGCCGCGTCCCGCTTCGCCGCCGCCGCGCCTCTTGCGCGCGGCGCGGAAGCGCGTTCCGCCGCTTCGTCTTCCGCGCGCCGCGCCCGCGGCACAAACGCCCGGCGGATTTGCGCCCCCGCTTCGGTCCGGATCGGAATGTTCTGCAAATTCGGATCGCTCGACGACAGTCGCCCCGTCACCGCGCCGGTCTGATGAAAGCTGCAATGCACGCGCCCCGTCCGCGGACTGACCATCTCCGGCAGCGTGTCGACGTAGGTGCCCTTGAGCTTCGTCAGCTCGCGATACTCCAGCACCAGCTTCGGAACCGGGTGCGTCGTCAGCGACGCCAGATCGCCCAGCACCGCCGCGTCCGTGCTGCGACCGGTCTTGGTGCGCTTCTGCACCGGCAGGTTCAGCCGGTCGAACAGCACCTCGGCCAGTTGCTTCGTCGAGTCGATGTTGAACGCGCAGCCGGCCGCCGCGTGAATCTGTTCGGTGAGCTGCTCGAGCCGCTGGGCCATTTCGTTGCTGATCCGCGCCAGCAGATCGGTGTCCAGCGCCACGCCGTGATGTTCCATCGTCGCCAGCACTTCGACCAGCGGCATCTCCAGCTCGTAGAACAGCTTCTCCATCCCGCGCGAGGCGATCTGCGGCTCGAATAGCTCCTTCAGCCGCCACGCCACGTCGGCATCCTCGCACGCGTAAGCGCAGACCCGCCGCGTATCCAGTTGATCGAAACGAAGCTGGTCCTTTCCGCGCCCGATCAGTTCCGATGTCGCGATCTTGCGGATGCCCAGCAAATCCAGCGCCAGCGCGTCGATGCCGTGCGAGCGACGACTTGAGTCCAGCACGAAGCTGGCGATCATCGTGTCGAAACGCACGCCGCGCACCTCTATGCCGGCCGTCATCAGCACACCGATGTCGTACTTCAAGTTCTGGCCGCACTTGGCGATCCGCTCGTCGGCGAAGATCGGGCCGAGCACGTCGCGGACAATCGCCTCATCGACCGTCCGGCCGACGCCGCGCACCGCCACGTAGGTCGCCTTCCCGGCTTCCCACGAAATCGAAATGCCGCACAGCTCGGCGTCGGCCGGCGTCAGCGACGTCGTCTCGGTGTCGAACGCGAACCCGCGCATACCGTGCAATTGCTTCGACAGTTCGCGCAACGCCGCCTCGCTGTCGACCAGTTGGTACGCACCCGACGTGACGCGCTCATCCGCTTCGCTCGGCGCGGCCGTCAGCTCGCGCGCGAAGAGCGTGCCGGCGGCCTCATCGTCGACGCCCTCCGAAACGGCAGCCGCTACGCGTGCCGGCCGCTCGGTCCGGTCGGCCTTGTTTCCCGACGCCGCCTCAACCGCCGCGGGCTTCCCGTCGGCTCTTGCCGGCGCGTCCGCGGCGGCGACGGCGCCGCCGAACTGCGCTTTCAACTGCTCCGTCAACCGATGGAAGCCCAGCTCCACAAACAGCGGCAGCGCCGCCTCGCCGCGCAGCCTGGCCACGTCGGCCTTGTCCAGCGCGAACTCGATCGGCACATCATCTTTCAGCGTCACCAGCAACCGCACCTGCTCGGCCCGCCGCGCGAACTCCTGCACGTTCTCGCGCAGCTTGGGCGACAGCTCGTCCGCGTGAGCGATGATCCCCGCCACGTCTCCGTATTTCGCCAGCAGCTCCGCCGCCTTCTTCGGTCCCACGCCCGTTAATCCGCGAACGTTGTCCACGCTGTCGCCGATCAGCATCTGCGCGTCGATCGCCTTGGCCGGCGGATAGCCCTTGGCCGCCTGCATCGCCGCCGCGTCGATCACCTCGTCCTTGCCCGGGTCGTACATCCGCACGCCGTCGCCCAGAAGCTGTTCGAGGTCCTTGTCCTTGCTGACGAGAAACACGTCCGCGTCGCGCCCCGCGTGCCGGCGGCACAGCGTGGCCATGATGTCGTCCGCCTCGAAACCCTGCATGCGCAGAATGGGAATGCCGAGGGCCTCGATGATCTGCACGATCCGCTCGATCTGCGGCGACATGTCCTCCGGCGGCGGCTCGCGATGGGCCTTGTATTCCGGATCGATTTCGACGCGAAAAACGGTTTCGTCCGACACGTCCATGACCATCGCCAGATAGTCCGGCCGCCGGCCGCGCAACAGGTTCAGCAGCATCTGGCAGAACACGAACGTGGCCCGTGTCGGCTCGCCGCTCGGAGACGTCAACGGACGAAAAGGAGCGTAATAGGCCCGGTAGATCTGGGCGTGGCCATCGATGAGATAGAGCGTCTTGCGCGCCATGTGCGGCTCCCGGTCCGGCCGCATTGTGGCACGAAACCGGCCGTGTTGGAACCGCCGCCGTTCCCGCACCGCCGCGCCGTCTCATCCGTGCTTCAAGCGCCGGAGGCATCCGAGCCGCGAAGCGTCAGCGAGCGGCATCGGCGGCCGAGCCTGTATTGAAACCGTCCAATCGCGATGAAACCGACCAGCGCGCCGACAGGCTTCGGGCGTCCGCTCGCGAGTTAAACGCTCACCTTCGCTTCCGGCCGGGCGATCCCGCTTGCTGACGCTTCGCGGCTCGGATGTGATCCGGCTCGCACGGGCCGTACGCACGCACGGGCTGCGCGCCCGTGCCACGCGGAATAATCCGAGCCGCGAAGCGTCAGCAAGCGGCATCGGCGGCCGAGCCTGTTTTGAAACCGTCCAATCGCGATGAAACCGACCAGCGCGCCGACAGGCTTCGGGCGTCCGCACGCGAGATAAACGCTCACCTTCGCTCCCGGCCTGCCGACTCCGCTTGCTGACGCGGCGCGGCTCGGATGGCGGAGCGACTCGCTGCTTCGTATCCGCGGTCACATCCCCATCGTCACCGCCACGCCGCAGGCGAGTACGATCATGCCCGCCAGCACGTGCCCGTACCGCTCGAACGCCGGCGAACGAAACGCCCCCAGCCCCATGCGCCCGACCGTCACGACAACCGCCATCGTCAGCAGCGTCGCCGCCGAAAAGACCGACGTGACGAGCGCGGCCTGAGCGATTCCTCCGCTGGTCGCCGCCGGAATCATGAGGAAAGGAATCAGCGGCTCGCACGGACCGAAAATGAAAATGAGAAAAAGAATCCACGGCGTCATCGACGAGGCACGCCGCTCGCCGCCATCCGCCTGCGCGAACGGCGCCGCGTGAACGTGCGCGTGGTCATCCGTATGCACGTGTCCGTGTCGATGCACCACGCCGTCTTCGTGAACGTGCACATGCGTGTGCGGCCGACGGCGAAGCGCCCGCCACAATCCCCACGCCACGTAGCCGACACCGAACGTCAGCAGCATCCAGCCTGCGATCGCGCCTCGAGCCGACTCGATCGACTCCAGCCGGAAGAACCGCACGCCGCCCAGAATCCCCAGCGCGCCCAGTGCCACCGACGACAGAACGTGTCCCATCCCGCACAGCAGGGTGATTCCAACCGTCTTGCGGTACGACCAGCCGCCGATCCGCGACATGGCGATGAATGGCAGGTAATGATCGGGTCCGGCCAGCGTGTGCAACGTGCCGAGTGACGCAGCGGTCGCCAGCAGCGGCCACAGGCCGGTATCCATGACCGAAGTATATGGCAACGTCCGTGCCGCGGCACGCGCCGCGTTCTGATCCGAACCGCGACCGTGAGGGAGCGGCGAGTGACCGCAACGGCGCGTCGAACGTCCCGACTCGCGCGCGAACCCGTGGAGTCTCAAACTCATGCCACGCGGAATGATCCGAGCCGCGAAGCGTCAGCGAGCGGGATCGGGGGCCGAGCCTGTTTTGAAACCGTCCAATCGCGATGAGGCCGACCAGCGCGCCGACAGGCTTCGGACGTCCGCTCGCGAGATAAACGCTCACCTTCGCTTCCGGCCGGGCGATCCCGCTTGCTGACGCGGCGCCGCTCGGATGTGATCCGGCACGCACGGGCTGCGCGCCCGCGCCACGCGGAATGATCCGGCCCCGAAGCGCCGGTCCTCACGGCTTTACAAAATGCGGCGCACGTTCCTCGCTGGGTATCTTTCCCACGATCGCCTGAAGAATGTCCTCCAGCGTGATAATCCCCAGATCAGGCCCGTCGCCCTCGCGCACCACGGCCATGTGCCGCCGCGTGCGGCGCATCTCCGTCAACGCATCGACCAGCGGCATGTCCGGATCGACGAACATCGGCGCTACGGCCAGATCATGCAGAATCGCCACATCGTCGGCGCCCAGCGCCAGCGCATGCAGCACCAGTTTGATGTTCACGATCCCGTTGACCCGCCCGCTTTTCGGATCGATCAGCGGCCAGCGCGTATAAGGCCAGTCGCTCAGCCGCCGCACCGCTTCGGCCACCGTGATGTTGCTGTCCAAAAAACCCACTTTTCGTATCGGAATCATCACGTGCCGCACGATCAGATCGGCGAAGTCGAACGCCCGGCGCAGCAGATCGCCGTGCTCTTCGTGAAACTCGCCCGCGTCGTCGGCGCGGTCCACCAGCATCTCCAGCTCTTCCTCGGAGTGAACCTGCTCCTCGATCTCCACCTTGCCCAGGCCCAGCGCGTGCGTCACGCGATTGCCCATCCAGTTCATCAGCCGCACAAGCGGATTGCACAGCACCCGAAACAGCGCCACGGGGCGAGCCACCCACACCGCCACGCGCTCGGTGTATTGCAGCGTCAACGCCTTCGGCAGCAGCTCGCTCAACACCACCGTGAACAGCGTGACGATCATCAGCCCGACGGCCAGCGACAGCGGCCGCGCCACGCTCGACGGCAGCACGACGCCCAGCGGGCTGAGCAGCCACGCGATCAGCTCGGTCATGGCGGGTTCGGCCACCGCGCCCAGCAGCAGATTCGTCGCGGTGATGCAGACCTGAATGGTCGCGAGCGAGCCGCTCATGTCGTCCTTGAGCCGCGCCAGCACGCGCGCGGCGGCGACCCCTTCCTGTTTCAGTTCCTCCAGTCGCGTCGAGCGGATGGTCACGACGGCGTATTCGGCCGCGACGAAGAAAGCGTTCACCGCGATCAGAACGGGTACGAAGGCGAGTTGCACCCAGATGAACGGCTCCGGCATAACGCGCATCACAGTAATGCCGAATCGCGGATGCTGCCACTGCGCGACATCCAAAGACGCGATGCGCGGCCGTACAGCACGTGGCGTACAGCCGCCCTGGGTGTTCGGTCACCCCCGCTCAGGCGGAAGTCCAGTGTCCCCGCGTGGCACGCGCGTGCAGCCGCGGCTCGGGCCGACGCCTATTAGCACTACAGCGCTGAATCGGCTCAAGTTTAACCAATGAACCTGCCGATCTCACCTCCAGCACATGGAGGTGAGTTATGACTGCCGAGCAGATCGCCGCACTCGGTCCGGCTTTCACTGCGCATTG
>WYBU01000021.1 GCA_011525745.1 Planctomycetaceae bacterium | reverse complement strand
TTTTGGGTTTCTACCGCCCCTACGACGTCGGCGTCGAAAGCGCCCTGCGGCGACGCTTCATCCTCGCCCCCAACCACTTGTCCGTATCGCTGCCGCCCAGTATCGCCACCGGCAGCTTCTCCCACCTCGAAACCGCGCTGCCCAATTCGCTCATCTGGACGCAAAGCTGGAACGGCAGCACCGGCCTCTATTCCTACACCGCCAGCGCAGGCACGCCGTTTCCGCTGCGCGCCGATCGCTTCGATCTGCACCCGCAGAACCTCGGCGGCCTGGACGAACGCGGCGACTTCAGCAGCGATATCACCTCCGTCGGCGGCAAGAAGGGGCTGACGTCGCTGCTCAGTTACGAACCCACGGCGCCCTGGTATATCCGCCGCCCGTTGTTCACCACCATCAGCTACGCCAGCACCCGCCAGCCGCGCTGGGAATCCGGCCCGCCCGCGGGTTTCACCGGCAGGCAGGTGCCCGGCATCGTCGGCGACGGCATTCAGGCGCTGGCGCAGGCCTTTCACGTCGACATGTGGGACCCGCTGACGGCGTCCTTCAAGCGGCTCGATCTCAACGAAGCACTGATCACAACGCGGGAAGAGAAAGTCGACCTCAACCCCGTCTGGCTGAATCTCGTCAGCGGCCAGGCGCGCAATCCGACGGTCGAGGAACGCACAGAATTTCTCACGCGCCTCATCGGGGCCATCTATTTCAGCCTCAACAAGCCGGGTATGACCTCGTCGACCGTCGCCGACGGCGCGCCGTGGCCGCCGGACGCGTCGTTGCCCGTCGGCTTGCGTCAGCGCGAGCGCTATGCCTATCAGCTTGCGCTGAACATTCTCGACTACATCGATCAGGATGACGACAATAGGCGCACGATCCTCGTTCAGGGCGGCCCGGGCGGCATCGTCCGCTACGTCGGCCAGGAGCGGCAGGCCTTCTTCAGCAAGGCGGGGCTGATCGAGCGCTATCCGCCCAACGCCAACGGCAACCCCAGCGAGACGTTCTACGCCGTCGAGCTGATCAATCCCTACAACACCGTCGTCGGGCAAAAGCCCAACGGCCAGCCCGGCGGCTATCGCCTCAAGGTCGTCGACCAGTTCGGCGCGCTGAAATTCCGCATGCAGGAAGACGTCGGATTCTCCGTTCCCGCGACGAGCGCGCCCAATCCGACAACCAATTTGCAGTTTGGCCGCGCCGTTCTGGGCAGCGGCAATCCACAGACCTCAGATGATTTCACACCGCCCAGCGCTCCGGGTTGGATTGGGCGTCAGGTAATGCCCGATCCGACCTATGTTCCGCCGGCCCCCTACACGAATCAGTTTGAGCTGCGCGACGGCGACCGCATCTACCTTTACCAGCTCATCCGCGGTAACACGTTTGCCGACGTCGACAACGGCGTGCAGGGCGCATACGAGTGGCCGATCGACTCCATTCAGGTGCGCCGCAACAATCCCTCCTCGACCTGGAACGATCGCGACTACTACGTCCACCTGCTCCGCAACGAGCACCGCTGGGAGTTCACGGTCGACGCACAATGGCGGACGCCCATCGAGTCCAACACACCCACCAACTCGACGGTGAAGCTGAATTTCAGCGGGAACACGGGCGACCTGCACGACCAGGTGGCGCCGGCCGGCGGCTCCCTGCGCCTCGAGCCTTCGCCCTGGGTGATCCGCAACGCGGGCTTTATTGCCGGCACGCCGCCGGCCGCCGTCCGCAACTTCGAATCCCCCGGCGATCTCTCGCGCCTGCTGGCCCTCGGCGTCGTGCCGTCTTCGTCTCAGTTGGGAACCGGCACGAACGCCTTCGACTTCAAGACCGTCCAGCAGCAACTGCGGGGCGCCATGGACAAGTTGCCTTCCTACACCGGCGAGTGGCGCGCCGCCGGACGACTTAACTGGCAGGAGCGAACCTCGCCGGAATACGGCGTACGCTCCATCTTCGAGCACCTTACCTGCCTGGGACTCTCGCTCGACGGCATCAACAACGACGGCGACGACTACAACACCAACGGCTTCGATGACTTCGGCGATGCCGACTCGCCCAACGAGGCCGCCAACGTCCATTATCGCGTCGCCGGCCTGCTCAACCTCAACACCGCCCCGGCGCACGTCCTGCGCACGCTGCCCTATTTCGCCAGCGACGACACCAACGCCGCCTCCGAACAGAACGACTGGGACCTGGCCGCCGCCGCCGTCGCCTACCGCGAGAAACGCCACGTCGTCTCCCCCGTCATCGACCACACCGCCACGGCGGCCGCCGGCGGTACGACGATCTATCGCGTGGCGCCTGCGGGTACGGCGACCAAGCCCGCGTTCCGCAGCGTCGGCGATCTGATGGAGCTGGTGCCCACCGGCGCGGCGCCGCGTCCGTTCGCCATGGACCGCTTCGTCCAGGACAACGTCAACCTCGAAGATCCGTCGCTCGACCTCTTCAGCCCCGACTTCGACGCCGCCACGCAGGACTCGCTCAAGGTGCGCGACGACATCCGCGAACGCGACGTGCTGCTCGCCCGCGTTGCCAACCTCGTGACGACACGCTCCGACGTGTTCACCGTATACATCGCGCTGATCGACGAGCACGGCCGTTACGTCAAGCGCACCCGCTTCACGCTCGACCGCAGCGTCTGCGCCACCGAAGATCACGTGCCGCCGGGCGGCCAGCGGCGCATCGTGCTCCCCGCCGTCGTCAACCGCGAGGACACCGACTACTACGACGACACGAGGTGAGGAGGAAACGTCAGAACGTCGAAATGTCGAATCGTGCAGGAGCTGTCTCAGAACCCGCCGCGAAAGCGGGGGGACGGCCTTGCATCAGCGGCAAGCCGCCGTCTTGAAACAGCGTGTTAGGAGTCGCGCACAAATAGGCAGAACGACTGTGCTGGGTGGTACTGGCATCTTGCCCGTTCCGGAAGATTGTCCTGGGTGGTACGGGCATCTTGCCCGTTCCGGACGGGCGGGACGCCCGTACCACCCGACTTCCATTCGTTCACCTTGTTTCCGCGCGATGCCTTACGGCTCATGGCCGGCGGCTGACCGCTGACGGCTGACGGCTGATAGCTGATAGCTGATAGCTGATAGCTGATAGCTGATAGCTCGTACAACGCCCGCGGGCGTGGCCCGCGATAACGTTGCGGTTTTATTCGGTTTCTTTACATCGCCGCCCGGCGGCACTAACATCACGTGTCGGACCCGCCGCAGGGGCCGCCAAGGATTCGCAAGGAGCCATGCCATGAAAGAGTGTCACTCCCCCCGTTACGGCCGGCCGGACAGCCCCGTCCGCCGCGCCGGCTTCACGCTGATCGAGCTGCTGACGGTCATTGCCATCATCACGCTGCTCATCGGCATCGTCACGCCGGCCCTCAACAGTGCGCGGCGCAACGCCAACCGCACGGCCACCAAGGCCATGTTGCAGGCCATCACCGCCGGCTGCGAGATGTTCAAAAACGATCAGAATCAGTTCCCGCAGTCGAACCCCCTCTGGTTCGGCGCAACCGGCAGCTCGACCGAGCAAACCGCCTGGGAAGTCACCGGCCTTCAGGGCGCTCATCTGATCGTCGACGCCATGCTCGGCCGCGACCTGATCGGCTACGACCCCAAGCAGGGGCAGGGTGCCGCGACAAACAACACCAGCCGCTGGTATGCCGCGCCGCCGGGAGTCCCCGCCGCCATGGTCCGCCAGCGCCGCACGACCTACGTTCCGCCGGATCGAATCACTCTGTCCGACGACAACGAGAAAATCATCAAGGATGCGTTCAATCCGAACGGCATTCCCGGCCTCAACGGCGCCTCGGCCCCATATCCGGACCAGAACGACGCCAAGCCGCGCGTCTTCCTCGACAAGTTCGATTACCCGATCCTGTACTACCGGGCGAATCCCGGCGCGACCCAGACCACGCAGATCATTCAAAGCTCCGGCATCGCCAACACTGCCCGTGGCAACGGCGTCTATGACGGCCGCGACAACCGCCTGTTCACCACGCCCCAGAGCATCGGTTCCAGCGGTCACGTCATCGCTGATGCGTCATCGGGCCTCCAGGCCGGCGACGTCGGCGCCAACCGCTCGGAGTTCGGCAAGTTCATCCGGTCGAATCGCGCCTCGAGCTTCGACGTTACCAATCCCGCGCTGTGCAAGGTCGCACGGCCGGTCAACTCCGGTGAGTTCATCCTGCTCTCGCCCGGTCCGGACGGCGTGTGGGGCAACTTCGACGACGTGGCGAACTTCGACATCGCCGATCAGTAGTCGCTTGTAACGCGCGTCGCGCCGCAGGCTCGATTCGCTTCGAGCCTGTGCCGCGCGGCCGTGCGTCAAAAAAAACAATCGGCAATGGCTCCAACGCCCGCGGGGAATGAACCCCCGCGGGCGTTGTCATTCCGCCGCCCGGTTGGCCCATCGCAACGAAGCCCCGCCGTCACCCCCGCGCGGCTGTGCTGAATGATCCGAGCCTCCAAGCGCCAGCGCCGGGTTGGCCCACCGCGCAGCGGTGGGTTCACGATGATAAGATCACGAGCAACGCACGCATCCCTTCCCTTCGTGCTACTCATGACGAATTTCTTCTCGTCCCGCGACGATTGTCGATCACGGCGCCGCCCAACTTACGACAGGGCATCGACTTACGAGCGAATCTCCCGCAAGGTCTTTCTTCCCTTCGTGCCTTTGTGCCTACGTGCCTTTTTCAGTCGCGAATTCTGCCGCGGGCGCAGCCCGCGCCGTATCTCAAATCACAAATCCCCTCCCCGCCCCCCGCGTCCCGCCGTCCGCTACACTCCCTCCCGCCATGCCGACCCCCGGGTTTCATCTCCTCTCCCGTCCATTCTCCCGCGCGTCCGCGCGCGTCCCCGCCTTCACGCTCGTCGAAATGCTCGCCGCCGTCCTGCTTTTCGGCCTGGTGCTCTTCATCGCCGTCGGCTGGACCCGGTCCGTGCGCGTGCGACTCAAGCGCGAATCGGCCGTGCGGTTGCTGGCCGCGCTGAATCAGGCGCTGGACGCCTATCACCGCGACCAGGGCGCATTCCCGCCCGAGTCCGATGACGCATCCGCCGATGCCGCCGTGTCGCTGTTGTTGTTGCACCACCAGGCCCGCGACCTGCTCGTCGACGTGCCGGCCGGCTACTGGTCCGCCGCCACGCCGCGACGCCTCGTCGACCCGTGGGGCGCGCCGCTTCGCTACATCGGGTCGCAGCGCGAACCCGCCCGCGTCGCCACCAACGGCGGCAGGCCCTTCTTCGCCTCCGCCGGTCCCGACGGAGCCTTCGGCGACCGCCGTCCGACCGCCCTCGCCGACGACCTGGCCGGCGACGACCCCGCCATCCTCGAATCCGCCCCCACGCCACGCCGATAGCCCGTAGGGTCGCCCGTGCGGACCATCAGCCATCAGCCGTCAGCGTTACGCCGCAAGCCGAAGGCAGGTGTCAGTCGAGTGCCACCGCATCTCATATCTCAAATCTGAAATTGGATATTTGAGATATGAAATTCCAGGCTCCCTCCGTCGCCGTCTCTTGTTCCCCGTTCCCCTGCCCTTGTGAGATGTTTCGACGTTTCGACTTTCGCCCCCCTCCTTGAATTCCGCGCCCCCTCGCCTCATGATGAATCCGCGTCCAGCCGAGGGAGCCGCCATGGCGAAAAAGTCGATCGACGCTGTCAACGTCACCGGCCGTCGCGTGCTCATGCGCGTCGACTTCAACGTCCCGCTCGAACGCGCCCGCATCACCGACGATCGCCGCATCGAGCAGGCCCTGCCGTCGATCCGCTCCGTCCTCGATCGCGGCGGGCGGTTGATCCTCATGAGCCACCTCGGCCGGCCCAAAGGCGCGGGCTTCGAAGCCGAACACAGTCTCTCCCCGGTGCGCCAGCGACTCGCCGAGCTGCTGAACAGGCCCGATCTGAAGCTCGCTCCCGGCTGCGTCGGCGCCGAAGTCGATTCGCTCGTCGACCGCCTCGGCAACGGTCAGGCGCTGCTCCTCGAAAACCTGCGCTTCCACGCCGAAGAGACGCTCATCGACCAGGCGAAGAAGAATCCCGACAAAAAGCCCACGCCCGACCAGGCCGCCCGCATCGCCGCCTTCGCCGCCGGCCTTGCCCGCCACGGCGACATCTACTGCAACGACGCCTTCGGCACCTGCCATCGCAGGCACGCCAGCATGTACGACGTGCCCCTGCGTTTCCCCGCCGGCGCGCGCGTCTGCGGCTTCCTCGTGCAAAAAGAGCTGAAATTCCTCGGCGACGCGCTGGCCGATCCCGCGCGGCCCTTCGTCGCCGTCCTCGGCGGCGCGAAAGTCTCCGACAAGATCGCCGTCATCGAGCGGCTGCTGCCGCGAGTCGATGCGCTGCTGATCGGCGGGGCGATGGCGTTCACCTTCGCGGCCGCCCAGGGCCGGCGCGTCGGCAAGAGCCTCTGCGAAACCGACAAGCTCGACCTGGCCCGCGACCTGATTCAGCGCGGCGGACCGAAGCTGCACCTGCCGGCCGACGCCGTCTGCGCCGAGCGCATCGCATCGCATACGGCGTTTCAGACGATCGCCGGAGATATCGATGAGCCGCTGATGGGGCTGGACATCGGCCCGCGCACCGTCGAGGCGTTTCGTCGCATCGTCGCCTCGGCCGGAACGCTCGTGTGGAACGGCCCCATGGGCGTCTTCGAAACGCCGCCGTTCGACGCCGGCACGCTGGCGGTCGCTCAGGCCGCCGCCGAGGCCACCGCCCGCGGCGCCACCACGATCATCGGCGGCGGCGACTCCGCCGCCGCGGTCGACGCCGCCGGCCTGGCCGACCGCATGTCCCACATCTCCACCGGCGGCGGCGCCAGCCTCGAATTCCTCGAAGGCAAGCCGTTTGCGACGATTGAGTTGCTGGACGAGGCGTAACAGGAGTTGCCCCAGTAATGCTCCGACCGCCTCAACACGACGACTTGCGATTGCCCCGCCTCCGCATCGCTCCCTCCCTGCTCGCCGCCGACTTCGCGCGCCTCGCCGACGAATTGCAGCGCATCGAGGCCGCCGGCGCAGACCTGCTCCATCTCGACGTCATGGACGGCCACTACGTCCCCAACATCAGCTTCGGCATCCCCGTCATCGAGAAAATCCGCGGCGCCTGCGGCCTCTACTTCGACACGCACCTGATGATCATGGAACCCGACCGCTACGCCGAAGCCTTCGTCAAGGCAGGCGCCGACGGCATCACCTTTCACACCGAAGTCGTCCGCGACCCGCGCCCCCTCATCGACCGCCTGCGCCGCCTCGGCCTCGGCGTCGGCGTCAGCCTCAATCCGCGCACGCCCGTCACGGCGCTCAACGACTGCCTCGCCGACGTCGACCTCGTCAACGTCATGACCGTCGAACCCGGCTTCGGCGGCCAGGCCTTCATGTCCGACATGCTCGAAAAAGTCCGCGCTTTAGGCCCGCGCCTGCGGCCCGATCAGCGTCTCGAGGTGGACGGCGGGCTGAATCGCGATAACATCGCCCAGGCGGTCGCCGCCGGCGCCGACACCATCGTCGCCGGAACCGCCGTCTTTCGAGCCGCCAATCCGGCCTCGGCGCTGGATGAACTGCGGCGGCTCGCCGGCTACGCGGGCAGATGCGCCGAATGAGCAACATCATCCTCATCGCATGGGGCCGTACCGACTGGGCGGATCAGAACCGCCTCATCGGCCGAACCGACCTGCCGCTCAACGACGCCGGCCGAGCCGAAGTCGCCGCCCTCGCCGACTCGCTCGCCGCCGCGCCGCCCGCCGTGCTCACCTGCGGTCCTGAAGAATCGGCCCGCGAAACGGCCGGCATTCTGGGCAAGCGGCTGAGTCTGCGCGTCGGCCGACCGCTGAAGGACCTGCACGAATTGCACCTGGGACTCTGGGCCGGTCTGACCGAATCCGAGATCGAGCAACGCTTCACCACCGCCTACGAAGACTGGCGTAACGCGCCCGATGCGTTCTGTCCGCCCGATGGCGAGCCGGTCGCCGACGCCGCCGCCCGCCTGCACCGCAGCGCCGAGCGCGCAATCAAGAAACACCCCGGCGAAACCGTCGCGTTTGTCGTCGGCCCTTTCGCCGCCGCGCTGCTGCGCTGCCGCTTCGAAAGTCTGTCGCTCGATCAGTTCTGGTCGCTCGTCGACGCCCGCCAACTCATGCACATTATAACCATAACCTAATAACGCAGGGTCCGCTGTGCGACCGCTCGTTCACACCCGCGCCGCGCCCCCGCATCCCCCGCGCCTCACCCCGCCGGCGACCACCACAGGAAAACCAGCGTCTTCACGTTAAACACCACGTGCATCAACACCGGCAGCCACAACGACCCGCTGCGCACGTAGGCGTAACCCAGCACCGCGCCGAACACCATCAACGCCGGAACATGATGCAATTCCGCGTGGATCAGCCCGAACATCAACGCCGACACCACAATCCCCGCCCAGGTCGATCGCGCCGCGTTCGCCGCCGCATTCTGCAGCACGCCGCGAAACAGCAACTCTTCCATCACCGGCGCCAGCAGCGCCGCCCCCAGCACCACCAGCCCCACCTCGATCCGCGTCGTCTCGGGACTGCGCAGATACTCCACCGCGGTATGCTCCGGCAGCGAAACGTGCGGCGCAATCCGCTGAACGACCGTCCGCGTCAGCATCGCCACGCCCCACACTGCCGGCCAGCACGCCAGATACCCCGCCACCGCCCACGCAGCGTCCCGTCCCACGCCGCCGCGGCGCAGCCCCCACGCCGCCCAGTCGCCGCGCATGGCACGACGCGCCACGAACAGCGTCACGAGCAGCGTCATCGCCTGGGTCACGAGCTGCGACGCAATCCGAACGCGCGGCGGAATCGTCGAAACGTCGCCCGCGCCCGATCCGTCCGGTCGCGTCAACAACCCGGTGACAATCAGTGGTGTGAAGAGAAACCAGATCAATGGCAACAGAACGTCGCCCAGTCGAAAAGGCCGCGGCGGCTCGACGATCGACAAACCCGCGTACGAATTCGCGGCGACCGCCGCGTCGCCATCGCCCGCGGGCACAGACTCGCCGCGGCGAAAATCAGCTACCGCCAATGTCTCGACTCCCCACCGGCCATCCTCGAATCGAAACAGCCCGCGCCACGCGCCGCGGCGCGCAACGTCTCCCAGCAATCCGGCCAGCACCACGCAACCGGCGATCAGCAGGATGGATTCCGCGAATTCGACCGAGGCCACGTCGCGCCCTCGGAGCCTGTGCGGCGATGGGAAGTCGCGCCGGCGTCGGCCTGCCGCCGGCGGCGCTTACGACGCCAGCAGTTCGTCGATCAGCTTCTTGAACGAGCTTTTCGGCTGCAATCCGATCAGCTTGTGCGCCGGCTCGCCGTTGACGAACACCACGACCGTCGGAATCGACTGAATGCCGTAATGAACCGCCGTTTGCTGATTCGCGTCGATGTCCAGCTTGCCGACTTTCAGCTTGCCCGCGTATTCGGTGGCGATCTCGTCGATGACCGGCGCCAGCGTGCGGCACGGCCCGCACCATTCCGCCCAGAAATCCACCAGCACGGGCGTCTTCGACTCCAGCACTTCCTTCTCGAACGTATCATCCGAGAGCGTCAACGTATCAGCGCCTGCCATGACTTCTCCTCGCCTTTTTCTCGCGGCGGCCGTCGTGCGCGTCTGCCCCGCATTCGCCGCGGACTCGCCTTCCATTCGTCCAGAACAACGCGCGGCCCGCAACGGCGTGCCGCCGCAACCTCTCTAGATCGTCTCGGCGCGATTCTAGATCGCGCCGCGCGAACGGTCAATTTCAATCGTTCGGCTGCCGCGGCCAAGCGCCCCGTGCGCGCCGACATTCAGGGGCGACACACCCCCTGCGCGGCGCACCGCCCCTTCGATGTTCCCTGCCGCGAAACGGTTACCGCGCGACCTCATCGAGAATCCATCCATGCGATCGTTTGCGGTTGCGAAGCCCGTGGACTTGCCTTAGGATTCTTTGAGAAACCGACTGCCCCCCGCCGCAGCAGCGCCGCATGCGCTGAGACTGGCTGCGGCCAAGGCGATTGTGCGCGTGGCCCATGACGGAACCGTCGCACCACCGCATGGGCCGATGGTTGGGAACGTAACGAAAGGGATCACACCGGTGCAGAAAAACTTTGCCGATCGCGTTTTGCAGGACATCGCTCAGAAAAAGTCGCCGACGGTCATCGCCATCGACCCCGTCTATGCACGGCTGCCGGCCGAAATCTCCGAACATCGCGACCTCAACGACGAGGCCGACGTCGAGGCCGCCCTGGACGCCTCCCTCGAATTCTGCCGCCGCGTCATCCGCATCGTCGCGCCCCACGTCTGCGCCATCAAGCTCAACTCCGCCTTCTTCGAACGCTATTACAACGAGGGCATCGAAGGCTACTTCGAGCTAGTGCAGGAAGCCGCCGAGCACGGCCTCATCGTCATCGGCGACATCAAGCGCGGCGACATCGGCCACAGCAGCGAAATGTACGCCCGCGCGCATCTCGGCGACTCCGAATTCACCAACCTCGACGACCTCGTCACGCCCGACGCCGTCACCGTCAGCGGCTACTTCGGAACCGACGGCGTTAAGCCGTTCATCGACGCCGCCCGCGACAGCGAGCGCGGCAAGGGCGTCTTCGTGCTGGTGCGCACCTCGAACGAATCCGCCGGAACCATTCAGGATGTGCCGCTCGCCGACGGCCGCAAGTTCCACGAGCTGATGGCCGCTCAGGTCGACGAATGGGCCGCTGAGTCGGGCCTCACCGGCGCGCGCGGCTATTCATCCGTCGGCGCCGTCGTCTCGACACGCGACCAGGCCGTCGCATCGCGCCTGCGTTCGCTCATGCCGCAGTCGCTCCTGCTCGCGCCCGGCTACGGCGCACAGGGAATGACGGCCGCCGACTTCGCCCCGCTGTTCAAGTCCGACGGCTCCGGCGCGCTGGTCGTCGCCGGCCGCAGCGTCATCTACGCCTACGAAGACCCGCGCTACATCGAGCGCTTCACGTCCGAATGGGATAAGTGCATCGAGCAGGCGTGCAAGGACTTCGTCAACGAAATCCGCCAGATCGCCCGCCTGAGCTGATCGATCACAAGCGGCCCTTGATCCCGACCGCGCAACTCCGAAGCTGATCCGAGGCGCAAGCGCCGGCTCCGCGGTCCAACTGTCGTCGCGATTTAGCCGTGTGAATGTCGCCCAGCCGCCCTCGGCTGTGACGCATGTATCGCAGCCGTCCCCGTCTGTAACGGCAGAACGCTTACTGACGTGCGCGTCTCGTTGCGCAGGGCAAGGGCCGGCAACGCGCATCGGGGCATTCAGCGCGAAATGCCGATCTCAAATCTCAAACCTGAAAATTCAGACCCCACATCCGACATTTACTATCACAAAACCGCCCCCCCACCGCGCCTTCCCCCCGCCGCCCGCATCCGTTCAATCGCCTCACGCCACGTCATCGCCCCCCATTGAACCGCCGCCGCCGGCGCTGCCAGCAGCAGCGACGCCAGATCGGCGTTGGACAAACACGTCAAAAAATCTCGACTGTCCGCCGCCGCCAGCGCTCGCCGCGGCCAGTCCCGCGCGAACGCCTCCATCGCCGCCGCGATCAACGCCGCATCCAGATCGGAGTGCTCGTCCAAATCCGCCAGCACCCCGTCGAGCGTCAGCAGCGTCTTGCGGAACAGCAGCAGCTCGTTCCCGAATCGCGCTCCGCGCTGCACCGCCGCGTCCAGCAGCCGCATCAGCCAGCGCGGTCCCGGCAACGCCCCGCGCCGTACCTCGTGCAGCGCCGCCTCGATCGCCTCGCGCATCGCCGGCTCGTCGACCGCCCGTGACGACATCGCTGCCATCGCCCGCCCGATCCGCCCCGCGTCCAGCGTGGCCCCGCCCGCCGCCATCTGCGCGATCGCCGCCCGATCGTCGCGTAACAGCCGCCCGACCAGCGCCCAGTCCAGCACCGCCAGCCGCCCGTCTTCCGTCGCAAACAAATTGCCCGCGTGCGGATCGGCGTGAAAAAGCGACCGCTCCTCGCGCGAGAACACCACGTCGCAGATCATCTCCGCCGTCAGCGCGTCCGCCAGCTTCCGCCGCGGCAGATGCTCGCGCGCCAGTGCCTCGGTCACCTTCACCCCGTCGATCCGCCGCATCGCCGTGATCAGCGGCGTGCAATACGCCGCCAGCAGTTCAGGGATCACGACCCGTCGCGACCCCGCGTAGCGCGCCGCCGCCGCCGACAGGTTCTGCTGCTCGCGCTCGAACTGCACCTCGTGCAGCAGCAATTCACGCACCGTCTCGAACGTCTCGCGATAGCCGAACGCCGGCAGCCCGTACGCCGCACGCCGATCATCCAGATGGTCCGCCACGCGCGCCAGTATCTCCAGTTCCTCGTTCAGCCGCTGCGTCACGCCCGGCTTGAGCACCTTCAGCACGCCGCGCACGCGCCCGCCGTCGCCCGGCGATTCAAACGGCACGACCACCGCCACGCTCGCCTCCGCCAGCGCCGCCTCCTCCACCTGTACGCGCGAGTCCCGCAGCGCCCCGGCCAACTCACGCCGAATGACCGGCGTGACGCCTTCCATCGGCGTGCGCGGCTCGAGCGACTCCATCCGCTGAAGCTCATGCCGCAATCGTGCGTCCAGCGCCCGATGCCGCGCCACCACCTGCCCCAGTTTGTGCAGCGTCGGGCACTCGTGCATCAGCGACACCAGCCGCTCCGCCTGCTCCGTCTCCGCCGGCAGTGCCGCCTGCGCCAGCAGAATCGTCGATATCCGCCGCGCCGGCAGGTGCTCGAGGAAATACAGCATCGCATCGGTGACGGCCGGCCGATAGGCGGCATACACGTCCGGCACCAGCGACGCCAGGTCGAGCCGGTCGCGCAGTTTCGGTTCAAGCGGTGTACGTTCCATACCGCCGCGCAGCTTACCGTACTGTTCGGCGAATGTGAACAAGCCGGATCGCCGCACGGACCGTGGGCACAGGGTCCGCCGTGCGGACCATCAACCATCAGCCACAAGAAGTTGCCGGTTGCCCGTTGTCAGGCGCCGTTTGTCAGTCCGGGATCGCGAATCGAGAACATCAAATCATGAATCTCGAATCTCAAGTCTGATGTGATAGCTGATAATGCCGGCCCCCTTCGTCGCCCTGCTGTTCCGCGTTCCCTTATTTCGACGTTTCGACGTTCCGTTTCGACTTGCGACTGTCTCCCCTCCGTCGCGTCGTCGCTCCCCCGCCGGCGCGGGGGCTGCTGCGTCGCGCTCCCGTTCCCCTCCTCAAACAATGATCGCCGCCAATTCCCGCCTCCGAAACACCACCACCCCCAGGAGCAAGAACAACGCCGTCTTCACCATCAGCCCGCCCGTCGTCGCCAGCCGTAGAAATCCCGACAAACCGTCGACCGAAAGCGGCGGCGGCGACTCCTCCGTCATCTTGCGATGAATCTCGTACCCCAGCTTGTAAATCGGCCCCAGGCACTGCATGCCCAGGTCGTAACCGGAGATGCGCCGCCCCTCGACGACCTGCTGAACCGCGTCCACTTCGCCCAGCGACACCGCCCCCAGCAGAACCTCGCCCGTCGCCTTGCGGAACTCATCCATCGTCGTCGGCTCGGTCGGGAACACGTCCTCCGTCAGCCCGATCGCCTCCGTCAGAAATCCCGTCGACACGCCCACCAGATAAAGCGTCAGCGTCACCAGCGCCGCCACCGGGAACGTGCAGAACGTGCTGAACAGCACCCCCAGCGCCGCCAGTACCATCAGCGGCGCAATCATCATCAGGCCCGCGCGCACCAGGTTCCACTCGAACGTCCCCGCCGTGTACAGCACCTCCAGCCCGTCCCGCGTGAATACCGCGTCTACCCCCCGCGGATCGAGATTCTCGAATTGCACCCGGATCGACCCATCCGGCTGAACGCAGTGCGACGGAATCTCGAATTCGACGAAAGCGTTGGTCGGCTGCGGCTCCAGGATAATCGTGTCGCCCACCGGTTCCGGCCAGAAAAACGCCGATGGCGAATCCGGATCGCCCACGCACCACAATCCCACCAGCGTCTCCTCCGGCAGCTTGATCCCCGTCGCCGTCAAAAACGCCGGCGTCATGCCGTGCAGCTTGAATCGAACGCTGACCAGGAAATCTCCCGTGTCCACCGGCGGCGGACCTTTCAGAGTCCACCGCCGCCCGTAACGCGGCGACACCGACCGATACGCCGCCCGGAACTCCTTCGCCAACTCGCTCCGCGCTTTGTCGTCCGTCCACGTCGGTGGAATCTCGCCCATCTGCTTCAGTTCGGCGAACCGCTTCTCCACCGCCGCCGTTACGTCCGGCTCTTCCGGCCGCAGCGACGCGCGCGCCACCAGCACCTGCCGCCGCACTTCGTCCAGGCGCCGCACGTTCAACCGCGTCTCTTCCGGCAGCTTGATCAGCATCTCCACGACCTGTTGGTTCGACCACCCCAGCGCATCGGCGATGCTCGCCACCACCGGACTGCCCGCGCCCTGCACGCCCGGACCGCGCACCCGGTTGATCGCCGCCAGGCAGGCGTCCGCCTGTTCCGGCGTGATCCCCGCGCGGCTGGTCAGTTCGTGGTGCAGATGTCTCTGAAAGTTCCACAGGATGTACCGCACCCCCGCGTACGTCCCGCCGATCGCCAGCGCCAGCAGCGCCACGTTGAGCGTCATCACCCCCAGCCATTTCCCCACGACGATCTGCCACCGTGCGATCGGCTTCGACGCCAGCCCGAAGACCTGCTTGCCGGCGATCTCCGATGCGATCGAATGGGCCGCGATGAACACCGTCTGAAACGACAGGCTCACCGTCGCCAGCCCCAGCGCGTACGAGATGTACATCTGGAGCTGTCCCTTGATCGTCCCGTCCCCGCTCCCGAAGAACGCCGCCGGCGGAATCCCCTTGATCATCACCAGCAGGCAGAACGCCGCCACCGGCGCGCGGCCGAAGAACACCGCGCTCAGCGCAAACAGGCACGACACCGCGTACACCGTCACGGCCAACGCCTGCACGATCCAGTTGCCCACGCCCGCGCCCGCCGACTTCATCGCCGCGAAACAGGCGCAGTCGATCGGAACCAGCAGCAGCAGCAGAAACCCCACGCGCAGATTGAGCGTCTCCGACAGCGTTGCCCGCACGATCGCCCCCATCCGCCGCCCCGCCCCGCGCAGCTCGAACGGCGCGATCTCCGCCTCCCCGCGCCGCATCAGCGCACGAATACCCAACCCGATCAGCAGCAGCCCGAACGCCGCCGCGACCGCCATCGCATAAAGAAAGAAATCATCCATGCCGGAATTCTATCACGCCCCGCGCACCGTGTGCGCCCCGCACCCCGTGGGGTCCGCCGTGCTCACCGCGTGGCGCGTCGCGCCCCGAACGGGTGGCTCGAAAAAAATGTCCACACTCTTCCATCGCGGCCGCGCCCGGCTTTCCGCCCCGAATGGGGCGGCGGAATGCCACGCACCCCCGCGTTCAATCGAACACAAATCGCTCCTCGAAATCGACAGCATGTGCCCGAAGCAACGCCAGCAATTCCGCACGAAAGTCGCGCTGCCCATGGTGCTCCGCTTGTCGCTCGATGTATCGCTTGACGTCGGACTCCGCCGACTTGCTGACTGAGAAGGCCGCGTATCCCTCTTGCCAGGCAAATACCGCTGCATGGGCAAAGGTGTTGTGGACCCAAAGCGATGATCGCGATTTCACGGATCTCATCAACTCGGCGATCGACTTGTCCGTGCGCTACCGCAACAACAGATGAACGTGGTCCGGCATTCCGCCGATCGCAAGCAGCGAGCCGCCTTCGCTCCGCACGATTCCGCCGATGTACTCATAAAGTCGCGTTTGAAATTCCGGCTTGATCATGGCGGCGCGCTTTCGCGTCGAAAAGACAACGTGCAACAGAACTTGCGAGTATGTTCCCGGCATCACGCGTACGACGCCCCATCCGGGGCGGTTCTCGAGAAAGTGGTGGCAAACCACGGGTTCGGCGTCGCACCGGCTGCGCCGTCGGACCGCCTCACCCGTGGCAACATCCCTTGGCCCCGTCAGGGCCAGTGCACACTAAGCGGCATGTATATCTCAACATCCTGAACATTACCGAAGTGGGACACTCTTGACAATGCGCTGCGTTCAGTGCCCCCCGCTTTCACGCGATGTACCGCGCCTGAGAACGTGTGTGAGAAGGAGCCATTTTGTGAACCCGGCACGACGAAGATGACCGGATCGGGAGGGATTCTGCACGATTCGGGCCTTAGCTTCGAGGCTCCGCAAGCCTTCTCACACACGTTCTGACAGTGTGTATATGTCAAGCGCACCTCGGCGTCGGCCACTTGCATTCCGCCCCGAATGGGGCGGCGGGCTGTTGCCACGGGTGACGCAAGGCCCGTCAGGGCCGCGCAGCACCCGTGGAAACCGATCCCATTTAACAAGAATCCCGCCCCGAACGGGGCGGCGGAGCCATCAAGAATTTGCCGCGACACCCACTGCGCCGCTCGCCGTCAAGGACGTCGCGCGGCCAATGCTCATTGCGTTCCGCGTCGCCCGGTTCGATTCCTCCGCCCCGAATTGCAAAAAAAACTTGCGCGCCCGGCCCGCGACCTAACCCCTGACCCACCCGCGACCTCCGATCCGCCCCAACCGCGCAAAGCCACGCGGTTCAAACAAAATCCAATCAGTGCGCTTGACCACCGCCCGAATCGACCTATTTTTGATTCAGTACGGCTCACGTCGCCGTTGCAGCGCACGGAGGAACGATCATGAAGCCTCGCGCCTCGAACGAAAAAACCCGCAACGCCCCCCGGCACGATCCCGCGCCGCACGCCGAACGGCCCCTGGCCGATCTCGACCGCCGCGCCCGCGAACGGCTGCTCGACAAGCTCATCCAGTTCGTCGATCGGGCCGATCCCGCCGACATCAACTACGCCCAGCTCGCCCGCGCCATCCGCGACCTCGCCGCCCCCACGCGCGCGAAAGTCGGAGCACAGCCGCCCTCGGCTGTGTCACGCGACGCGGACCCGCAACCCGCCTCCCGCCACCGCGCATCACGGACCGACCAGGAAATTACCGACGGACCCCGCGCCCCCGTTGCGCGCCACCGCCCCGACGCCCCCGTCCGCACCGCCGAAAACAAGTTCCTCCGCTCCATTTTCGGCGACCGAGTCGACATCGCCTGCACGCTCCTCGACACGGCTTTCGCCGACATTTACGGTCTCGAACTACCCCCCGAAACGCCGCCGCCCCCGCCCGCGCCTCCCGCTCCCTCCCGGGGAAACGGCCGCGACGAGGGTGGTGCGCCACGCTCGCCCGCTGGCGCGCTGCGCGGTACGCCCTCCCGCGCCGTCAACGCCGCCGCACCTACAAGCACAGCAAATACGCCACGAGGTCCTCCTTCTCCTGCGACGTCAGCTTCAGCTCCAGCACCAGATTGAAAAACTCCACCGCGTCTTGCAGCGTCATGCACCGCCCGTCGTGCAGGTACGGCGGCGAGTCCTTGATGCCGCGCAACGCGAACGTCTTGATCGGCCCCTCCGGCCGCCCCACGTAAAACCGCTCCACCCGTAGATCATGCTGATATTCATCCACAAAGGCAGGCCCGTAATGACACCGGTAACACTGCGCCTTCCCGTGGAACAGCCCCTCGCCGCGCAGCTCCTGCTCGCTGCACAGGCTCGGAATCAGCCGCATCAGCGGGCCGAGCTTCGGCGCGGGCGGAAAGTCGATGATCGCGTTGAAATCCCCCATGCGATTCGTCAACTGCCGCTGCCGGTTCGCCAGTCCGATCGGCTGCCCCAGCCCGCCCACGTCGCCGTCGAAGTACTCCTCGACCTCGGCGAAGTGGTCCATGCTGCGGATCGACCGCTTCGACGAAAACAGCATCAAGTTGTAATTCCCCCGCAGCGTCGGCGTGTCCACCCGCAGCCGCGACTGATTCGGACGCGTGTCCGGCGCCAGCTCGATCGCCCCGTTCGTGTGGCCGTTCACGTGGCACGAAAAACACGCCACGCCCGCCGACGGCTGCTCCGTCACCCGGTGCGTCGTGTGGTTGAACCACGTCGTCGCCGTCGGCCGCAGCAGCTCCTTCAGCCCCTCGAGCTGCTCGCCCGTCAGCAGCCCGTCGAAGGTCTCGAAGTAGTTGCCCAGCGTAATCTCCACGCCGCCCGAAACGTCGCCCAGTTCCTTGTGCGTCGACAAGAACAGCGGCGGTGGAAATTCCGGAAGATATTCCTCCGGAATGTCGAAGTCCACGTCGATTCGTCGATGCTCCGGATGCGCCCGCACCCAGTTCCCGGGAAACAGCATGTGCGCCGTCGTGTGCAGCGGATGCGCCAGCGGTGTGTACGGAAAAATATCCTTTTCCCGAATCTGCTCCGGCGTCATCGCCGACAGCGACTCCCACGATTCCACCCCCTCGGGCAACCGCGCGATCGGACCCTTCATGATCGGCTTGCCGCCCGACATCGTCGCACCCGGCAGCGCATCGCCCGAAAAATCGAACCGCCCGTTCATGTACTGCCGCACGGCCTCCATCAGTTGCGGCTTCTGCTCGCGGTGAAACGAGAGCCACTCCTCGAACGTCATCGGCAGGCGCGGATTGCCGATCGAGCCGCCCTGTTTGCCGGCGTAACGCCACAGATCGAACGGCGTGCGCACCCCGGCGCCTCCCGGCGGGTACGGCGGCAGCTTCGAGACGTGGTTCGGCCCCAGGCCATAGTCCGACGGCGGCCGTTGCGAACGAACTCCCGGACTCTGCAACAGGTGCAGGTGCACGTCGGGCGGCGCGCTGTACGCCTTCGTGCCGTTGTCCGGTCGCGCTGCGGCGACCGGCTTGACCGGATCATCCGCCGCCCGCTCCCCGCGCGCCATCGGCTCGCGCGCGCTCCACGCGTGTCCCAGGAGAAACCCGACAATAAGTATCGCAGCACAAACCGCGCCGCGCGGAACGGAGAAGCGCATGATAATCCTCCTGAAAACATCGTGCCCTGCATGAACAACAGGCAGGTGCGCCGGCCCCCACAAACAATGTCCATTGTAACGGTGCGGACCCAGGCAACGGGTGGCCCACCGCGTTGCGGTGGGTTCACGATGATTGGGACCAGGAACAACGTACCCAATGTCGCTGTCTCCTCCACCCACGACGCCCAAGCCCGTTTTGCAATATACTTTCCCTTCCAATGGCGAACGTGTTTCACGTGAAACGCGCTTCCCGCCGATCTCGGGGTGAGAACCAGATGAACCCGGACGAAACCATTCTCCAGCAGGCCGACGCCGGCGTCCGCGCCTATCTCGAGGCCGAGCGCCGCGCCGGCCGGATTGCAGACGATTATTATCAAAAGGCCCTGGCCGCCGTCCTGCCCCATCTGCGCAAGTGGCTGCTCGATCCGCACATCGACCGCCTCTCGCCGCGCCTCAAGGAGGGCGTCCGCGCGGCGATCGCCGCCGGCCGCTGGGAGCGGCTCGTCAACGCCTACGCCCGCAACGTCAACTTCGGAACCGGCGGCATCCGCGAGAAGATGGGCGTCGACCGCGACGAGGTGCTGATGATCAAGGAGCAGGGCATCGCCGCGCCGGTCCTCAAAGGCCCCAACACGATGAACGACGTCGTGCTCATGCTCACCACGGCCGGCGTCGCCCGCTTCGCCCGCGAGCGCAGGATGGACAAGGTCGTCGTCGGCTTCGACAGCCGCGTGCGCGGCGCCGACTTTGCCCGCATGATCGCCGAGGTGCTGCTGGCCTTCGACTGCACCGTGCACCTGTTCGACGAGGCCTGCATGTATCCCAGCGTCACCTACGCCGTGCCCACGCTGCGGGCCGACATCGGCATCTTCATCTCCGCCAGCCACAACGATTTCCGCTACAACGGCTTCAAACTCTCCTGCGGCAACGGCTCGCAGTTCAGCGCCGTCGAGCGCAACGAGTTGTTCGACAAGTACATCGCCGTCACCCGGCCGGAACACGTTAAAATATGTCCGCTGCACCGCGCGCCGCCGCAGATGCTGTGGTGGCTGGGCGGCGCGCCGGGCAACCGGACGATCGAAGTCGGCATGCACAAGGGCCGCCCGCGCGGCGAGCCGCTGCCCGGCGTCGACTACGCCGGACGCGAGGAGCGCATCATCGACCTCCACTCGATGCACGTGGCGCACATCAAGTCCTTCGTCCTTCGGCCCGAAATGATTCGTGATGCAAAACGTCCGCTGAACGTCGGCTACTCGGCCTTCAACGGCAGCGGCCGCAAGGCCGTGCCGCGCCTGCTGAACGAAGTCGGCATCCGCAACGTGCAGCGCATCGCCGCGCTCGATCCGCTCGACGGCATGTTCCCCGCCTTCTGCTCCGATCCCGGCCGCGAACAGCAGCCCGATCCCGGCGACGCGCGGGCCGGCGAAATCGCCGTGACCGAATATCGCAAGCAATACTCCGCCGCCGACTGGGACAGCCTCGACGTGCTGCTGGGCACCGATCCCGACTCGGACCGCTGCGGCATCATCGTCAAGGTTCCGCCCGAGGACCGCGCGCACGTCGGCGGGCGCGACTGGTTCCTGCTGCCGGCCGACGACGCCTGGACGCTGCTGATGTGGTACCGCCTGACGTGGGAGGTCGAGCGCTTCGGCCACGTCCGCGACGCCGAAAAGAAGTTCATGGTCTACTCGCACACCACCACCGATGCGCTGGGTCGCCTGGCCCGCAAGTACGGGCTGGGCTGCGTCAAGACCTGGGTCGGTTTCGCGCAGCTTGCGACCGGCACGCAGGCGGTCTGGAACGGCGAGAAGCTGCCCAAACTGATCGAGGGCCGCCGCGATCCGGCCGACAAGACGTGCCACGGGTTTCTGTACGATCACTTCGGGATGGACAACGGCAAGCGCTCGCTGAACGTGGCCGCGATGGAACAGAGCAACGGCTTTTCGCTGCTGGGCGGGCCGCCGAAGGACGCGTCTTCGCTGGGCGAGGGCGGCCATGTGCGCGACAAGGATGGCGCGCTGGCGGCGCTGCTGATCGCCGAGGTGGCGCAGTACGCCAAGGAGCAGGGCACGACGCTGCCGGCGCTGCTCAACGAGCGCATCTACGGCGATCCCGACATCGGTCTGTTCGTCAGCTACTACGAGCCGGACCCGCTGGACGGCGAGTACCCCGGCCTGAAGGGGGACTCGGACAAGCGGAACTTCATCATGAGGGCGATGGAGCTGTATGAGGCGACGAAGCTCGAAGGCAGGCACGAAGGCACGAAGGCACGAAGGCACGAAGGGGAAGAAAAGTCGAAAGTCGAAAGTCGAAAGTCGAAAGCGAATGTGGGAAGTACAACGAACGAGCCAGGTGCGGGAGGTGCGGCGCGCGACGGCGGCGAGGCGCCGCGGGCGCTGGGAGGATTGCCGATCGTCGGCGGGGCGATCTATCAGACGGGCAAGTACGACCGCGTGAACTGGGAGGGATTTCCCGACGAGGGCATTCGACTCTACTTCGACACCGGTTTGCCGGGCAGCGGCGCGGGCGGTCTGGACCACTTCACGCTGCGACCCAGCGGCACGAGCAACGCGCTGCGTTTTCACGTTCAGTTGCACGACGACGAGGCCACGCGCCGCGCCGCGGAACTGTCCCGCGCCGGCGCCGCCGCCGCCGCGCGCCGCCTGCTCGCCGCGCGCCAATCCGAACTGCGCGCCACCGCCCGCGCGATCGTCGCGGACATCCGCCAGTGGACGGGGGCGGTGATTGCGCGAACGGAGTGATGCTTTTTTCAGCAGTGCGGTTGACATGACAGCACCGACGGATGATCGCATGTTGACCATCGATGGATCGCAGGGCGAGGGCGGGGGGCAGATACTGCGGTCGGCGCTGGCGCTGGCCATCGTGACGGGCACGCCGTTTCGCGTCGAGAACATCCGCGCGGGGCGCAAGAAGCCGGGCCTGATGCGGCAACACCTCACGGCCGTGCAGGCCGCCGAGCGCATCTGCTCGGCACGGGTCGAGGGGGCGGCGATCGGGTCGACGGCGCTGACGTTTGCGCCGGGGCCGGTGCGCGGCGGCGACTATTCGTTTTCGATCGGCACGGCCGGCAGCACGACGCTGGTGCTTCAGACGATTCTGCTGCCGCTGCTGACGGCGCGCGAGCCGAGCCGCATCGTGCTGGAGGGCGGCACGCACAATCCATTCGCGCCGCCCTTCGACTTTCTGGACAAAACTTATCTACCGCAGATCAACCGCATGGGGCCGACGGTTCGGGCCGCGCTGGAGCGGCCGGGGTTTTTCCCGGCTGGCGGCGGGCGAATCGCCGTCGAGATCGAGCCGGCGGCGCGGCTGCGCGGATTCGATCTGCTGGAGCGCGGCGCGTTGCTGGGCCGCCGCGCGCGGGCGGCGGTGGCCCATCTGCCGCGGCACATCGCCGAGCGCGAGCTGCGCGTCATCGGCCGCAAGCTGAACTGGCCGGCCGAAACGCTGGAGGTCGTCGAGGTCGCCGGGGCGCGCGGGCCGGGCAACGTGGTGACGATCGAGGCGGCGTACGAGCAAGTGTGCGAGGTGTTTACGGGCTTCGGCGAGGTCGGGCGGCCGGCCGAGGCGGTGGCGAACATCGTCGTCGAGGAGTGCCGGCGGTATCTGAAGGCGACCGCGCCGGTGGGCGAACACCTGACCGACCAGTTGATGCTGCCGCTGGCGGCGGCGGGCGGCGGATCGTTTCGCTCGACGGGGCTGACGCGGCACGCGCGGACGCACGTGGCGTTGATTCACCTGTTCCTGGGGGCGACGATCGAGGAAACGCGGGACGACGACGGAGTAGTGCTGCGGTTTGGGAGCGCGGGTGGGGTGCGGTCGAGCGCGATTTGAGATCCGAGATTTGAGATTTGAAATGTCAGATTGGACGTACCGGGTTACGGCATGCGCCACAGCGAAGAAATGGGCAGCGCAAACATGTGGCGACTGATCGGCACGACGGCATCGCCGCCGTAAAGGAGAATTCCGCGGTGGAAGCGCCTGCCGGCCGTGTCGGCGAGGTCATCCAGTCCGCTGAGGTCATCCTGCCTTACGTGGGCCGCGGCCTTGACTTCGACGCCGACGATCCGGCCATCGCGGTGTTCGAGCACGAAATCGACTTCGCGCCCCGCGGCCGTGCGGTAGTAATAGAGCGACGGCTGCGAGAGGCTCCATGAAATCTGCTTGCGAAGCTCCTGGCACACGAACGCCTCGATCAGTTGGCCGACGGTTGCCGAAGGGTGCGAAAGCTGCTCGGCATCGGTTCCCAGCAGATGGGTCAGCAGTCCGGTGTCATTGAGATAGACTTTAGCGGTTTTGACCAGGCGCTTGCGCGAGCTGCCGGCCCACGCGGGCAACGGCTGGTACAGGTGTGTGGCCTGGAGCAGGGCGAGGTAGCGCTTGATCGTGGGCTGGGCGATGCCGATGTCGCGTGAAAGTTCGGCCATGTTCAAAAGGCCGCCGCTCTGTGCGGCCAACAGCGCGAACAAGCGCGGCAGTTCGGTCAGGCCGGCGATGTCGGCCATCTGACGGACGTCGCGCTGAAGGATCGTGGTGAGGTAGGCGGCAAACCACGCATGGCGGCGGCGCGGGTCTATTCGCTGGACGGCTTCGGGATAGCCGCCGCGCACGATGTAGTCGAGGAGCTGTGCGCGTGATGCATCACGGCCGGCCAGCGGCGGCAGGGGATCGCGGCTGAAGAGGGCGTCGATCAGCCCTTCGCGCGATTCGATCAGCTCGCCGACGGAGAAGGGCGACAGCGTGAGTACGTCCATGCGGCCGGTAAGAGATTCTGACAGATTTGGAAGGAATTGAATGTCGGCAGAGCCGGTGAGCAGAAAACGACCTGGGGTTCGACGGCGGTCGACCTCGAGTTTGACGGCGCGAAACAGGTCGGGGGCAAGCTGGACATCGTCGAGCGTGACAGGGCCGTTGATGGCGTGGAGGAAGCCGTCGGGGTCGCGCGTGGCGGCGGTCAGGACGGCGGGGTCGTCAAGCGTGTAATAAGCGGCCTTGTGTCGGGTCTGGCACAGGTGGCGGACGAGCGTGCTCTTGCCGCTCTGGCGCGGGCCGTGGAGGAGCACGACGGGGGTATCGGCCAGTGCGGTGAGGAGGGAATCAGCAACGTGGCGTTGAATGAGGGTCATGACGGAGTCGGTGGTGTTGGATAATCTAACACCATGCGTTAGATTATCATAATCGGCTTGTGATGCGGATTTCAACAGTTTTTCGGAGGTGCGGCGATGGATTCGGAGACGATACTGGCTGCGTGTCTGGCGGCGTTTATCAACAATCCGTTCTTGTACATCTTCGCGGCGGTGCTGCAGAACTTTATCGGGTTGCTGTTTGCGCCGCTGGCGGGGCTGGGGATTGCGCCGCCGGATGTGTTCTCGGCGCTGACGGGCGTGACGTGCACGTTTTGAAGGAGTCGGCGCGGGGGGAAACGGTCGTGCGATGCCGGGGGTCGCCCGGCAGCGGGGGTGGCGCGTCGATTGCGGATGGGATGAGTCGGATTTGAGATTTGAGATGTCGGAATGAGGGAGTGCACGGGAGCGCACATTCGGAAGCGTTGTTCCTGTTCTGATCATCGCCAGCCCGCGGCTGAATCTGTGGGCCAGCCGGCTGAGGTTGTGCGTGCGCGGAAGAGCTAACCGCGGCGCTTGCGCTTGCGGCTCGGATCAGAGAGGAACAGCGGCTCGGATCAGAGAGCAGGTGAAACTCGGATCACGGAGAGACCGGCGGCTGGGTGGGCCAGTCGGGGGGCATCCAGGGCGGGAGGTCGGCGATGGAGCGGCGGGCGGCCTCGGACGTCGGAACGCCCCAGGCCTGGAAGAACGGCCCGAGGTTTCGGCCGGCGGCGCGGCTGAAGCGGGTGAGCCACTGATCGCGTTTCTCATCGTCGCTGCGCGGCCGGTCGGCGACGGGCAGGGCGCGATATTCTGCGAATACTTGTCTGAATACATCCCATCCGAAGGCGTCCTTCATCTGGATGTACATCCGCAACGCCAGGAACGGATCGCGCTTCCACTTCTCGAAGTCGGGGCCGCCGGCCAGGTAGTCGGTCAGCGGCGGCGGTGCGTCGACGGCGTTGTGGCCGCGCGTGCCGGGCGGCAGATGGCAGATCGTTTCCAGCGCGTGCAGGGTGAAGAGGTTGCAGGTGACTTCGCCCGTGCCGTCGAAGGTCCAGTCGGGATGCTGATGGTTGTGCCCTAACTCGTGTAAAAATCCCCACATGTCGCCGCGCTTCAGGCGGTCGAGCGAGACGAACAGCTCGGCCACGTCGAGATGCGTCATGATCGGATAGCCGGCGTGCATGTAGCCGGCGCTGATTTGCTCGTCGGCGACGAAGCGTTCGGGCCGGGGACGATCGAGCGGCATGCTGGCGAGGGTGGCGTGGGCGTCGGCGATTTGGTCCCAGAAGCGCAGGAGCGGTCCGGGGTCGTCGAGCGAGCGGACGACGCGCGCGGGGACGGTGATGATGATTTTTGATGTCTGCAATTCGGCCCACGGGGCGGGCCGGCCGCGGACGCGCCGTCGCCAGTCGTCGGGCGACGTGCGGCCGAGCACGAACCAGGGGGCTTCGATGCCTCCGCTGATGCGGACGCGGATATGGCGTGCGGGGGATGATGCGGTGGCGGGCGGGGGTACCCCATTCACAGCCGGGGGCGGCTGTCCCCCATTTGCCGCAGTCCTGCGCGGGGGTTCGGGCAGTTCGAGGTAGATCAGGCCGCCGAAGGGGTTGGCGGCCTCGGTGCGTTCGGCGCGGAGGGGGAAGGCGCGGGAGACTTCGGGCGAGCGTCGCCAGGGGTTGTTGGACCAGAGGCGGTCGGTGTGCGCGCCGATGCGGACGCTCCAGCCCAGCGCCGCGGCTTCGGGCGGGACGGTGATCTCGATCAGGCCGCCGGGCGGAGCGTAGAGACCGGTCGAGTGCCAGCCGGGGACGCGCGGATTGACTTCGACGTCGCGCGCGACCGGCCCGGCGTCGGGCGGAACGTCTCCCGGGAACCGGGCGGCGGCCGGGGCGCGAGTGACTTTCGCCGGAGGCAGGCGCGAGGCGCGGTCGAATTCCCAGGCGATGAGGACGCGTTGCAGCGGCTGGTCCATGCCGATCGGCCGCTGCGGCGTGGGGATCAGATGGTCGGGGTTCTGCGCGGCGAGCCGATCGAGTCGGCGGCGGACGGGCGAATTTTCGGATGGAAGAAGTCGGATGACTTCGGTGATCGTCCAGGCGGCCTGCTGAAGTTGACGATTATTATCGTTATTTGGCTCTTTCGGCGGCGCGGCGGCGAGGAGGTCGAGCGCCGCGACGGCGTGGCAGAGCGGGATGAGCGTTTCGGACTCGGCGGCCGACTCGCCGACGGCGAAGCCATCGGCGGCGGTGCGCGAGAGGCAGCCGTCGTTGAACGCGATGCCGGCCGGGGCGAGGAGGCGGTTGCCGGGGTGGTCGGCAAGGGTTTTACCGGGATTGAGCTGGAGCCAGCCCCAGCCGAGGCCGGAGATCAGCAGGCCGCCGCCGTCGGAGATGAACCGCCGCACGGCCGCTTCCTGCGCGGGGGTCAGCGGTGCGTGGGAGAGACAGAGCACGTCGAGGTCGGGCAGGCGCGAGGGCAGACCATTAGCGACTATTTTCATCGTGTTATGGCCGCGCTGCTCGAGAGCGGCGGCGAGGCCGTCGAGGCCGAGCAGGCCGATGCGCAGCGGGGGGCGGTCGGATGGGTCGTCGGCGTCGCGGCCGGCGGACCAGCGCAGCGCGTTGTCGATCAGGGCGGCGGTGTCGGCAACGTCCAGTGTCGAGGCATCGAGGTAGCCGGTATGGCCGAAGGCGACGATGCGTCCGCGGCCGAGGCGGGCGGCGGCGACGACGGGGGCGCGGAGGTTGGAATTCCCGGCCGAGACGCCGCCGACGGCGACGACGACGGCGTTGTCGCCCGTGAGGGCCAGGGGGCCGGGGATTCCGGGAGCGGCGATGGTGGAGACATTGCGGGTGAGGGCGGTTGGGGGGTCGTCGGCGGGAATGAAACGTCGAAAGGTCGAAAAGTCGAAATGTCGAAGAGTCGAAGAGTCGGAATGAAACATCGAAACGTCGAAAGGTCGAAACAAAGGGAAGGGAACAGGGAACAGGGTGCAGGGAACGGCGGACCGACGATGCGACGAAGGCGAAGTCGACGGAACGATGGTCGGTGGGGCGGCGGTGGTGATGGGAGGCGCGGCGGACGAAGTCAGTAGCGCGGCGAGAAGGAGGGCGAACGCGCGAATCGGGGGCGAGCAGGCGTGGCGCGTCGGGGCGACATGCCATGCGCGGGAGCGGCGTGTTCCGAGCGAGATTGATCGCGATGCGGGGCGTGTGTGGCGCGACATGAGGCGGTTCCTATCGTGGATGTTCAGCGGTGTTGCCGACGGGTGCGTATCGTAGCATTGATGCGCGTTTGTGCGCGAAGTCGAGAGGCGGGGTTTGCGGGGAGGGTTTTCGCGTCGGGGATGAGTTGTGAGGGATGGGGAATGCGTTGACGAATTCGAATTTGAGATTTGAGATGTCGGAATGGGGGAGATTTTGGGAGCGCACACTCGGGGGCGGTGCACGGGTTGTGGTCATCGTCGGTCCTCCGGCGCCTGGGCGGGCCACTCGCACGCGCGCGCCGGCGCTGGGTGCTCGCATCGGAGGTCGAATCAGGAAAGGTCCGCACAGCGCGGCGTTACGGTTCTGGTCCGCACGGCGGACCCTGCGGATGCCGGTGGAATGAGGACGGGGGATGGGGTAGACTGGGGGGGCAAGGGGCCATACGGGATATCGAGAGGAGTGAGCCATGATCGTCAAGACGCGCAGCCTGGCGGATTTCCTGGCGGAGTTGGATGAGTACGCGTGTCGCGTTCCGCTGGATGAGCTGACTGCCCGGATGGAAGAGCTGGAGATTTCCATCGACGACGTACGGCCGTTCATTCACTTCGGGCGGGACACGTATCAGCGGAACCTGATGCACTCGGGTCGGGGGTATTCGGCGCTGATTCTGTGCTGGCGGAGCGGGCAGCGCAGCCCGATTCACGATCATCGCGGGTCGAGTTGCGGGGTGCGGATCATCCAGGGCGTGGCATCGGAGACTTTTTTCGAGCGGACCGAGCACGGGTACGTGTACGCCGTGTCGACGCGCGAGCTGCGCGAGGGGGAAGTGTGCGGCTCGCAGGACGGCGACATGCACCAGGTGTCGAACCTTCAGCCGCCGGGACATGATCTGGTGACGCTGCACGTCTATTCGCCGCCGCTGCTGAGCATGGGAGTGTATTCGCTGACGGATACGGCGGTTCGCGAGTTTTTCGATCCGGTGGTGGCGTTGCAGGATGGGGCGGGGATATGAGGGAGTTGGGAGCGGACGGGGATCGACTCCTGGCCGTCAGCGAGGGAGCGGCGGGGGGGCACGGCGTGACGCGGGGCCATCCGGCGCTCCCTGATAGTCGCGGTTCGGATCGGCTTCGTGCCGGCATGCACCGCTGAAGGAAGAGGGAATTCGAGCATCCGGCTCGTCACTTTGGTCGGAGGCCGCATCGCGATCCCATCATCGTGAACCCACCGCAACGCGGTGGGCCACCCCGGCGCGCGGCCGCGGGCATGAAGCTCGTGGCACGTGGAGAATTCCCCGGTCGCGAGTGATTCATGTCTCGACTCATCTACCTTGACCACAACGCCAGTACGCCGGTGGCGGCCGAGGTCGTCGCGGCGATGGCGCCGTTTACGACGGAGCATTTCGGCAATCCGCACACGACGCACTGGGCCGGCCGGCCGGGGGGCGAGGCGATCGTGCGGGCACGCGCGCAGGTGGCGGAGCTGCTGGGGTGCAGCCCGGCGGAGATCGTGTTCACCGGCGGCGCGACGGAGGCGAACAATCACGCGATCAAGGGCGTGTTTTTCGCGAACCGGCAGCGCGGCGATCATTTCGTGTCGACGCGGATTGAGCATCCGTCGGTCAAGGCGGCGCTGGGATACCTGGAGCGGCGTTTTGGGGCGACGACGACATACGTGGGGGTCGATCGGTTCGGGCGCGTCGATCCGGCGGAGTTCGAGGCGGCGATCACGCCGCGGACGCTGCTGATCAGCGTGATGCACGCGAACAACGAGACGGGAACGGTGCAGCCGGTCGCGGAGATCGGGCGGATGGCGCGGCGGCGGGGGGTGCTGTTTCACACGGACGCGGCGCAGTCGGTGGGCAAGCTGGCGGTGCGGGTGGATGAGCTGGGGGTCGATCTGTTGAGCGTGGCGGGTCACAAGATGTACGCGCCGAAGGGGATCGGTGCGCTGTACGTGCGGCAGCGCGGGCGTGCGACGCCGATCGAAATGGACTCGCTGATTCACGGGGCGGGACAGGAGGATGGCCGGCGCGGCGGGACGGAGAACGTGGCGTACATCGTGGGGCTGGGGGCGGCGTGTGCACTGTGCGGTCGGCTGGAGGTCATGGTGAGGGTGCGGGAGTTGCGGGATTACTTCTGGGAGCGGCTGCGCGCGAGTTTCGGCGAGCGGGTGGCGCTGCACGGGCATCCGGATGAGCGGCTGCCGAATACGCTGAACGTGGGATTTCGCGGGGCGGTGGGGGCGGAGATTCTGTCGGGGCTGGAAGGAGTAGCGGCGACGACGGGGGCGGCGTGTCACGCCGGTCAGACGATGCTGTCGGAGACGCTGGAGGCGATGGGGGTGGATGAGGAGTCGGGTCGCGGCGCGGTGCGGTGGAGCCTGGGGCGCGGGACGACGCGGGAAGAGTTGGAAGTGGTGGTGGAGCGGTTGAGGGGGGTGGTGAGCGATAGGAGGCAAGGGACGTAGGGGACGAAAAGCGCGCGATGGGGGCGGATGTGTTTACAATTCGCGGCGCGAAGGGATGGAGATGAAGAAGGGTGGTTCATGCCGCGAATCGGGTTTGCGATCGACAATCGCGCGTGCATCGGGTGTCACGCGTGCACGGTGGCGTGCAAGGCGGAGCATCTGGTTCCGCTGGGGGTTAACCGCACGTGGGTGAAGTACATCGAAAAGGGCGAGTTTCCGCAGACGCGGCGGCACTTTTCGGTGCAGCGCTGCAACCATTGCGAAGACGCGCCGTGCGTTGAGATCTGCCCGGTCACGTCGCTGTTTGCCCGGCCCGACGGCATCGTCGATTTCGATTCCGACCGCTGCATCGGCTGCAAGGCCTGCATGCAGGCGTGTCCCTACGACGCGCTGTATCTCGATCCGCAGACGCAGACGGCGGCGAAGTGCAACTACTGCACGCACCGGGTCGACGCGGGGTTCGAGCCGGCGTGCGTGGTGGTCTGCCCGGTCGAGGCGATCGTCAGCGGCGACCTGGACGATCCCGACAGCCGCATCGCGCAGCTCGATCGGGCACAGAAGGTGCAGTATCCGAAGGTCGAGAAGGGGACGCAGCCGAAGCTGTTTTACGTGGGCGGGGAGACGGCGGCGGTCGATCCGGCGGCCGCGCCGCCGGGGCGGGAGTACGTGTGGAGCGGCAACGACGGTCGGATCGACGAGCGGGCGTTGCGGGCAGCGGACGAGGAGGCGGAAGGCGAGGCGCGAGCGCGGCGGGTTTACGATCCGCTGAGCAAGCCCCGGCCGTGGGGCTGGATGGTGTCGGCATACATCAGCACGAAGGCGGTGGCGTCGGGCGTGGTGATGGCGGGTTTCGGGCTGTTCGCGCTGGGCCGGCTTTCGGCGGCGGTGACGACGCAGATTATGATTATTTCTATCGTGTTTTTAATGCTGACGGGGGCGCTGCTGGTGGGCGATCTGAAGCAGCCGAGGCGCTTCTTGTACGTGCTGCTTCGGCCGCAGTGGAAGAGTTGGCTGGTGCGCGGGGCGTATGTGATTGCGGCGTTCGGCGTGATGCTGCCGGTGGCGTGGATTGCGGGGCTGGCGGGGGCGTCGTGGTCGGCGCAGGCGTGGCTGGGGGGCGTACTGGCGGTGCTGGCGGCGCTGGCGGCGATGTACACGGGCTTTCTGCTGGCGCAGGCGCGCGGCCGGGATTACTGGCAGAGTCCGCTGCTGCCGGTGGTGATGCTGGTCGATGCGCTGGCGGCGGGATTGGCGGTGCTGGCGTTGACGGGGACGCTGCCGGAGGCGGAGGCGGGCGGCGGAAGCGCATCGCTTTTGGCGGTGGTCGTGTCGCTGATTGTGCTGACTTCGGTGGAGTTTTTGACGCGGCATCAGACGCGCAACGCGGAGCGGACGGCGCGGCTGATTCTGCGTGGGCCGTATGCGGGGTGGTTCTGGGGCGGTGTGGTGGCGGTGGGTCTGCTGGCGCCGCTGGTGATCCTGTTGTTGAGCGGCCCGGAGGCGGCGGCGTGCGTGCTGATTCTGGCGGGGATTGGGGCGAAGAATCATGTGCTGGTTCAGGCGCCGCAGGATGTGCCGTTGAGTTGAGTGGAACTCGGAGATTCTGTTGCGTGGCGCCGCACTTGACTCAAGCATTTTTGACGATGAGTCGCCCCCGCGTCTTTTGCCAGTTCCTACAAGAGTCTTGAGCGACCGGCAATGTTTCGGGTGCGGCGGGGCACGGAGGCGCTCGGTTCCGGAGCACAAAAGGCATGAAATGGGAAGGGGGAACGGGGAGCAACAAAGCAATGAAGGAAGAAAGGACGGGTCCGAGTGCGGCAAGGTGCATCCAGGAGTCAGCGCTTGTTGGCGCGTGTTTCCGGTTCGCATCATCGCGACCCCACCGCGACGCGGTGGGCCACCCCGGGGGGCGGCTTGGAGTCGAAACGCCGCGCGGCTACACTTTTGGAGCGAGGAGCCGGGATGATTCGGATTGA